>NZ_AYXE01000023.1:0-128150 GCF_000502235.1 Mesorhizobium sp. L103C119B0 | reverse complement strand
GCGGCCGCGGCGCCGCCAGTGGCCGCGGCGCCGCTCGAGCCGCTGGCGAAATCCGTTTCCGATAAGCCGCTGACCAAGGCTGAAGCCAAAGCAGAGGCCAAGGCTGAAGCAGCGAAGGCCGAAATTGCAAAGGCCGAAGCCGCCGAAGCACAACCCGCACCCAAACCCGAAGCCGCAGAAAAAGCGCCGACGGCCGCCACTGTTAGAGCCGCGGCGCAGGTCAAGCAGGAACTGGCCGAGGCCTTCAAGCCAGGCGACAAATTGCATAATGGCGTCTCCGTCGAAGCCACCGACAAGGGTGTCGTCATTTCGATCACGGACCAGTTCGATTTCGGCATGTTCGAGATCGGATCGGCGGTGCCTAGGCGTGAACTGGTGCTGGCGATGGAAAAGATCGGCCGCATCGTCAACGAGCAGAAAGGCACGATCAGCATCAACGGCCACACCGACGCGCGGCCATTCCGCAGCGACACTTATGACAATTGGCGGCTGTCCACGGCGCGCGCCCATTCCGCCTACTACATGCTGGTGCGCGGCGGCGTCGACGAGCGCCGCATCACCGAGGTCGCCGGCTTCGCCGACCGCGAGCCGAAAATCGCGGCCGACCCGATGGCTGCAGCGAACCGCCGCATCGAAATCCTGATGGCGACCGACGGATGAGGCGCGCCGCCATCATCGGCGGCGTCGGGCTGCTGCTGCTGAGCGCTGTCCATCCGCCATCGGCCTTCGCCGAGGACGGCTTGCAGCCCTATCAGCTGGTGCGCTCGCTGCAGCTTGTGCAGGACCGCATAGCCGCAGGCGATCACGCCGCGCTGCCGATGCAGGCCAAGCTGCTCGAAATGGCCGACACAAGGCTGCGCGCGGCGAACGCAGACGATTTCCGCGACCCGAAGAATTTTCGCGCCTTGCTGGTCTATGGCATGAGTGGCGGCAACCCCGTCACCGTCGAGGCGGCGGTGTCGCGCGCCAAGGCCGACCCGCAAAGCCTGGCCATCGCCAAGGGCATTGTCGATTATCTGAACGGCCGGCAGGCGGCTGCGATCGAGGCGCTGAAGCCGATCGATCCGATGACCCTGCCCCCCGATCTCGGTGCCTTTCTGGCGCTGGTCAAAGGCTCGCTTCTCGCCACCGAGCAACCGGTCAGCGCGCTTGCGCTGCTCGACGATGCTCGCCTGCTCAGCCCCGGCACGCTGGTCGAGGAAGCAGCGCTGCGCCGCTCGGTCGGCATCGCCGCCGCGCAAGGCGACGGTGCGCGTTTCGCGCTTGCCTCAACCCAATATGTCGAAGACTACCTCTATTCGCCCTATGCCAGCCAGTTCGCCGACGCCTTCGTCTCCGGCGTCATCGCGCTGCACATGGCAATCAGCCAGGACAAGCTCGCCGACATCACCGCAATGATGGATCCCGAGCGCGAGAAGGTGATCTATCTGCGCATCGCCCGCCGCGCCGCCATCGACGGCTTTGCCGATCTCTCCGCCTTTGCCTCGGCCAGGGCTGAACGGGGCCGCGACGGCATCCACAATCAGGATGATCCGCGCGCCCAGCTCTATTCCAGCCTGTCCACGGTAACGTCCGGCACCATCGGCGAGGTCCGCGCCAAGCTGGACAAGATCGATCGCAACCAGCTTTCGCAAAGCGACCGCGACCTGCTCGATGCCGCGCAGGCCGTAGCCGGTGAAGTCATCGCCCCCCCGGCGCCGTTGCCTGCCGAAAAGCCCGCACCTGCCGCGGCCAGGCAGGAGCCGGTCAAGACCGCGGCAGTGGAAAAACCCGACGAGCCAGAGCTGCCGTCGGTCGAAGGCGCGGTGCCGGAACAGCCAGCCGCCACAACATCGAGTGAACCGGCAGCAACCGACCGACTGAAGGCGGCAAGTGAACCGGCCGCGCAGGCACCAAGCACGCCAGAGGCAAAGGCGGCGGAAACGCCTGCAGTCGCCCCGGCCAGCGATGCGGCTCCGGTCGTGCCGGCATCGGCGCCGGCCCCCGCCGCCGTAGAGCCAGCCGATCCCACCGACGCCGCCATGGCGAGGACGCGTCGCCAGCTCGATTTGATCGACCAGATGCTTGGAGCAGCCCCGAAATGACCACCAATGTTGGCCAGGCCCTGCCGGCTCCCGCGCACGCCGGATCGAAGCAGTCGGCCTCAAACGCCAAGGGCGGCGACAAAAGCTTCGGCGACATGGTGCGCGGCGACGACGATGCGCCGACACCGATAGGCCAGGGAGCAATTGAGGCCGCGTCGCACGAGCTGCATTGGGCCAAACGCAGCCCTGCCGGTCCCGGCAAAAGCGAAATCCCACACACCCAGTCTGGCAAAACGGGGACGAAATCCGCTGCCGGCAAGGCCGCAAAAGAACATGCCGATAGTGGCCCGGACAAACCATCCAAGGACGCTGAGGTGGCCGGACGAGACGCGGATGCAGGATCGCTGCAGGATCATTTGCCACTGGTGCTGGCGTTGCACGATATCAGGCATTTCTCAACGGTCCGGACAAGCGGGAACGGCATCGCGACGAATGGACAGACTGGGCAACCGGCGCCCGCTGGCGAGGCCATTTCTGCACAGACGTCGCCTCTGAAGAGACACCGCGCAGCTTCCGGCATTGACAACAGACTCGACACGACGACGCGATCGGAACGGGCCAAGCCCGGTACCAGCGTTTCCGCACAGGATCAGGCGCAAAAGCTGCCCGCGATCGGGCTCCAGTCCGGCAAACTGCCGCACCAGGATGGTCCGACGCCTCCTCTACCGGCGGACCAGACGGCAAGCGACGTTTCGGCACCCGAGGCAAAACGGTCCGCGCCGTCGGCGAAGTCCGTCGATGGAGCCCATTCCGCGGCATCGTCCACACAGGGAAAACAGCCGCCATTCGCTGCGCGCGTCGACATTGTCGGCGAACAGAGCTTCCCCGCGCCGGCGCATAGTCCGATAAACCAAACGACTTCGGCGCTTATCGACGCGCTGGCTTCGGACAACGGCCTGCGGCCAGCCGTTTCGACGCCGTCAACGACCGCCCAGACGGCCGGTTCTGTTGCCGTTCCGACACATATATTGAAGATCGAGCTTCACCCGGCAGAGCTCGGCATGGTCACCGCCAGTCTGAGGCTTTCCGGAGAACAACTTTCGATAGAATTGAAGCCCGAAACCCATGAGGCTTACCGCCGTCTCGCCACCGATAGCGACGCCATCGTGAAGTCGTTGCGCGGGCTCGGCTTCGATGTCGACAAGGTCACCATCCTGCAACCTTCGATAGCAGTCCACGCAGGGGTTCGCAGCGATGCAGCGAACTCGCAGCCAATGCCGCAAGGCCGCGACCAGTCCGCTTTTCAGCCCGGAAACTCGAGCGGCAACAATACGGGTTCGGGCGGCCACCAGTCGGGAAGAAACCGCAATGACGATGCCCAGGAATTCGGCCGCGCTGGCGCGCCTGCTCGCGAGCGTGCTGGCGACGATATGTTTATCTAGCCTCGCCACCAAGCCGGCCACCGCCGCCACCAACCCTTGCGAGCCCGAGATTTTGCGTGCCGCCGACCGCTATGGCGTGCCCGCCGGCATCCTCTATGCGGTCGGGCTGACCGAGACCGGCAGGAAGGGTAGCTTGCAACCTAACGCATTGAATATAGAGGGAAAAGCGGTATTTCCAAGGAGCCGCACTGAGGCCCTGGCCGCCTTCGAAGCAGCCCGACGTGAGGGCAAGACGCTGATCGACCTCGGCTGCATGCAGATCAACCATCACTATCACGCCGCGCATTTCCGCAGCGTCGACGACATGCTCGACCCGCGCCAGAATGTCGACTATGCCGCACGCTTCCTGGCCAGCCTGCATGCGCGTCATGTCAGTTGGTCGATGGCCGTCGCCCGCTACCACGCCGGCCCCGACAATGATCCCGCGCAGAAATTCTATGTCTGCCGCGTCATCGCCAATATGGTCGCCACCGGCTTCGGCAAATGGACCCCGAACGCCCGCAACTTTTGCAACCCTTAGGTGAATCATCTCTTGCGAACGGCTGCAAATCCACGCCCGGCGGTTGACGTGCCACGTCACCCGTTCGGCAACCAACGATACAACCTCCTGATTGCGGTCATTTCGAAACTCGAAATAACTCCCAAGAAAATAGCTACAAGAAATGATGGTTGTTCAGGATTCCCGGCACCGGTTACGGCTCTTCCCACGGGGCAGATGATCTGATTCGGAGGCGGGGCCGATGATTGTAATCGTTGACGAGCGTGAGCTCGTAACTGAAGGCTATAATTCACTTTTCGATCGTGAGGGCGTCGCCTGTGCAGGCTTCGCGTCCGGCGAATTCGGCGAGTGGGTGACATCGGCCGCCGACACGGATTTGCGATCGGTCCGAGCCTTCCTCATCGGCGACTGCCGCGAAGGCGCCATCTCGCCACGCCAGATCCGCGACCGCACCGGCGCTCCGGTCATTGCGCTGAGCGAACAGCACTCGCTCGAGAATACGCTGCGGCTGTTCGAGAGCGGTGTCGACGACGTCATCCGCAAGCCGGTCCATATTCGGGAGATCCTGGCCCGCATCACCGCCATCCGCCGCCGCGCCCATGAGGACGTCAGCTACACCGAGATCGGCGCCATGCGCATCTTCATGGATGGCCGCGATCCCGAGATCGATGGCCAGCCGCTGCCTCTGCCGCGTCGCGAACGCCGCATCCTCGAATATCTGGCGAGCAACCGCGGACGCCGGGTCACCAAGACCCAGGTCTTCAACGCCATCTACGGCATCTTCGACGAAGAGGTCGAGGAGAACGTGGTCGAGAGCCACATCTCCAAATTGCGCAAGAAGCTGCGCGAAAAGCTCGGCCAGGACCCGATAGATTCCAAGCGCTTCCTTGGCTACCGGCTGGTGTTCTGATGGCGGTCTGCGCCAGCCTCGCGCAAGACAGAAATTATATCCTCGCGACCACAGATGGGCCCAACGATGTTGGGCATTGAGGAGACGTTCGATGAGCCTTTACGGAATGATGCGGACCGGCGTTTCCGGCATGAACGCGCAGGCCAACCGCCTTTCGGCGACAGCCGACAACATCGCCAATTCCGACACCACCGGCTACAAGCGATCCTCGGCCGAGTTTTCGACGCTGATCATGCCGCAGGTCGGCGGCGCCTATAATTCCGGCGGCGTCAACACCACCATCCGCTCGGCCATCAGCGCCCAGGGCGTGCTGCAGTACACGACCTCGGTTTCCGACCTTGCGGTCAACGGCAACGGTTTCTTCGTCGTCCAGGACCCCAGCGGAACGCCTTTCCTCACCCGCGCCGGCGCATTCGTTCCCGACGCTCAGGGCAGGCTGGTCAACGCCGCCGGCTACCAGCTGATGGCATACAGCTACGCCAACGGCACGCCGGCAGCCACCGCCAACGGCTTCGAAGGGCTGGTTCCGGTCCAGATCTCCGACCAGGAAATGACGGCGACGCCCAGCACCACAGGCAATTTCAACGCCAATCTGCCGGCCGGCGCCACGCCGCCCGCCGGTCCGCTGCCTTCCACCAACAGCCCGACCGCCGAATACACGTCGAAGTCCTCGATGGTCACCTACGACAATCTCGGCAACAAGAAGCTGCTCGACGTCTATTTCACCAACACCGGCACCGGCGCCTGGTCGGTCTCTGTGTTCGACCAGTCCCAGGCGACGCCGGGCACATCCTTCCCCTATACGGGCGGCGCGCTGGCCACGGCCAACCTGACCTTCGACACCACCACCGGCAAGCTAACCGGCGCGGTCGACAGCATAACGATCCCCGTACCGGGCGGTGCGTCGCTCGACCTCGATCTGTCCAAGCTGACCCAGCTCGGCACCGGCTTCACAGTCTCCGAAGCCAAGGTCAACGGCAACGCGCCCAGCACGATCGAAAAGATCCAGATCGGCGAGGACGGCGTCATCTACGCCCAGTATCAGGACGGCTCGACCAAGCCGCTGTTCAAGATCCCGCTGGCTGACGTCCAGAGCGCCGACAACCTCACCGCACTGCCTGGCAATGTCTATGCGCAGTCCACCGACTCCGGCACCGTGCGCATCGGCTTCGCCAACGAAGGCAAGCTCGGCAGCATCATCTCCGGCGCGTTGGAAAATTCCAACGTCGATATCGCCGAGGAATTGACCAACATGATCGCGGCGCAGCGCAGCTACACCGCTAACTCGAAAGTGTTCCAGACCGGTTCCGACCTCATGGATGTCCTTGTCAACCTGAAGAGATAAACGACGGGCGCCAGGGGAATGAACCCAAACCAGAGCAGCGCGGTGCGCGGATTTCGAATTCAAGGCCACACCGGCAAACCGGCCGGGGTGGTCTGGAATTGCAGGTTTCCGAACGCCGACGCCGCCGACAGGGCAGAGACGTCATCCCCTCCCCACTGGCCTCGTGAAAGACCCGCATGTCGCTGACTTCCGCATTGACCATAGCCCAACAGTCGCTTCAGACCACATCGAAGCAGACCAGCGTCCTTTCCCGCAATATTGCCGACGCCAGCAACCCCGACTATGCCCGCCGCACGGCGGTCGTCGTCAGCAGCGCGCCCGGCGCCCGCTCGGTCGAGATCCAGCGCGCCACCAACGCCCTGCTGTTTCGCCAGAACCTCAGCGCGCAATCGGCATGGAGCGGCCAGAGCACGCTTTACAGCGGAATTGACCGCCTCGCCGTTGCCGTCAACGGCGTCGACAACGCCTCCTCTGCCTCGACCGCGATCGGCAAGCTGCAGAACGCGCTGCAGCTTTACGCCGCTACGCCATCCAACCAGAACCTCGGCTCCAGCGTCATCGACGCGGCCCAGCAGGTGGTGCGCGCTCTGAACGACGGCACCAACGCGATCCAGGATTTCCGCACCCAGGCCGATGGCGAGATATCAACGGCGGTTAACGATCTCAACTCGCTGCTTAGTCAGTTCCAGGACGCCAACAAGGCGGTCATCTCCGCAACCCGTTCGGGTACCGACGCATCCGACGCGCTCGACCAGCGCGACGCTTTGCTGAAGAAGATCGCGGACTATGTGCCGGTGTCAACCTTCACGCGGGGCGACAACGACATGGTCATCACCACCAAGGATGGCACGACACTGTTCGAGACCATTCCGCGCTCGGTAAGTTTCACCCCGTCGGCGGGCTACACGGCCGGCACACCAGGCAACACCATCTACATCGACAATGTGCCGGTCAGCGCCGGGGCTGGCGGCAACACCAGCGCCGACGGCAAGCTCGCCGGGCTCATTACCTTGCGCGACGGCGTCGCGGCGACGATGCAGAGCCAGCTCGACGAAGTGGCGCGCGGCCTCATCACCGCCTTTGCCGAAACAGCACCTTCGCAGCCCGACCGAACCGGCCTGTTCACCTGGTCGGGTGCGCCCGCCATTCCGGCCGCCGGCACGCTGATCGACGGGCTTGCCGGCTCGATCAAGGTCAACGCCGCAATGGACCCGAGCGTCGGCGGCAATCCGGTGCTGCTGCGCGACGGCGGCGCCAATGGTGCGGCGTATATCGCCAACACCGCCGGCAACGCCTCCTATTCGCAGCTCTTGATCGGCTATGGCGACAAGCTCGACAAGCCGATGCCTTTCGACGCTGCGGCCGGCATCACCGTGACGTCCAGCGTCTCCGACTACGCCGCCAATGCCATTGGCTGGTTCGAAGGCCAGCGCCGGCAGGCCTCGAGCAATGCAGACGCCAAGGAAGCGCTGGCATCGCGCACCGCCGAGGCGCTGTCCAACGACACCGGCGTCAATGTCGACCAGGAGATGTCGCTGCTGCTCGACCTCGAACACACCTATCAGGCCTCGGCGCGCATGATGAAAACCGTCGACGACATGCTGTCAGCCCTGCTCGATGCCGTAGGATAAGCCATGAAAGCCACATCCGTCTCATCAGCCGCCCTCTCCAACGCCGCGCGCTATCAGCAGATGCGCATGCAGGCCGAACTGGTCAAAGCCACCAAGGAATCGACGACCGGCACCGTCGCCGATGTCGGTCTGGCGCTCGGCGCGCGCACCTCGCAGGCGGTCACCTTCTCGCGCGACCTCGACCGGTTGAACGTCATCATCGATTCCAATTCGCTGGTCACCGCTCGGCTGTCCTCGACGCAGGCTGCGCTTGGCCAGCTTTCCGACACTGCGCAGAATTTGCTGACCGCACTGACCGCCGCCGGCAATTCCTCGAGCACCATCACGCAGCAAGCCGGCAAGGCCGCCGTGCAGCAGATGACCTCTATCCTCAATGCCAGCGTCAACGGCGAATATCTGTTTGCCGGCACCAACACCGACGTCAAGCCGATCGACGATTTCACCGCCGCCGGCTCGCCGGCCAAGGCGGCGTTCGACGCTTCCTTCTCGTCGTATTTCGGCTTCACGCAGACCGATCCGCTCGCCGCCAACATCACCGCCGCCCAGATGGATAGCTTCATCACCAGCAATGTCGTGCCGCAGTTCATGGGCGCCGGCTGGCAGGCCAACTGGTCGAACGCCACCGACCAGCAGATCGTCAGCCGTATTTCGCTGGGCGAAACCACCCAGACCTCGGCCAGCGCCAATGAAGACAGCATCCGCAAGCTCGCCATGGCTTCCGCCCTGATCACCGACCTGCTCTCCGGCAATATCAGCCAGGCGGCGAAGACCGCCGTTGTCGGCCGCGCCCAGGCGATGGTCGGCGAGGCGCTAGGCGGGCTAGGGCAACTGCAGGCCGAGACCGGCCTTGCCGAGAAGCGGGTCTCCGACGCCAGCGACCGCATGAAGACGCAGGTCGACCTGTTCGAGCGCCATATCCTCGATCTGGAAGGCGTCGACCCCGCCGAGGCAGCCACCCGCGTCGCGGATCTGACGCAGCATATCGAGACGTCCTTCGCNTCGACCCCGCCGAGGCAGCCACCCGCGTCGCGGATCTGACGCAGCATATCGAGACGTCCTTCGCGCTGACCGCGCGCCTGCAGCAGATGAGCCTGCTGAACTACCTGACCTGACAATCTCAACCGCAACGGTAGAGCCAAACGATGTACCAATTCTCCTACGCCGACATCCAGACCGACTCCGTTGCCGATGCGAAAGATCGCGAGCGGCAGCTTTTGACCCGCTCGATCGAAATGCTGGCGGCGGCGGCGGCGGTCGGCCACACCTCGATGGAAGCGGTCGAGGCGCTGCACTTCACCAACCGGGTCTGGACCACCTTCGTCGAGGATCTCGGTTCCAGCGACAATGTCCTGCCCAAGGAACTGCGCGCCAACCTCATCTCCATCGGCCTGTGGCTGCTGCGCGAGGCCGAGGACATCCGCCAGGGCCGCACCGACAATTTCGAAGGGCTGATCGAAGTGTCCCAGATCATCCGGGACGGCATTCAATGACCAACACGCTGAAGATATCGCTGAAGCCGAACGAGAAGATCTACATCAACGGCGCCGTCATCCGCGTCGACCGCAAGGTCACCGTCGAGCTGATGAACGACGTACAGTTCCTGCTCGAGAACCATGTCATCCAGGCCGACGATGCCTCGACGCCGCTCAAGCAGCTCTATTTCATCCTGCAGGTGATGCTGATGAACCCGGCCGGCGCCATCGAGGCGCGCGCCATGTTCCGCCGCTCGCTGCCCTTGCTTTTGGCAAGCTTCGAGGATGAGCAGATCAGTGGCGCGCTGAAGCAGATCGACCGCATGGTCGGCGAAGACCATATCTATGAAGCGCTGAAGGCTATCCGCGCGCTTTATCCGCTCGAACGCCGCGCACTTGGCGGCAATGACGATGTTCAGGGTGCGAAGCGCCCGCTGGCCGTGGGAGCACAATACTGATGAATGTGGACATGACGACGACGATCCCCACGGGCGCCAACCAGGGTACCCAGCAGACGTCGAAGACAGCGGTCGACTACCAGTCGTTCCTGAAGCTGTTGATCGCCGAGATGAAGAACCAGGATCCGACGAAACCGATGGATTCGACGCAGTACGTCGCCCAACTCGCCACCTTCTCGCAGGTCGAGCAATCGGTGCAGACCAACACCAAGCTCGACCAGATCATGCAGTCGTCGGCGCTGTCGCAGGCCGATGCCCTGATCGGCCGTTCGATCACCTCGGCCGACGGCAAGACGACCGGCGTCGTGGCCTCGGTCAAGCTTGCAAGCAACGGCGTGATCGCCGTGCTGCAGAACGGCACCGAAGTGCCGGTCGGCGCGGGCGTTTCGATAAAGCCGGCCAGCTAGACAGTTCCATAGAGGCGCGCTCACATGAACGAGGCCGACGCCCTAGACATCGTCCAGTATGCGGTGTGGACGGTGCTCGTCGCGTCCGCGCCGGTGGTGCTGGTTGCCATGGTGGTCGGCATCGGCATCGCGCTGATCCAGGCCCTGACCCAAATCCAGGAAATCACCCTGACCTTCGTACCCAAGATCGTAGCCATCATGCTGGTCGTGGCGCTGACCGGTCCGTTCATCGGCAGCCAGATATCGGCCTTCACCAACGTCATCTTCGAGCGCATCGAAAACGGGTTCTAGGCAGCGCTTGCAGGCGGCTGTGTTCTGGCTAGATTGCAGGCCATGACTCAGGCAGAACTCACCGGCAGGCCATGTGCGGAATAGCCGGCGTCTGGCGCAAACGAAACCCGATCGACGCCAACGACCTGTCGGATGTCGCCAGCATGATGCAGGCGCTGGTACATCGCGGCCCCGACGATCATGACAGCTGGCACAACAATCGGCTGGCCCTCGGTCACCGCCGACTGACCATCATCGATCCCTCGCCCGCCGCCCGTGAGCCGATGCTGACTTCTTCCGGCGATGGGGTTCTCGTCTACAATGGCGAGGTCTACAATTACCGCTCGCTGCGCGAAACGCTGCAGGCGCAAGGCGTCGTCTTTCGAACCATCTGCGATGCCGAAGTGGTTCTCGAAGCCTTGCATCACTGGGGTCCCGAAAAAGCCGTGCCGCTGTTCGACGGGATGTTTTCCTTCGCCTATTTCGACGCTCGCAGCAGTGCGCTGTGGCTTGCGCGTGACCGTCTTGGAATCAAGCCGATGTCGGTGGCCGACACGCCGGAGCGAATCCTGTTCGCCTCGGAGGACAAGGCGATCCTCGCCTGCGACGGTTTTCCGCGCGACATCGACAGCCGCGAGATCACCTTGCGGCTTGCCTGGCAGAGCCGCGATTCCAGCTACAGCCTGTTCGACCGCATCGAGCGCCTGCCGCCCGCCGGCCTGTGGAAGATCACCGATGGCGTTATCGAGAAGCGCCGCTTCTGGCATGTGCTGGACGTGCTGGAGACCGCGCGCATTACCGGCGATGCATCCGCTGATGCTGAACACATGGCGACGCTCGAGGCGTTGCTCAAGGACAGCGTCGGACTTCACTGCATCGCCGATACCAGCGTTGCCACCGCCTGCAGCAGCGGTGTCGATTCCGGCCTGATAACGGCGCTGGCAAAGCGGTTCAGNCGATACCAGCGTTGCCACCGCCTGCAGCAGCGGTGTCGATTCCGGCCTGATAACGGCGCTGGCAAAGCGGTTCAGGCCGGAAGTCCACGGTTATGTCGTCGACCCGCAGCTCGGCTACAGCGAGGCCGAAGACGCCGAACGCACCGGCCGCCATGTCGGCGTGCCCTTGCGCCGGGTGCCGGTCGACAGGAACCGGTTTTTCGAACTTTGGCCAAGGGTAATCTGGCATCTTGAAAGCGATGGCTGGCACGCCAGCCATGTCGCACTGCTGGCGCTTGCCGAACGATGCCGGGCCGATGGCGTCAAGGTGCTGCTCACCGGCGAAGGCGCAGACGAATTGTTTGGCGGCTACCCCTTGCAGGCCTTGAGCATGAAGAAGTGGCGTTCCTGGTCGTGGCCCCGGCGCCTGGTCCATTCGAAGCGCTCGCTCGACCGGAGATTCGAGCAACAGCGTCATGCCCCCTACAAGGTCTCGGCTGGAAGCCACTCACAAATGGATCGCAGCATGGTCCTGCGTGCTTTGTCGCCGGAGCTGAATTTCCTGCAAACCGAGATCTTCGACCGCCTGGAGCCGGTTATGCCGCCCGCGGATCGCGCCTTTCTCGGTAGTTGCCTCTACGACCTCTATTCGCATCTGCAGGACATACTGCACCGGCACGACCGGCTGAGCATGGCGGCGTCCGTGGAACTGCGGGTCCCGTTCCTGGAAAACCGCCTGATCGACTTCGCCATCCATTTGCCGAGGCGGCAGAAATACCGCGACAAAACAGGAAAATGGCTTTTGCGAAAGGTCGCTGAAAAGCATATTCCGCGCCAGAACGTCCAGGCGCGCAAGATCGGCTTCGAGATGTCGTCGCAATTTTCGGCCGGCACGGAGACTTTGCTACGCGGCGGTTTCCTGCGCGATGCCTTGAAATGGCCCGCCGCGAATTTGGAGGACATGGTCCAGTTGGCGCGGCGCGAGCAACCGTCCAGGCTGCGGCTTGTCGGCATGGAGCTTTTCCTGCGCCTTCACGCCGGCGGCGAGACGACAGGCACGCTGACCGAAGCCTTGCATACCGCTGCCCGGGACAGAAGCTGACTTCGCGCGCGGCCGACAGCCCCGAGCAGTGGACCAATGAGAACATCGCTCTGGGTAGCGAACCCTTCCCGGCTGACGTATTTTCGCCTTGCTATCCTGTTGTTGGACCATGATCTTTTTCGAAGACGCGTTCGCCCTTTTGGATGTCGTGCTCTATTTCAAACGGATGCCATGATTGTCGTCCCGGCGGACGAAACCAGCACGTTAAGGTGGGACAGGTCTGATGATCGATGACGAGCCGGACAGCGAACGCGTTTCGGCGCTGGCGCCGTTCCGGCACGGCATCTTCCGCGCCGTCTGGTCGGCCAGCCTGGTGTCGAATTTCGGTGGCCTGATCCAGGGCGTCGGCGCCGCCTGGATGATGACCACCATCGCCACGTCGCCCTATCAGGTGGCGCTGGTCCAGGCCTCGGCCACTCTGCCGATCATGCTGTTTGCACTCGTCGCCGGCGCCATCGCCGACAGCTTCAACCGGCGCAAGGTGATGCTGATCGCCCAAATCTTCATGCTGGTCGTCTCTGCACTTCTAACGCTGTTCACCTGGAACGGCTGGATGACACCGTGGACGCTGCTTGCCTTCACCTTCCTAATCGACAGCGGCACGGCGCTCAACAACCCGTCCTGGCAGGCATCGGTCGGCGACATGGTGCCGCGCAACAAGCTGCCGGCCGCGGTTGCACTCAATTCACTGGGCTTCAACCTGACACGCAGCGTCGGCCCGGCGATCGGCGGCATCATCGTTGCCGCCGCTGGTGCGGCTGCTGCGTTCGCCGCCAATGCGCTGAGCTATATAGGTCTCATCATCGTGCTATTCCGCTGGAAGCCGGAGCTGCCGGTCTCGACGCTACCGCGCGAGACGCTGGGCGCCGCCATGGGCGCCGGCCTGCGCTATGTCGCCATGTCGCCCAACATCGGCAAGGTGCTGGTCAGGGGCTCCGCCTTCGGCTTCAGCGCCGGCGCGGTTTTGGCGCTGCTGCCGCTGGTGGCGCGCGACGTCGTCAAGGGCGATGCCTTGACCTACGGCATCATGCTCGGCGCCTTCGGCATCGGCGCCGTCGGCGGCGCGCTGATCAGCGTGCGTCTCAGACAATTGCTATCCAGCGAGACGATGGTGCGGATGGCGTTCGCCGGCTTTGCCGTCTGCGCCTTCAACGCCGCCATCAGCCTCAATGCCTGGCAGACTGCGGCGGGTTTGCTCATCGGCGGCGCCTGCTGGGTGATCGCGCTGTCGCATTTCAACGTCACGGTGCAGATGTCGACGCCGCGCTGGGTCGTCGGCCGGGTGCTGTCGGTCTACCAGACGGCGACCTTCGGCGGCATTGCGCTGGGCAGCTGGATCTGGGGCGTCGTTGCCGATGCGCATGGCGCCGAAACCGCGCTGATTGCGGCGGCCATCGCGATGCTTGTTGGCGGCGCCATCGGCCTGTTCCTGCCGCTGCCGCAGCAGACGACTCTCAACCTCGACCCGCTCAACCGCTTCAAGGAGCCGCATCTCGGCCTCGACCTGAAGCCGCGCAGCGGCCCCATCGCCATCATGATAGAGTACAGTATCCGCGACGAAGATGTACCCGAATTCCTCGCCACCATGGCCGAGCGCGGGCGCATCCGCCGCCGCGACGGCGCCCGCAACTGGACGCTGGCTCGGGACCTAGAAAATCCCGCAGTCTGGATCGAACACTACCACACGCCGACCTGGCTGGAATACATCCGCCACAACCGGCGCGCCACCCATGCCGACGCCGTCGTCGGCGAGCGGGTGCGGGCGCTGCACAGCGGCGACGAACCGCCGCGCGTGCGCCGCCTGATCGAGCGCCCGACGACCGCCGGCACCGCGCTGGTCTCGCCGAAGGGGCCGATCGATCACTGAGCTCGCCATAGCCGTAGCGCCGGTCAGCCGGCGCTCTGGATCATGTAGAGCTTGCGCGTGGTCTCGCGTATCAGCCACTCGCCCTTCCAGCCCTGCGGCAGGACGAGGAGATCGCCCGGACCGAGTTCCCGCACCTCGCCATCGATGCGGCTCAGTTCCACGCGCCCCGAAATGATGTGGCAGATCTCCGACGAGTCCGAACGATCGGCGGTGAAGCGGCCGGGCGTGCATTCCCAGATGCCGACATCGACAGTCCCGTCCGGCGATTGAAAGAACGAGCGCACGGCCTCGACCTGATCCCCTTCAATCGAGGTTGGCTTAGGAGAGAACGCGCCGATCTCGGCCTTGGCGAGATCGTGGAAGGTCGAAAGATCGATCAAGTCTAGCTCCATGGATAAGAGCAATTCCAGGAAAGCGGTCTGCCCCGGAATTGCGTGAGAACAAATGGCTTTAGTGGCCGGTGATGCTGTCGGCCAACGCGGCCAGCTTCGAGGTGTGCGCAAGGCCTGCCGCCTCACGGCCATCGGCAATGCGATAAAGCTGGTACATCGAATGCACGCCCAGCCAGCGGAAGGGCTCCGGTTCCCATGGCCTGACCTTGCGGTTGACCCAGGGCAGCTTCGTCAGCTCGGTGTTTGCCCCGAGAACAAGGTCAGCCAGCGTGCGCCCCGAAAGGTTGGAGCTGGACACGCCGAGGCCGACATAGCCGCCGGCCCAGCCGATGCGGGTCGCGGGATCGAGGCCGACCGTGGTGCACCAGTCGCGCGGCACGCCGAGCACGCCGCACCAGGCGTGATCGATGCGGCATCCCTTGGTCTGCGGCAAGAGCGTCGTCAGGANGCGGCACGCCGAGCACGCCGCACCAGGCGTGATCGATGCGGCATCCCTTGGTCTGCGGCAAGAGCGTCGTCAGGATCGTGTGCAGCTGGTCGATCGTGGCCTGCTGCGTCTGGCCGTTGACGTCGGTGCGCGAGCCGTAGCGATAAGGCACGCCGCGTCCGCCCATCGTGATGCGTCCCTCACGCGTGCGCTGGGCATAGCAATAGGCATGCGCCGCATTGCCGAGCAGTTCGTGCCCTTCCCAACCGATGTCGCGCCACAGGTCGGCAGGCAGCGGCTCAGTCACGATCTGCGCGCTGTTGAGCGCCAGCCAGGTCCGCTCCTCGCCGGGGATGCCTGATGTAAAACCCTCGGTCGCGCGGATGATCGTCTCCGCCTGCACCGTACCGCGGTCTGTCGTCACGCTGCCCTTGGCGATGCTTGTCACCGTCGTCTTCTCATAGATCGGCACGCCCAGCCGCTCGACGGCATCGGCAAGCCCGCGCACCAGCTTGGCCGGCTGCACCCGCGCCTGGCCATGGACGACGAAGCCGCCCATGACGTTACGGATGTTGATGCGCGTGCGCGTTGAGGCGGCGTCCAGCATCTCGACGCGGTTCGGGTCGACATCCCAGGAACGGATCGTCTCGCATTCTTCGCGCACGCGCTCCAACTGCGCTGCGTTGGTGGCCACCGTCAGATTGTCGACGCGGCGAATGTCGGCGTCGATGCCTTCCTCGGTCGCGACCCGGATCACTTCATCAACGCAGCCTGCCATCGCCGCCTGCATCGCCATCACGCCTTGGCGGCTCGATGTCTTGAGATATTTTTCGCGCGACCAGCTGAAGCCGCCCGACAGCCAGCCGCCATTGCGCCCCGAAGCGCCGAAGCCGGCAAATTCGCGCTCGACGATCACGACGCGCAGCGATGGCTTCGCCTTTTTCAGATAGTAGGCGGTCCACAGGCCGGTATAGCCGGCGCCGACAATGGCGACATCGGCCTCGATGTTTCCAGGCAAGGACGGGCGCGGAACGGGAACCGCCCCCAGATCCGCATACCAGAACGATATGTCGCCGTTGCGCTTGGCTTGCATGGAATGACTTTCAGATGGGATCAGGCCAGATGGGATCAGGCCAGATGGAATCAGGTGAGTGTGGTGTCGGCGCTTGCGTCGTCCGCGAGCAGCTTGGCATCGCTGCCGTCGAAGCAGAGCTCGACCTTGTCGCCGAGGCCAAAACTCTCGCCGGTCAGTGGTGAGCGCACGATCGCGGCCGAGCCGTCGGCGAGCTTAACTTCGTATTTCGATTCCGAGCCGAGATAGATGGCTTCCGCGATCGTCCCCGACAGGCGGTTGGCGCCATTGGCAGCACTTTGGCCGGCTCTTCGGATCGCGAGCTTTTCGGGACGCAGCAGCATCACCGGACTGGCTTCTCCCGACAGCTTACGCGGTACCGTCACCGTCTCGCCGGCGATGCTCAGCGCGGTGCTGTTGCCATCGCTGCGCGCCTTGCCGCGCAGCACGGTGGAATCGCCGATGAAGCGGCCGACGAACAGCGTTGCCGGCTCGTCATAGAGCTGGCGGCCGGTGCCGACCTGCTCGATGCGCCCGCGGTTGAACACGGCGATGCGGTCCGACAGCACCAGCGCCTCTTCCTGATCGTGCGTGACATAGACGAAGGTGGTGCCGAGTTCGCGATGGATGCGCTTGATCTCGAGCTGAAGCCATTCGCGCAGCTTCTTGTCGAGCGCGCCGAGCGGCTCGTCCATCAGGAGCAGCGGCGGGTCGAAGACGATGGCGCGTGCCAACGCCACGCGCTGCTGCTGGCCGCCCGACAATTCGCTGGGATAGCGATGCGCGAAATCGCCCATCTTGACCATGTCGAGCGCCCTTGCCACGCGTGTCTGCCTCGTCGCCTGGTCGACGCCGCGAAGCGTCAGCGGATAGGCGACGTTGCGGCCGACGCTCATATGCGGGAACAGCGCGTAATGCTGGAAGACGACGCCGATGTTGCGCTTGTGCGCCGGCACGCCGACGACGCTTTTTTCCCCGACCAGAAGCTTGCCGCTGGTGACATCGGTGAAACCGGCAATCACGTTGAGCGTCGTCGTCTTGCCCGAGCCGCTGGGGCCGAGCAGCGTCATGAACTCGCCGGGCTCGATGCGCAGCGACACGCCGTCCAGCGCCTTGAAGCCGCCATAGGCCTTGCTGATCGCTTCGAGATCGATCGCCGCGCCCTTGCTTGTCGGCTTCGGATTCATTGGCGTCCTTTCCGCTCGCGGCCAAGAAGGAGCATGCCGCCGCCGATCAGGATCGTGGTCGCGAAAAGCAGGATCGTGCCGACAGCCGCCACCGTCGGATCGGCGTCGCGCGTGATCGAGGCAAAAATCTGCACCGGCAATGTCTTGAGATAGGGGTTCGTGATGAACAGCGACACGACAATCTCGTCGAACGAGGTGGCGAAAGCGAACAGCAGGCCTGAGAGCACGCCCGGCGCGATCAGCGGCAGCGTCACCGTGCGAAACGTGGTCAGTGCGCCGGCGCCCAGGCTCGCGGCGGCTGTCTCCAGCCGGCGGTCGAACACTTCGAGACTGGCCGAGACCGCGATCAGCACGAAGGGCAGCGCAAGGATGGTGTGGGCCAGCACGAAGCCGAGCAGCGTGCCGACGAGCTGCGTGTCGAGATAGACGGCATAGATGCCGATCGCCAGCACCACGCCCGGCACCACCATCGGCGTCAGCATCAGCATACGCAAAAGGTTCGCCGGCCGCGCCTTCATGCGGTCGAGGCCGAAGGCGGCAAGCGTGCCGAGCACCGTTGCCAGGACGGCAACGATGGAGGCGACTTTCAGCGAGTTCAGGAAGCTGTTCGACCAGTCCGGATTGGTGGCGAAATTCTGGTACCACTGCCAGGAAAAGCCTTGCGGCGGAAACGCCAGCGATTTGTTTTCGTTGAACGACATCGGCACCACGACCAGCGTCGGCGCCACCAGCCATATCGCCACCAGCAGGCAGACGAGCCCGAGAAGAACGCGGGTGAGCGGCTTCATCTCCATCAGCGCCGCCCCGCTTCCCGATGACTGGACCGCATCACAGGTGCTGCCAGCGCCAGCAGCACGAAGGTGGTGACCAGCAGAACGACGCCCATGGCGCCGCCCCTGCCCCATTGCAGCAGGCTGAGCACCTGCGTCTGCACCAGCGTCGACAGCATGGTCGAGCGCGGGCCGCCGAGCAAAGCAGGCGTGATGTAGAAGCCGAGCGACAGGATGAAGACGATGATCGCGCCGGCATAGACGCCGGGCAGCGACAGCGGCAGATAGACGGTGAAGAACGCGCGCGACGGCCGCGCACCGAGGCTTTGCGCCGCACGCATCAGCCTGAGGTCGATGCCTTGCATCACGGAATAGAGCGGCAGGATCATGAACGGCAACAGCACCTGCGCCATGCCGATGACCACGCCGGTCTGGGTGCGGATCAGCTTGACGCCGCCGAACCCGACCGAGCGCAGCAACGAATTGATGACGCCCGAATCCTGCAGCAGGATCACCCATGACAGCGTTCGCACCACACCACTCACCCAGAACGGGATCAGCACGCAAAGCACAAGCACCAGCCGGACGCGCGGCCCGACCGCGGTCATCAGATAGGCATAGGGATAGGCCGCGATGACGCAGACCAGCGTCACCCAGGCCGAAATGACGAAAGTCCGCTGCAGCACTGTCAGGTTGACCGGCGCGCCGAAGAACCAGGCATAGTTCTGCAGCCCCCACTCAGGTTCCGACAGGCTGCGCAGCACGATGGTGAGCAGCGGATACCCGATCACCGCGACGAGCAGGATGAGCGCCGGCGCCGTGAGCGCGAACGGCCGCCATGCCCGACCCGGCCGCGCATGGGCGGCGGGTTGGGCGATGGGTTCGGACGCGCTCACGGCCTGGCTCTCACTTGGCTGTTCAGTTGCCTGCCATCAGCGCCGACCACTTCTCCTGCGCCACCGGGAAGTTCTCGACCCAGAACTTGATGTTCTGCTTGTAACCCTGCTTCTGGCGCTCGGGCGTGTTGGTCAGGAAGGCGGCGACCGACGCATCGACCTTGGGCTGCGCGTCATTGTTGATCGGCGTATAGGAGGTCTGCTGCGCCAGGATCTCCTGCGCCCCCTTGCCGAGATAGGCATTGAGCAGCGCATAAGCCGCATCCGTATCCTTGACGCCGACCGGAATGGTCATCTGGTCCATCACCACCAGCCAGTCCTGCCAGGCCGGCGCATATTTGGCGCCGTTCTTCACCGCCGTCATGGCACGTCCGGTCCACATCATCAGCATGTCGGCTTCGCCAGATTCGGCAAGCTGCTGCGACTCAGCGCCGGTCTTCCAATAGATCGTGTCGGGACCGAGCTTGCGGATGACATCGATGGCCTTGTCGATGTCGGCCGCCGTCATCGCCTTCGGGTCGCCGCCAGACGCCTTCAACGCCTGCTCCAGCAGGCCGCCCGTCGGGTCGCCCGAACCGTCGAGCGCGCGCGTGCCGGGGAATTTTGCCGTGTCGAAGAAATCGGCCCAGTTCTTGGGCGGGTTATCCCCATACTTCTCCTTGTTGTACATCAGCACGACGCCGTAGTTCATGGCCGGCACCGAGCATTCGCCGACCTGGCCCTCGGGCACCTTGGAGACGTCAAGCTTGCTGAAATCAAGCTTCTGGAACAGCTTGCCGCAATAGACGTAAGGCGGCAGGTCGGCGGTGTCGACGACGTCCCAGGTGACGTTGCCGGATTCGACCTGCGCCTGCAGCTTGGCGATCTCTGTCGGCCCGTCATTGAGCAGCGTGGCGCCGGACTTTTCGACGAACTCCTTGAGCGCGGCGGCCTGGCCGTCCTGGTAGATGCCGCCATAGGAGACGAGCGTCAGCGTCTTGCCCTTGAGCGAGCCTTCCTTGACCTCACCCGCGACAGGCTTTTCCTGCGCGAACGCTGCGGTTGCCAGAACGCCGAGCGCCAGCACGGCGCCAAGGCCAAGATGTCTTGTTTTCAGCATGATTATTGTTCTCCCATTTGACCCGCATGGATTGAACCTACCTGGCTGCGAGCGGTTTCCAGGCCCTGTATTGATCGAGTTCGGCGCGCACCGAAGTCGGTGGCGCAATGATCCACATCACCTCGGCTCGGCCACTGCCGATGTTCTCTGAGCGATGTGCTGTCGATGTCGCGTATTCGATGCTGTCGCCCTCTTCCAGCACATGCCTGACATCGCCGAGCGAAACCTCGACGATGCCGCGCAGCACGACGAGCATCTCGTGCGCGTCGCCATGGGTGTAGAGCGCTGGGCCGGTCGAGCCGCCGATTTCGAACTCGCCGACATAGACTTCCATGTCGCTTAAAGGGGGACGCGAGAGCAGCATCTTGCGGCAGCCGTCGCTGGGCGGCAGGCTCGGCCGCTCGCTGCGCAGCAAGACCCCGCGCTGCCCGGCGGCACTATCCTCGAACAGCATCGCCACGCTCACCCCAAGCGCCGAGGCCATCTGGTTGAGCGAGGCGGTGCTGGCGCCGGTCAGGCCGCGCTCGAGCTGGCTGATGAAGCTGGCGCTGGTCCCGGTCAGCTCGGCGAGTTCGCGCAGCGAAAGCCGCCGGCCGAGACGCAGGCTCTTCAGCCGCTGGCCCAGCATCTGATGGGCATGCGTCGCCGTCGAGGCGACGCCATTCTTGACCGGAGCCTGGTCGGTGCTCATCCCGTCTTTTTCTCCCACTGAACAATTTGTACAGTGACACTGTACACGTGGCAAGCGCCGAGTAGGGACATTTAAGATGCCGGCCGAGGCCTAGTCTTCGCCCGACAGGTCGCGCCGCGCCTTGTCGAGTTCCTCGGCGTAGCGCCGTATCAGATGGCCCTCGGTCAAAAGCCCGACAACGGCCCGGTTGTCGAAATTCTCGACCACCGCCAGTTCCTCCGCGACGGCGCGCTGGATGGTTTCGGCGGTGGACTGGACGTTCATGGTCGGCACCAGCACCGCATGCCGGAATTTGGCCGGCGCCAGCACCGGCGTCTCACCATCGAACGGATCGCTGTGCAGTTCGGCGACGATCAGCACGCCGACATAATGCCGGCTGCTTGCGGCGCCATTCTGGCGCTGAGGCGCAGTCAGGCTTGCCGCCCCGCTTCAATTCCCCGCGAGCGTGTCGAGGTACATGAGCGATCGCTTACGCAATCGACGCAGCTGTGTTATTTTTGGCCGTCTCCATTTCCCTCAAGGAGGAGAAGATGAGTGCGCGGGGATTTTTTTCATTAGCTGTTGGCATGATTTTTTTGAGCTCGTCTGCGGTGAGCAATTCAAGCATGGATATGCCGGTTAGGTCTGTTGTGTCACACCCGATGTCTCTTTTTTTGGCGGGAGGCAATCCGGAAAACCAAAGCCGGCCGGCAAAGGAATTTATCCAGACTGCACAACAAGATGTTTGCTGTCCTGGCGGCTACCCTTGGTATCGCAATTCGACGAACACCTGCTACGGCAGCTATGAAGACTGCCACGATACCGATGGCGGCGGATGATCCTGCAGACAGGTAAACGCCTGCTAGACTTTCTTGGGCCTACGCCTTCTTGACTCTGCCCGGTCCTCAGATCGGCTTCGGCTCGCCGGCCTCGTAGAGCATGAGGTTGCGCTCGCCTATGCCGAGCGATGCCCAGCTCGCCCGCCAATCGGCGATGTGAGGCGAGCGGAAATGCGCGTCGAGCGCGGCCCTGTCGCTCCACACCTCGATTACATGGATGAGCCCGGCGTCGAGCACGTCCTGCGCGTAGGAGTATTCGATGCAGCCGGGCTCCGCCCAGCTGCCCAGTATCATGCGCCGCATGGCCGGCCTTGCCTCGTCGAGCCGTTCCGCCGGCAAGCGAATGGTGCCGATGATCACCAGCATGATCTCTCTCCTCAAGGCCTCTGTCGTCCCGGCAACTAACCAGTCCTCCCACCCTCGCGCAAGCTTGACCGGTTAGGCTCGAAGGGCTGTCGCGTGCTCGGCAGGCTTGTGATTGGGGACGACATGGCGGTCAGCGAAAGCTTAGCGACAGGAACAGTGGCCAAGAACGGCCGCGATGTCTTCTTCGCCATCGGCATCGTCATCATCCTGGCCGTGCTATTCCTGCCGATCCCGGCCTTCCTCATCGACATCGGCCTCGCCTTCTCGATCGCACTGTCGGTGCTGATCCTGATGGTGGCGCTGTGGATCCAGCGGCCGCTCGATTTCTCGTCCTTCCCGACCGTGCTGCTGATCGCCACCATGCTACGGCTATCGCTCAACATCGCCACCACGCGCATGATCCTGTCGCACGGCAATGAGGGCACGCACGCCGCCGGCTATGTCATCGCCGGCTTCTCCAAACTTGTGATGGCCAGCGATTTCGTCATCGGCCTGATCGTCTTCATGATCCTGATTGTGGTCAACTTCATCGTCATCACCAAGGGCGCCACCCGTATTGCCGAAGTCGGCGCCCGCTTCACCCTCGACGCCATCCCCGGCAAGCAGATGTCGATCGACGCCGACCTGTCCGCCGGCATGATCGACGACAAGACAGCGCAACTGCGCCGCCGCGAGCTGGAAGAGGAATCCTCCTTCTTCGGCTCGATGGACGGCGCCTCGAAATTCGTCCGCGGCGACGCCATTGCCGGCCTCATCATCACCGCCATCAACATCGTCGGCGGCATCGCCATCGGTTACATCAGGCACGGCATGGGCATGGGCGAAGCCGCCGATGTCTTCATCAAACTGTCGGTCGGCGACGGCCTCGTCACCCAGATCCCGGCGCTTATCGTTTCGCTCGCCGCCGGCCTGCTTGTTTCCAAGGGCGGCACGCGCGGCTCGACCAACCAGGCGGTGTTCGGCCAGCTCGGTGCGCATCCGCGCGCGCTCTATGTCGCGGCCTCGCTGCTCGTCCTGCTCGGCCTGATGCCCGGCCTGCCGTTCTTCCCGTTCTTCACGCTGGCTGCAGGCATGGCCGGCCTTGGCTACGTCATCCCGATGCGCGCCAACCGCGAGGCTGCCGCCGCCGAAGCGATCAAGGATCTGGAGAAGGCGAACAAAGTCGAGGAAGAGAAGAACTCGGTCAAGGCTTCTCTGACCACCGCCGAGATCGAGCTTCTGATCGGCAAGCAGCTGTCGACGCGGCTGCTGGTGTCGCATCAGGAACTGGTGTTCCGCATGGCCAAGATGCGCAAGAAATTTGCCACGCAATACGGCTTCGTCGTGCCGGAAGTCCGCGTCGCCGACGATTTCGGCATCCCGCCGAAAAGCTATCAGATCAAGGTCCACGGCACCGTCGTCGCCGAATACCAGATGCGCGTCGGCGAGATCATGGTGCTGCTAGGCAACCGGGATTTGCCCGACGTTCCCGGCGAGGAAATCCGCGAGCCGGCCTTCGGCATGCGCGCCTTCTCGGTGCTCGAAACCTTCGCCGAGGATCTGAAGCGCGAGAACTATGCCTTTGCCGACAACATGTCGGTGCTGCTCACCCATTTGTCCGAGGTGATCCGCAACAACCTGCCGCAGCTTCTGTCCTACAAGGACATGAAGGCGCTGCTCGAACGCCAGGATCCGGAATACCGCAAGCTGGCCGACGAGATATGCACCTCGCACATCTCCTACCCCGGCCTGCAGGCGGTGCTGAAATTGCTGCTGGCCGAACGCGTATCGATCCGCAACCTGCATTTGATCATCGAGGCTATCGCCGAGATCGCGCCCCATGTGCGCCGCACCGAGCAGATCGTCGAGCATGTCCGCATCCGCATGGCCCAGCAGATCTGCGGCGATCTCTCTGAGGGCGGCATGCTCAAGGTGCTGCGCCTCGGCAACCGCTGGGACCTCGCCTTCCACCAGAGCCTCAAGCGCGACGCCAAGGGCGAGGTGCGCGAATTCGACATCGACCCGCGCCAGCTGGAAGAATTCGGCCAGGACGCGACCAAGGCGATCCGCAAGCATCTCGAGGCCGGCGAGCGTTTTGTCCTCGTCACCGCGCCCGATGCTCGCCCCTATGTGCGCATGATCATCGAGCGCCTGTTCACGACGCTTCCCGTTCTCTCCCATGTCGAAATCGCCAAGGGCGTCGAGATCAAGGTGCTCGGGACGATCTCGTGAACATACTGTCGCAAGGCGTCGTCATCGCCGCCTTCCTCGCCTTCTGTCGCATCGGCGCCTGCTTCATGCTGATGCCGGGCCTGTCCAGCGCCCGCGTGCCGATCCAGGTCCGGCTGTTCGCGTCGATCGCGGCCACCGGTGGCCTGCTCGCCTTCCTGTGGGACAAGATCTTTCCCTTCGTCGATGCGCGTCCGCAGGTGCTGGCGCCGATGATCATCTCCGAACTTTTGGTCGGCGGGCTGATCGGCGCGATGACGAGGCTCTACATGGAGGCGCTGCGCTTCATGGGTTCGGCCATGGCCATGCTGATCGGCTATGGCGGCACCGGCGGCCCCGCCATCGAGGAGCCAGAACCGCAGGCGGCTCTCGCCGCCATCATCTCGTTTTCAGCGTTGCTGCTGCTCTTCGTCTTCGATTTCGACCACGAGATCATCCGCGCTCTGGTCGCCTCCTACACGGTGGCGCCGGTCAACGTCTTCTTCAATCCGCAGGCCGCCCTGGTCGATCTCACCGACACGGTGTCGGACGCCTTCTTCCTGGTCATCCGGCTCGGCAGCCCGTTCATCGCCTATGCCATCCTGGTCAATTTGACGATCGGCTTCGTCAACAAGCTGACGCCGCAGATTCCGGTCTACTTCATCTCACTGCCTTTCGTCATCGCCGGCGGCATGATCATCTTCTACTTCGCCATCGGCACCATGCTGTCGCTGTTCGTCGACGGCTTTGTCGATCTGACGCTGGCGAGGTGAGATGAGCACGCGCAAGGAACGGCTGAAGAAACTGGTCAAGGTGCAGGAGCAGTTGAAGGCCCTGCACGAGACGCGCCATGCGGCCTTCCTGGCGGCAGCGGCAACCGCCGAAACCGAGGCCAGGGAACTTGTCCAGCATTTCGACGCCGACCAGTCGATGGCGGTGCTGTTCCCTGACCTCTACCATCGCCGCATCGCCAATGCGCTAGTCCGGCAGGAAGCGAGCCTGGAAAGCGGCAGGCAGGAGGTCACGCTCATCGCCACTGCGACGGCGCGCACCAACATGGTCGAGCGCGCCTACAAGGACGTGCGCCGACGGGACGAACGCGAACGCTCCGACCGCGACCGGCTCGATCTGATCGCGCAGAGGCGCGGGCAGGAATAATCGAAAGTTAAAGCCGCGTCACTTGCGGACGGCGTTCGGTTTCGTTCCGTGCGGCGGGCTGTATTGGGTGTACGGCGCCGTGTTCGGCCTCTGCGCCTACGCCACCTACGATCTGACCATGGCGACGCCGGCAGCGCCCACCGCAAACGACCAGATCGCATCGACCCAGCCGGACTTGCCGCTGCTGATAGCAATGGCCCAGCATCCGGCGAAGGATTTCAAACCGGCAAGCCTGCCACAAGCTTGTTGCGGCATGGTCGCTCAGGAAACCCGGCAAAGAGGCGGACTTTCTTGGCGATTTCTCCACCCAGCGACATCGTTCTCGATGTTGCCCGAGCCGTCGACCCGACGGATATCGAGGCTGCCCGTGCCGCGCTGGCCAAGCGGGCCAACGGCGTTGGCGGTAATTTTTCTGTCGACATGGCTGCTTCGGTCGATGCCGGCTCGATCCTGTCGCGCGCTACCGCCGACAAGGCCGCCGCAAATGCCGATCCCGGCAGCAAGTTCAAGAAGTTCGAGGCGATGGTCTTGCAGACCTTCATCCAAAACATGCTGCCCAAGGACACCGAGGGCGTCTACGGCAAGGGGCTGGCCGGCGACATGTGGAAATCGCAGCTTGCCGAGCGTGTCGCCGACGTCATGGCCGAGCGCGGCGGGATCGGCATCGCCAAATCGCTGCTCGCCGACCACTACAAGGACGGCAAGCGCACCGTGCCGATCGGCCCGGTGTCAACCGGGCCGCACAAGACCGAGATCGACCAGCAGACCCGGCTGTCCACCTCGCTGGTCGAGGAATTGCAGCGCAAGGCCGCACGGTCGATGACCGGCGACGAGACGACCATCAAAACCGAAATCAAGATCTAGACCAGGATTTTCAATGGCCGATTTTTCAAAATACTCTTCCAACCTGCCGGCGCGTACGTCCGAAGCGCCGATCCCGTTTGCACGGCCGGGCAACCTTGCCGCCATCATCGGCCGCATCGAGGAAGCGGTCGAGGAAGAGACGGCCGGTTTGAAGAACGACACCAGCTATGACCTCAAGGCCTCCAACGCCCGCAAGAGCCGCTACCTCTATGAGCTGACCCGCGCCATGAAGGGCGCCAACGAGATCGAATTCCTGGAACAGCATCGCGACAGTCTGGCGCGGCTGCGCCAGAAGCTCGCGAAAAACGAGGCTGCAATCCTCGCCCACCTCAACGCGGTCAACGAAGTCGCCACGCTGTTGAAGAACGCCATTCAGCGCGCCGAAGCCGACGGCACCTATTCGGCCGGCGAATTCGGTTGGGCGAGCTGATGATCTCGGCAACAGGCGGGAACAACCGGTGATCAAATTCATCGCTGCCGCGATCTGGATCTGCGCCGCCACGCTTGGCGCGGTGTTCTATTCGTTCCAGGCGGCCGGTGAGCGCGGCGTCGGCGAGACGCCGAAACCGATGCTGGGTGGCCTCGACTACGTCAAGACCGACATCATCTCGGTGCCGCTGATCCGCGATTCCAAGATCGACGGCTATTTCCTCACCAAGCTCGTCTACACGGTCGAGCCGGCCGAGATAAAGAAGATGTCGATCCCGGCCGAAGCGCTGATGACCGATCAGGTCTATTCCTATCTCTACTCCAATCCTCAGATCGACTTCACCAAGAAGGAAACCATCGATCTCGATGCCTTCCGCAAGGCCATACGCGACACCGTCAACGCCCGCGTCGGCGCCGACCTGGTGCATGAAGTGCTGATCGACCAGGTCAACTTCCTGACCAAGGACGAAATCCGCGACAACGCCATGCGCCGCCGCAAGGATCCGGCCACGCCGACCGAACCGGCCCCGGCGGAATCGGCCCAGGCCGAGGCGGCGAAGCCCGCTGCTGAACACTAACCTTCGTCGCAGGGCGAATGTTCTCTGCCGCATTCCTTCCGACTGAAACGAGATGACGCATCGCGCGTTGACGTTTACGTCAACTCGAAGCTATATGCGCCAAGCGACCAGATCGCGGTACGCGCGAGACAGTGACTTCGGCGGAGGCCGGTCACTGAAGCGCGGCAAAACGCAACGAGACCAGGAGAACAGTCATGAGCGTTCAGGATATTGCCGAGAAGATGAGGTCGCGCGTGGCGAGCGCCGGGTTCGAACATTCCGTGAAGTTCGATACCGGCAGCAACGGCGTCATCGTCATCGACGGCGCGACCGTCTCGACCACCGACGCGCCGACCGACTGCACCATAAAGCTGTCGCTCGACGATCTGGATTCGCTGATCGCCGGCGACCTCAACCCGACCATGGCGTTCATGTCCGGCAAGATAAAGGTCGAAGGCGATATGTCGGTCGCCATGGCGCTCAGCCAACTGATCGGCTGAGCCCTTCGCAACAACAAAACGCCGCCCTCGCTGAAATGCAAAGGACCGGCGGCGTTTGTTTTTGGACAATCAGGCGGCCAGCGACAGCCTCTGTGCCTTGAGCTTGCGACCTGCAGCCTTCAGCGTGCCATGCGCGCCGTCGAGCGCACCATCGATCAGTTCCAGCGCCAGCAGGCGGTGCCGCTCGTACGGACCAGGCATGGCGAGCGCGCCGGTCTTCTCCGCCGAGAAGCCGAAGCGGCCATAGTAAGGCGCATCGCCGACCAGCAGCACCGCGGCATGGCCGAGACGCGCGGCCTCGGCCAAAGCATGGCGCATCAGCGCCGAGCCGATGCCGGCGTTCTTCAGCGCCGGATCGACGGCGAGCGGTCCGAGCAGAAGTGCTCCCGGGCCACCCTCGCCAAGACGCACGTCCCACAGCCGCACCGTACCAGCAACCGCGCCGGTTGCATCGCGCACGACAAAAGCGAGGCCTTCGGAAGGCCGGCGGCCGCGCCGCAGCTTCTCCGACGATTTCTTGCGCCGCATCGGCCCCATGGCGCGATCGAGCAACGCTTCACGCGATGCAATGTCTGCCGCAGTTTCGGCGACGATGGGAATGGCGCCGGCCATCTCCCCCTCGGGGGGGGAGAATCCAATGCCGTCAATGTAATTTACAATGTCCATTTCCGCGATCCTTCACGAGCGGAGCTTGTTCCACAGGCGAACCCGGGCGGACGCAAACGTCCGCCTGGGGTGATCTGAAGGCCGAAGCCGTCAGATCACGTAGGATCGGAGAGGCTCGAAGCCGTTGAAGGCGACCGCCGAGTAGGTGGTCGTGTAGGCGCCGGTGCCTTCGATCAGCACATCGTCGCCGATGGTCAGCGACAGAGGCAGCGGATACGGCGTCTTCTCGTACATCACGTCGGCCGAATCGCAGGTCGGGCCGGCGAGCACGCAAGGTGCGGTCTCCGAACCGTCATGGCGGGTGACGATCGGATAGCGGATCGCCTCGTCCATCGTCTCGGCCAGACCGCCGAACTTGCCGATGTCGAGGAACACCCAGCGCACATTGTCGTTTTCGGCCTTCTTCGAGATCAGCACGACTTCCGACTTGATGACGCCGGCATTGCCGACCATGCCGCGACCCGGCTCGATGATGGTCTCAGGGATCGCATTGCCGAAATGCTTGCGCAGCGCCGAGAAGATGGCCTGGCCATAGGCCTGGGCCGCCGGCACGTCACGCAGATAGCGCGTCGGGAAACCGCCGCCCATATTGACCATCTTGAGGACGATGCCTTCATCGGCGAGCGTGGCGAACACCTTCTTGGCGTCGGCCAGCGCACGGTCCCACGCCGTCAGGTCGGTCTGCTGCGAGCCGACATGGAACGACACGCCATAGGCGTCGAGGCCGAGCGTCCTGGCATGGCGCAGCACGTCGACGGCCATCGCCGGCACGCAGCCGAACTTGCGCGACAGCGGCCACTCGGCGCCTTCGCCGTCGGTCAGCACGCGGCAGAACACGCGGGCGCCGGGAGCGACGCGGGCGATCTTGTCGACTTCCTCGACGCAATCGACGGCAAACAGCCGAATGCCGAGCTGGTAGGCGCGTGCAATGTCACGCTCCTTCTTGATGGTGTTGCCGAAGGAGATACGGTCCGCCGGCGCACCGGCGTCCATCGCCATCTCGACCTCGGCAACGGAAGCGGTGTCGAAGGACGAGCCCATCGCAGCAAGCAGGCGCAGGATTTCCGGCGCCGGATTTGCTTTCACCGCATAGTAGATCCGGGAATCGGGCAGCGCCTTTTCGAAGGCGCGAAAATTGTCGCGCACGACATCGAGGTCGACGACGAGGCAGGGGCCGGACGGACGTCGGGTGGCGAGGAAGTCGAGGATGCGCTGGGTGGCCATCGGGGTCTCTCCATTAACGCCTTGCGGCGCGCAATAAGGCTGCGGACGCGGGGCTTTCGGCCTCGCGAACACGCGGTCAAACAAAGGCGGGACGGAAATCCATGGAACCAGCCGGTGGAGACCCCGGAACCATGAAACGCCATCTCGCGGCGGTGAACCTTGGCCTTGCCCGGCCTCGGTTCGCTTTGTCTGCCTTGGCTTGGATGGGAGACCCGTCCGCACTGCCGGCAATGAAGGTGTGCCTCTTCAGTAACCCCGGTCTTTGGACGACCGGCAGAACACCAGAAAGGCCCGCACCGTCGTTGCTTCAAGGTGTCCTCGGGCTGGCGGTTGGCCGCTAGACCGACTGGAGGGGTTAGCTCCAGTTACCTTACCGATTTCCCTCACCATTCGAGGATCGGCGGACACCCACAGGCACGTGCGACTTTGGGCAAGCGCGATATAAGATCGAAAGATTTCACAATCAATAAAAATCGTATCCCAGGTTGTAAAATTTCCGGCATCGAACAATGCTGGGCCTACTGTGTACGGATATCGAACGATGCCAGGCACGCACGGCCCGCTCAACGCCTTTCTCGACCTGCGCCGCATGCCGGTCGCCAATGCGGAACTGGGGCCGCTGGCCGGGCTCAGGCTGGCGGTAAAGGACATTTACGACGTCGCCGGCTACCGCACCGGTTGCGGCAATCCGGTGAAGTTCGACGAGGCGCATGCCGCGTCCAGCACGGCACCGGCCGTGCAGATGATTCTCGACGCCGGCGCGCGCTTCATCGGCAAGACGCAGACCGACGAGTTCGCTTTCTCGCTGATGGGCCAGAACGCGCATTTTCCGTTTCCGGTGAACCCGGCCGCTCCCGATCGCGTCACCGGCGGCTCGTCCTCCGGATCGGCGGCGGCGGTGGCCGACAAGCTTGCCGATATCGCCACCGGCTCCGATACCGGCGGCTCGATCCGTGCCCCGGCGAGCTTTTGCGGGTTGATCGGGCTGCGCACCACGCATGGCCGCATTTCGCTTGAAGGCACGATGAAGCTGGCGCCGAGCTTCGACACATTCGGCTGGTTCGCCGACGACATCGAGACATATGAGACAATCGGCAAATTGCTGCTCGGCCGCGACCCGCATCCGTATCCGCTCACCCGGCCGCTTTCGATCCGCTGGCTGGACGCTTTCGTGGCCGGCCCCGCCGAGGCAGCCGAATACGCCAGGATGAGAGCGCTGGCGGCCGGCCTTGTCGGCGAGCCGGCGCCGGTGGAATACACCTTCGCCTCCTTCCCCGACGAGCTCTACTGGTGCTTTCGCCGCCTCCAGGCCGCCGAGGCCTGGCAGCAGCATGGCGCCTGGATCATTTCGGGCGAGCGCGATCTCGGGCCGGGCGTCGAGGAGCGCTTTGGTTTCGGCAGGACAATCGACGAAAAGACCGCGCGGGCCGAGGCGGTGCGCCGCCTGACCTTCCGCTCCGAGCTAGCCGCGCTGCTCGGCCAGGACGGGTTTCTTGTCCTGCCCACCGTTCCAGGCCCCGCACCTCTGGTCAAAAGCGAGCCGCAGCAGCTCCAGGCCTACCGCGAAAGGGCCTTGCATCTTTTGTGCCTTTCGGGTCTTTCAGGCTTTCCGCAAATCACCCTGCCGCTGGGCTCGGTTGACGGTGCCCCTTTCGGCCTCTCGCTGCTCGGCCCTCCCGGCAGCGACATTGCCCTGATACGGCTCGGCCGGCGAATTCTCGATGCGGCACGAAAGGCCTGATGATGGATACACTGACCCGCATGCGCGCCTTCATCGACGTCGTCGAGGCCGAAGGCTTTTCGGCGGCCGCGCGCAAGATCGGTCGCTCCAAGGCGCTGCTGTCGAAATATGTGCGCGAACTCGAGGACGAACTCGGCGCGCTGCTGCTCAACCGCACCACGCGGCAGTTCTCGTTGACCGAGGCCGGCCATACCTATTACAGCCGCGCTTCGGAAATCGTGCGCGAGGTCGACAGCCTGGCCGACGCCGTGCGCGAATCCTCCGGCGACGTGCGCGGCAGGATCAAGCTGTCGGCGGCGCGCACCTTCGCCGACGCGCCGATAGGCCAATCGCTCATCGACTTCGCCAAACAGCATCCCGACATCGTGCTCGACATCCATCTCGACGACCGTTTTGTCGATCTGGTCGAGGAAGGTTTCGATCTTGCCGTGCGCATCTCGCGCCTGGAGAACTCATCGCTGATCGCCCGCCGCCTGGGGCCGTTTTCGATCAAGCTTTGCGCCTCGCCGGAGCTGATCGCCAAGCACGGCAAGCCGACGCGCCCGCAGGATCTCGCCAACTTGCCCTGCATCGTCGACACCAATGGCCGCTCGCTTGCCAACTGGCGCTTCAGGGGCGATGGCGAGGAGTCAGTCAGTGTCAACGTATCGGGTCCGATCGAGGTCAACAGCCCGATGGCCGCGCGAGCCGCCGCCGTGTCCGGTCTGGGCTTTACCATCCTGCCGGATTTCATCGCCGCGCCCGACCTCGCATCCGGGCTTCTGGTGTCGTTGCTCGACGACCGCATCCAGTCGGGCAGCGGCATTTTCGCCGTCTACCCGCACCGTCGCTATCTGCCGGCCAAGGTCCGTGTTTTCGTCGATTTCCTGGTGCAATGGTTCAAGAACCGCGAGAGCGCTTGAGCCGGCCCTGCCGTGCCGCGGTCCCAATTTCGCCCCGTTTCTGGTAACCTCTCGAAATCTCTCCGAGGCCGATGGAACAGCGACCGAGAATGCATCTGAAACGGCACGCAATCATGCTCGCTTCGGCCCTGGCGACGACTTTTGCCTCCGTCGGAGCGGCTGGCGCGCATCCTCATGTCTTCGCCGAGGCCCGCCTCGACGTGATCCTCTCGCCGGATCACCAAAGTGTGAAAGCGCTGCGTCACCTCTGGCGTTTCGATGATCTGTTTTCGAGTACGGTGATGATGGAGTTCGACAAGAACTCCGACCTGAAGCTTGACGACAAGGAGCTGAAGGATGTCGCCGACACAGTTCATGCCTCGCTGGCCGAATTCAACTATTTCCAGCTCGTCACCGTCGACGGCAAGGACGTGCCTATGACGCCGCCACCGCATCTGATGGCCAATTTCGACAACGACCAGTTGATCATCCTGTTCGAATCCGAACCCAAGGTGCCGATCAAGCTCGCCGGCAAGATCGATTTCGGCGTCTACGATCCAACCTTCTACACAGCGATCGACTTCACCGAGGATAGCAACATCACGGTGGAAGGCCTGCCCTCGAACTGCACCAAGAGCGTCATCCGGCCTGATCCAGACGAGGCGATCAAGGAAAACCAGAAGACCCTGACGGACGCGTTCTTCAACGACCCGACAGGCACCGACATGAGCAAGATCTTCGCCACCAAGCTCGAACTGAATTGCCCGCCAGAAGGATAGATCCGGTGATGAAACCGTCCCTGCGTTTGGCATTCGGCCTCGTGGCCGCTGCCCTGCTGATGACGCACTTTCTCGGGCAGGCCCATGCCCAGAGCTCACTCGGCATCGGCGTCAATGACGGCATGGCGCCCACCACCGGCCCGTTCGCCCACATCCTGATGTGGATCAATCTGCGCCAGCAGGAATTCTACCGCGCATTGGCCACGGCGATGAAAGCAATGCGCGAGGACGGCAGCAAGATGTGGCTGCTGATCGGCCTGTCCTTCGCCTACGGCATTTTCCACGCCGCCGGCCCCGGCCACGGCAAGGCGGTGATCTCGTCCTACATGGTGGCCAATGAAGTGGCGCTCAGGCGCGGTATCCTGCTGTCCTTCGTCTCGGCGCTGCTGCAGGGCCTGACCGCGATCCTGGTGATGCTGCTTGCCTATTTCGTCCTGCGCGGCACCGCGATCTCGATGACCGACGCAGCCTGGTTCATGGAGATCATGAGCTATGTCTTCGTCACTTTGTTCGGCGCCTGGCTACTGTGGCGCAAGCTCGGGCCTACGGTCCTGCGCTGGTTCGGCAAGGCGCCCGCCTACAGCCTGTCGGCAGCCCACGCCGGTCATTCCCATGGCGGCCATTCGCATGCCGCTCACAGCCACGCGGCGCATGCGCATTCGCATGCCTTGCATGTGCATCACGACCATTCGCATGATCATCACGATCACGCTGCGCACGACCACGACACACACGATCATTCCCATCACGACCACGCTCATCACGATCACGCCGCTCACGATCACCCAGCCGGCGAAGTCTGTGGTACGTGCGGCCACTCACATGCGCCCGATCCGGCGCTGCTGTCGGGCGACCGCTTCGACTGGCGCACGGCCTGGTCGGCAGTAGCCGCCGTCGGCATCCGCCCCTGCTCCGGCGCGCTGATTGTGCTGAGCTTCGCTTTGCTCAACGGCCTGTGGCTCGGCGGCCTGCTCTCGGTGCTGGCGATGTCGATTGGAACCGCCATCACAGTCTCGGCGCTGGCAACGATCGCAGTCACCGCCAAGAACTGGGCGGTCTATTTCGCCGGCGATGGCCGCATGGGCAACCGCATTCACACATTCGTCGAGATCGGCGGCGCCGCCTTCGTCTTCCTGTTCGGACTGTTGCTGTTGTCGGCGAGCCTGTCCGGAACTGTATGATCTCGGCGGGTCAGGCCTGACCCGCGATCTTTCCGCCCAGCTCATCCTCGATATGCGCGCGGATGATTTCATCGAAACTTTTTTCGGCGCTGAAGCCGAGGTCTCTTGACCGTCGCGCCTCGAAGCGCGTCGGCCAACCCTTGACGATCGCCCAGATCGTCTCGTCGGGCTCCTCACGGATCAGGCTCGCCACCTTGGTGCCCGCAATGCGTTCCAGCGCCTCGATCTGCTCGCCGACGGTGACGGCAACGCCCGGCATGGTGAGGTTGCGGCGTGGCCCGACGGCGGCACTGTCGATCCCGGCGGCATGGATCAGGAAGTTCACCGCCGAGCGCGGGCTGGCATGGGTGTGCAGCACCGAGCGCGGCACTGGCAGGATCGCCTCATGGCCGCTCAGCGGCTCGCGGATGATGCCGGAGAAGAACCCTGACGCCGCCTTGTTCGGCTTGCCGGGCCGCACGCAAATGGTCGGCAGCCTTATGCCGATGCCGTCGAAGAAGCCGCGCCTGGAATAGTCGGCCAGCAGCGCTTCGCTCATCTGCTTCTGCGTGCCGTAGGAGGTCAGCGGCGTCGGATGGAAGTCGTCCGGGATGACATCGGGGAACGGCGCGCCGAACACCGCGATCGACGAGGTGAAGACCAGACGCGGCGAAAAGCCCGCCAGCCGGACCGCATCGAACAGTGCCCGTGTGCCGTCGAGATTGACGCGGTAGCCGAGATCGAAATTGGCTTCCGCCTCACCCGACACGATGCCGGCGAGATGGAACATGACGTCGGGGCGTGAGGCGACCAGGCTCTCGGCAGCACCGGCGTCGGCAAGGTCGCCGGTATGCGTGGCGATGCTGACGCCGTCCATCGCCGGCGCCTGCGGCGGCACGATGTCGTGCAGGTCGAGCCCGGTGATCTTGCGGCCGTTGAGCGTGCCGTCCTTGGCCAGCCGGTCGACAAGCTTGCGGCCGACCATGCCGGCCGCGCCAGTAATCAGGATGCGCATTCGAAAGCCTCTTATTTGCCCTTATTCTGGCTGCGGCCCCGCAACCAGAACACCAGAAAAAATGCCAGCACGAAGGCGATGCCGACGATGCCGGCAAGTACGGTCGAGACATTGCCGACGGCCAGCATCACGGTCGGCAAATAGAACGCCGCGATGCCGAACAGCAGCATGATCCAGGCTGCGGCAATCAGCGCGTTTCGCGTGTCGCGGTCCATCATGCCGGCCCGCCATCGCGGGAACTCGTCAACTCGGATGCCAACGCCATGAAATTCCCTGTCAGTGATAATGGCCATGATGCGGTGGCGCACCATGGTCATGTTCATGATCGTGCTCGTCATGGCTGTCGGCGCACTGGCCGAATTCCGGTTCGACGGTGGCGTGGCTGATGCCGTGTTCGGCGGCGAGCCGCTTCTTGATGGCGCTGACCGCCTGGTGCGGATCGACGCCATCGTTGAGGCAGGCATGCAGCGTCGCCATGTTGCTGGACCCGTCGAGCGACCAGACATGCATGTGATGCACTTCGCGCACGCCCTTGACGGTGCCGGCAATGTCCTTGGCGATGAGGTCGCGGTCGAGGCTTGCCGGTACGCCTTCGAGAAGGACGTGGGCGGCTTCGCGCATCAGCGACCACGCGGTGGACAGGATCAGCAGGGAGACCAGCACCGACAGGATCGGATCGATCGGCGTCCAGCCGGTGGCCAGTATGACCAGCGCCGCCACGATCGCCGCCGCCGAGCCGAGCAGGTCGCCCAGCACATGCAGGATGGCGCCGCGCATGTTGAGGCTGTCGTGGTCGCCGCCATGCAGCACGAAGAACGAGGCGAAGTTTACCAGAAGGCCGGCGATCGCCACCACCAGCATCGGCCCGCCCAGCACCGGCGCCGGCGTCATCAGCCGGCCCCAGGCTTCGTAGACGATCCACAGCGCAATGGCGAAGATGGCAATGCCGTTGGTGTAGGCAACCAGCGTCTTGACTCGGCCGAAGCCGTAGGTGAGGCGCACCGTCGCCGGCCGCCCGCCAAGATGGAAGGCGTACCAGGCAAGGCCAAGCGCAATCGAGTCGGCGAGCATGTGGCCGGCGTCGGCCAGCAGCGCCAGCGATCCCGTCAAAAGGCCGCCAAGCCCTTCGGCCACCATGAAGCCGGCGGTCAGGCAGGCTGCGATCAGCACACGCTTCTTGTCGGTCGAGCCATGCACGTGGCCGGCGCCATGCCCAGCATGCAAACCATGATCATGGCTGTGCGCCATCGGAAGAAACTCCTGTTACGCGCCGAACTCGGCGCGGAAATCCTCGAGCCGCCGCTTCTGCCGGCCTTCGCCATCGAAATTGGCAGGATCGAGCCATGCCTCATAGGCTTTGCGCAGCGCCGGCCATTCCTTGTCGATGATCGAGTACCATGCCGTATCGCGGTTTTCACCCTTGACCACAAGATGCTGGCGGAAAATGCCCTCGAACTTGAAGCCGAACCGTTCCGCCGCGCGCTTTGACGGCTCGTTGCGGTTGTTGCATTTCCACTCGTAGCGGCGATAGCCGAGCCCGTCGAAAATATACTTCATGAACAGGAACTGCGCCTCGGTCGCTGCCGGCTTGCGCGAGATCAGCGGCCCCCAATAGATGTTGCCGATCTCGATGACGCCATAGGAGGGATCGATGCGCATCAGCGTCTGTCGCCCGGCGGCCTTGCCGCTGGCCTTGTCGATGACGGTGAAGAACAGCGGATCCTCGCTCGCCTCGACCTTGTCCAGCCATGGCTGGAAATCGGCGCGGGTTTGCGGCGGGTAGTCGGGCAGCCAAGCAAAGCGGCCGTCAATGTCAGGCACCGACGACGCCTCGTAAAGGCCGTCGCCATGCTTTTCGGCGCTCAGCGGTTCGAGCCGGACATAGCGCCCGTCAATGGGCTTGCGCTCGGGCCGCGGACGCGCTTGCCAATCTTTGAGATTTTCCGACACGCAAAACTCCAATCCGTTTGACTTTTGTGAGCAGACGCTCACAAAAACGCGACCTAACAGCAAGAACCACACGGACGGGAAAAATGCTCCACACGATTTCGGCCTTCGACCGCCTCGGCGAGGAAAACGCCTTTGCCGTGCTGGCGCGGGCGACCGCACTGGCTCAACAGGGCCGCGATATCGTCAATCTCGGCATCGGCCAGCCCGACTTCAAAACGCCGCAGCACATTGTCGACGCAGCGATCAAGGCGCTGCGCGACGGTCACCATGGCTACACCCCGGCCAACGGCCTGCTGGCGACGCGCGAAGCGGTGGTGCGGCGCACGCTGGCCACCACCGGCGTCGAGGTCTCGCCGGAAAATGTGATGATCCTGCCCGGCGGCAAGCCGACCATGTTCGCGGCGATCCTGATGTTCGGCGAACCCGGCGCCGAGATCCTCTATCCCGACCCTGGCTTTCCCATCTATCGCTCGATGATCGAGTTCACCGGCGCCGCGCCCATTCCGGTGCCGATCCGCGAAGAGAACGGCTTTGCCTTCTCGGCCGAGGAGACGCTGGGGCTGATCACCTCGAAGACGAGGCTGCTAATCCTCAACTCACCGGCCAACCCGACCGGCGGCGTCACGCCGCGCGCCGAGATCGAGAAGCTGGTGGAGGGGCTGCAAGCGCATCCGCAGGTCGCTATCCTCTCCGACGAAATCTACGACGTCATGACCTATGACGGCGAGACGCATTTTTCGCTGCTCAATTTTCCGGAAATTCGCGACCGGCTGATCGTGCTCAACGGCTGGTCGAAGACATGGGCGATGACCGGCTGGCGCATGGGCTGGTCGATCTGGCCGAATGGCGACAAGGGCGCGCATCTCTACGACAAGGTGCGCAAGCTGGCGGTCAATTGCTGGTCCTGCGTCAACGCGCCGAGCCAGTTCGCCGGCATCGCCGCCATCGACGGCCCGCAGGACGATGTCGACAAGATGATGCGCGCCTTCGACAACCGCAGGAAGATCGTGGTCGAGGGGCTGAACGCGCTGCCCGGCGTCTCCTGCATCACGCCCAAGGGCGCATTCTATGCCTTCCCGAATGTTTCGAAGACCGGCTGGAAGGCCAAGAAGCTCGCCTCGGCACTGCTCGAGGAGGCCGGCGTGGCGCTGATCGGCGGCCCCGATTTCGGCATTCTCGGCGAAGGCTACATCAGGCTCTCCTACGCCAATTCCGAAGAGAACATCTTGCGCGCGCTGGAGCGGATCGAGTCGTTTTTGAAGAGGTAGGCCTTCGGCTCTTCACCCACGCCCCACGAACGGCATCTTGGTCGCCATCACCGTCATGAACAGCACATTGGCATCGAGCGGCAGGCTGGCCATGTGGACGACGGCGTCGGCGACGCGCTGGACGTCCATCACCGCTTCGGCGGCGATGGTGCCATTGGCCTGCGGCACGCCGACCGTCATTGCGTGCGCCATATCGGTCAGCGCGTTGCCTATGTCGATCTGGCCGCAGGCGATGTCATAGGGCCGGCCGTCGAGCGCCAGCGTCTTGGTCAGCCCCGATATGGCGTGCTTGGTCGCGGTGTAGGGCACCGAGCCCGGCCGTGGCGCATAGGCCGACACAGAGCCATTGTTGATGATGCGGCCGCCCATTGGCTTTTGCTTGCGCATGACGCCGAAGGCGGCGCGGGCGCATAGGAACGATCCGGTGAGATTGACGCCGACAATATCGTTCCAGACCTCGACCGGGATCTCGTCGATCGGCGTCGACTTGTAGCTCATGCCGGCATTGTTGAAGAGCAGGTCGACGCGGCCGAAGGCTGCGGCCACCGTCTCGAACAGATCATCGACTTCGCCGGCCTTGCTGATGTCGCAGGCAACCGCCAGCGCCTTGGCGTCCGTTTTCCCTGCTTCGGCAATGGCGGCGTCGAGCACCGCTTTGCGGCGGCCGCAAAACACCGTGTTCCAGCCCGCCTTCAGCAGCGCCGTGGCGACGCTCTTGCCGATGCCGGTGCCGGCGCCGGTGATGATGGCGGTTTTCTCTGTGAGGACTGTCATGGATTTTGCTCCTGCGCGCCGCGCATCCCGGCAACAGATCGGGGTGCATCCGAATGCACCGACCCATCGCAAATGAAGGCGATCATGGCAAGCCGGACACTATGCATGTCGCTCAAAGTGGCCCCGGTTGTGAGAGAACGACATGCATCAGGACAAAAACATGAAGCGCGACGCACTTTATGTGATCGGTCCAACAAAAAGGGCGGTCATTGGCGACCGCCCTGATCTGAACCGGGCTTGGGAGGAGGAAAGCCGATCCGACTGACTAAAATCATGCGCTTCCTCGGTAAACGAGACGTTAACGCATTTTTTCCGGCCTCGGTCCCCTGCCCCAGGCGCGCGGCTGCGTTGTCTACCAGCGCGGGTTCGGCGCCGTGCCTGACGGAACCGGCACCTTGGCCGCCGACACCGTCGCCTCGACATGATCGACCAGCGCATCCGGCAGGCCGAGCCGGCCGGCGAGCAGGTCGAGATAGCCGCGTTCGGCGCGCGTATCGGGGTCAATCGTCAGTCGCGACGCCGTGTAGAGCTCGAGCCTCTGCTCATCGGTCTTGGCGCCGGCGACCANGGCTGTCCAGCTCCGCCATCAGAAACTTTTCCGCTTCCGTGCCGATGCCGGCCAGACTGAGCTTGCCGGCGATCTTTTGGCGTTCCGCGTCATCGACATGGCCATCGGCCTTGGCCGCCGAGATCATCGCCCGCACCAGGGTCAGCGTGAACTCGTCCTCCCCCTGTGGCGCCTGTGAAGGATGAAAGCCGGTGTCGGCGGGCGGCGGCAGCAATTCCGGCTGGCCGGCCGCCGGCGCCTGCTCGGGTGCATTGCCGGCCTTGTAATTCTGGTAGGCCTTGTAGGCGAGACCGCCGATCGCAGCCAGTCCGCCGAGCTTCACGGCCGTGCCGGTGACCTGCCGTCCCGTGCCGGTTCCAAGCAACACCGCAGCCAGCGCGCCGGCGGCCAGCGGATTGTCCTTGGCCATCTGCACAGCCTGCCCGGCCTTGTCGCGGACGGTGCCGGTTGTGCCGGGAACTTGCGAGCCGAGCAGATCGTCGAGAAGCTTTTTGGGGTCGAACATGGTGCCTCCAGAAAAGGGCCCGCGAAACGTGGACGGGCAGGTTTTGGACGTTGCAGACGTAGGGCCCGCACACTGACATTACAATGACGGACGCACGCTTTGCTATCGGCCCGGCAATGCCGCAAATCGGTAATCGGTGTGTCGATACCGGCCTCGGCTTGCGCTAATGTCGCCGCCGCATTGCCGAGGGAGGAACCTTGCCGTGACCGATCAACCTGGCCGGGAACCGGCGCGCGATCCGCAGGATCTGGAACGTCTGCTGATCGAGCGGCAGTGGGTGGGAGACATTGACGGCATGGTGGCGCTGTTCGAACCCGATGCCGCCATCGACACCGGAGCAGCCGAATTGACGCGTGGCCACGAGGCGATCCGCGCTTTGTTCGAAGCCTTTGCCGCGAGCGGGCGAAAATTCCAGCGCGGCGAGCAGCGCCCGGCGGCCATCAACGGCGACCTCGCGTTGACGTCGACCAGGCTTGCCGACGGCTCGATAACCTCAGAGGTCGCGCGCCGGCAGAGAGATGGCGCATGGCTGTGGGTGATCGACCGCTATTCCGTCGCGTGGTGACAGAAACGATACGAGCGATCGGGCGCTAATTGCCGATATGTCCCCTGCCCTGCGCCTGCGCAAGTTCGACCTGGCGCTGGCGCTCGGCATAGCGGGCGCGGTCCTCATCCGAGCGTGCCTCGTAGCAATGCGGGCATGACACGCCGGTGGAAAAATGCGGCGACAGCCGGTCCTCCGGCGTCAGCGGATGCCGGCAGGCGCGGCAGAGTTCGGCCTCGCCTTCGGTCAACCCATGCGACACCGAGACCCGCTCGTCGAAGACGAAACACTCGCCCTGCCACAGGCTGTTTTCGGCCGGCACCTCTTCAAGATATCTGAGGATGCCGCCCTTGAGATGGAACACATCCTCGCAGCCGAGCGACTTCACATAGGCCGTCGCCTTTTCGCAGCGAATGCCGCCGGTGCAGAACATCGCGACCTTGCGGCCGTCGAGTTGGTCGCGGTGTTTTTCCACCCAGGCCGGGAATTCGCGAAAGCTCGACGTGCGTGGATCCACCGCGCCCTCGAACGTGCCGATCGACACTTCGTACGTGTTGCGAGTGTCGATGACGATGGTGCCGGGGTCCGAGATCAGCGCGTTCCAGTCGGCCGGCGCGACATAGGTCCCCGCACCCGTCGCCGGGTCGAGGTCTTCGACGCCCATGGTGACGATCTCGCGCTTCAGCCGCACCTTCATGCGATGGAACGGCATTTCGGCGGCAGTGCTGTATTTGACCTCGAGATCGGCAAGACCCTCGATGGCCTCGAGATAAGCGATCAGGTCGGCTATGTCGGTTTCGCTGCCGGCGACCGTGCCGTTGATACCTTCCTGCGCCAGAAGCAATGTGCCCTTGATGCCGCGCCCGCAGCAGAAGGCGGCAAGCGGCGTGCGCAATTCTCGCAGCGCGTCGAAGTCGCCCAGCCTCGCAAATTTGTAGAGCGCAGCGACGCGCACGGGTTCATGGTTGGTCATCGCCAAGCCACTAAACCGTGGTCAAAGCGGATTCAAGGCAGAGCTAAAGACACCTTGTCGGTATTCGCCAGCAGGCTCGTTGGCCGGCATGTGACATCGCGGCAGGCCGGGTTTCGTGGACTCGGAATCGGCCTTCTGCTAATCGGTTGAAATCACCTAGGGAGAGACAAGCCAATGCCCAGCAAGACCGAAAAGCTCCTGTCGCTGCTCAATGGCCAGCCGGTCATTCCGGTGCTGAAGATCGCCAATGTCGCGGACGCCGTCCCGCTCGCCCGGGCGCTCGCCGCCGGCGGCCTGCCGGCGATCGAGATCACGCTGAGAACCGCCGATGCGCTGGAAGCGATCCGCCGCGTCGCCGGTGAGGTCGAGGGCGCCATTGTCGGCGCCGGCACAATTCTCGATGCCAAGCAGTTCGACGAGGCAGCGGCCGCCGGATCGAAATTCATCGTCAGCCCCGGCATCACGCGAGAGTTGCTGGCGGCGACCAAGGACAGCGACGTTCCCTTGCTGCCCGGCGCCATCACGCCCGGCGAGATCATGGCTGCCCGCGAGGCCGGCCTGCGGTTCCTGAAATTCTTCCCGGCCGAACAATCCGGCGGCATCGCCTCGCTGAAGGCCTTTGCCTCGCCGCTGGCCGACGTGAAATTCTGCCCGACCGGCGGCATCTCGGCCAAGAACGCCGCCGACTATCTCAGCCTGTCCAACGTTATCTGCGTCGGCGGCTCGTGGGTGGCGCCGGACGAGTTGGTCAAAGCCGGCAAGTGGGATGAGATCGAGGCGCTCGCACAGACCGCGAGCAAGCTCGGAAAATAACCTCCGCTACTTTGTCTTTGCGCAATTCCCAAGGAAGCGCTCCGCGCTTTCCCGGGAAAATCACAGTGTTCCCGGAATTGCACTCGGCACAAAAACCCGCCAGCTGCGCCGACCGGGTTTGCTACGCGTTGAGATTTTGGTTCCCGCTCATGGGCTCGAACCACGATTCACGCCTTCAAAGGGCGCTGTCCTACCATTAGACGAAGCGGGAATGCAGCTTGGTGGTTAGCATTCTGTGGCGATGGAAGCCAGTGCTCGAAATCTCGCTAAAAACAAAAGCCGCACAGGTTGCCCAGCGCGGCTTCGAGTCGATAACGCCCCGGTCACGCCCTTACTTCGTCTGGAAGCGGGCGACCGAAAGGAATTTTACGGCATTGCCGGTGAAGCGGTTGGCATCGGCCATCTGGTTGTCCGCCTGGAAGCCTGCGGTGTAGACCTCGCTCGGCGGCGTATGCACGATGTTGTAGGCATAGCGCGGCGCAGTCGTCGGGCTGGAAACGGTGGCGATGTTGTCGCCGCTGCTCAGCGCCCAGCGCGCCGCCTGCGGTTCGGCCGCCACCACCACTGCCTTCGGTCCTGGCTTCAGGTCGCGAGCCGAAGCCCTTGCTTCCTTGCGTGTCGTCTTGACGCCGGCGCCGATCACCGAGGCTGGATCGGTACCGGCGGGACGGGCAGCAATAGCACCGCGCGGCGATGCGGCATCGACACCTGACGGATCGTTGAACGCCGAGCGAGGCTCGAGCGACGCAACCTGATAGTCGTCGGTAGCACCGGCTGTATCGGCGGCGCTGGCCTGTTCGAGAACCGCCTTGACCTCGTCCGGACGCTGCGACGGCAGCACCGAGAACGCGTCGGTTGCGGTCTGCTTGTGGGCAGCCGTATCGGCCAGCGCCAGCAGAACGCCCTTGTCCTGCGGCGCAAGCTCAGCCGGCGGCGAAGAGCGGTCGGGACGCCAGGTCGGCAACGGGACGTTGACCGCGACCTGCGCCGGAGCGGCAGCTTGATCGGCCCCCTGGTCGGCATTGCTCGCATCGGCCGTGCCGAACGGCACATTGGCCGGCGCCTGCGCCGTCGCCACCGTCTGTTCGGTGGTGGCATCGGCGACGCCGAACGGCACGGTCTCAGGTTGTTGCGCGCCGACATCGGCCTTCGGCCGCGGTGCGAAAGCGGGCAGCGGCACTTCCTTGGCGGGCAGCGCGGCGATGATCGTCTCTGGCGTGTCCTGCGGCTCCGAATCGTCAGCGCTGTCGTCGGCAAGCTGCGGAATGTTGGCGCGCTTGGCGTTCTGCGGCGACACGATCGCGATGCCAGGCAGATTGCTGTTGTTGTTGCTCGTGGCAGCCAGCACCGGCTTCACGCTTCTCGGCGGCGGCGCGGCGGTAGCGACATCGGCGCTGTCGTCGGCTTCGTCTTCACCGCCACCGCCAAAGAACGCGGACAGGAAGCCACCGGATTTCTTGGTGCTGCCGCCTGCGCTGGCCATCATGATGGCAGGAGAACCGGCGCCCTTGCGCGCCTTGTAGGAGGCGAGCGCCTGGTCATAACCCGGCAACGGCCTGCCGTCGCTCGGCACATGCAGCGTCTTGCCATTGGGGAACAGGCTGACCAGTTCCTGGCGGCTGATGCCTGGCCAATGCCGCACATTGCCGACGTCCATGTGGACGAAGGGCGAACCCGACGACGGATAGTAGCCGACGCCGCCGCCCTGCATCTTGAGGCCGATGTTACGCAGCTTTTTCAGCGGCACACCCGGAATGTAGAAGTCCATCGCCTTGCCCAGCATATGCTGGCTTTCCTTGGCGACACCGCGGCTGCGGCTGCGCAGCATCGAATTGGTCGACGGCGAGCGATAGCCGCAGACGACCTGGATATAGTCGGTGGCGCCGGCCTGCCGGTAAGCTTCCCACACCAGATCGAGCAGGCGCGGATCCATCTTGGTCGGTTCGTTGCGACGCCAGTCGCGCAGGATGATGTTGATCTTCCTGAGGCCTGCCGGATCGTAGCGGCCATTGCGCTTGTAGACGATCTCGGCCTTTTCGTGCGTGTGGAGGTGATAGAGCTTGAGCGAGCGCGTTTCGGCGCTGGCGCCGGCAGCAGTTGCGGCAAGGAAAGCGAACGCAACGATCACCGCTGCCAGCCATCTCGGCCAGACGCCCATGTGATCGCGCCGCCCGTTTCTGTGTCGTTCGACTTTGTTCAAATCAAAAGGCCTTGCAGGCTGCCGTTTGTCCCCGGATTTGTCCAAACGGATGCGTGGTTCTCACATCCGAATATCGATCCTAATGGTTAATCATCGCTTATTGAAGCCGAAATGCGGTAACACCGTGGCGATATCCCGTCAAAAATAATACACAGGATTTCTTGGTAAACTGCTGGTTTAGATCAAGATTCAGCCTTTTCGCGCTACACGATCTGTTACCGCTGGCCTTAATGCGTGAACAACGCTGTCCGCATCAGCCATATTCCCGCCCCAACCCTTATGCAGCGCTGGATGTGGCATGGCAAGCTGGTCCCGGCCTTGCGTTGGCAAGCTGTGGAATTCGGCGTTCAGGAGGCAAGGCGGTCGAGGCGGCCGGTTTCCGGGTCGATGCCGTATTCCTTGAGCTTGCGGTAGAGCGTCGAGCGGCCGATGCCGAGACGCCGTGCGACCTCGCTCATCTGGCCGTTATAGTGGTTGATGGCGAGCTTGATCATTTCGAGTTCGACATCGGCCAGCGCACGCACATTGCCACGCTCGTCCAGCGCCCTCAATGTGCCGAAACGCTGAAGCAGCCTCGCCGGAGGGGCGAGCTCGGCAGCTGCAGTACCGGCGTCATCAGTCTGCGCGCCATCGCCTTGCAATTCGGTGCTCGAGGCCATTCCGGGGTCCGACAAGGACGCATCGGCGTCGAGATTGACGGTGCCGTCGACCTGCGCCCGGATCTGCGGAAATTCGTCAGTCGTCAGCACATCTCCTTCGGCAAGCACCGAGGCTCTGAACACGGCGTTTTCCAGTTGCCTGATGTTTCCCGGCCAGTCATAGGCCTGCAGCATGGCCAGTGCGGCATCCGAGATGCCGTGCAGGCGATTGCCCGCCGGCGCCACCTTGTCCATGAAATGCTTGACCAGATAGGGGATGTCGTCGCGGCGGTCGCGCAGCGGCGGCACGACGATCGGGTAAACGTTGAGCCGGTAGAACAGGTCCTCGCGAAACTTGCCGTCCTTGACCTGCTGCAGAAGGTTGCGGTGCGTGGCCGAGATCAGCCTGATGTCGACCCTGACGGTGGAACGGCCGCCGACCGGATCGACCTCGCCATCCTGCACGGCGCGCAACAGCTTGACCTGCACGTCGAGCGGCAGGTCGCCGATCTCATCCAGGAACAGCGTGCCCGAATGCGCCTCGACGAACTTGCCGGTGTGCTTTTCGGTGGCGCCGGTGAACGAACCTTTTTCGTGACCGAACAGGATCGATTCGACCAGATTGTCGGGGATGGCGCCGCAATTGACGGTGACGAACGGTTTTGTGCGGCGTTCGCCGCTGCCCTGGATGGCGCGCGCCACCAATTCCTTGCCGACGCCCGATTCGCCCTCGATCAGGATCGGGATGTTGGAGGCCGCAGCCTTCTGGCCGAGGCGGATCACCCGGTCCATCGCCGGGCTATGCGTGATCATGTCCTTGAAGGTCAGGTGGCCGCCGCGACGCCGCGACGTGCGCTTGACCTCGTCCTCGACCGCCTCGACCTTGAGGGCGTTGCCGACCGCGGTCTGCAGCCGGTCGGGAGACGCCGGCTTGACGACAAAATCGAAAGCGCCGTGGCGCATCGCCGAAACCACCGTTTCGATGCCGCCCTGCGCAGTCTGCACGATGACGGGAACAGTGATGCCGCGCTCGCGCATCGCCTTCAGCACGCCGATGCCGTCGAGGCCCGGCATGACAAGGTCGAGGATGACTGCCGAAATATCCCTCGCATTGGGTCCGTCAAGCGCGCTCAGACCGGCCTCGCCGCCATCGGCAACGATGGCGCTGTGGCCGAATTTCGTCACCGCCGCCTCGAGCAGCCGGCGCTGCACGGGATCGTCATCGACTATAAGAATGGAACCTGTCATGACTGATTTGAGTTGCCCGCCTGGGAAATTCCCATGGATCATCTTGGCACAGGGTTCTAAACAAGGTTTCAAAAAACCCGGTGAATGAATTCCTTAGGATTTGACCGGCTTGTCCTTTCCCCTTGATTCCAGAAGGTAATTGTTGATGCGCAGGATTCTCGGTCGGCAGCTTGCGGCGGCAGCGTCCGGTCAGGGCGCGGCGGAACTCGGCGACCTGCCGGAATGGAATCTCGCCGACCTTTATTCCGGCATGGAGGCGCCCGAACTGAAGCGTGACCTTGCCAAGGCGGCGGCCGATGCCGTCGCCTTCGAGAACCGCTGGAAGGGCACACTGGCCGCGGAGGCCGGGCGCGGCAGCGCCGGCAGGCTTGGCGAGGCGCTGACAGCCTATGAGGCGCTGGAGGAACTGATCGGCCGCATCGTCTCCTATGCCGGCCTGATCTATGCCGGCAATACCGCCGATCCGCAGCGCGCAAAGCTCTATGGCGACATCCAGGAAAAGATGACCGACGCCAGCGCGCATCTTCTGTTCTTCGCGCTGGAGCTGAACCTGATCGACGACAAGGCGCTCGAAGCAGCCCTCGCCGCCGACGCCGGCTTTGCCCATTACCGGCCTTGGGTGCTCGACCTCAGAATGGACAAGCCCTACCAGCTCGAGGATCGGGTCGAGCAGCTTTTCCATGAGAAGTCGATCACCGGACGCGGTGCCTGGAACCGGCTGTTCGACGAGACGATGACCGATCTGCGCTTCGACATAGACGGCGAGGAACTGACGCTGGAGCCGGCGCTGAACCGCCTGCAGGACGCCGATGGCGAGGTCCGCCGCCACGCCTCCGAAGCGCTGGCCGCGACCTTCCGCAAGAGCCTGCGCACCTTCACGCTGATCACCAACACGCTGGCCAAGGACAAGGAGATTTCTGACCGCTGGCGCGGCTTCGAGGACATCGCCGATTCACGCCATCTCGCCAACCGCGTCGAGCGCAGCGTGGTCGATGCGCTGGCGTCGGCCGTGCGCGAGGCCTATCCGCGCCTGTCTCATCGCTACTACGCGCTGAAGGCGCGCTGGCTCGGCATGGAGGTGATGAACCACTGGGACCGCAACGCGCCCTTGCCCGAAACGCCGCAGGCCGTGATCCCTTGGGACGACGCCAGGAACACCGTGCTGTCGGCCTATCAGCGCTTTTCCCCCGATATGGCGGAGATCGCCCGCGTCTTCTTCGACCGCAACTGGATCGACGCGCCGGTCAGGCCCGGCAAGTCGCCCGGCGCCTTCGCCCATCCGACCGTGCCTTCGGCGCACCCTTACGTGCTGCTCAACTACATGGGCAAGCCGCGCGATGTGATGACGCTGGCGCATGAACTCGGCCACGGCGTGCATCAGGTGCTGGCCGGCGGCCAGGGCGCGCTGATGGCTTCGACGCCGCTGACTTTGGCCGAGACGGCCTCGGTGTTCGGCGAGATGCTGACCTTCCGTTCGCTGCTCGACCAGACCACCGACAAGCGCGAGCGCAAGGCGATGCTCGCCCAGAAGGTCGAGGACATGATCAACACGGTCGTGCGCCAGATCGCCTTCTACGAGTTCGAACGCAAGGTGCATGCGGAGCGCAAGAACGGCGAACTGACCTCCGACAAGCTCGGCCAGTTCTGGCTCGAGGTGCAGGCCGAAAGCCTGGGGCCGGCGATCAAGCTGCGCGAGGGCTATGAGGTCTTCTGGACCTACATCCCGCACTTCGTCCACTCCCCCTTCTACGTCTACGCCTATGCCTTTGGCGACTGCCTGGTGAACTCGCTCTACGCGGTCTACCAGAACGCTGAGCATGGCTTCCAGGATAAGTATTTCGAGATGTTGCGCGCCGGCGGCACCAAGCATCACTCGGAGCTTCTCGCGCCCTTCGGCCTCGACGCCACCGACCCCGCCTTCTGGCAGATCGGGCTTGGCGTGATCGGCGGCCTGATCGACGAGTTGGAAGCGCTCGACAGTTAATGCGCGGACCCATTGGACCGATGGCGCAGAGTGGCAGGTTCAGCAGCGGCCTCGACTTTGCAGAATCGCAGAACAGTTTAGCCGGAATGCATGTGACGGCAGCTCTGTTCTTGTTCTAAATATCTGTTCTTGAATAACTCTCCGGCGAAAATTCCGTTAGCTTTCCCGAAACCGTATGATAGCTTTCCGACTGAAGCTCAGCCGGGCGCGCGGCTTAAGGCCGGACAGTATCCCGGCCCATGGCAGCGGTCTGACGAATGCGACAGCGACGGTTGGCAATGGGCGGAAAGCCGAACGCCGACACTCGACGACAGACCGGCTGTTCCCTGAGCCGCCGAACCACATTGGATGATCCGATCTGCCAAGGTCATGACTTGGGACGGCGGCGGACGGATCCGACTGGAGAGAGACGATGACCTTCTTTTACATTGTCCTGGCGTTCCTTGTAGGTGTGTTGGTTGGCTGGTTTATCTGGGGCCGGCTGCGCGGCGAACTCGACAGCCTGCGCGGCGATCTCGACCGCACCCGCAGCGAGCGTGACAGACTGCGCGCCGACGCCGATCGCCTGACTGGCGAACTCGACGCCTGCGGCAAGACCCGCGCCGATCTCGAACGGCGGCTGCGTGAAACATCAGCTCCATCCGCCAAGCCTTCAAGTTCGGCGCCGGCCGCCCTGGTATCGACAGCGGCAACGGCCAAGTCCGCCCCGGCCGCGAAACCGACCCCCGCCAAACCCGCCGCGGCCAAACCAGCTGCGGCCAAATCCGCGGCCGCAAAACCAGCGGCCAGCAAACCTGCCGCCGCCAAGGCCGCGCCCAAAGCCGCGGCTTCAAAGCCCGCCGCCGTCCCGAAGAAGGCCGCCCCGGCAGCTGGAAAGGCCGACAATCTGCGTCGCCTGATCGGTATCGGCCCGGTCAACGACAAACTGCTCAAGGGCCTTGGCGTCACGACCTACGCGCAGATCGCCGGCTGGACCGCGGCCGACGTCAAGCGCATCGAGGACACGCTGAATTTCGACGGCCGCATCGCTCGCGAAAAGTGGGTCGAGCAGGCCAAGCTGCTTGCCGCCGGCGACGAAAAGGAGTTCGCACGCCAATTCCCGAGCGCCGGGACCGCCAACAACAGCTGATCTGTCATCGGCAACATAAGCAGAAGGCGGCGCTCTCGGGCGCCGTCTTTGTTTTTGCATTCGCCACTGTCTTTGCGCCCTGCGACGCCGCTCCCTCGATTGCACGCCGCCCGGCCCCCATATAGAGCGGTTCTGGCGTCATCGACCGCAGTACCCGAGCCATGCCCCTGCCCTCTGCCATTTTCCGCAACGATGAAAGCGGCCGTCAGTTGGTCTTCGACCACCCGGCCGACATCATCATTGCCTATGATGCCAAGGATTTTCTGCCGGCGCTGGCGGCTGCGCAGGCGGCGAGCGATGCCGGCAAATGGCTGGCCGGCTATTTCTCCTACGAAGCGGGCTATCTGCTCGAACCGAAACTCGTGCCGCTGCTGCCTGAAGGCCGGCGCGCGCCATTGGTTTGTCTGGGTGTCTTCAATGCTCCGGCCGAAGAGGCCGTGCCGCGCAACGATGCGCCGGCCACCAATGGCCCCATCTTCGACGCCAGGGCCAGTTGGTCCGCTCAGGACTACGCCAAACGCTTCGCGCGCCTTCACGACCACATCCGCAAGGGCGACTGCTACCAAGGCAACCTGACCTTTCCGGTCCGTGCCCAATGGTCGGGCGATCCGGTTGCTGCCTTCGACGCACTGACAGGACGCCAGCCGGTCAAGTATGGCGCACTGATTTCGCTCGGCGATCCCATCATCTTATCGCGTTCGCCCGAGCTGTTCTTCGAGATCAATGCCTTAGGCATGATCGAAACCCATCCGATGAAGGGCACCGCACCGCGCGGCGCGACCAAGGCCGAGGACGCGCGGTTGAAGTCCTTCTTGCGCAGCGACGAAAAGAACCAGGCCGAGAACCGGATGATCGTCGATCTCCTGCGCAACGACATCTCCCTGATCAGCGAGATCGGCACGCTGGAAGTGCCGGAACTGTTCCGCATCGAGAGCTACCCGACCGTCCATCAGATGGTGAGCCGTGTGCGGGCGAAGCTTCTGCCTGATCTCGGCATCCGCCAAATCTTTGGCGCGCTGTTTCCCTGTGGCTCGATTACCGGCGCACCGAAAATCCGCGCCATGGAAATCCTGCACGAGCTGGAAGAGACACCGCGCGACGTCTATTGCGGCGCCATCGGCTGGATCGCGCCTGGCGGCATGATGCGCTTTTCGGTGGCGATCCGCACCATATCGCTCTTTTCCAGTGGCGAGGCCGTTTACAATGTCGGCGGCGGCGTCGTCTTCGATTCGACGGCGCAAGAGGAGTATCAGGAGTGTCTGCTGAAGGCGCGCTTCGCGACGGGGACACCGCCGATTTCGAGCTGATCGAGACGATGCGCTGGGAGCCCGGCCAGGGCTTTCTGCGCTTCGAACGCCATCTCGCACGCCTTTACGGCTCGGCGGAAGAACTCGGCTTTGCCTGCGATCCGCAGCGGATCGGCGAGGTGCTGGCGAATACTATCGGGGCGCAGCAGACGGCGCTGCGCACCCGGCTCGCCCTGCAGCGCAATGGCGAAGTGACCGCCTCGGTCCAGCCCTATGAGCCGTTCGCCGCCGACAAGGTCTGGCGGCTGCGACTGGCGCGGGTCCGGCTCTCTTCCTCGGACGCGCTGCTGCGCCACAAGACCAGCCGGCGACAGATCTACACCCACGCCCGCTCCGAATATCTGATCACCCAGGCCGACGAAGTGTTGCTCGCAAATGAGCGCAGCGAAATCTGCGAAGGCACCATCACCAACGTCTTCGCCGATTTCGGTGATGGCATGCTGATGACACCCAGGCTCGACTGCGGCCTGCTGCCTGGCGTATTGCGCGCCGAGCTGCTGGACGAAGGCCGCGCCCAAGAGGCGATCTACAGCTATGACGAGTTGAAATCCGCCAAAACACTGTTCGTCGGCAATTCTCTGCGCGGCTTGATCCCGGCAACATTGGCCTGATACGAAGCGGCTGCGAGAATAACCGCCGGCATTGGGCACTTTCTAGCGAAGCATGAATTCTCGTCAGCCCACGCACACGCCCTATGATGGCTCCTCAAAGCTCTTCACCATCGGGCTGAAGCCGCTCGAACTCGACAAGTGGATCGAGGTCGACCGGTATCTCTTCGACCATCTCGCCGAAAAGCGCCGGCTGTATGCCGAAATTCCCGACAAGGTGTTTGTCGAGGAAGACGGCACGCGCGACGCCCAGCGCGAAGTGCGCGGCCTCATCGAAGCACATCTGCTGTCGAGATTTCCCGGGATGTACCGGCGCACCAATGCCGGGGTTGAGGTCATTGGCGCCAAAGCCGACTCTGACGCCACCTTCCCCGATGCCCCGCTGGTCGCAGCGTCGCTGCTCGTCCAGGAAGACCTGATCCTGATGCGCCGTGACGACACCGGCTGGCGGCTCGCCGCCGGCTCGCTGTGTTTCCCGTCATCCTGGTCGCTGGTCGAGAAATTCGGCCGGCCGCTGCAGCAGATCCACGCACCGGTGCCGGGCTTCGGTCCGGGCACCAGGCCGGCCGAGCTCATCAACCGCATGTTCGACGGCCTGCAGGGTCAGGCTGTCGAACGCTTCAACTGGTCGATCCAGGCCGACGACGCGCTCTATCATCCGCTCTCCAATGTCGAGCGCATCGACCGTGCCACCAGGCGCCCCTCGCGATTTCCCGACGGCGACGTAAACGCCCACGCCTTCATCCGCGTCGAGCGCCAGACGCTGCGCAAACTGTCCGTCTCGCGCGACATCCTGTTCACCATCCGCATCCATCTCGACCCGTTGAAAGTGCTGGCGCGGCATCCCGACCGGGCAACACTTGCCGCCTCTTTCGCGGCGCAATTGCAGGCGCTGGATGAGGCTCAACTCGACTACAAGGGGATGACATCAGACCGTGACCGGCTGGTGCAACGCCTGCAAACCATGGCTCAGGAGTGACGATGGTCCGACATGTTCTGAAGCTAGCCGTCCTGCTCGGTGCATTCCTGGCGTTGCCGGCAACAGCGCATGCGGAACCGGTGACCTATGCGGGGAAGCTCGGCAACATCGACATCGTCGTCGAGTTTACCGGTGATCCTGCGACGGCTGGAGAGGCACTGGCGGCGCGCTATTTCTACCGTTCCAAGGGCGTCGATATTCCTCTGCAGGCGAAGTCGAGCAAGGGCGCCACCTTTCAATTGGCCGAGGAAGAAGCCTGCGATGCCAAGAAGTGCGGCGACGGCCAGGCTCCACCCATCGGCGCCGTCTGGCGGTTGAGTTCCGCCGACAAGGGCAAGACGCTGGAAGGCACCTGGACGGCCAAAAAGACCCTGCCGCTGAAGCTGACAAGGATCGCCAGCCGTGCCCAGACGGAGACGCCGGCGACGACGCCACGCGATCTCTATGATTTCACCGACATGACATTCTCGGGTGACGATGCGCCGATCACCATGGCGGCATCGCCCTACGACTATCTCAAGCTGGATTTCGCGCCCAAGGCAGACGCCAAGGAAGGTTGGCCGGATGCAGCCTACAACTATGTCACCGATCCGCGCACCAAATTCGCCAGGCCGCGCATCGTCGATCTCGCCGGCAGTGCGCCGATCGAAGCCGCCAATGCCTTGCTGCAGAACCGCCATTGGCATCACAGCCTCAGCGCCTTGACGTGCGCGGCGCTGCAATATGCCGGTTTCCACGACGGGCCGCCGATGGAGGGCATGGACGACGATTCGCTTGGCGGCTATGAAGACACGACGTCCAAAGTTACGTCATTGACGCCGAAGCTGATGAGCTGGTCGGAATCCGGCAGCCTCTATTGCGGCGGTGCGCATCCGAACAACTATTCCGACGCCTATGTCATGGACGTGCGCCGTGGCGCCTTGCTTACCCTTCAGGACATGTTTTCCGATACGGTCGACGGCAAGCCAGGCCCCTCGCTGGCCACCTTCGTCAAGGAGAAGCGCAAGAAGCCAAGCGACCAGACCGAGGTGGATTACGAGGCCGAATGCGGCATCCACGATTTGATCGGCGACTATCTCGGCGCCAGCCTGAAGCGCGATGGCGACAGGCAGGTTCTGGTCTTCGGCCTGCAAGGTTTGCCCAACGTCATCCAGGCTTGCGGCGGCGATCTCGTTGAAATGCCGGTCTCCGAAGCACAAGCGCTGTTCACACCGGAATTCGCGAAACTGCTCGAACCGTAGGCGTATCTGCGCGGCCGGGAACTAACCTTATCCCTGCTTTTCGCTTTATTGTGACAATGATCTATGGTTTGTCGCGCGGCGGTCGAACGGCCGTTTTGGCGCGTTGCTTGAAGGAGTGCTCGATAAAATGGCGAATGAAAACTGGCCCGTTTACGGTGAAATCACCGGCCCTGTCGTGATGATCGGCTTTGGTTCGATCGGACGGGGAACGCTGCCTCTGATCGAGCGCCATTTCAAATTCGACAAGTCGCGCATGACGGTCATCGACCCGCTCGACACCGACCGCAAGCTGCTCGACGAGCGCGGCATCGCCTTCGTGCAGGAGCATGTGACCGAGAAAAACTACAAGAAACTGCTGACGCCGCTTTTGACCAATGGTGGCGGCCAGGGCTTTTGCATCAATCTGTCGGTCGATACCGGCTCGGTCGACCTGATGCGGCTCTGCCGCAAGCTCGGCGTGCTCTACATCGACACCGTCGTCGAGCCGTGGCTCGGCTTCTATTTCGACGCCAAGGCCGACAATGCCAGCCGCACCAACTACGCGCTGCGCGAAGCCTTGATCAAGGAGAAGCACGACAAGCCCGGCGGCGCTACCGCGGTTTCGACCTGTGGCGCCAATCCGGGCATGGTCTCGTGGTTCGTCAAGCAGGCGCTGCTGAACCTTGCCGGCGACCTCGGCCTCGAGTTTTCCGAACCCGCGCAGGACGACCGTGACGGCTGGGCCAAGCTGATGAAGAAGGCCGGCGTCAAGGGCATCCACATCGCCGAGCGCGACACCCAGCGCACCAAGAAGCCGAAGCCGATGAACGTGTTCTGGAACACCTGGTCGGTCGAAGGTTTCATCTCGGAAGGGCTGCAGCCGGCCGAGCTCGGCTGGGGCACGCATGAGAGATGGATGCCGAAGAACGGCAAGGAGCACAAGCGTGGCTCCAAGGCTGCGATCTATCTCGAACAGCCCGGCGCCAACACCCGCGTGCGCTCCTGGTGCCCGACGCCGGGCGCGCAATACGGTTTCCTGGTGACGCATAATGAGGCGATCTCGATCGCCGACTTCTTCACCGTGCGCGGTAAGAAGGGCAAGGTCCAATACCGCCCGACCTGCCACTATGCCTATCACCCCTGCAACGACGCCGTGTTGTCACTCCACGAAATGTTCGGCGCTGCCGGCAAGCCGCAGCCGGTCCACCATGTGCTCGACGAAAACGAGCTGGTCGACGGCGTCGACGAGCTTGGCGTGCTGCTCTACGGCCATGCCAAGAACGCCTACTGGTACGGTTCGCAGCTGTCGCTGGCCGAAGCCCGCAAGCTGGCGCCCTACCAGAACGCTACCGGCATGCAGGTCACCTCGGCCGTGCTCGCCGGCATGGTCTGGGCGCTGGAAAACCCGGAAGCCGGCATCGTCGAGGCCGACGAGATGGACTACAAGCGCTGCCTAGAAGTGCAGTCCCAGTATCTCGGACCGGTCAAGGGCTACTACACCGACTGGACGCCGCTCGATAACCGTCCGGGCCTGTTTCCCGAAGACCTCGACAAAAGCGACCCGTGGCAATTCCGCAACATCCTCGTTCGATAGCGGTTCCATACCCCTGCATCACTGCCTTGCAATCGCCCGGAAATCGGGCGATTGAAGGGATGCGGACGAGCGCAGTGTGCATCCATTTGGACGCACGAGGGACGGCTCTGGAAACTTGAGGCCACGCACATCGTGTTCCCCAAAACGTCGTTTGACGATTGGGCCGATGCGTCAGGAGAGGATTTGATATGACGATTGCGCGCAAAATTCTTTCTGCGGGCGCGGCGGGCGTTCTTGCGACGATGCTTGCCGCCTGCACCACCGGCGGCTCCGACGGGCCACCGATCTCATCGCAGGCGCGAGGCGTCGAAGGCTCATGGCTGAACGCCGAAGGCAAGGCGGTCTCGACATTGAACGGCGGCGTCTTCACCACCGTTTCGGCGGAGACCGGTGAGAAATTCGCTGACGGCAGCTACACCAAGACCGGCGCCACCTCGGTCGAGATCAACGGAACCTCGCTGATCCGACAGCAGCCAATCGCTTTCAACTGCCTGCTGGTGTCCATAAACCAGCTGAATTGCACCAGCTCCGCCGGGCAGAACTTCGTGCTGACCAGGCGCGGCTGAACCTTTCCCATGCGGCTTTGCGGATGGCGGCGGCGCGATGCCGCCGCCTTTTTTATGCCGGCAAACCGATGCCGGTTATCCGCCCTGATTCTTCTTGCATCGCCACAACCGCGATGTGAACATACCCGAAATGCTGGCTGTTATCCTGCAGTCGGGCAAGAGCGTTAAACGCCTTTGATCATATCCGGGAGACGAAGATGAAGAAGCTCGCCGCCATTGCCGCCCTCTCTGCCTCGACACTCGGCCTGTCGGCCGCACCATCCTTTGCCGATTACACGTTGAACATCCTGCATTTCAACGATTGGCACAGCCGCATCGAAGGCAACAACAAATACGAGTCAACCTGCTCGGCCGAGGAAGAGACCAAGGGTGAGTGCATCGGCGGCGCCGGCCGGCTGGTCACCGCGATCGCACAGGAGCGCAAGAAGCTCGAAGGCCAGAACGTGCTGCTGCTCAATGCCGGCGACAGCTTTCAGGGATCGCTGTTCTACATCACCTACAAGGGCACGGCGGAGGAGGAATTCCTCAATCAGATCAAGCCCGACGCGGTGACGCTCGGCAACCACGAATTCGACGATGGCGAGAGCGCGCTGGTGCCTTATCTCGACAAGGCGAAGTTCCCGATCGTCAGCGCCAATGTCGTGCCCAACGACAAGTCCGGCGCCGCAGGCAAGATCAAGCCGTCGATTGTGCTTGAGGTCGGCGGCCAGAAGATCGGCATTGTCGGCGCCGTGACCAACGACACGCCGGAACTCGCCTCTCCCGGCCCCAACATTACCATCGAGGACGACGTCAAGTCGATCACCGCCGAGGTCGAGAAGCTGAAGGCGCAAGGCGTCAACAAGATCATTGCCGTCACCCATATCGGCTACAGGCGCGAGCGCGATGTCATCGCCAAGATCCCGGGCATCGATGTGGTGGTCGGCGGCCACAGCCATTCGCTTCTGTCCAACACCGACCCGAAGGCTGAAGGCCCCTACCCGACGATGGTCGACAACCCCGACGGCTCCAAGGTGCCTGTGGTGCAGGCCGCGTCCTATTCGAAATATCTCGGCGAATTCAAGGTCGTGTTCGACGACAATGGCAACGTCAAGGAAGCCAGCGGCGACCCGATCTTCCTCGACAAGTCGATCACTCCCGATCCGGCCGTTCTTGCCCGCATCAAGGAGCTTGGCGCGCCGATCGAGGCGCTGAAGAACAAGGAAGTGGCCGAGACCACCGAGGCCATCGACGGCAGCCGCGAAAGCTGCCGCACCAAGGAATGCGCGATGGGCAACCTCGTCTCCGACGCCATCCTCGACCGCGTCAAGGGACAGGGCGTCGAGATCGTCGTCTCGAATGGCGGCGGCCTGCGTGCTTCGATCGACAAGGGCACCGTCACCATGGGCGAGGTGCTGACCGTGCTGCCGTTCCAGAACACGCTGGCGACCTTCCAGATTTCCGGCAAGGATCTGGTTGCCGGGCTGGAAAACGGCGTCAGCCAGGTCGAGGACGGCGGCGGCCGCTTCCCGCAGGTGGCAGGTCTTAAATACTCCTTCGACAAGTCGGTCGCGCCCAATGCCGGCCGAGTCAAGTCGGTCGAGGTGATGCAGAACGGTGCCTGGGCGGCGATCAATCCGGACAAGGACTATCTGGTCGCCACCAACAATTACGTCCGCCAGGGCGGCGACGGCTACAAGGTCTTCGCCGAGAAGGCCAAGAACGCCTATGATTACGGCCCGGGCCTCGAACAGGTGGTCGCCGACTATCTCGCCGCGCACCGGCCCTACACGCCCAAGCTCGACGGCCGCATCACCGAGGTTGCCGCAACCGTAGCGGCTGCCCCGGCCGCCGAGCCGGCAAAACCAGCCGAACCGGCACCTGCTCCAGCGGAACCGGCAAAACCGGCCGAGGCTGCACCGGCGGAGCCGGCGATGCCCGCATTGCCGGCAGGCTCCGGCGACATCACCACCACGCCGCCGACTGTCCCGGCGGAAACCGCCCCGGCAACGCCGGCTCCGGCCGAACCGGCAAAACCGGCCGAAGCCGCACCTGCTCCGGCAAAGCCGGCTGACGCCGCCCCGGCCGAAGCCAGCCATGTCATCGTCGCCGGCGATACCTATTGGGATCTCGCCAAAAAGGCCTACGGCGACGGCGCCAAGTGGAAGGTGATCTCCGAGGCCAACAAAGGCTACGAACCACGCCGGCTTCCTGTCGGCGCGACCTTGACCATTCCGGCGAAGTAACCTCGCTTCGCACTTGCGACCAGCAAAACCCGTCCGGGTAACCGGACGGGTTTTTGGCTTTCAAGGTAAGGTGCGGCCAGACGCAGCATTGAAAACTTGCTCCGCATCGCTAGTTTCGCCCGACATCGTCGGTTTTCGCGGTGTCGGGAGACCTTCATGACGCTTTCCACGCCTGTCGACCCCAAAGCCGCGAAAGCGCTCGACCCGCTACCGGCCGGACATCCGCCGGTAAAGGCAGGCAAGATCGGCGTCATGTTGGTCAATCTCGGCACGCCCGACGGTACCGATTTCAAGCCGATGTGGCGCTATCTCCGCGAATTCCTGTCCGATCCGCGCGTCATCGAACTCAACAAGGCGATCTGGTATCCGATCCTCTACGGCTTGGTGCTGACCACCAGACCGAAGAAGTCCGGCGCCAATTACGCCAGGATATGGAACCGCGAGAGGAACGAGTCGCCGCTGCGCACCTACACCCGGGCGCAGGGCGAAAAGCTGGCCGCAGCGCTCATCGACCTACCCGATGTCGTGGTCGACTGGGCGATGCGCTACGGCAACCCCTCGACCGCGAGCGTCGCTCAAAGGCTGGTCGAGCAAGGCTGCGACCGCATCCTGTCGTTCCCACTCTACCCGCAATATTCGGCGACCACGACCGCCACCGCCAATGACCAGCTTTTTCGCGCGCTGATGAAAATGCGTCGCGCACCGGCGGTCCGCAGCGTGCCGCCCTACTATGACGAGCCGGTCTACATCGAGGCGCTCGCCCATTCGATCGAACGGCATCTGGCAACGCTAGACTTCGAGCCGGAGGTGGTCATCACCTCCTATCACGGCATCCCGAAGCCCTATTTCGAAAAGGGTGATCCCTATCACTGCCACTGCCAGAAGACGACACGACTGTTGCGTGAACGACTGGGGTGGGATGAAAAGAAGCTGATCATCACCTTCCAGTCGCGCTTCGGCGTCCAGGAATGGCTGCAGCCCTACACCGACAAGACGATCGAGAAACTGGCGAAGGACGGCGTCAAATCGATCGCCATCGTCAATCCAGGCTTTTCCGTCGACTGCATCGAGACGTTGGACGAAATCGGCCGCGAGGCGGCCGAGACCTTCCATCACGCCGGCGGCGAGAAATTCGCCCACATCCCGTGCCTCAACGACAGTGCAGAAGGCATGGCGGTGATCGAGGCGATGGTGCGGCGCGAGCTGTCGGGCTGGGTCTGAGGCCGCCACGTTGCGGCGATCGACCGCCGCAGTTGCGCTATTCCATGCACTAATAATCAACGATCACCTGATTGTAACATTATTGAAACACACCTAAGTGTTTGGTGAAGTCGGTTGCATGGAATCAACGCCATGGCCGGCATCTGAGGGAGATTCAAATGGACTTCAGTGGTTTCGGTATTGCGATTGGTGCGCTTGCCTTTCTGGTATTGGTGCTTCTTATCAAAGGCATCCGGACAATCCCGCAAGGCTATAATTATACGGTGGAGCGCTTTGGTCGTTACACCAAAACACTAAGCCCCGGCCTCAACCTCATCGTGCCGTTCGTCGACCGCATCGGCGCCAAGATGAACATGATGGAGCAGGTGCTCGACGTTCCGAGCCAGGAAATCATAACGCGCGACAACGCCATTGTCGGCGTCGACGGCATCGCCTTCTACCAGATCCTCAATGCGGCGCAGGCCGCCTACCAGGTCGCCGGCCTGGAGAACGCCATCCTCAATTTGACGATGACCAACATCCGTACCGTCATGGGCTCGATGGACCTCGACGAATTGCTGTCGAACCGCGACGCCATCAACGAACGGCTGCTGCGCGTGGTCGACGAAGCGGCCCATCCGTGGGGCATCAAGATCACCCGCGTCGAGATCAAGGATATCAATCCGCCGGCCAACCTCATCGAATCGATGGGTCGTCAGATGACGGCTGAACGTAACAAGCGTGCGCAGATCCTCGCCGCCGAAGGCCTCAAGCAGTCGCAGATCCTCGAGGCCGAAGGCCGCAAGGAAGCCGCCTTCCGCGACGCCGAGGCGCGCGAACGCTCGGCCGAAGCCGAAGCGCGAGCCACCCAGGTTGTATCGGAAGCCATCTCCAAGGGCGACGTGCAGGCACTCAACTACTTCGTGGCGCTCAAATACACCGAAGCGATGGGCAAGATCGGTACCGCCAACAACAGCAAGGTCGTGCTGATGCCGATGGAAGCCTCGGCGCTGATCGGCACGCTCGGCGGCATAGGCGAGATCGCCAGGGAGGTGTTCCGCAGCGAAGGCACCGCCGGCGCCGCCAGGCAGGCCGCCCGCCCTCCGGTGGTTCGCCCAAGCGAAAACTGAGATCGGGCGAGAACTGAGGTCGCGAGCATGATCCCGAAAAGTGGGAACCGGTTTTCGGAAAAGATCATGCTCCACAGGAAGTAGGAGCGCACTCCCATGTTCGACCGCATCATTTCCGAACTTGGTCCGTGGAACTGGATGGTTCTGGGCTTCGTCCTCCTGGTGATGGAGGTCATCGCGCCAGGAATATTCATGCTGTGGATCGGCATCGCCGCATTGGTGATCGGTGTGATTTCCCTGCTCGTCTGGGACGCAAGCTTCTGGGCCTGGGAAGTCCAGGTCCTCGCCTTCCTGGCCCTGTCGCTGGTCTCGGCCCTTGCCGGAAAGAAGCTGGTTGGTGGGCGTAATACCCCTAGCGACCAGCCGCTGCTCAACCGGCGCGGCGCGCAGTTGGTCGGCAGGATGGCAACGCTGGCCGAGCCGATCAAGGACGGTCGCGGCCGCATCAAACTCGGCGACACACTGTGGCGCGTCTCGGGTCCCGACCTGCCGGCCGGCACGCAGGTGCGCGTCGTCAGTTCGGCCGACACCGATCTGGAACTGACCGTCGAGGCCGTCTGAGCGCCCGAAGGCCCGCAGCGCATTTGGCAGCAATCGAAGCGCGCCGCGTAGGTCACCCCAACGCAATGCGGTTTTAGTTTCCTCAGGCTGCGCCGATACGCAGCAAATCGTGGAAGTGAACCACCCCAACGGGCATCCTGTTTTCCGTCACTACCAGCGCACCGATATTGTATTCGTTGAGAAGCGCGATCGCCGTTCCGGCCAGCGTCTGCGGATCGACCGTCTTCGGCGTGCGGGTCATGATGTCGTCCACGGCGATATCGGCCAGGTTTCGATGCAGATTGCGCGCGACATCACCGTCAGTGATGATCCCGACCAGCTCGCCCTTCCCGTCGACGACACAGACACAACCGACTTTCTTGTTCGACAACGTCATGACCGCTTCCGGCATCTTGGTACCGAGCGCCGCTAGCGGAATCTGATCGCCGACCCGCATGATCTCGGAGACGAGAGTCAGATTGGCGCCGAGCTGGCCGCCGGGGTGGAATGTGCGGAAATGGTCGGGCGTGAAGCCGCGCGCTTCGAGCAGCGCTATGGCCAGCGCATCGCCGACCACCAGTTGTAGCAGGGTCGATGTCGTCGGCGCCAAACCGTGCGGGCAGGCTTCCGGCGCGGACGGCAGGAGCAGCACCACGTCGGCCGCGCGCGCCAGCGCCGAGGCCGCGCCCGCGGTAATCGCAATCAGCGGGATCGAGAAGCGCCTGGAATAGGCGACGATGCCCATCAATTCTTTGCTCTCGCCGGACCATGACATGGCGATGATGGCATCGTCTCTGGCGATCATGCCAAGGTCGCCATGATTGGCCTCCGCCGGATGGACGAAGAAGGCTGGCGTGCCGGTCGAAGCCAGACTAGCCGCGATCTTAGTGCCGATATGGCCGCTTTTGCCGACGCCGGTGACTATGACGCGGCCATTGATGCGCGACACCATGTCGACGGCGCGGGCGAAAGGTTCGGCCAGTTCGTTCTCCAGCGCGGCGGCCAATGCCGCCACGCCGGCCTGTTCCGTGGCTACCGTTCTCAGCGCCGAGGCGACCGAAGCCTCCAAAGGCTTCTTTTCTGGGGATCCCGCATGCATGGCTGATGCGATTAGCGCTTTGCCGTTCGCCTGTCCAACAGAATTGCCGTCCAGCCATGTCGTACAGGCACACCTTCAACCCTCCGTTAACCATCCCCGTTTACGGTTCGGTAAGTATGGCGCGCTTGCGCCGCGCAAGCAGTGGTGACGATGTCGCGGGCCCAGCCTCAAGAGAAAAAAGGTCGAACGGGCAGAGCCTTTTGCGCTCTGCTTCTGGCGACGAGCGTGCTCGCTTTGCTGCGGCCAACTGCGCTTCATGCCCAGGAGACCGAGCTGCGCGGCGAAGTTTCGGAATCGGCGATCCTGTCCGACCAGCAGCGCCGGGCCAGGCAATTGACCAAGGCCAACACGCAGGTCAAGCCCGCCCCTGCCGACACCGCCCCCACGGGAAACACGCCAACCGCTTATGTGCCGGCCAGCGATGGCGCCTTGCCTGACGACACCGACCCGTCACAGGCCGGCGCAAACAGCATTTTCGACCCGCCGGCGACCATCGACGATTCGTTCGTCGACAAGCCGCCAACCGTCCAGCCACGCCGGCCATCGACGGCAAAACAACGCGCCGCCGCGGATGCAGACAAGGCCAAGGACAAAACCAAGGCTGCCGACAAGAAGAAGCCTGGCAAAGCCACGGACCAGACCACCACCGGAACGACCCCGGACGGCACTGCGGCAGGCGACGCCGATCAGGACACAGCCAACCGCCGTGTCCTCACCGTCGGCGGTGTCGACCGACGAAAGCTCGACCCCGGCGCCGAGCGCACCGACGCCATCGAGGGCCAGAAGAAGAAGCTCGAGGACGACCCGTACGCGGCAACCGGCATCAAGGTCGGCTCGTTCCTGCTGCGGCCGACGCTCGAGCAGGGCGTTGCCGTCACGTCGAACGCCGATTCCAGCGCTGGCGGCAAGTCGGCGGTGCTGTCCGAAACGGCGCTGCGTTTCTCCGCCGCCTCCGATTGGCGCGAGAATTCGGCGGTCATCGACGGCTACGGCAATTTCCGCAACACCATTTCGGGCCAGAAGATCAATGAGGCACGCGGCCGTATCCAAGGCACGTACAATGTCGACCTCGACAATGAACTGCGCGCCATCGCCAAGCTCGGCTACGAGATTGCGCCGGAATCGGCCTCCGCGCCCGACGCCATTGCCGGCGTCACCTCGCAGCCGATCCGCCAGACTGTCGACGGCAGCCTCGCCGTCGAGAAGGATGTCGGCAAGCTGCGCTTTGCGCTGACCGGTGCGGTCTCCCACGACATCTATGGCGACGCCAAGCTAACGGACGGCACCGTGTTGTCGCAGAAGGATCAGGACAACACGCTCTACACCGCAACGTTGCGGACCGGCTATGAAATTTCCCCGGCTCTGACGCCCTTTGCCGAGATTGAGCTCGGCCGCCGGGTATATGACCAACGGATCGACAACAAGGGCTTCGAGCGCTCTTCGACCCGGCTTGGCGCACGCGCCGGTATCGAAGTCGACATGGGCGAGAAGCTCAAGGGTGAGTTCTCGGCCGGCTGGCTGCGGGAAGCGATCGACGACAAGAACCTGGAGGCGATTTCGGGAGCCACCATCAATGCCGACCTCAAATGGTCACCCGAGCGCGGCACCATCATCGGCCTCACCGGGCAAACCACGGTCGAAGGCACGACGAACGCCGGTGAGAGCGGCGACATCCTCTATTCCGGCCGCCTCACCGGCGAGCGGCAGATCCGCACCGACTTGACCGGCAACGCAGCCCTTGGGCTCGACTGGCGCAATTACACCGGCTCCGACGGCCATGACATGACGCTAAGTGCAGAGGCCGGGCTGACCTGGTGGCTGAACCGCTATGTCGGCCTCACCAGCCGCGCCCGCACCGAAAAGCTGACCAGCTATCTGCCCGGGCGCAACTACACCGCCAACAGCATCTATTTGGGGCTGAAGCTGCAGCGATAGCTAAAAAGCAGCGCCGCGACGCTCGGACGGCTTCATCTCATCGAGCAGCGTGCGGATGACGCCGGCCATGTTCTCGTTCATGTCGCTGCGCCACAGCGCGAAGGCGACATTGGCCTCGACGAAGCCTTCCGGCGAGCCGCAATCGAAGGTGCGGCCCTGAAAGTGGTAGCCAAAGAAGGGCTGCTGCTTTTCCAGCTTCAGCATCGCGTCGGTGAGCTGGATCTCGTTGCCGGCGCCCTTTTCCTGGCTTTCGAGGATCTTGAAAATCTCGGGCTGCAGGATGTAGCGGCCGTTGATGTAGAGATTGGACGGCGCGGTGCCGGTCTTCGGCTTTTCGACCATCTCGGTGATGCGGAAGCCGTGATGCGTGTCCTCGCCGCGGCCGACAATGCCATATTTGTGGGTTTCGGCCGGATCGCATTCCTGCACCGCGATGATGTTGTTGCCGGTCTCCTCGTAGAGCTCGACCATGGCCTTCGTGCAGCTCTTCTCCGACTGCATGATCATGTCGGGCAGCAACAGCGCGAAGGGTTCGTCGCCGACCAATTCGCGGGCGCACCAGACGGCGTGGCCGAGACCCATCGGCACCTGCTGGCGGGTGAACGAGGTCTGCCCCGGCGCCGGCTGCAGCCGCTGCAAGCGGGCCAGCTGATCGTCCTTGCCGCGCTGTGCCAGCGTATCATAGAGCTCGAACTGGATATCGAAATGGTCTTCTATGACCGCCTTGTTGCGGCCGGTGACGAAGATGAAATGTTCGATGCCGGCCTCGCGCGCCTCATCGACGACATACTGGATGACCGGCCGGTCGACGACGGTCAGCATCTCCTTGGGAATGGCCTTGGTGGCCGGGAGAAACCGTGTGCCGAGACCGGCGACCGGGAAAACTGCCTTGCGAACTCGCTTCATGCGTCAATTATCCGTTTGAGGGCGTGCCCGGCAATCCCGCCTCGCGACATTTTCGCGCCGGAATTGTGGATTATCGGGCCATTGAGGGAAACATCAACCGGTAAAGCATCCAGGTGTCTTTTCGTTCCAGGCGCCGCCTATGGTAAACCAATTGCTAACCCGGTTCGGCGATGAATGGTCTTTCCTGAGATAGAGAAAGGGGAAAATATGTCCGTTCGCAGTGCCGCAAAACTCTTTACCAGCGTGCTGACGGCGGCCAGCCTCTCGCTCACCTTGCTGATGCCGGCCGGACCGGCCTTCGCCGATGCCGGGTTTCGGCAATGGGTCGCCGGCTTCCGCGCCACGGCCGTGGCGGGCGGCGTTTCCGGCGCGGTCTACGACCGGGCGTTCCGGGGCATCAATGAACCCGACCCGGTGGTGCTGGAAAAGGCACGCACCCAGCCCGAATTCACCGCACCTGCCTGGGACTATTTCGACAACCGCGTCCACGACCAGTCCGTTGCCGTCGGCCAGCAGATGGCCAAAAAATGGAAGCCGTGGCTGGAACGGATCGAGGCGAGGTTCGGCGTCGACCGCTACATCCTGCTCGCCATCTGGTCGATGGAATCGAATTACGGCGAGATCCTCAAGCGCGACGACATCATGCGCAATGTCATCCGCTCGCTGGCAACCCTCGCCTATGGCGACCCGAAGCGTTCGAAATTCGCCCGCACCCAATTGGTCGCCGCGCTGAAAATCCTGCAGACCGGCGACATCGACGAAAGCCACCTGATGGGCTCCTGGGCCGGCGCCATGGGCCAGACCCAGTTCATCCCGACCAGCTACCAGCATTATGCCGTCGACATGGACGGCAACGGCAAGCGCGACATCTGGAATTCGATCCCCGATGCGTTGGCGACATCAGCCAATCTGCTGAAGAAGAATGGCTGGCAGGGCGGCAAGACCTGGGGCTACGAGGTCACCATTCCAGCCGGCAAACTGCCTGCCGGCTCGAAGACATTGGCGCAGTGGCAGGCGCTCGGCGTAGCCAGGGCCAATGGCAAGCCGTTCAAGAACGCAACCGAAAAGGCGACGCTGAAAGTGCCGGACGGCCGCGGCGGACCGGCCTTCCTGATGATCAAGAACTTCTCCGTCATCAAGGCCTACAACAACGCCGACAAATATGCCCTGGCCGTCGGCCTTCTTGCCGACGAAATCGCCGGCTCTAATGGTCTGGTGCAGGACTGGAAGCGGCCTTTCACCAAACTGTCCTTCGAGGAAAGGCAGGAGTTGCAGAAGCGGCTTTCGCAGCACGGACTTTACGACGGCAAGTTCGACGGCAAGATCGGTGACGGCACGAAAACCGCCATCATGACCTATCAGGCAACGGTCGGCTTGACCCAGGACGGGTATCCGAGCATGGAAGTGCTCAAATGGCTCAGAAAGAAATAGAGCCAGCGACGGCAGCTTGCATTTGCGACGCAAGGGATGCCGTAGCATCGGTCTGTGCATGATCCCCTGCAAGGGCCATGCACCAAGGGATGGAGAGGGTGCTTGGTTTCGGCAGCGCGTATCCGTGTGATCGTTTTCCGCTTGCCGATCCTCATTCTGGCCATCGTCGTCCTGGCGACGGGGGTCGCCGGCAGTTTCCACACACCGGCTTTGGCGCAGGAGCAACCGCAGAACCGCGGCTGGTCGCTGCGCGACCTTCTGTTCCCGCGCCGCAGCGAACGCATCGAGCCGCCGCTCGACGTCCGCAAGGCAAAGCCGAAGGTCAAGAAGAAGCCCCGTGCACCCGTTGAACCTTCCGCTCCGATTGTCGAGAAGACACCGGATGCCCGCGTCGTTCTGGTGATCGGCGATTTCATGGCCAACGGCCTGGCCGAGGGCCTCGAAACAGCCTTTGCCGACAATGCCAACGTCAGGATCGTCGAGCGCGCCAACGGTTCTTCGGGTTTCGTGCGCGATGATGTCTACAATTGGCCCGAACAGGTCAAATCGCTGGTCGAGACCGAAAAACCCTCCGTGGTCGTCGTCATGCTCGGCTCCAACGACCGCCAGCAGATGCGCGTCAACGATGTGCGCGAGCAGCCGCGCTCCGAGAACTGGACCAAGGAATACGAACGCCGGACCGAAGCCTTGGGAAAGGCACTGGCGGCGACCAAGGTGCCTTATCTGTGGGTCGGCATGCCAGCCTTCAAGACGCCGAAGATGACCTCCGACATGCTGGCATTCAACGACATCTACCACTCGGCAGCCGAGAAGAACGGCGGCGAATTCGTCGATGTCTGGGATGGGTTCGTCGACGAGAACGGCGCCTTTGTCTCGACCGGCCCCGACATTAACGGCCAGGCCGTGCGGCTGCGCTCCGACGACGGCATCAACGTCTCGAAAGCCGGCAAGCGAAAGCTCGCCTTCTACACCGAAAAGCCGCTGGCCAAGATCCTCGGCCTGGCAGCGCCGGGAAGCGTGGTGACGGCTGCCGCACCGGCCGGCGCCCCGGTCGAGGCGCCGTCGCTGCCCGCCGCCCCGATCGTGGTCGACCGCACCGTTCCAATGCTGCTCAACGATCCGGCGCTCGACGGCGGTACCGAACTTCTCGGTGCGGCGGCGGCGCCGAAAGCCAATCCGGATCTGCCCGGCGAAAAACTAATCCTCGAAGGCAAGGCGCCCGAGGCCTCGCCCGGCCGCGTCGACGACTTCTCGTGGCCGCCCAAGGCCGCTGCCGCGACGGATACGACGACGGCGATCAACCGTTAACGGGGGAGTACCGTCGACCCCATCAGCGCTTCATCGATCGAGCGCGCGGCCTGGCGGCCTTCGCGGATCGCCCACACAACCAGCGACTGGCCGCGGCGCACATCACCTGCGGCGTAGAGTTTGTCGACGCTGGTCTTGTAGTCGCGATCGTTGGCTTCGACATTGCGGGAACGGCGGCTGTCGGTGGTGATTTTCATCTCACCGTCCAGCTCTTTCGCGACGCCGGCGGCAGCCGGTCCGGCAAAGCCGATGGCGATGAAGGCGAGGTCTGCACGGATGACGAATTCGGTGCCGGCGATCGGCTTGCGCTTCTCGTCGACTTCGCAGCATTTGACGCCGGTCAGTTGGCCGTCCTCGCCGATGAATTCGAGCGTCGCCACCTGGAATTCGCGCTCCGCACCTTCGGCCTGTGAGGACGAGGTGCGCATCTTGGTCGCCCAGTAAGGCCAGACCGAAAGCTTGTCTTCCTTCTCCGGCGGCTGCGGGCGGATGTCGAGCTGGGTGACGCGCACCGCGCCCTGGCGGAAGGCGGTGCCGACGCAGTCGGACGCGGTATCGCCGCCGCCGACGACGACGACATGCTGGCCGCCGGCGATGATCGGATGCGACGGCCAGGCCACCGACTGGATCGGCTCGCCGCCAACGCGACGGTTCTGCTGCACCAGATAGGGCATGGCGTCATAGACGCCGCCGAGATCGTCGCCCGGAATGTTGGCCGGACGCGGCGATTCCGAACCGCCGCAATAGAGCACCGCATCATATCCGGCGAGCAACTCTGCCACCGGCTTGTCGACGCCGACATTGACGCCGCAATGGAAGGTCACGCCCTCGCCCTGCATCTGCTCGATGCGGCGGTCGATATAGTGCTTCTCGATCTTGAAGTCGGGAATGCCGTAGCGCATCAGCCCGCCGGGACGGCTCTCACGCTCATAAACGCTGACCTCGTGGCCGGCGCGGCCAAGCTGCTGCGCCGCCGCCATCCCTGCCGGGCCGGAGCCGATGACAGCGACCCGCTTGCCCGTCTTCTTCTCTGGCGGATAAGGCCGGATATGGCCGGTTTCATAAGCCTTGTCGGCGATTGCCTGTTCGACAGTCTTGATGGCAACCGGAATGTCCTCGAGGTTCAGCGTGCAGGCTTCCTCGCAGGGCGCGGGGCAGATGCGGCCGGTGAACTCGGGGAAATTGTTGGTCGAATGCAGGTTGCGGATCGCATTGTCCCAGTCGCCATTGTAGACGAGGTCGTTCCAGTCCGGGATCTGGTTGTGGATCGGGCAACCGGTCGGCCCGTGGCAGAACGGGATGCCGCAATCCATGCAGCGCGCCGCCTGTTTCTCGACCTCCTTGTCCGACATCGGCAGCGTGAATTCACGAAAATGCCGGATGCGGTCGGAGGCCGGCTGGTACTTGTGCACCTGCCGGTCGATTTCGAGAAAGCCTGTTACCTTGCCCATAGTCCAGTTCCTGCTGTCCAGATGGTGCGGTTTTCGCACCCGTTAACCCCTTGAGGCAGCCGTGGCAACCTTGCATCCGAGGTCAAACTGTCGCTGAAAGTTCCGCCGGGAAGCCTGCGCCTCCCGGCAAGTCGAAAAACCTATTCCGCCGCCACGCCCATGCGCATGCGTTCCATCTCGATCAGCGCGCGGCGGTATTCGACCGGCATGATCTTGCGGAATTTCGGCCGGAAGGTCGTCCAGTCGTCGAGTATCTCGCGGCCGCGTACCGAACCGGTGAAATGGACGTGGTTCGAGATAAGCTGGTAAAGCCGTTCCTCGTCATGGGTGGTCATGTCGCCCGAGACGTCGACGCGACCCTTGTGGTCGAGGTCACCGCCATGATGCAGCAGCCTTTCCATCAGATCGTCTTCTTCCGGAACCGGCTCCAGCTCGACCATCGCCATGTTGCAGCGCGCGGCGAAATCGCCGGCCTCATCCAGAACATAGGCCACGCCGCCCGACATGCCGGCAGCGAAGTTGCGACCGGTCTGGCCGATGACGACGACGATGCCGCCGGTCATGTATTCGCAGCCATGATCGCCGACGCCTTCAACGACGGCGGCGACGCCCGAATTGCGCACCGCGAAGCGCTCGCCGGCGACACCTGCGAAATAGGCCTCGCCCTCGGTCGCGCCATAGAGGACGGTGTTGCCGACGATGATCGATTCCGCCGCGACGATCCTGGACTCCTCCGGCGGCCGGATGACGATGCGTCCGCCCGACAGGCCCTTGCCGACATAGTCGTTGGCCGCACCGACGAGATCGAACGAGATGCCGCGCGCCAGGAAGGCGCCGAACGACTGGCCGGCGGTGCCGGTCAGCTTCACCTGGATCGTGTCCTCGCGCAGGCCCTTGTGCCTGAAGCGCTTGGCGACTTCGCCCGACAGCATGGCGCCCGTGGAGCGATCGACATTGCGGATGTCGACCTCGATCTTGACCGGCTGCTTGCTTTCGAGCGCGGGCTTCGCCAGTTCGATCAGCTTGCGATCGAGTACATCGTCGATCGGGTGTTTCTGCCGTTCGGTCCAGTGCACCGCCTCATGCGGCGCGTCCGGCTTGAAGAACATCTTGCCGAAATCGAGCCCACGCGCCTTCCAATGCTGGATCATCTCGCGCTTTTCCAGCAGGTCGCTGTCGCCGATGATCTGGTCGATATGGGTGTAGCCCATCTCGGCCAGCAGCCCCCTCACCTCTTCCGCAACATAGAAGAAGAAGTTGATGACATGCTCGGGCGTGCCCTTGAAACGCTTGCGCAGAACCGGATCCTGCGTCGCGACGCCGACCGGGCAGGTGTTCAAGTGGCACTTGCGCATCATGATGCAGCCGGCCGCGATCAGCGGCGCGGTCGAGAAGCCGAACTCGTCGGCACCGAGCAGCGCACCGATGATGACGTCGCGCCCCGTGCGCAAGCCACCATCGACCTGCAGTGCAACGCGCGAGCGCAGCCCGTTCAGCACCAGCGTCTGGTGCGTCTCGGCAAGGCCCATTTCCCATGGACTGCCGGCATGCTTGAGCGAGGTCAGCGGCGACGCGCCGGTGCCGCCATCATAGCCGGAGATGGTGATGTGGTCGGCGCGCGCCTTGGCGACGCCCGCCGCAACCGTACCGACACCGACTTCCGACACCAGCTTTACCGAAACGTCGGCCGCCGGGTTGACGTTCTTCAGGTCGTAGATCAGCTGCGCCAGATCCTCGATCGAATAAATGTCGTGATGCGGCGGCGGCGAGATCAGGCCGACGCCGGGCGTCGAGTGCCGGACCTTGGCAATGGTCGCGTCGACCTTGTGGCCGGGCAGCTGGCCGCCCTCACCGGGCTTGGCGCCCTGCGCGACCTTGATCTGCATGACATCGGAATTGACGAGATACTCGGCGGTGACGCCAAACCGTCCCGAGGCGACCTGCTTGATCGCCGAACGTTCGGGGTTCTTGCCGCCGCCCGGCAGCGGCAGATAGCGGTCGGCCTCTTCGCCGCCCTCGCCGGTGTTCGACTTGCCGCCGATCTGGTTCATGGCGCGCGCCAGCGTCGTGTGTGCCTCGCGCGAGATCGAGCCGAACGACATCGCCCCGGTCGAGAAGCGCTTGACGATATCGGCCGCCGACATCACGTCCTCTATCGCCACCTTCTTGCGGCCGGTCTCTTCCGCAAGCTTGATCCTGAACAGGCCGCGTATGGTCTGGGCATGGGCCGTCTCGCTGTTGATCTGCGCGGAAAACTCCTTGAACGTCTCCCACGAGCCCTGACGCACGGCGTGCTGCAAGGTGGCGACGGCGTCGGGCGACCACATATGGGCTTCGCCGCGCATGCGGTACATGTACTCGCCGCCGACCTCGAGGCTGTTGCGCAGCACCGGATCGTTGCCGAAACCGTCGGTGTGGCGGCTGAGCGTCTCGGCCGCGACCTCGTCCAGGCCGACACCTTCGATCAGCGTCGCTGTGCCGGTGAAGTACTTCTCGACGAAATCCGACTTCAGCCCGATGGCGTCGAATATCTGCGCGCCGCAATAGGACTGATAGGTGGAGATGCCCATCTTCGACATCACCTTGAGGATGCCCTTGCCGATAGACTTGATGTAGCGCGAGACCACCTCGTAGGCGTCGACCTCAGCCGGCAGTTCGCCACGCTTGTGCATGTCGAGCAGCGTGTCGAAGGCAAGGTAGGGGTTGATCGCCTCGGCGCCGTAGCCGGCGAGACAGCAGAAATGATGCACTTCGCGTGGCTCGCCGGATTCCACGACCAGGCCGACCGCGGTGCGCAGACCCTTGCGGATCAGGTGGTGGTGCACGGCAGCCGTCGCCAGCAGTGCCGGAATGGCGATACGGTCGGGACCGACCTGGCGGTCGGACAGGATGATGATGTTGTAGCCGCCGGCGACAGCGGCTTCCGCCCGCTCGCACAGACGCTCGACGGCGCCCTGCATGCCGGCCGCGCCCTCGCTCGACCCGTAGGTGATGTCGATGGTCTTGGTGTCGAAACGGTCCTCTGTGTGGCCGATCGAGCGGATCTTTTCCAGATCGCCATTGGTCAGGATCGGCTGGCGCACTTCGAGCCGCTTGCGGCGCGAATTGCCGACCAAGTCGAAGATGTTCGGCCGCGGCCCGATGAACGAGACAAGGCTCATCACCAGTTCCTCGCGGATCGGGTCGATCGGCGGGTTGGTGACCTGGGCAAAATTCTGCTTGAAGTAGGTGTAGAGCAGCTTCGACTTGTCCGACATCGCCGAGATCGGCGTGTCCGTGCCCATCGAACCCACCGCTTCCTGGCCGGTGGTCGCCATCGGCGACATCAGCAGCTTGGTGTCTTCCTGGCTGTAGCCGAACGCCTGCTGGCGATCGAGCAGGCTGACATCCTTGCGCAGCGCGCGCGGCTCGACCGGCTTCAGATCCTCGAGGATCAGCTGCGTGTTGTTGAGCCAGGTCTTGTAGGGATGCCTGGTGGCGATCTCCGACTTGATCTCCTCGTCGGAAATGATGCGGCCCTTGGCAAGGTCGATCAGAAGCATGCGGCCAGGCTGCAGCCGCCACTTCTTGACGATCCTCTCCTCCGGCACCGGCAGCACGCCGGCTTCGGACGCCATGATGACGCGGTGGTCGTCGGTGACGATGTAGCGCGCCGGGCGCAGACCGTTGCGGTCGAGCGTGGCGCCGATCTGGCGGCCGTCGGTGAAGGCGACCGCGGCCGGCCCGTCCCACGGCTCCATAAGGGCTGCGTGGTATTCGTAGAAAGCCTTGCGGTCGGCATCCATCAGCTTGTTGCCGGCCCACGCTTCGGGGATCAGCATCATCATGGCATGGCTGAGGCTGTAGCCGCCCTGGAACAGGAATTCGAGCGCATTGTCGAAGCACGCCGTGTCGGACTGGCCGTCATAGGAGATCGGCCACAGCTTGGAGATGTTGTTGCCGAACAGTTCGGAATCGACCGAGGCCTGGCGCGCCGCCATCCAGTTGTTGTTGCCGCGCACCGTGTTGATCTCGCCATTATGCGCGACCATGCGGTAGGGGTGCGCGAGCTTCCATGACGGGAAGGTGTTGGTCGAGAAGCGCTGGTGGACGAGGATCAGCGCGGTCTCGAAACGCGGATCCGACAAATCCTTGTAATAGGCGCCGACCTGGTAGGCCAGGAACATGCCCTTGTAGACAATGGTGCGCGCCGATAGCGACACACAGTAGGCGCCGATATCCTTGTTGTTGTTCTCGGCGTAGATGCGGCCGGAAATCACCTTGCGCAGCAGGTACAGCCTGGCCTCATATTCCTCGTCATCTGGAATGTCTGATGTGCGGCCGATGAAGACCTGGCGATGGAACGGTTCGGAGGCCGCGATATCGGGCGCCTTCGACAGCGATGAATTGTCGACCGGCACGTCGCGAAAGCCGAGCAGCGGCAGCCCTTCTGACTGCGCCGATTCGGCGATGATCTCTTCGATATGGGCGCGCAGTGCCGCATCCTGCGGCATGAACCAGTGGCCGACGCCGTATTGGCCTGCCGCCGGCAGTTCGACGCCCTGGGCCGCCATCTCTTCGCGGAAGAAATGATCGGGGACTTGCACCAGCACGCCGGCGCCGTCACCCATCAGCGGATCGGCGCCGACAGCGCCGCGATGCGTCAGGTTTTCGAGCACGAAGAGCCCGTCCTTGACGATCTGGTGCGACTTCACGTTCTTCATGTTGACGATGAAGCCGACGCCGCACGCGTCATGCTCGTTGCGCGGATCGTAGAGACCATGCGCCGACATTCCATTGGTGGTTCGGCCGTTGGTGGTCAGGCCGTTGATGGTTCGCCGGTCATTTGCCAAAGGTGCATTGGTCAGAACGGCATCTTTAACGGCTGCCGCTTTCGTCTGCGCGGCCCGGCCGATAATCGCAGATGGCGTCAGTTCCGTCATCGTCCTGTCCTCCGTTCCGGCCCCTTGCACGTCTAGCGTTTGGGGCGCTGGTCTACCTTGGGAAGCGACTGGCTTCCGCTCTCATTCTTGCGGCACGTCTTTTCGAAATCCTTGGCGGACCGTGTGGTGCGCCGCCGGTTCGTATCCGGTATCGTACAGGCCACAGCCGAGCCGTCTACCCGTCGCTCGCGGCAACGGCCGGAGTGGCCCAAATGATACGCCAATCCAGCCTGACTTGTGCGACAAAATAAGACAGCACTACTGTCCTAAATTTTTATGGCAGAAATCCTGGGCGCACACAAGACCGATTCACCAAATTCTTGGATGTTTGGCGACAGAAAATTACGTCAGGCGATGTCGAAACGAAATTTCGGTCCCGGCACTCCTTCGTGATCGCCTTTGGCTTTACCGCTTTTTCAGCCCTTGGCCCTTGCGCGTCAAACCCCGAAACGGCCATGGTCGCGCTCTTGTCGCAACCAGACTTTCTCAACCAGACAGGGACTTTCCTGATGTTCTTTGCATCCGACAACTGGGCGGGCGTCCATTCCAACATTGCCGCCGGGCTGTCAGCCAATGCCGGCGGCTTTTCGACCGCCTATGGCGATGGCGATCTCGACCGCGCCGTCTACCAGCGTTTCAGCGAGATCTTCGAACGCGAGGTCGCGGTGTTCTTCGTCGCTACCGGCACGGCGGCCAACTCGCTGTCCCTGGCCGCTTACAACAAGCCCGGCGGCATTTCCTTTGCGCACCGCGAATCGCACATCATCGAGGACGAATGCGGCGCGCCGGAATATTTCAGCGGCGGCTCGCGTCTCCATGCTGTCGACGGCGCCCTGGGCAAGATCGATCCGCACAATCTTGAACGCGCCGTCGCCCGTTTCGCATCCGAAATCGTCCATTGGGGACGCCCGACGGCCGTCTCGATCACCCAATCGACCGAAGTCGGCACAGTGTACGGGCTCGACGACATTTCCACCATTTCGGAGGTCGCCAAACGCTTTTCCCTGCCGCTGCATATGGACGGCGCCCGTTTTGCCAACGCATTGGTCGCGCTTGAGACGACGCCGGCCGAAATGACCTGGAAGCGCGGCGTCGACATCGTCTCGTTCGGCGGCACCAAGAACGGCTGCTGGTGCGCCGAAGCGGTGGTGCTGTTCGATCTAGACCGCGCCAAGGAGTTGTCCTTCCTGCGCAAGCGCGCCGCACAGCTGTTCTCCAAGTCGCGCTTCATCGCAGCGCAGTTCGACGCCTACTTCACGGACGGCCTGTGGCTGGACACGGCCCGTCATGCCAATGCCATGGCCGCGCGCCTGGCGGCTGCGATCGAGGATTCGGCAACGGCGAAGCTCGCCTGGTTGCCGCAGGCCAACGAGGTGTTCGCGGTGATGAAAAAGGCGGAAGCCGAAAGGCTGCAATCCGTCGGCGCAGCCTTTTACGACTGGCACAGGCCGCACGGCTTCGACGGCCATGTCGGCGAGGACGAGTTGCTCTATCGCTTCGTCACCAGCTTTGCCACGACTTCAGATGAGGTCGATCGCTTCGGCCAGATGATCGCCTGAACCCGCGAGACCGCGCCAATGACAAAGCCACCTCTCGGCTCAACCATGCGGCTGGTTCGCCCGGCGCCAAACGTGCTCGGCTTCTATGATGGCCGCGTTGACGGCGTTCGCGCCTGGTCGGACGAGCCGAACTGGCTGGACGACGGCGCCTATGCCCTCGGCATCTGCACCTATGCGATCGTCGATGGTTCGCAGGCGCTTGTCTACGACACGCATATTTCGCTGCCTCACGCGCGCTTCATCAGGCAGACGCTCGAAGACATGGGCGCAACATCGATCCGGGTCGTGCTCAGCCACTGGCATGACGATCATATTGCCGGCAATGAGGTGTTTCAGGATTGCGAGATTATCGCCAACACGCTCACCGCCTCGGCGCTCGCGAACAACCGGGCTGAGATCGAAAGCGGTGTTCCACCGATCAAGCCTCTCGTGCTGCCGAACAGGACCTTCGCAGGCAGTCTTGACCTCGCCGTTGGATCGATCGCCGTCGAACTGCGTCAGGTCGAAATCCACAGCCATGACGGCACGGTGCTGTTCATGCCCGAAACCGGCCTGCTCCTGGCGGGCGACACGCTCGAGGATCCGATCACCTATGTCAGCGAGGCGGATCGGCTGGCGCAACATCTGGTCGATCTCGAACGCATGGCCGGCTGGTCGATAGACCGCATCTTGCCCAATCACGGCTCGCTCGAAGCGATTGAGCGAGGCGGCTACGACAAAGGCCTCATCGCCGCGACGCAAGCCTACGTTCAAAAACTGCTTCGCTGCCGGCGTGAGCCTGATCTTGCGAAGCAGGATCTGAAAACCTGCGGCGCCGACATGTTCGCCACGGGCGCGGTCGAGTACTTCGCGCTGTACGAGCCCGTCCACCGGCAAAACGTCGAGGCCGTTCTCGCAACCGGTACCGATCGCTAAGCAAGGAAAGGCCGCGCCAAAAGCTCGAGGCCAAGCAAGATCAGGAAAACAAGAAACCAGCGCCGGAAGGTCGCCGGGCTGATCCGCTGCCGGAGCAACTGTCCGAGCCACATGCCGAGCAAGGCCGGCGCAACCGCCAGCGACGACATGGCGACATGCCCGACCTGGAACGCGCCGTGCGAGGCAAGGCCGGCAGCGAGCGCGATCGTCGACACGGTGAAGGACAGGCCGAGCGCCTGGATCAGATCGTCACGGCTCAAGCCCAGCGCCTGAATGTAAGGTACAGCGGGCACGACGAACACGCCGGTGCCGCCGGTGACGATGCCGGTAAGGAAACCGACGATGGGCGACGACCAGCGCTCGGCTGACGCGGGAACCGTCAACTGCCGCGCCAGCAGCGTATAGACGGCATAGACGATCAGCGCCGCCCCGAGGCCGGCCGTCGTCCATTTGACATTGTCGCTGGCCAGCAGCCATGAGCCGGCCAGCGTGCCGGCGACGATGCCGACCATCATCAGCCACAGCCGACTGAGGATCCATCCGAAGCTCGGGCCGGCAAACAGCTGCCAGATATTGGTGACGAAGGACGGCACGATCAGCAGCGAAGCCGCGGCGACCGGCGGCATGATTGTGCCCAGCAGCCCCATCGCCAACGTCGGCAGTCCCATACCGGTAACGCCCTTGACGATGCCGGCCAGCAGGAAGGTCACCGTAATGGTTGCCGTTAGGGCCAGGGAAAAATCAGCCGAGAGATCAGACATCGCCCTTCATGGGAAGACGGCGCCCGCCGCAAAAGAGCCAGAACTCTTCGGTTGGGGTGACAGAGGCTGCGGCGAAAAAAAGCGGCGCCTCGCGGCGCCGCTTTCGTCTCGGGAGGAAACGCTTTTAACCTTGGGCGTTGTGACGCCGCCGTCTTGATCACGCGGCGTTCTTGGCCTCGATCTGCTTGGCGTTGGCCGAAGAGGCGGTAATCGCGATTTTGCGCGGCTTCAGCTCCTCGGGGATGTTGCGCTTAAGGTCGACGAAAAGCAGGCCGTTCTTCAGCGTGGCGCCGACGACCTCGACATGGTCGGCAAGCTGGAAGCGGCGCTCGAACGAACGCGAGGCAATGCCGCGGTAGAGCAGCTCGGAGCCTTCGCCATTGCCCTCTTCCTTGCGCTCACCCTTGACGGTCAGCACGTTGCGGTGGGCTTCGATCGAAATCTCTTCGTCCGAGAAGCCGGCAACCGCCATCGAGATGCGATAGGCGTCCTCGCCGGTGCGCTCGATGTTGTAGGGCGGATAGGTCTGCGCGCCATCGGGCTGGGCCAGCGAGTCGAGCATGGTGAACAGGCGGTCGAAGCCGACGGTCGAGCGATAGAGCGGGGAAAAATCAACGTGACGCATGAGGTGTTCTCCTGTTGAGCAACATGTTTGCGTGTGGCCGGTGCGAAACCCTGGAAAGGCGTTTCGGGTGGACCAGCAGCCCCGACATCGGCGGCTGCATCCGACATTTGGGGAGCGCAAAAGCTCATTTCAAGGATTTTTGAAGAGCGCCAATCGAGGCGTCGATGAACGGCAGATGAACCGCTGCTTCGGCGCCCGTTCAGCCGGCCGGCGCTAGAGTGCCCCCAGGATAAAGAACCAGGCGGCGCCGGATGAAAGCGCCGCGACGAGGCCGACCGGGTGTAACGTCCCTTCCTCCCGGATCGACAGAGGCCGGAAGCACGCCGCCGCAGGCTGCTTCCGGCCTTGCTTGTCGTTCGTCCGCCCCCTTGGCGTCCTCCCTTTGCTTTTCATCCATTGGCGTCTATCACCATGCCGACGCCCTGCCGGGTGAGACACCACGAAGACGCAAGCGCCTAATGACGGATCTCTTCCATCCCACGCCAGGCAATCCGCCGCCGCAAAATGTCGCCGGCGGCTTTTTCACCACGCGCGACGGCAAGAAGATCCGCTACGGCCTGTTTGCCGCGGTCACTCGGCCGCTGAAAGGCACCGTCGTGCTGCTGCCCGGCCGCAACGAGTGCATCGAGAAGTATTTCGAAACCATCCGCAACCTGACCGACCGCGGCCTCGGCGTCGCCACGCTCGACTGGCGCGGCCAGGGCGATTCCGACCGGCTGATCGCCGACCCGCAACGCGGCTATGTCCGCTCCTTCTACGATTACACCGGCGACCTCGAACAGTTCTTCGAGGACATCGTGCTGCCCGACTGCCGCGGCCCGTATTACATCCTCGCCCATTCGATGGGCGCCGTGATCGCGCTGCTCGCGGCGCCGTCGATGGTCAACCGGGTGCGTCGAATGGTGCTGATTGCGCCTTTCCTGACGGTGCCCGACTCGCCCGTGTCGGCAAAAACGGCGCGCCGCGTCTGCTCGGTATTGTGCTTTCTCGGCCTCGGTCGGCTCTACGCCGCCTGGGGTCCGCGTCCCAGGGAAACCCTGCCCTTCGCCCTCAACAAGGTGACATCGGACCCCGGGCGCTATCAGCGTAACACGAAAATCTACGAGCACTATCCGCAACTGGCGCTCGGCGGGCCGACGATCCGCTGGCTGCAGGCGGCAATCAAGGCAGGCGAAGCCATCAGCGAGCCCGACTTCATGGCCAGGATCCAGGTGCCGCTGCTGATGATCGCCGCCGGCGCCGATCAGGTCGTCTCGACCAAGGCCGTGGAAGCCTACGCCAGGCGTCTGCGCCTCGGCTCGCTGCTGATGATCGATGGCTCGAAACACGAGATCCTGCAGGAGGCCGATGTCTATCGCGAGCAGTTGCTCGCCGCCTTCGACGCCTTCATACCCGGCAACGACGACCCCACAGCCTGATGCCGCCGGCGCTGCATGTTACGGCGCCTTGAGCTTGCGCCTGCTGACAGCCTTCTGTCAGGAGCAGCGCCGGCAGCACACAAAGAGCTAAAGATTCTGACAGCCGGTGCCGCCCCGGAATGCTCATCTCTCCGTGTCGAACCGAACGCCAAGGAGATGACGTCATGACCGAGAAAACCTGCGCTGCCTGCGATTGCCAGCTGGACGCCAATCCGATCCGCGTCAAGGTCGGCGGCAAGACCGTCGAGGTCTGCTGTGAGGAATGCGCGATTGCGCTGAACGAAGCCGGCGCATCAGTGGCCGGCAACGGGGAAGCCTGAGCGATGCGCCCCGATCATGCAGCGCAATGCCTCGCACATCAGCCGACAACTCAAACCGCGACGTTCCGGCGGTCCTTGCGGACACAAGGCATCGCGGCGGCCAACTGGATCGGCCGTCAACTGGAAAGGCGCCGAAGCCGCCTTGCCTTGCTCGAAATGACCGACGAACAGCTCAAGGACATCGGCCTGTCGCGCAGCGACGCTCACTGCGAATACATGCGCCGTTTGTGGGACTGAGCCATGGCCGCACGAAGGGCCTGACAGGTGAAGTCTCCTGACAGGTTTGGACAAGCCAATCGCCTAATGTGCCGGAGCAGCTTTCGGCGCAAGGGTAGAATGCAACGGCCATGTCTCAGCTCACCATGTCGCAGTTCACGGTACAGACGCTTCTGGACACCGGCACCGTCAGGGTGAGGGATGTCCTCTGCAGCGGCGAATGCCGGCACAAGAGCGAAGAAGAGTGCACCGCTGCCACGCATCTTGTGTTTCCCTACCGCGGCGTCTTCGTGCGCCATGTCGGCCGCAACGATGCGGTCGCCGAAGCCAACCAGTTGTTGTTCTTCAACAACGCCGAAGGCTACCGGATCAGCCATCCCGTCGAGGGTGGCGATTCCTGCCTCGATCTCGTTGTCGAGGAGGCGCAACTGCAGGAGTTGACGCCGAAGGAGCAGTTGCGCTCGGGCAGCGCCGTGGCGTTTCGTCGTCAGCGCCGCCGCATCGACCCGCGGGCTCAGGCGCTGGTGGCGGTGCTGCGCCACAGCCTGAGCCGCAACATTGCCGAAACGCTGGAGGCCGAAACCCTGGCGCTGACGCTGGTGCGGCGCTCCCTCGGCGAGCGCACCTCGCATGCCGCCGGCGCCAGCGCTGGCCGGCAGAAGCTGGTCGATCGCGCCAAGCTCGTCCTGTCCTCGGATCTTTCGCGGCGCTGGACGCTGGCCGAGATCGCCGCTGAAGTCGGGGTATCACCGGTTTATCTCACGCAGGTTTTCCAGCAGGTCGAGGCGATGCCGCTCTATCGCTACCATCTGCGCCTGCGGCTGGCGCGCGCGCTCGACCTGCTTGGCTGCTACGACAATCTGACCACGCTCGGCCTGGACCTCGGCTTCTCCAGCCACAGTCATTTCAGCTCAGCGTTCAGGCAGGTCTACGGGCGAACGCCGGCGGAATTCCAGCGCTCGATCAAGCCGCGCTGATCGGGTCGACTATCAGCCGCGCAAGGCTGCCATTGCAGCCGCGTGAAGCTCCGGCGTTGCGGCGGCCAGGATGTCGCCGCCCTTTTCCGCCGGACCGCCCTCGAATGTGGTGACGACGCCGCCGGCCTTTTCGATGATCGGGATCAGCGCCACGATGTCGTAGGGTTTCAATCCGGGATCGGCGACGATGTCGACGCTGCCCGAGGCAATCATGGCAAAGGCGTAGCAATCGGCGCCGTAGCGGGCGAGCTGGATCTGTTTCTCGAACGCGTCGTAGCGGGTGCGCGCCTCGCCCTTGAAAAGCGCCGGCGTGGTGGTGAACAAGGTCGCCTCGTCAAGCTTCGTCCTCTTGCGGGTCGACAGCTTCCGCGGCCCGCCGGGGCCTTCGTAGTGGGAGCCGGAAGCGTTGGCGTAGAACAGCTCGCCGGTGAAGGGCTGCGCCATCATGCCGGCGACGGCGTCACCGTCGACCGTCAATCCGACCAGCGTTCCCCACACCGGCAAGCCTGAGATGAAGGCGCGGGTGCCATCGATCGGATCGATCACCCAGACATGCCTTGAGGAGATGTTTTCGCTGCCATGTTCTTCGCCGAGGATACCGTGATCGGGATACTCAGCCGAGATCAGCGCCCGGATGGCGCGCTCGGCCTCGCGGTCGGCCTCGGTGACCGGGTCGAAACTGCCTTTTTCCTTGTTGGCCACCGCGCCCTGTGCGCGGAAACGCGGCAGGGTTTCAGCCGCCGCCGCTTGCGCGATCCGGCGCATGAAATCGATGCTGATGTCCACGTGATTCTCCCGCATTGCAGAGTGCCAACCGGTCTGGCGGCACTTTCCCGCCAAAACAAGCCGGTTTATCGATTTATCAGAGACATCAGCGTTGCCGAAATGTCACACATCGGGACCATCGAAACGCATTTTCACATCAGAGTGAATTAAAAAGCGTGGGATCGATTGACATTTGTGCATCGCACAATAAATTTGTTCTCGGACAGGTTTTCCTGTCCATGCCCTCCTTGGGCGTTTCCTCCCTAGACTTCGACCGTGTCGTGCAAACGATGCGGTCTTTTTTTACGCTGCGGGATGGCCAGCGCGGGATTGCATGAACAGCCGCCGCTCCGGCGTCATTCGGCGGCCAGTGGCAGGTCGACGAAGTGGTGGTCGGGCATCGCCATCAGGTCGGCCGAAAAGCGCGCCATATCGTCGGCCAGCGCATCGAAGCCGGCCGATTTCTGGAACGTCCGCTCATTCATGTAGAGGCCGCGATTGACCTCGATCTGCAGCGCATGCAGGTGGCGCGCCGGCCGGCCGTAATGCTCGGTGATGAAACCGCCTGCATAGGGTTTGTTGTGGGCGACGGTGTAGCCCATGCCGATGAGCAGGCCGATCGCCGTTTCGGTCAGGGCCGCCGTGGCCGAGATGCCGAAACGGTCGCCGACGATGAAATCCGGCCGCAGGCCGCTGTCGCCCACCCTGATGCTCGCCGGCATCGAATGGCAGTCGATCAGCACGGCATAGCCGAACCTGGCATGGGTTCTGGTCAAAAGCCGCTTCAGCGTCTCGTGATAGGGTTTGTAGACCGCCTCTATACGCTGGACGGCCTCCGCCAGCGGCAGACGGCCGGAATAGATGTCGAGCCCCTCACCCACCAGCTTGGGCACGGTGCCGAGCCCGCCGGCAACGCGCGCCGAGCGGATGTTGCAGAAGGACGGCACCGGCTCGGCGAACATGCGCGGGTCGAGTTCCCAGGGCTCGCGGTTGACGTCGAGGTAGGCGCGCGGAAAATTCGCCGCCAGTATCGGCGCGCCCAGCGCCACCGCGCCGCCGAACAGCTCGTCGACATAGCAGTCCTCGGAGCGGCGGATGGCGTTCCGGTCGAGCCGCGCCATGGCCAGGAAGCGGTCTGGATAATAGCGGCCGCTATGCGGTGAGTTGAAGACGAAGGGAACGCGCTGCTCGGCGCCCGATCGGATTTCGAAGGGTGGAACGACCGAAAAATCTTCGGCTGCCGTCGTCAATTTGAACGAACCCGGAAACAGCAATGCATCATGATGGGAAACTGCCACCTCATCGGCCGCATGTCCAGCATTTCGGCATGTCAGGAACCCCGTCAAATCAGGATTAATGCAGCCAACGTTCACTTGATGTTTACCGTCAGCTCCTCATATACAGGATGGTTAACGGGCTTGCCGGACGGCAGGCTCGGCTGGGGTGATTCGGACGGGACAAGATGGCACGCATTCTGCTGGCGGAAGACGACGACGACATGCGCCGGTTCCTGGTCAAGGCACTGGAGCGGGCCGGCTATCACGTCAGCGATTTCGACAATGGCGCCAGCGCCTACGAGCGGCTGCGCGAAGAACCTTTCTCCCTGCTGCTGACCGATATCGTCATGCCGGAGATGGACGGCATCGAACTCGCCCGCCGCGCCACCGAGATCGATCCCGACCTCAAGGTGATGTTCATCACCGGTTTCGCGGCCGTCGCGCTCAACCCCGATTCCAAGGCGCCGAAAGACGCCAAGGTGCTGTCCAAGCCCTTCCACCTGCGCGATCTCGTCAATGAGGTCGAAAAAATGCTTCAGGCCGCCTGAAGCGCGCACAGTGTGATCTCGCCGCTTCGTCGGCGGCGCGGCAAAACGAGCCTTTCTTTCCCTTTTCCGGCTATTGACGCGCTGGACCAAAAATGGTGTATGCGCGGCTTCGGATGGGCGTGTAGCTCAGCGGGAGAGCACTGCATTGACATTGCAGGGGTCACAGGTTCAATCCCTGTCACGCCCACCATCCTTTCAATAACTTAGCCAAGCCCGTTTTTGGCGCACCCCTTCGACGACTTAGCCGGTAAGGCGGCCACCGCTTGTGGCAGCCGCCTCGTGTTTGTGGACATTCTAATGCATGGCGCTCAAAAGTGGCCCCGGTTTTGAGACGACGACATGCATAAAAACAAAGACCTAAAGCGCGTCGCCTGAGTCCGTTCAAACGCGACGCGCTTTAGACGTGGTGCGGACTTAGCGTCCTTGAAGGCGCAGGCTCGATGCCGTCCTCCATAAGAATATCCTTCTTGCGAGCGAACGCGACGAAGACGCCTCGTGCTGTCTCGGGTTCCACATCACCAATCAGAGCGGCTTTGCAAGCGCGAATAGCAGCTCTCTGCTCCGGGCTGTTGCCACACCATTCGGCTGCGAATTGATAGGCATCCGCGACCGTGTTGAGTTGGCGGGGAAAGCCCAATCCCACCCACACCCGGACTGGCTTTTCAAAAGGTTTCGATAGCATCATGACCTCCTTTCCTAATGCATGTCACCCAGAAGTATGCCGCGGTTCTGGGACAACGACATGCATCAAAACAAAGACTTAAAGCGTGTCGCATGAATCGGTTTCAGCGCGACGCGCTTTAGGCAGTCACTCCTCCGCCTTCGCCACCTCTGCCCATCATCCACGGCATTGTCGTGGATACTTCCTCAAGGATTCTGGCTGCTTTCGCAAAACCGCTGAACGCTTCTCTGGCTGCGGAAAGCGGATAATCGCTATCGAAAGCTCGCTGGCAGGCCCGCAATGCGGTTTGGTGAATGGGGCCGCGCCTGTCCTTCGGCCATTCATAGAGGAACTCCAGAGCGTCCTCGAGACACGTGATTTCCTGAACAAGGTTGTCGCCGCTTTTCACGAAAACGGCGCTGTCAAACATCCGATCGTTCATATGATCCTCCAAATTGAACGAACCATTGAGTTTCATGGTTTGCGCGGTCCAGGCCAACTGCAGGCGCGCGACAGAGGCGCGCCAGTACGTCCTGCAGTGATCATCTTCGTTTCTCCGCAATCACAGCCTCCCGGCCGGAACCGGGAGGCGGACCCGCAGTTCAAAGTGTGACAGATCGACAGGATTACGCGGCTTTACGCGCGCGGTCCGTGTCTTGCGTGATCTGAGTGGCGGCCGTTGGCGTGTCGCCGACGCCGATGCTAATGCGGCGCGGTTTCAGCTCTTCGGGAATCTCACGGACGATTTCGATCGAGAGGAGGCCATTCTCCAGTTTGGCTGCCTTGATCTTCATGTGGTCGGCAAGCTTGAACGTCTGCCTGAAACTGCGATAGGCGATGCCCTGGTGNAAAAGCCGGTCGAAACCGACGGTGGTCCGATAGAGGGTATCAAAGGTTCTCATAGCCACATCCTCCTTGAAGCAACATGGGTACAAGGACGCCGCCCCGTGCGGCGCCGCCATTTTTTGCCGAGCCTTATGGCCTTGGCGGAAATCGAATTAGGAGGCGCCCCAAATGAGTTCAAGAGCATCTCGAATTTTTTTTAGTAGCATCCTCCCATCGACGGAAAGCGAAATCTGAGTTTCTCCAGGACCTTCCCTTCGAACAGTCGAACAGCCCCTTGAAGTACAGATCCGGCGGGAAGTTTTCGCGCGATCTGCGCGACCGCATCGTCTACTGCCCCGCCGTCCCGTTTCGTACTCAAATGCCGGCCAGCAAGGAACCGGGTAGCGGCCTTCCGATCCGTAAATCCACCCTGTCGGAGGGCGAAACGTCCCGGCACGTGCCGGGACGTTTCAGGCTCGCGGATCATTGCGGCCGCGGATCGGGCCTGTCGGGCTTGTCATGAGGGGCGTTGCTGCCTTCACGGCACGGGGTGCCGATGCCGCAGCATTTGCCGTTGTAGGTGACACCGGGCTTGGTCTTCTCGCATTCCCTCGGCGGTGCCGTCTGACACCCTGCCAGCACCGAAACCGCGATGGCGGCGAGAAATGCGTTTCTTGAAGTGATAAACATTGACGTTCTCCTTGATGGACCGTGTTTGCTACACACCGCTTGGTCGCGGGCGGCAGCGAAATGGTTCAAGGAAAATTGGAATCAGGCCGCGCCGAGGCGGACATCACCCTTCTCAACATGGTTGAGAAACCACGCATACGTCTGTTCCAATCCACCGCGAAGTGCGTAGCGCGGGCGCCATCCCGTTGCAAACAGTCGCGAAACATCCATCAACTTGCGCGGCGTGCCATCTGGCTTGGTCGTATCGAAGGCGATATCAGCCTCGACGCCGGCGACCGATGCGACGGTCTGGGCAAGCTCGGCAATGGTGACATCCTCGCCCGAACCGACATTGACGTGGCTGTCGCCGGCATAATTCTTCAACAGCCAGACCAAGGCATCGGCGGCGTCGTCGACATGCAGGAATTCACGCCGTGGCGTGCCCGAGCCCCAGACCTCGAGGCTGTTGCCGCCGCTCAGCGCCAGCGCATGCGCCTTTCGCATCAGGGCCGGCACGACATGGCTGGACTGGAGATCGAAATTGTCGCCAGGACCGTAAAGGTTGGCCGGCATCGCCGAGATGTAGTCGACGCCATGCTGGCGCCGATAGGCCTGGCACAGTTTGAGCCCGGCGATCTTGGCGATCGCATACCATTCATTGGTGGGTTCGAGCGGACCGGTCAGCAGCGCGTCTTCCCTGATCGGCTGCGGCGCGAGCTTTGGATAGATGCAGGACGAGGCGAGAAACAAAAGCTTGCCGACCTCGCTGCGAAAGGCGCCTTCAATGACATTGCCCTGCATAACCAGGTTTTGCTGCAGGAAATCGACAGGGAACCGGTCATTGGCCAGGATACCGCCGACTTTGGCGGCCGCCATCACCACCGCATCCGGCCTGTGCTCGGCCATCCAGCGCCGCACCCCTGCCTGGTCGAGCAGGTCGAGCCTGTCGCGCGATATGGTGAGTATCTCGCAGTCCTCGCTCGCCAGCCGGCGCACGACGGCCGAACCGACCATGCCGCGATGCCCGGCGACGAAGACACGCTTGCCTTTCAGATCAAATGTCGCGTCCATGAACCTGCCTCACGCAGAACGGCTGTTCTGCCGCGTGCCGCCGGCGGTGCGCGCCAGATCGGCCTGCACCATTTCCGCCACCAGATCCCTGAAGCCGGTCGTGTGCGACCACCCCAGCCTGGCTTTGGCCTTGGCGGGGTCGCCGAGCAGCAGGTCGACCTCGGTCGGCCGGAAATAGCGCGGATCGATGCGCACCAGGACAGTGCCCGAACCGGCATCGACACCGACTTCATCGACACCCTCGCCTTGCCAGCGGATGGTGCGTCCGGTCTCGGCAAAAGCCAGTTCGACGAATTCGCGCACCGAATGCGCCTCACCGGTCGCCAGCACGAAATCGTCGGCTTCACTGTGCTGCAGAATGCGCCACATGCCCTCCACATAGTCGCGCGCATGGCCCCAGTCACGCTTGGCGTCGAGATTGCCGAGATAGAGCGTGGCCTGAAGGCCGTGATGGATCGAGGCGACGGCCCGCGTGATCTTGCGGGTGACGAAGGTTTCGCCGCGTGTCGGGCTTTCGTGGTTGAACAGGATTCCGTTGGCGGCGAACATGCCGTAAGCCTCGCGGTAGTTGACCGTGATCCAGTAGGCGTAAAGCTTGGCCGCGGCATAGGGCGAGCGCGGATGGAAGGGCGTCGCCTCGCTTTGCGGGACCTCGCGCGCCTTGCCGTAAAGCTCCGACGTCGATGCCTGATAGAAGCGCACCGACTTCTCCAGGCGCAGGATGCGGATCGCCTCGAGCAGCCTGAGTGTTCCCAGCGCATCGGCATTGCCGGTGTATTCCGGCGTCTCGAAACTCACCTGGACATGACTCTGGGCGCCGAGATTGTAGATCTCGCCGGGCTGTGTCTCCTGCACCAGGCGAATAAGGTTGGTCGCGTCGGTCAGGTCGCCATAATGCAGGAAGAAACGCGCACCGCGCTCGTGCGGATCGACATAGATGTCGTCAACGCGCTCGGTGTTGAACGAGGACGAGCGGCGTTTGACGCCATGGACAATATAGCCCTTCTGCAGAAGCAATTCTGCGAGATAGGCCCCGTCCTGCCCGGTAACCCCGGTGATGAGCGCCACTTTTTCCGTCATTGCCGCTCCGTCCGCATCCAATCCCGGCAACCGAATACAGATTTGGCGCGAGAACGCAAATCCCCATACGGGGGACAGGTTTCAGCCAGCGATTGTGTCGTTCTCAGGCACCTGCAACCGCGCAGAAATGCTTCATCCTGGCCAGCGCAAGCTCGGGATCGGCGAGCAACCCTGCCTGGTCGGCAAGGCGGAAGATGTCGGCATAGTGCAGGATGCCGCGCGCCGACTGCATGCCGCCGACCATGGCGAAATGGTCCTGATGGCCGTTGAGCCAGGCAATGAAGACGATGCCGGCCTTGTAATACTCCGTCGGCGCCTCGAAGATCTTGCGCGACAACGGCACTGTCGGCGCCATCAGCGCGTCAAAGCCGGCGCGGTCGCCGTCAGCCAGTTTCGCGAGCGCCGCACTGGCGACCGGCGCGATGGCGTCGAATATGCCGAGCAAGGCGTGCGAGTGCCGCTTCCCGTCGCCGGCAATCAGTTCGGGATAGTTGAAATCGTCGCCGGTGAACATGACGACGCCTTCCGGCAACCGGTTGCGCAAGGCAACTTCCTTGCCGGCATCGAGCAGGGAAATCTTTATCCCCTCGACCTTGCCGGCATGGCGCTCGATGATGGCGACGACGGTGTCGAGCGCGGCCTCGAAATTGCCGCTGCCCCAATAACCTTTCAGTGCAGGATCGAACATGTCGCCCAGCCAGTGCAGGATGACCTTGCCGGATGCCTGGCTGAGGATGCGATCGTACACCCTGATATAGTCGTCCGGACCCTTTGCGACCGCTGCCAGCGCCCGGCTGGCCATCATGATCGCCTTGCCGCCCTCGCCTTCAATGAAAGCGAACTGCTCCTCATAGGCGGCGATCACATCTTCGAGTGATCTCGAATTGGCCGGCGCCAGATGATCGGTGCCGGCGCCCGAGGCGAGGTCTGCGCCTTCGACGCTGTGCGCCTCGGCGATCGAGCGCCGGATCAATTCCTGCGCATTCGCCCAGTCGAAACCCATGCCGCGCTGCGAGGTGTCCATCGCCTCGGCGATGCGGAAGCCAAGCCGCCACAAATGATGCCGAAACGCCATCGTCTTGTCCCAGTCGACCGCAGGCTTCGACCAGGGGTCGGTCATCGCGAAAGGGTCGGCGACGACATGGGCCGCGGCATAGGCGATGCGCGGGAAAACCGCACCGATTACGGGCTCGACCGGACTGCCCGCGAGCTTGTAGCTGACGCGGCCGCCATTCTGCGTAGGCAGGGTGATATCCATGGCAACCTCCGTCTTCGGCACCCTATAAATGGAACGTTCCAATAAATCAAGGAACTTTATGATTCCGGCGATTGAACCGGGCCAAACGTTGAAGAAGGCAAAGAGTCCTTGCTAGGAACCACATTCATCACCTTTTCGACCTCCGCAAGAATCCCGATTGACTCTCGTTTGGCAGAGTGATTAGAACGTTCCAATAGATTTTCTCATTCAGGCGGAGGAAACTACCGACATGGCCAGCCGGGCCAAGGCAACGATCCTGGACATCGCCCGCGAGGCTGGTGTGTCCAAATCGACGGTGTCGCTTGTGCTGCAAGGCTCAGGGCTGATCCGGCCTGAAACCGCGGTCAAGGTTCGCAAGGCGATCGAGGATGTCGGATATGTCTACAACCGCGGCGCCGCCAATCTGCGCAAAGCCCATTCCAACGTCATCGGCATGGTCATCAACGATCTCACCAACCCCTTTTTCGCCGAGCTGGCGGTCGGCATGGAGCGCGTCTTCCAGTCGGCCGGCATCGTGCCCTTCATCGCCAACACGGCGGAGAACCCGGTACGCCAGGAAGAAGTGCTGAAGTCGCTGATGGAACAGGGCGTCGCAGGCCTGATCGTGTCACCGGCACGCGGCACCACGCCGGGCGCCTTCCGTCGCCTCGAGATGGCGGGCGTGCCGGTCGTCTTCGCCATGCGCCGCCTGCCGGACAGCCGCATCCCGGTGATCGCTCCTGACAACCATCGCGGCGCGTATCTCGCCGCCGCCCATCTGATCGGCAAGGGCCATCGCCGGCTGGCCTTCTTCGGCGGCACCTCCGACCTGGTCGTCTATCAGGAGCGCCTGGGCGGTTTTCGTGAAGCTTGCGAAACATTGGGCATTGCCAGGCGCGACGTGCTTGTCGTCGAAGGCGAGACCAGCCGCAGGGGCGGAATCGCGTGCCTGGAAACCGCCCTTGCCATGGCCGAGCCGCCGACGGCGGCACTGTGCTTCAACGATGCCGTCGCCTTCGGCGTCATGCTGGCGCTGCGCAAGCGCGGGCTGGAGCCCGGCGCGGACTTTGCCGTCGTCGGCTTCGACGACGTGGTCGAGGCCGAGCATTATATGCCGGCGCTGACCAGCGTCTCGGTCGACACACCCGGCCTCGGTGAACGCGCCGCTCACGTCATGCTGAAGATGATCCAGTCGCGCATCACCCATGCCGAGGACCATGTCGGCGCGGTCAATCTGGTCGTCAGGGACAGCTGCGGTCCCGATCGCCGCGCCCATGACACATCAGCAGGAATGGGAGACGCAGCATGAGCGTCAGATGGGGACTGATCGGCGCCAGCACGATCGCCAAACAGTTCATGATCAACGCAATTCGGGCGCAAGAGGGTGGCGAGATCGCCGCGGTGATGAGCTCCAGCCCGCAGCGCGCCAAAACTTATGCCGTGGAACAGAACATTCCGCTTGCCGTCTCGACACTGGACGACCTGCTCGGCGCCGACATCGACGCCGTCTACATCTCGACCACCAATGAACTGCATCTCGAACAGGCGCTGGCCGCGATCAAGGCGGGAAAGCATGTCCTATGCGAAAAGCCACTTGCGCTGACCAGCACTGACGCGCGCACCATGGTCGCCGCCGCCAAGGAAGCCGGCGTGGTGCTTGGCACCAACCATCATCTGCGCAATGCCGGCGCCCACCGCGCCATGCGCGACGCCATATCAGCCGGCCGCATCGGTAAGCCGATTGCCGCGCGCGTCTTCCATTCCGTCTATTTGCCGGAAAACCTGCAGGGCTGGCGCATTACCAAGCCTGAGGCCGGCGGCGGCGTGGTGCTCGACATCACCGTGCATGATGCCGACACGCTGCGCTTCGTGCTCGGCGACGACCCGGTCGAGGTCTCCGCCTTCACCCAGTTGGCCGGCATGGCCAGCAGCGGGCTGGAAGACGGCGCCATGTGCATCTGGCGCTTCGGGTCGGGCATCATCGCCCAGTCGCATGAAGGCTTCACAACCAAGTTCGCCGATACCGGCTTTGAGGTGCATGGTTCCGAAGGTTCGCTGATCGCAAAAAATGTGATGACGCAGAAGCCAGTCGGCTCGGTGCTGCTACGCACCGCCAAAGGCGAGGAAGAACTGAGCTTCGACCGAGAAGACCTCTACGCCAGGTCGCTGCGCCAGTTCCATGCCGCCATGCGTGGAGAAGGCCAGCCCTCCGCCACCGGCGAGGACGGCGTCTGGTCGCTGGCCTCAGCCGAAGCAGCGTTGCAGTCGGCAAAGTCCGGCAAGGCCGTCACTATCGATCCGAAAGGTGTCGTGTGAGCAAGCTCGTCTCCGCCGCTGAAGCAGCAAGCCTCATCAAGGACGGCATGACCGTCTCCGTCTCGTCGTCGAGCGGCCTTGGCTGCCCGGATGCCGTGCTGGCTGCCATCGGCGAGCGCTTCGACGCTGAAGGCCATCCGAAAGACATCACCACGCTGCATCCGATCGCCGCCGGCGACATGTATGGCATCAAGGGCATCGACCATCTGGCTAAGCCTGGCTTGTTGAAGCGCACGCTCTGCGGCTCCTATCCCTCAGGCCCCTCCTCGTCCGAGCCGCCGCAGATATGGAAGATGATCGGCGACAATTCGATCGCTGCCTACAATGTGCCCTCCGGCATCTTGTTCGACATGCACCGCGAGGCCGCCGCCAAGCGGCCGGGTGTGCTGACCAAGGTCGGCCTCGACACTTTCGCCGACCCGCGCCACCAGGGCTGCGCCATGAATGAGGCTGCAAGCGAGCCGATCGTCTCGGTGCAGCAGTTCGACGGCGAGGAATGGCTCTATTTCCGCTCGATCGTGCCCAACGTTTCGATCATCCGCGCCACCACCGCCGACGAGCGCGGCAACCTCACCTACGAGCATGAAGGCGCCTATTTGGGCGGCCTCGAACAGGCGCTCGCCGCCCGCAACAATGGCGGCATCGTCATTGCGCAGGTCAAGCGCGTCGTCGAGAACGGCACGCTGAAGCCGCATGACGTGCGCGTGCCCGGCGTCCTGGTCGACCACATCGTGGTGGCGCCGGACCAGTTGCAGACGACGTTGACGCTTTACGACCCGGCGATTTCGGGCGAGATCTTCCGGCCGTTGTCCAGCTTCCGCAATGCCGAGATGAATGTGCAGAAGGTCATCGCGCGCCGCGTCGCCATGGAATTGCGCGACGGCATGGCCGTCAATATCGGCTTCGGCATCTCGGCCAACGTGCCGCGCATCCTTCTCGAGGAAGGCCAGCACGGCAAGGTCACCTGGGTGATCGAACAAGGTGCCGTCGGCGGCGTGCCGCTGCTCGACTTCAAGTTCGGCTGCGCTTCCAATGCCGAGGCGATCATGCCCTCGCCGCATCAGTTCATCTATTTCCAGGCCGGCGGCTTCGATGCCTCGCTGCTCTCCTTCTTGCAGATCGACCGCCATGGCTCCGTCAACGTGTCGAAACTCTCGGCCCGGCCACATGTCACCGCCGGGGCCGGCGGCTTTGTCGACATCACGGCCCGGGCGAAAAAGATCGTCTTCTCCGGCTTCTTCAATGCCGGCGCAAAACTGTCGCTCGCCGATGGCGGCATCCGCATCGATGCGGAAGGCAAGGTCAAGAAGGTCGTCAACGAGGTAGAGCACATCTCGTTCTCAGGCAAGCGCGCCGTCGCACAAGGGCAGGACATCACCTACGTCACCGAGCGCTGCGTGATGAAGCTGACGCCGGACGGTCTGATGGTGACGGAACTGGCGCCTGGCATCGACCTCGAACGCGATGTGCTGGCGCAGTCAGAGATTCCGCTCGGCATCGCCAACGACCTCAAGGTCACGCCGGCGGCTCTTTATCAGGACCGGCCGATCGGCCTGTCGCTGAATGGTGGCGCTTCTCTCGGAGGCGCGCATGGCTGAGCGCCTCGTCACCTTCGAGCAGGACGGCGCCATCGGCATCGTCACGCTGCGCCGGCCGGAGAAGTTCAACGCGCTGGACATTCCGATGCTGCGCGCGCTCGAAACAGCGCTCGACGAAGCCGAAATGGCTGAAGGCGTGCGCGTCGTGCTGATCCGCGGCGAAGGCAAAGGCTTTTGCGCCGGCGGCGATGTCGAGGCCTGGGGCGAGATGAGCGCTGCCGACTTTCAGGTGCAATGGGTGCGCTACGGCCACCGCGTCTTCGACCGACTGGCGCGGCTGCGGCAGCCGACCATCGCGGTGCTTTCCGGCCATGCGCTGGGTGGCGGGCTGGAACTGGCGGTCGCCTGCGACTTCCGTGTCGCCGAAACACAGGTGAAGCTCGGCTTTCCCGAGACATCGATCGGCGTCGTCCCCGGCTGGTCCGGCACGCAGCGCGCCGTGCGCCGCTTCGGTGCGCAGATCGTGCGCCGCATGGCGCTCGGCGGCGAGGTCTTTGCCGCCCCCGACGCGCTCGCCCTCGGCATTGTCGATCGTGTGGTCGAGACCGGCCAGGCGCTGGCCGAGGCGAAGGCGTGGGGAGAAAAGATCGCCGAACGGGGGCCGCTCGCAACTGAAGCCGCCAAGCTGATGATTGCGGTCGCCGAAGGCGAGGAAAGTGCGGCCGCCACCGAGGCGCTCGCCAGCGGCTTCGTTGCGCTGACCGGCGACCTCAAAGCCGGCGTGAGCGCCTTCAAGGCCAAGCAGAAGCCGGCCTTTTCAAGATCCTAGAGAAAGCATGATGAACGCACCGCTCAACATTTCCATGCCGGCCGAGGCGTCCAAGGCGCCGAAGGCTTACAAGCTCCTGATCGACGGCAAGCATGTCGATGCCCGTGACGGCCGCACGATTGCGCGCAACAGCCCCGGCCATGGCTTCACCGTTTCGCGCTATGCGCAGGCAGGCGAGGCCGAGGTGGAGGCGGCCATGCAGGCCGCGCACAAGGCATTCGAGACCGGCCCGTGGCCGCGCACGAAGGCGGCCGAGCGCGCCGCCATCCTGCTCAAGACGGCCGACCTGATCGAGGCCCAGCTCGAAGACATCGCCCGACTCGATGCGCTGGAATCCGGCAAGCCGATCGCCCAGGCGCGCGGCGAGATCGGCGGCGCCATCGACATCTGGCGCTATGCCGCCTCGCTCGCCCGCACGCTGCACGGCGAAAGCTACGCCAATCTCGGCGACGCCATGCTGGGCGTGGTCCTGCGCGAGCCGATCGGCGTCGTCTCGATCATCACCCCGTGGAATTTCCCGTTCCTGATCGTCAGCCAGAAACTGCCCTTCGCGCTCGCCGCCGGCTGCACCGCGGTGGTCAAGCCGAGCGAAATGACCTCGGCCTCGACCTTCGTGCTCGGCGACATCCTGATGCAGGCCGGCCTGCCCGCGGGCGTCGTCAACATCCTGGCCGGCCTCGGCGCCGATGTCGGGGGGCCGATGGTCAGCCATCCGCTGGTCGAGATGGTGTCGTTCACCGGCTCTACCCGCGTCGGCAAGATGACCATGGCTTCCGCCGCGCAGTCGCTGAAGAAAGTCTCGATGGAGCTCGGCGGCAAGAACGGCCAGATCGTCTTCCCCGATGCCGATCTCGAGGCGGCCGCTGACGCAGCAGTGTTCGGCGGCTTCTTCAACGCCGGCGAATGCTGCAATGCCGGCAGTCGGCTGATCGTGCATGAAGCCATCGCCGACGATTTCCTCGCCACTGTCAAGGCCCTGACCGCCAAGGTAACGGTCGGCGACCCACTCGACGACCGAACCAAGGTTGGCGCGATGATATCAGCCGACCATCTGACCAAGGTCGCGGGTTACGTCGCGGTAGCAGCAAAAGACGGCAGCAATGTCTATTGCGGTGGCGGCCAGCTGGCGTCCAATGCCGGCCAGTACCTCGATCCGACCATCATCCGCGGCGTTACCGAAGACATGGCTATTGCGCGCGAGGAAGTGTTCGGCCCGGTGCTCTCCGTGCTGACTTTTGGATCGATTGAAAAGGCGTTGCACATCGCCAACAACACGCCCTATGGTCTGTCGGCAGGGGTGTGGAGCGCCAGCATCGACACTTGTATGTCGGTGGCGCGTGGTGTGCGTTCGGGGACCGTTTGGGTGAACACATTCATGGAAGGCTTTCCCGAGTTGCCATTCGGGGGCTACAAGCAGTCCGGCATCGGACGCGAACTCGGCAAACGCGCTGTCGAGGATTATACCGAGGAAAAGACAATCCAGTTTCATCGCGGCCAGCGCACCGGTTGGTGGGTCGGCTGAGTTTGGAAGAACCCGGTGGGCTTCCACCGGTCGTGTAATGCAACAAGGGAGGTAGAACATGTTGCGCAAACTGCTTATCGGAACGGCTCTGGCGACGGCCTTTGCTTTCTCGGCCCATGCCGAGGACGTCAAGGAAGTGCAGATGCTGCATTGGTGGACGTCGGGCGGCGAAGCGGCTGCTCTCAACGTCCTCAAGGGCGACCTTGCCAAGGAAGGCTATGCCTGGAAGGACGTGCCGGTGGCCGGTGGTGGCGGCGACGCCGCCATGACTGCGCTGAAGGCGATGGTCGCGGCCGGCAATTACCCGACCGCGTCGCAGATGCTCGGCTACACCGTGCTCGACTATGCGGCGGCCGGCGTCATGGGCGACCTGACCGAGACGGCGAAGAAGGAGGGCTGGGATAAGTCGGTTCCGGCAGCCCTGCAGAAGTTCTCCGTCTATGACGGCAAGTGGGTCGCTGCTCCAGTCAACGTCCACTCCGTCAACTGGCTGTGGATCAACAAGGCGGTGATGGACAAGATCGGCGGCACCGAGCCAAAGACCTTCGACGACTTCGTCGCCCTGCTCGACAAAGCCAAGGCGGCTGGCGTCATTCCGCTCGCCCTTGGCGGCCAGAACTGGCAGGAAGCCACCATGTTCGACTCGGTTGTGCTGTCGACCGGCGGACCTGAGTTCTACAAGAAGGCCTTCAACGACCTCGACGACGAGTCCCTCAAGTCGGACACGATGAAGAAGTCGTTCGATAACCTCGCCAAGCTCGTCACCTATGTCGACCCGAACTTCTCGGGCCGCGACTGGAACCTTGCCACCGCCATGGTCATCAAGGGCGATGCCCTGGTGCAGGTGATGGGTGACTGGGCCAAGGGCGAGTTCAACGCCGCCAAGAAAACGCCGGGCACCGACTTCCTGTGCTATCGCTTCCCGGGCACGGAAGGCTCGGTCGTCTACAACTCCGACATGTTCGGCATGTTCAACGTTCCGGACGACCGCAAGGCCGCCCAGGTCGCGTTGGCCACCGCCACCCTGTCGAAGAGCTTCCAGTCGGCCTTCAACGTCGTCAAGGGTTCGGTTCCCGCCCGTACCGACGTTCCGGACACCGACTTCGACGCGTGCGGCAAGAAGGGCATCGCCGACCTGAAGGCTGCCAACGAAGGCGGCACGCTGTTCGGCTCGCTTGCCCAGGGCTATGGCGCGCCTCCGGCAGTCGCCAATGCCTACAAGGACGTCGTTTCGAAGTTCGTCCATGGTCAGATCAAGACCTCGGACGAAGCCGTGACCGAACTGGTAAAGGCGATCGACGACGCCAAGTAAGCGCTAGCCAGAAACACACCTTCCCCGCTTCGGCGGGGAAGGTTTCACCTAAGGATTGGCCAGCTGGCGCAATTCCAGGAAAAGTGTGAGCGGTTTTCCGGCCGGAATTGCGTAAAAGAAAGAGTTAGAGAGGTTCGCCGTTTCCGTGAAACGGTGAAAACGCTCTTGAACACCATGCCGACCAGAGACCCGTATGCACGGGGTCGCCTTGCCGCCTGACGGCAGAGCACGGACAACCCGAAACGGGAGGAGCCTCATGAGCAGTGTAGCGACAACCCAGATCAAGCTGACGCCGGAGCGGTCGCGCCCCTCGGTGCGCGCGCGACTGCAGGACGCGCTGCCGAAGATCGTGCTGGCGCCGAGCTTCGCCATCACCATCGTCTTCGTCTATGGCTTCATCCTGTGGACGGTCTATCTGTCCTTCACCAATTCCAAGACTTTTCCGTCCTATGTCATCACCGGACCGCGCGCCTACCTACGGCTATGGGGCTGGACGTTCGACTCCGACCCGCCATCGAGCTGGTACACGTCGATCGTCAATATGGGCATTTTCGGCTTTCTCTACATCGCCATGTGCCTGGCGCTCGGCCTGTTCCTGGCCATCCTGCTCGACCAGAAGATCCGCGGCGAAGGCGTGTTGCGGCCGATCTATCTCTACCCGATGGCGCTGTCCTTCATCGTTACCGGCGTCGCCTGGAAATGGTTTCTCGATCCCGGCCTCGGCCTTGAGCAGACCCTGCATCAATGGGGCTGGACGAGCTTCCATTTTGACTGGATCAAGAACAAGGATTTCGTCATCTACACGGTGGTCATCGCCGGCGTCTGGCAAGCCTCCGGCTTCATCATGGCGATGTTCCTGGCCGGCCTGCGCGGCATCGACGGTGAGATCATGAAAGCGGCGCAGATCGATGGCGCCACTACTTTCCAGCTCTACCGCCGCATCGTCATTCCGCTGCTGCGGCCGATCTTCCTGTCGGCCTTCATCGTGCTCGCCCACCTCGCCATCAAGTCCTACGATCTGGTGGTGGCGCTGACCAGCGGCGGCCCCGGTGGCTCGGCCTGGCTGCCGTCCAACTTCATGTATGAGTACACGTTCAAGCGCAACGAAATGGCTGTCGGCTCGGCGAGTGCCGTGATCATGCTGATGACCATCGTCGCCATCATCGTGCCCTATCTCTATTCGGAACTGCGGGAGAAGCCGCAATGAGCGCCGTTGCCACCCCTGCCCGCCAGGCCTCTAGCGGCATGAGCACCAAGACCCTCAACCGCATCGTCATCTACGGACTGCTGGCGCTGTTTGCGTTGTTCTACCTGATGCCGCTGTTCGTCATGCTGGTGACCTCGTTCAAGACCATGGAGGAGATCCAGAACGGCAACATGCTGGCGCTGCCCCAGGCGCCGACCTTCGACCCATGGATAAAGGCGTGGAGCGAAGTTTGCTCGGGCCTGACCTGCGTCGGCATGAAGGGCTATTTCTGGAACTCGATCAAGATGGTGGTTCCGGCAGTCATCATCTCGACCCTGCTCGGCGCGCTCAACGGCTATGTGCTGACCAAATGGCGCTTTCGCGGGGCGACGCTGGTGTTCGGGCTGATGCTGTTTGCCTGTTTCATCCCGTTCCAGTCGGTACTGCTGCCGATGGCAACGATCCTCGGCAGCTTGGGCCGGTTCGGCGTCAAGCTGCAGAACGCGACCGGTTTCACCTTCGGCTTTGGCAATCCGACCGTGAACCTGGTGTTCGTTCACGTCGTCTACGGCATCGGTTTCACCACCCTCTTCTTCCGCAATTACTACGAAGCGTTTCCGAACGAGCTGGTGAAGGCGGCGCAGATCGACGGGGCAAGCTTCTTCCAGATCTTCCGGCGCATCATGCTGCCCAACTCGCTGCCGATCATCGTGGTGACGGTGATCTACCAGTTCACCAACATCTGGAACGACTTCCTGTTCGCCTCCGCCTATGCCGGCTCCGGCGACGTGATGCCCATGACGGTGGCGCTCAACAACGTCGTCAACACCTCGACAGGCGTCGTCGAATACAACGTCAACATGGCTGCGGCGATGATCGCAGCCCTGCCCACCCTTCTCGTCTATGTGGTCGCCGGCCGCTACTTCGTGCGTGGCCTGATGGCGGGCGCGGTCAAAGGATAATCTGATGGCTTTTCTGGAAATTGATGGGCTGAAGAAGCGCTTCGGGAATGTCGAGATCCTGAAGGGCATCGATGTCGAGCTCGAAAAGGGCGGCTTCCTGGTGCTGGTCGGCCCGTCCGGCTGCGGCAAGTCCACCTTGCTCAACACGATTGCCGGCCTGGAGCAGATCACCGAGGGCGAAATCCGCGTCGACGGCCGCGCCATCAACGATCTGCACCCATCCAAGCGCGACATCGCCATGGTGTTCCAGAGCTATGCGCTCTATCCGAACATGACGGTGGCCGGAAACATCTCCTTCGGCATGGAGATGCGCGGCGTGCCGGCCGACGAACGCCAAAAGGCGATCGACAAGGTGGCCAAGGTCCTGCAGATCGGCCACCTCCTGCAGCGCAAGCCGAGCCAGCTTTCCGGCGGCCAGCGCCAGCGCGTCGCCATGGGCCGCGCGCTGGTGCGCGACCCCAAGCTGTTCCTGTTCGACGAGCCTTTGTCCAACCTCGACGCCAAATTGCGCGTCGATATGCGCATCGAGATCAAGCGCCTGCATGCCACCACCGGCACAACCATCGTCTACGTCACCCACGACCAGATCGAGGCGATGACGCTGGCGACCAAGATCGCCGTTATGCGCGACGGCGAGGTGCAGCAGTTCGGCACCCCGGCCGAAATCTACAACAACCCGACCAATTTGTTCGTCGCCGACTTCATGGGTTCCCCGGCGATGAACCTGATCCCGGCGACCATTGCCACGTCGGGCAATGCGCTGTCCGTCGTGTTGGAGCGCGAGGCGCGCGAGCCGATCACGCTGCCGATGGCCAACGCGCCGGCGGGTCTTTCGGCATTCCAGGGCAAGCCGATCATCTTCGGCGTGCGCCCGGAAGCGCTGACCGATCCGGAAGGTGCGGAACGCAACGCCTCCAACATTGCCACTGCCGACCTGCACATCGAAGTGGTCGAGCCGGCAGGGTCCGATACTTTCGCGGTGACCAACCTCGGCGGCAAGGGCGTGGTGGCGCGGTTGCGGGCCGACGCCAACATCCAGCCGGGCACCAGCACGCCGCTCGCCTTCAACCTGACCAAGGCCGTGTTCTTCGATCCGGCGACCGAACACCGCATCCGCTGATCGAGATGGTCAGCCCCGATATCGTCATCATCGGCTCCGGCATCGGCGGCGCTACGATCGCTTCCGGCCTGGCCGGCAGCGGCGCCTCGGTCCTGATGCTGGAGCGCGGCGAGCCCTTGCCGGCAACGCCGCATGCCCGCGACACGCGCTCGATCTTCGTCGATGGCCACTACCGTCCGAAGGAGATGTGGCGCGAGCCCGGCGGCGGCGCCTTCAACCCCGGCAATTACTACTATGTCGGCGGCAATTCGAAATTCTACGGCGCGGTGCTGATCCGCTACCGCAAAGAGGATTTCGCCGCCATGGAGCACTTCGGTGGCGTCTCGCCGGCATGGCCGTTTTCCTACGATGAATTCGAGCCTTGGTATTCGAAAGCCGAGCAGCTGTTTCGCGTCCGCGGCTCGCTCGGCGAGGACCCGACCGAACCGTTCCACTCGATCCCCTATGCTTTCAAGCCGGTGCCCGACGAAGCGCCGATTGCGCGCGCCCGCGCCGAGCTGAAGGGACTGGGCCTGCACCCCGCCTCGCTGCCGCTCGGCGTCGACATCGACACCTGGCTGAAAGAGGGCAAGACCGGCTGGGACGCATTCCCCAATACCGCCCAGGGCAAGGTTGATGCGCAGACCGGACCGCTGACGGCGGCACTCAAGGACAGCAATATCCGACTCCAAACCGGCTGCCATGTCGAATATCTCGAAGCGTCGTCCGACGGCAAAAGCATCGCTGCCGTTCACTACCGTCAGAATGGCGAGCTGAAGAAAGTCGCGCCGAAGCTGGTCATCCTGTCCGCCGGCGCGGTCAATTCCGCCGTCATCCTGCTGCGCTCGCCGTCATCAGACGGCAAAGGCCTCGCCAACAGCTCCGACCAGGTCGGCCGCAATTTCATGAACCATAATTCGAGCGCCATGCTGGCGATCGATCCGCGCCGCAGGAACGACAGCGTCTACCAGAAGACGCTGATGCTGAATGACTACTATCTCTCCGACGGCAAAGGCGGCAAGCCGCTCGGCAACGTCCAGCTGCTCGGCAAGATCGACGGCAACATGTTGAAGGCCAACGTCAAACGCGTGCCGAAATTCGCGCTCGATTACATGGCCGGTCACGCCGTCGACTGGTATCTGATGTGCGAGGATCTACCCGATCCGGAAAGCCGCATCATGATCGACGGCAAGGACATCGTCATGCAATGGCGGCGCTCCAACATGCAGTCGCTGGACGGGCTGACCAAGCTGATGCGTGAGAACTTCCGCGCCTGCGGTTATCCCATCGTGCTGTCGCGTCCCTTCGACAAGCGCACGCCCTCGCACCAGTGCGGCACGGTGAAAATGGGCGACGATCCGGCGACGTCGCCGCTCGACCCTTTCTGCCGCGCCTTCGACCACCCGAACCTGTTCGTTGTCGACGCCAGTTTTTTGCCGAACTCTGCCGCCATGAATCCGGCGCTGTCGATTGCGGCACAGGCGCTGCGCGTGGCCGAGCATATTCGCCGGACGGACCTCGCGGCATGACCCGCCCCGCAGCAATCGTCACCGGCGGTGCGCGCGGCATTGGGCTCGCCTGCGCCGAGGCGCTGGCCGGGGCCGGCTTCGACATTTTGATCGCCGACCTTGCCGAACAAGCGCCGGACGAACTGGCCGCCAACATCACCACACGGGGTGCGGAGTTCGCCTATGTCCGTTGTGATATCGCCAACCTCGAGGATCACACGGCCCTCGTCGACGCCGCCATACGTGCCTTCAGCCGAATCGACTGCCTCGTCAACAATGCCGGCGTCGGCGCCATGGTGCGCGGCGATCTGCTGGAGCTGAAGCCCCAAAACTTCGACCGTGCGCTGGACGTCAATCTGCGCGGCACAGTCTTCCTTAGCCAGGCCGTCGCCAAGGCGATGCTGGCGGCTCCCAGCAATCATCCGCGCTCGATCATCACCATCACCTCGGTCAGCGCCGATATGGCCTCGCCGGAACGCGCCGACTACTGCATCTCGAAAGCCGGCCTTTCGATGTGGGTGAAGAACCTGGCGCTACGGCTTGCACCGGAAAACATCGGCGTGTTCGAACTGCGGCCGGGCATCATTCGCACCGACATGACCGCGAGCGTATCAGCCAAATACGACGCGCTTATCGACAGCGGCCTGGTGCCGGCAAAACGTTGGGGCGAAGCATCGGACATCGGCGCCGCGGTGGCGACGCTTGCCGCCGGCAAGCTCGGCTTTTCCACAGGCTCGATTATCAATGTCGACGGCGCGCTCTCCGTGCCTCGACTGTAGGTGGGTAGAGTTATGACCGACTACATCATCGTAGGTGCCGGCCCGGCCGGCTGCGTTCTGGCCAACCGGCTGAGCGAGGATCCAGCGAATTCCGTGCTGCTGCTCGAGGCCGGCGGCAAGGACTGGCACCCCTACATCCACATGCCGGCGGGCTTTGCCAAGATGACCAAGGGCATCGCTTCCTGGGGCTGGTCGACTGTGCCGCAGAGGCACATGCAGGACCGCGTCTTCTGGTATACGCAGGCGAAGGTGGTCGGCGGCGGCTCGTCCATCAATGCCCAGATATACACGCGCGGCAACGCTCGCGACTACGACGCATGGGAGAAGGAAGAGGGCCTCGCGGGCTGGGGCTATCGCGACGTGCTGCCCTATTTCAAGCGCGCCGAGAACAACCAGCGCTTCGCCAACGATTTTCACGGCGACCAGGGGCCGCTCGGCGTGTCGAACCCGATTTCGCCGCTGCCGATTTGCGAGGCCTATTTCCGCGCCGGCCAAGAGATGGGCATCCCCTTCAACCCGGATTTCAACGGCGCTAGCCAGGAAGGCGTCGGCTACTACCAGCTGACCCAGAAGGACGCCCGGCGCTCATCCGCTTCGGTCGCCTATTTGAAGCCCATCCGCGCCCGCAAGAACCTGACAGTCCGAACCGATGTGCTGGTCACCCGCATCGTCGTCGAGAAAGGCCGCGCCATCGGCGTCGAGATCGTCGACAAACCCGGCGGCGAGAAGACCATCATGCGCGCCGAGCGCGAAGTGATCGTCTCGTCCGGCGCCATCGGTTCGCCGAAGCTGTTGATGCAGTCGGGCATCGGCCCGGCTGATCACCTGAAATCGGTCGGCGTGACGCCGGTGCATGATCTGCCCGGTGTCGGCTCCAACATGCAGGACCATCTCGATTTGTTCGTCATCGCCGAATGCACCGGCGACCACACCTATGACAACTACGCCAAGCTGCACCGCACCGCGTGGGCCGGCTTGCAGTATCTGCTGCTGAAGAAAGGGCCGGTCGCCTCCAGCCTGTTCGAGACCGGCGGCTTCTGGTACGCCGATCCGACCGCCGCCTCGCCCGACATCCAGTTCCATCTGGGACTGGGCTCCGGCATCGAGGCCGGCGTCGAGAGGTTGAAGAACCCCGGCGTGACCTTGAACTCGGCCTTCCTGCGCCCGCGCTCGCGCGGCACGGTGCGGCTGAGCAGCGCCGACCCGGCCGACCACCCGCTGATCGATCCCAACTATTGGTCGGACCCTTATGACCGCGCCATGTCGATCAAGGGCCTCAGGCTTGCGCGCGAGATCATGCGGCAGAAGGCGCTTGCACCTTACGTGTTGCGCGAGGTGCTGCCCGGACCATCGCTCGCCAGCGACGACGAGCTGATCGACTATGCCTGCCGCACCGCCAAGACCGACCATCACCCCGTGGGCACCTGCCGCATGGGCCATGACGATATGGCGGTGGTCACACCGGACCTGCGCCTGCGCGGCATCGAGGGCCTGCGCGTCTGCGATGCCTCGGTGATGCCGCGCGTGCCTTCCTCCAACACCAATGCGCCGACCATCATGGTCGGCGAAAAAGGCGCCGACATCATCCTCGGCCGCGAGCCGCTTCCGCCGGCGGTGTTCTCCGGCAATCGGGCCGCATAGCCACTTAGGAGAACGAACCAATGATCAGACACTGCGTCTTCGTACGCTTCCACAGCGATGTGCCCGCCACCGAGCGCACGGCAATCCACGCCGATCTCGAAGCACTGCGCTCCGTCGTTGACGGCATGGACACGGTCCATTTCAGCACCAATGTCAGCCCGGAGCCGTTCGCGCGCGGCTTCAGCCATGCCTTCACCATCGACTTCCGCGATGCCGCCGCCCGCGACGCCTATCTCGTGCATGAAGCGCATCAGCGCGCCGGCGCCCGATTGGTCGCAGCGCTCGAAGGCGGCACCGACGGGCTGATGGTGTTCGATCTCGACATTACGAAAAAGTGACCGCGCTTCTTTCGAAAGCCGGCTGACGCCTGTTCTCTTTTGCGCCCCAAGGAACATACCGTTCCCCGGGGGCGTTTAGGAGGAACGTCGTGGCTCTCACCGCCCAGCAGAAGAAAACCGTCCTTGCCTCCTTCCTCGGCTGGACGCTCGACGCTTTTGATTTCTTCCTTCTGACGTTCCTGCTCACCGATATCGCAACCGAATTCAACACTGACGTCCCGGCAGTCTCCAAAGCGTTGTTCCTGACGCTGGCGACACGCTTCATCGGCGCCTTCTTCTTCGGCAGGCTGGCCGACAAATATGGCCGCAAGCCCATTCTGATGCTCAACATCGTCAGCTATTCGGTGATCGGCGCGCTGGCTGCCTTCTCGCCCAATCTCGGCATTTTCCTGGCGCTGCGCGCTCTGTTCGGCATCGCCATGGGCGGCGAATGGGGGCTGGGCAGTTCGCTCGCCATGGAGTCCATTCCGCCCAGTGCCCGCGGCATGGTCTCGGGCATCCTGCAATGCGGCTATCCCACCGGCTACCTTCTGGCGGCCGTGGTTTACGGCGTGCTTTACGAGCAGACGATCGGCGGTTACACGATCGGCTGGCGCGCCATGTTCCTGCTCTCCTTCCTGCCGGCACTGATCGTGCTCTTCATCCGCTCGCATGTGCCGGAATCGCCGGCCTTCGTCGAGGCGCAGAAATCCGTCAGACCTAGCCTTCTTGAAACGCTGCGGAAGCACTGGGGCGTCGCCGTCTATGCGGTCGTGCTGATGATGTTCTTCAATTTCTTCAGCCACGGCACGCAGGACCTCTACCCGACCTTCCTCAAGAAGCAGCATGGCTTCGACCCGCACACGGTGAGCTGGATCACCATCGTCGCCAATATCGGCGCCATCGTCGGCGGGTTGGCGTTCGGCGCACTGTCGGAGAAGATCGGCCGCGTCAACGCGATAACGCTCGCCTGCCTGATTGCCTTGCCCTCGATTCCGCTCTGGGCCTTCAGCTCGACACCGTTCATGCTGGCCATCGGCGCCTTCGTCATGCAGGTCGCGGTGCAGGGCGCCTGGGGCGTCATCCCGGTGCATCTTAACGAGCTGTCGCCCGGCGCCGTGCGGGCAACCTTGCCCGGCTTCATCTACCAGGCCGGCAATCTCGCGGCGTCCTATGGCGGTCCCTACCAGGCCGGCATCGCCGAGGCGTCTGGAGGCAGCTATGGCTACGCGCTGGCGCTGTTTGCCGGCGTGGTCGCCGTCTGCATCATCGTCGTCATCCGCTTCAGTCCGGAACGGCGCGGACAGGTGATGACGGTGCTCGGCTGAAGTATCAGGCTCTCAGCCCAGTCTGAGGGCCACGACACCGGCGACGATGCTGAGCGCGGCGGCGCCGCGCCAGCCTGTCATTTTCTCGCCGAGCGCGAAAACCGAGATCATCATGGCAAACAGGATCGACGTCTCCCGCAACGACGCCACCGAGGCGATCGGCGCCTTGGTCATCGCCCACATGACGATCCAGTAGGCCGCGCCGCTGAGCACGCCGGTGAACAGGCCTGCTTTCCAGTCACGCGCCAGCACGGGCAGCGCCTTGGGCCCGCGAAAGATGAGGCACAGCACCAGCGCCCACGTGGCATCGCAGATGAACAGCCATGCGGCATAGCTCGTTGCCGTTGCGGCCAGCCGCGCGCCGCTGCCGTCGGAGAGCGTATAGCTGGATATGAAGATCGAAGTGCCGAGCGCAAAGCCGACCGCCCGCACATTGATCCGCTCCAGATGCGCGCCGCCGCGAAACGACATCACCAGCGTGCCGGCTGACAACAAGAGGATGCCGAGGATGGCGAACGGCGCCGGCATCTCCTGCACCACGACAACGCCGCCGAGGGCGGTCAAAAGCGGCGCCGTGCCGCGCGCCAGCGGATAGGTCTGGGCGAAATCGCCGGCCTTGTAGGCGCCGATCAGGAAGGTCCGGTAGCCCATGTGAAAGAGCACCGAGGCGATTATAAAGGGCCATACCGCGGCCTTTGGAAACTCGACGAAGGGCAGCACGAACAGTGCGGCAAAACCCATGCCCAGCGTCATCAGCGTGATCGACAGGAAGCGATCGAGATGCACCTTGACCAGCGCGTTCCAGATCGCGTGCATGGCGGCGGCGGCAAGCACCGCGAAAAAGACGAAAAGCGTCATCGAGGGCTCACCGATCTCCCGAGCTCAAAGGCGTCGAGATCGATATCGATCCGGACCGGAAAATGGTCTGAAGCGATCTCGCCTATATCGGCACTGACCGAGCGCACACGGTCCGCGAACATACCGCCGACGAAGCAATGGTCGAGCCGGCGTTTTGCCACTTTCCCGTCGATCGTTTTCACATGGGTGTGGAAATCGGCAGCCGGCTCGCTAGCGACGGCAGCGGCATCAACAAAGCCGTCGAGATAAGCTGCCCCGCGATGATAGGGCGTGCTGCCGACGATGCGGCTGTATTCGGCGCTGCCCGGCTCCATGTTGAAATCGCCCATCCAGATCGCAGCTGTCGGGTTTTCCGGCTCGGCCTCGCCACTGGTCCAGTTGCGCGAAGGCTCATCGTCCGCGCCGCTCCACGGGCCGCCCTCGGACGGCGCGCGGCGATGCTCGGCCAAGAGATAGTCGATCTGCTCCAGACGCTCCTCCGCCGCGATATGGGCGAGATGCAGCGACAGGACCCTTACCGGTCCGGCCGGCGTGCGGATCATGCATTCGAGCGCGGCGTTGCGCGTGTTGAGCGGCCGCAGCGTGCGGCGCATGGGCAGCGCGTGCAGCCGCGACCAGGCGATCGGCAGCTTCGACAGCAGCATGGTGCCGAACTGGCGGCGGCGGTTGACGACCCGGCCGTCGCGCTGCTCACTGGCGTCCATGTCGAAGGCCGGGCCATAGACCCAGTAATAGCTAGGCAGCAGCTTGGACAGGACCTCCGGCTGGTCGTCCTCATTGGTGCGCTGCCAATGCCGCTCGACCTCCTGCAGCGCGATGATATCGGCGCCGTCGACCAGCTTGGTGCAGCGCGAAAGATCGTAACGGCCATCGCCGCCGAACCCGTACTGGATGTTGTAGCTGACCAGTTTCATTGCTTATCCGGCTCAATTTCGCTTTGGCAGTAGCGGTTCGGCAGATGGGTTGCAATGTACCGGCACGACGGCGGAACTGGGCCAGCGTCTATGATGTGGTCAGCGGCTGGAACCGGCCCGCCGGCGATGCCGCCAGTTCGGCCCAGTCGATCTCTTCCTCCAGCCGGTGGTAGGCTTCGTCGCCGATCGTGCCGTTGCTGCGCAACTCCTCGAGCGTGTCGCGCTGGCGGTTGATGGCATAGAGGCGCAGCCGGTCGTATTCGGTCGCGGCCTGAGCGTCCTCCGGGTTTTCCGCAATCAGGCGCTGCGCTTCATACTGTTCGCGCACGACGGCGGCGGCCGCAGATGTCTTGCGGCTCAGCACGTCCAGTGCTGCCTGCATGATGGCGACGCGCGCCTGCGCCACCTCATTGTCGACGGTTCTATCGGGGTCGAAGTTGATCCAGCGCAGCAGCGGCTTCAGCGTCATGCCTTGCAGCACCAGCGTGCCCAGCACCACCGCGAAGGCGGCAAGCACTATCGGGTCGCGNGCTTCAGCGTCATGCCTTGCAGCACCAGCGTGCCCAGCACCACCGCGAAGGCGGCAAGCACTATCGGGTCGCGGCCGGGAAAATCGGCCGGCAGCGCAATGGCCACCACCAGCGTCACCAACCCACGCATGCCGCACCAGCCGACAATGACGGCGCCGCCGAACGTCGGCAATTCCCGCCTTGCCTCTTGGCTGCCGAAGCGGGCAAGCCACCGGATGATCGCGACGTAACTCGCCACCCAGACAAGGCGCGCGACGATAACGACGACCAGCACCGTTGCGGCGAAAAGGAATGCTTCGCCTTGCCCGTCGCCGGCCAGCCTGCCAACGATCGTGCGTGCCTGCAGGCCCATCAGCACGAAAGCCAGCACGTTGAGCACGAACACCGCCGACTCCCAGACCGAATAGGTGCTGACGCGGCGTCTCGCCGACGACTGGCGCGGCGCCCTGCGCGCAATGGTCATGGCATAGACGACGATGGTGATGATGGCGGAAAGGCCGAGCCTGTCGGCGATGATCCACACGGCGAAGGTTCCGGCAAACTGCACCACCGTGCTGCTCGCCGCATCCTCGATGCGGCCGAGCGCCAGCAGCGAGACGCGGCCAAACAGATAGCCCGCGATCACACTGCCGATCGTTGCCAGCAGGATCACCGGAACGGCGTTGCTGAGCATGATCGTGCCAAGCGCCGCCGAAACCGCCAGCCGGTAGATCAGCAGCGCCGTGGCATCGTTGAGCAGGCTCTCGCCCTGCAGGATGGCGGTGATGCGGTGCGGTACCTTGAACTGGCTGAGCACGGCGGATGCGGCCACCGCATCCGGTGGCGCGACGATGGCGCCAAGCGCGATTGCCGCCGCGATCGGCAGGCCGGCCATCTTCCAGCCGACCAAGGCAACCACCACGGTGGTGAAGACCACGGCGCCTAGCGCGAGCAACGCGAGCGACAGCCGGTAGCGCTTGAGGTCGCGCAGCGACGTGTCATAGGCGGCGTCGAGAAGCACCGGCGCGATGAACAGGGCAAGCGCCAGCTCCGGATCGATCTCGATCGTCGGCGCACCGGGTACGAAGGCAATCGCGACGCCGGCCAGAGCCAGCAGGGACGGATAGGGAATTTCCAGCCGCCGCGACAGCGCCGTCAGCGCGACGGCAGCCAGAAGCAGGATGAGGGTAAGTTCGAATAGCGCCATGGCCCATCGTAGCGGCGAAGCGGCATCATGGGCAGTGGCTGGATGGCAAGATGCTGTTGATTGTCCAGCAAACGCCCGACCTTGGCAGGATACGGCCGTTCATCGCGCTGGCCTGATTCGACCGTCTCGGTTCCCTTGGGATGCTGCTTTTACTAGTGCAGCACCAGCATGTCGCTCGATGAAAACGATATCTCCGCCTTCTCGCCAACAGCCGGCGGTGGTGTGGCCGGGCTGTTGAAGGTGTCGAGCGACACCGTGTTGCCGCCGATGCCGACGCGAACGCGAATGACCGAGCCGAGGAAGTGCACTTCGGAGATTTCGCCCGACAGGCTTGAATCGCGACCGGGCTGGCGTCCGAGCGAGATCGCCTCGGGACGCAGCGCCAGCGACAGCGTGTCGCCCGACTTCGAGCCGTTGAGCTTGCCCTTGAGCGAGACTTCCTGCGTGTTGACTTGCACCGTGCCGGCCGCGGCGTCAGTGACCTTGCCTTCGAGCACGTTCAGCGTGCCGACGAAGTTGGCGACGAACTTGGTCGCCGGCCGGTTGTAGATCTCGAACGGCGTGCCGACCTGCTCGGCCTTGCCGCCATACATCACCGCGATGCGGTCGGAGATCGACAGCGCCTCTTCCTGGTCATGGGTGACGAAGATGGTGGTGATGCCGAGCTTCTTCTGGATCGAGCGGATTTCCTCGCGCAACGACACACGTACCTTGGCGTCGAGCGCCGACAGCGGCTCGTCGAGCAAAAGCAGCTTCGGCTTCGGCGCGATGGCACGCGCCAGCGCGATGCGCTGCTGCTGGCCGCCGGAAAGCTGGTAGGGATAGCGGTCGGCCATCTGCGGCAGCTTGATGATGTCGAGCATCTCGGCCACGCGTCTGTCGATGTCCGCCTTGGGCATGCCGGCGACCTTCAGGCCAAAGCCGATGTTTTGCGCCACCGTCAGGTTGGGGAACAGCGCATAGGCTTGGAACACCATGCCGACATTGCGCTGGTTGGGCTTTAGCCTCGTGATGTCCTTGCCTGCGACGACGATCTTGCCCGCCGACGGCTCTTCGAAACCGGCGACCATGCGCAGCACGGTGGTCTTGCCGCAACCCGATGGCCCAAGGAAGGATACGAACTCGCCCGGCTCGACATCAAGATTGAAATCTTCGACCACGGTGGTGGCGCCGAAGGATTTTCGCACATGCTGGATGGAGAGGAATGGTTCGGCCATGGCTTTTTCTTTCGATCAGTACTTTGTCGATCAGTTCGGGCGGTTCGCCGATCTCGGCGCGAAACGGGACAGGATCTGGATCAGCGACATACAGCCCCAGGTGATGGCGAAGGCGATGATGGCAAGCGCCGCCGGCTCATAGGCGCGGTTGGCGCCAACGTTTTGCAGATAGGGGCCGAAGGCGGGCCGGTTGAGCAAGCTGGCCATGGTGAATTCGCCAATGACGATGGCGAAGGTAAGGAAGGCGCCCGACAGCACGGCGATCAGCACATTGGGCAGGATCACACGACCAATGATCGTGCCCCAACCGGCGCCAAGGATCTGCGCCGCTTCGGTCAGCGTCCTGACGTCGATGGTGCGCAGTCCGGTATCGACCGCGCGATACATGTAGGGCAGCGCCAGCATTGCATAGCCGATGACCAGCAAGGCATTTGTGCCCATGTCGGTCGCCAGGAACGGCAGCGGCGAATTCGAACCGTACATCCTGATATAGCCGAAGACGATGACGATGGCGGGAATGACCAGCGGCAGCAGCGTGATGAACTCTACGATCGGCCGCAGTTGCGGCAGGCGCAGTCGAATCCAGTAGGCGGCGGGCACCACGATCAACACGCCCAGAATGATGGTGAAGATGGCGGCAAGCACTGAGTAGCCAAAGGTCGCCTGAAAACGAGGGTCGCCAAGCACGATCTGATAGGCGTCGAAGGAATAAGCGCCGCGCCGCATGCGCAAGGAAAATTCCACCGTCGCGATCAGCGGAATGAAGAAATAGGCCGCGCCCAGCCCGAAGACGACCCAGGCCCAGAATTTTCCGGACTTCATTTCAGCCACCTCTCCGAGCGCGTCCGGAACCAAATGTAGAAGACATTGGCCAGCCCGGTGATGACGATCATGCCGAAGGCGATCGCATAGCCGAGATGGGCATTGTGCAGCACGTCACCGCGTATCTGCGCATAGAGCAGGATCGGCACGATGTTGAGTGAAGAGCCGGTCAGCGCATAGGCGGTGGCGATGGCGCCGAAGGCATTGGCGAAGAGCAGGATGACCGTGCCGAGGAAACTCGGCCAGATCACCGGGATGACCACCATGCGCCAGTATTGCGTCTGGGTGGCGCCAAGCGTCGCCGCAGCCTCGCCCCACTCCTTCTTCAAGCCGTCGATCGCCGGCGTGATGATGACCACCATTAGGGGAATCTGGAAATAGACATAGGTCAGCGTCAGGCCCCAGAACGATAGGATGTTGAAGCCGTGCGCATAAATGTTGAGGCCGAACACGGTGTTGAGCAGCACCGTGGCGAGACCGAGGCGTCCGAGCGTGGCGATGAAGGCGAAGGCCAGCGGTACGCCGGCGAAATTGGAAGCCACGCCGGAGAATGTCAGCGTCGCCGAACGTATCCACTCCGGCAGGCCGCCGCGCACGATGGCGATGGCGATGCCGAGACCTGCGAAGGCGCCGATCAGCGACGAGGAAAGGCTGACCTTGAGCGAGATCCAGTAGGCGGCGACAATCGATGGCTGCGCCAGTGCTGCTATGTTTTCGAACGTGAATTCGCCGGCATCGTTCTGGAATGCACCCAGCATCAGATAGAGCGTGGGTAGGATCAGGAACATGATGGCGAAGATGAAGAATGGCGCAACGCCGAGCCATTGCGTCGGCAGTCGCATTGCACGCGCCTCGCTGGGGGGCGCGGTCTTCCCGGCAACTGCTTGATCGGAAAGCGAGATATCTGTCATGCGCCGGCTGCCGTCTCCGAGGAACACCGGGCGGCCGCGAGGCCGCCCGGTTGGTTTCAAGTCTTACTTGACGTTGGCGCCGACGACGGCATCCCAGTTCTTGGTGACGGCTTCCTTTGCCTTGCCCTGCTCGTCCAGCGTCGGGAACACCGCGGCAGCGTAAGCCTCGGCCGGCGGCAGCTTGGCCATCACGTCCGCCGGGAGCTTGCCGTTCTTGGCAAGATCGTTGAAGCGGATCGGGTGGCAATAGCCCTTCAGCCAGCCGATCTGGCCTTCGTCGGAGTAGAGATACTCCAGCCAGAGCTTGGCAGCGTTCGGATGCGGTGCGAAAGCACTGATCGCCTGCACATAGACGCCGGCAACGACACCGGTCTTCGGCACGACGACGTCGACGGGCGGATTGCCCTTCAGCGTGTCGCGACCGGCAAGTGCATTGTAATCCCAGGTCACCAGGATCGGCGTTTGGCCTTGTGCCAGGGTCGCCGGTTTGCCGATGACCGGCACGAAATTGCCGGCGGCGTTAAGCTTCTTGAAGAAGTCGAGACCAGCAGTGCCAGCAGCTTCGCCGGCAGCCGCACCACCGGAAATGCCGGCCGCGTAGACGGCCTGGATGGCCTGGTTCGAGGCGCGCGGGTCGCCGGCAAGCGCCACGGTGTTGGCGAATTCCGGCTTCAGCAGGTCAGCCCAGTCAGCCGGCGCTTCCTTGACGAGGTCCTTGTTCACCAGGAAGGATAGCACGCCATAGTAGTCGCCGGTCCAGTAACCATCGGCATCCTTGGCGCTGTCGGGGATCGAGTCCCAGGTCGACACTTTGTAGGGCTGGATCAGGCCGTCAGCCTTGGCGGTCGGGCCGAAGGACAGGCCAACGTCGATGACGTCGGGCGCCTGCGGGCCCTTGTTGTCCTTGTTGGCCTTGATCGCCTCGACCTCGTCGCCGGAGCCGGCATCGGGGTTGAGTTCGTTGATGGTGATCTCAGGATACTTTGCCTTGAAGCCGTCGATGACGGCGCCGTAGCCGCACCAGTCATGCGGCAGCGCGATGGTCGTGAGCTGGCCTTCCTTCTTCGCAGCGGCAACCAGTTCATCCATGGACTGGGCCGACGAGATAGCAGAGGTCGCCATGAGGGCGACGGCCGAAAGGGAAAGCACTTTCCCTGTGAACTTGAACATGTGTTCTCTCCGTTGAACTGGCGTCCTGGACGCCTGCGATGCGGTATCGGTTTCATATGACAGCCAGATGAAAGCTTTTTGAAACTGGCCCCCGGCGGTACGAAAAGTTAACTCTTTTTAACCGGCTGTAGCAATTAGCCTCGACTTAATTTCCCGGCTAATGGTTTATTGCCTTGCTTTTTGCCCCCTTGCCCTTCCTTTCCCTTCGTTTTTAGATCACGTCCGGCGCAGAAACCGCCTCAGACAGTGCCGGCGATAGTGTTCTCGAGCAGCGTCAGCGCCGCCTTTTTGGTCAGCCTGACCGGGTTGCCGCCGGCGGTCGGATCGACCACCGCCATGTCGGCGATCAGCCCTTTGCGCTTCTTGTCCATGTCGAGCCCCTTGATCAGATCGGGCAGCGCATGCGGCACCTTCAATTCCTTGCGCAGCTTGATGATCGCTTTGGCAAAGCCGTCGAAGCCACCCTTGATGCCGCAATAGGCAGCGAGCCGGGCAATCCGCTCCTCGATGGAGTCGCGATTGAAGGCCAAGACATAGGGCATGAACACCGCATTCGTCATGCCGTGATGGGTGTCGTAGAGCGCGCCGATCGGATGCGACAGCGAGTGGATGGCGCCAAGACCCTTCTGGAAGGCGGCAGCACCCATGGCGGCCGCACTCATCATGTGGGCGCGCGCGACAAGGTCCTTGCCGTTGGCGTAGGCCTTGGGCAGGTTCTCGAACACCAGGCGCACACCTTCCACCGCAATGCCGTCGGCCATCGGGTGATAGCCCGGCGCGCAATAGGCTTCGAGGCAGTGCGCCAGCGCATCCATGCCGGTGCCGGCGGTGATGAAGCCGGGCATGCCGACCGACAGTTCCGGATCGGCAATGACGATTGCCGGCAAAAGCTTCGGATGGAAGATCACCTTCTTAGTGTGCGTCGCCTCATTGGTGATGACGCCGGCACGCCCGACTTCCGAGCCTGTGCCGGCAGTGGTCGGCACGGCTATGATCGGCGCGATGGCATCCGAATTGGCGCGCGTCCACCAGTCGCCGACATCCTCAAAGTCCCAGATCGGCCGCGTCTGGCCAGCCTGGAACGCGATCAGCTTGCCGAGATCGAGCGCTGAACCGCCGCCGAAGGCGATGACGCCGTCATGCTTGCCCTTCTTGAACACGGCGATCCCGGCGGTGAGGTTGGAATCGACCGGGTTCGGCTTCACCTCGGAGAACACGCCATAGGATACCTTGGCGTCGTCGAGGATTTTCAGCGTCGAAGCGACGACCGGCAGTTTCGCCAACCCCGGATCGGTGACGAAAAGCGGCCGCTTAATGCCGGTGGCCGCGAGCACCTCAGGCAGTTCCTTGATGCGCCCGGCACCGAAGCGGACGGTGGTCGGGTAGTTCCATTTGGAGATCAGCTTGGACATGTCTTGTCTTTCAAAAAATCAGATGGCTTCGCGCAGATGGAAGGATTTCGGCCGGGTCAGATTGTCGTAGCCGAGCGCCGAAAGGGCGACGCCTTTGCCGGTGTCCTTGACGCCGGTCCAGACCAGCGCCGGATCGAGGTAGTCGCAGCGGTTCATGAACACGGTGCCGGTCTCGACGCGGTCGCCGATCGCCACCGCATGCTCGATATCGTCGGTCCAGATCGAAGCGGTCAGCCCGTAGGGGCTGTCGTTCATCAGCGCGATCGCCTCCTCGTCGTTGCGCACCTTCATGATGCCGACGATCGGGCCAAAACTTTCCTCGCGCATGACGCTCATCTGGTGGTCGACGCCGGTCAGCACTTCCGGCGCCAGATAGGGCGAGCCGGCCTTGTCGTTAGCCACCTTCATATTGATGTGTGCGATTGCACCCTTGCGCAGCGCCTCGGCCTTCTGCTCGCGGATCAGGTCGGCAAAGCGCGCCTGCGCCATCGGCCCCATTGTCGTCGCCTGTTCTAGCGGATTGCCGACGGCATAATTCTTCGTCTCGGCGATGAAACCTTCGACGAACTGGTCGTAGACCTTCTCATGCACATAGACGCGCTCAATGCCGCAGCAGCACTGGCCGGAATTGTAGAAGGCGCCGTCGACCAGATTGGCCACCGCATGGTCGAGCTTGGCGTCGGGCAGCACATAGGCCGGATCCTTGCCGCCGAGTTCGAGCCCGAGCGTCATGAAGGTGCCGGCCGCCGCCTTCTCGATGGCGCGGCCGCCGCCGACCGAACCGGTGAAATTGACATGGTCGATCTTGCCCGAGCCGAGCAGCTTCTCGGTCTGGGCATGGTTCAGCACGACATTCTGGAACACGCCCTTGGGCAGCCCAACCTTGTCGAACGCCTGCTGGAACCGTTCGCCGACCAGCAGCGTCTGCGCCGCATGTTTGAGGATAACGGTATTGCCGGCCATCAGTGCCGGCACGATGGTGTTGACGGCGGTCAGATAGGGATAGTTCCACGGCGCGATCACCATGACGACGCCGAGCGGATCCTTCTTCACATAGCGTCGGAAGCCGTCCTTCGGGTTGGATGCCGGCACGGATTTCAGCGCGGCTTCAGCGATCTCGACCATGTAATTGGTGCGTTCCCTGACGCCGCCGAACTCGCCGCCATAGCGCACCGGTCGCCCCATTTGCCAGGCGATCTCCGGCACGATCTCGTCGGTCATCGCGACCAGCGCTTCGAGCATCGCCAGCATAAATTTGCCGCGCTCGACGATCGGTGTCAGCGCCCACTTCTCCTGCGCCGCCTTGGCGCGCTCGACCGCGGCATTGATCGCCTGGTCGGTCGCGATCGGCCGCTCGGCGTAAATCGAACCATCGATGGGCGATTTGAGTTTTACGGTTTCCAAAGGATACTCCAAGTTAGCAGGCTAGGGTGCGCAGATGGCCATTGCGGCCATAGCGAAGGATGGGCTCGTCACGCGTCACCAGAACCATGTCCAACGCTCTCGCACTTGCCATCAGTATCCGATCGATGGGATCACCATGAGGCGGACCGGGCAGGTTGGATGACGCAATCAGAATGGCTGGTGAGATAGCGCTGAGCTTTGCCGACATTCGCTCGATGAATCGCTCCACGAAGTCGAGTGGTGCCAATGGCAGATTGAGCCGACCCTTGGCTACGCCGATTCCGATCTCCCATGCCGACATCGGTGAAAGATACAGACGGCCGTCATAGGCCGCTTCCGAAATCTCCCGGCTTGCGTGCGGATCGATCAGACTATCGTTGGCGACAAAGATCACCGCACATGTATCCAGAAGCAGGTTTGGCCCTTCGCTCATTTACGCACCGCAAGTTTGCCGTCACGCGCGTCAGCCTCACCGCCCAGATAGCCCCGGTCCCATGGCTCGTCATCGAAAGGTTTGGTGATATCAAATCCGGCTTCGATCGTTATTAGGCCCTTCATGAAACCAAAACCGGGGTGGCGATCCGCGCGCGCCTCCTTTGGCGCGGCAGGCACGCTACCACTGGGCGGCGCCGAAATGGGCTCTTTGCGAACGCGGCGAAATACCAGTTTCCCACTCCCTATATTGACGGATTCGGTCTCGAACCCAGCCTCAAGCCACTCCCTTGTCATGGGATTGTTGCTCGGATTGTTGCTCCACCATGCAGGGTATTGCTTCGATGCGGGCAGCGGCAGATTGAGCACTCTCTCGATTTCGGCGAACGACATCGGAACGCGATCGACATTCTGGGCAATGAGAAAGTCCTTGAGCGGCGCATATTTGGACATTGCAAACTCCTCAATGTAGCGCACTGCAGTTTACAGGTACCATATGGTACTAACTTCACCACATTGTCAACATTAAAGCTGTATAAAGTTTTAGTACCGCTCGAACCCTCTGTGCAGTTCCCAATCCGTAATGCGGCGGTCGTATTCGAACTGCTCCCACTTTGCGGTGTGGACATAATGTTCGAGCACATCGTCGCCGAGCGCCTGCTTCAGCATCTTCGACTTGGCCAGCGTCTCGGTGGCGTCACGCAGCGTTTTCGGGATCTCCGGCAGGCGCGAGGCCTGGTAGGCATCGCCGACGAACGGCTTCTGCAGTTCGAGCTTCTCGTCGATGCCGGCAAGGCCGGCGGCGATCAGCGCCGCGAAAGCGAGATAGGGGTTTAGGTCGGCGCCGCCGATGCGGCATTCCATGCGGATGCCCTTGGTGCCCTCACCGCACAGGCGGAAGCCGGCGGTGCGGTTGTCCTCGCTCCACATGATCTTGGTCGGTGCGAAGGTGCCGGCCTGGAAGCGCTTGTAGGAGTTGATGTAGGGCGCCAGGAACCAGGTAAACTCCCTGGCGTATTTGAGCTGCCCAGCCGCCCATTGCTGGCCAAGCGTGGACAAAGTCCAGTCCGCCTTCTTGTCGAAGAACAATGGCGTCTTGCCATCGGCGCTCCACAGCGAATTGTGGATGTGGCTGGAGTTGCCCGCGAGCCCGTAATTGTATTTCGACATGAAGGAAATCGACTTGCCTTCGGACTCGGCAATCTCCTTGGCGCCGTTCTTCAGGATGACGTGGCGGTCCGCCATGTCGAGCGCCTCGGCATAGCGCACATTGATCTCTTCCTGGCCCGGGCCCCATTCGCCCTTGGAGTTTTCGATCGGGATGCCCGCCGCTTCCATCTCGTTGCGAAGCCGGCGCATGACGCCTTCTTCCTTGGTGGTGATGCCGATCTGGTAGTCGCCGATATAAGGCGACGCGGTGTCGAGCCCCTGCCAGTGCTTCTTGCGGGCGGAATCGTAGGTCTCGTTGAACAGGTAGAATTCGAGCTCGGAGGCGAAGTAGCCGATATAGCCGCGTTCGGTGAGCCGCTTGACCTGCTTTTTCAGCATCGCGCGCGGCGAATGCGGAAGGTCGTCATAGGTGTGGTGGTCGAGCACGTCGCAGATCACCAGCGCGGTCTTTTCCAGCCACGGAATCCGCCGCAGCGTCGCAAGGTCCGGCTTCATGACGAAGTCGCCATAGCCCTTCGACCAGCTTGCCGCCTTGTAGCCCGGCACCGGCTCCATATCGATGTCGGCGGCGAGCAGATAGTTGCAGCCATGCGTCTCGTCATGAGCAGAATCCACAAAGTACTGCGCCAGGAAACGCTTTCCCGCGAGCCGCCCCTGCATGTCGACGATGCAGGCCAGCACCGTGTCGATCTCGCCACTGGAGACCGCTTTCTTCAACTGATCGAACGAGAAATTTCCGGCCATTTCCTTTGGCACTCCAGTGCTTGGTCGTTGAGGACGAAACCATAGCCGGCTGCACGCCGGCCATGGCCATGATGGTGACGTCAGTGGCCGGTTTCGCCGACCGCCTGTTCGGCGGCCTTGATCGCTGCCTGACGTGCCGCGATGATGTCCCCCAGCGGCGGGCCCTGGAAGCGATTGCGCTCGAAGGCGAACCAGACAATCGCCGTCAGGATGAAGAAGCCGACGGTGATGTACAGCGCCCAGTCGTTCGGCGGCTGGATGCCGATGATGAAGATCAGGATCATCGACACGATCGAGAGAACGCCGAACAGCATGAAGATGCCACGGCCCAGGTTCCACGGTCCCATCTTGTCCCACTTCGGCGTTCCCCAGGCCACCATGCCGAGCACGATCGGCACGGTGAAGGACAGGAACAGGAAGATGACGGTGCAGGACACGACGATGGTGTAGGCCGAGGTGCCGGCGACCGAAACCAGCGTCGAACCCCAGACGAACAGCACCGACAGGACCGACGCCGTCCAGATCGCCGCCACCGGCGTGCGATAGGTCGGGCTGACCTTGGCCAGTGCAGACGAGCCCGGCAGGCCGCCGTCACGCGAGAAGGCAAAGATCATGCGCGAAGCCGAGGTGACGGTTGCGAGGCCGCACAACAGCTGGGCGATGAACACGACGAGGTAGACGAACTCCTTGAGGCCGGGACTGACGCGCTGGTCGAAGGCCCAGAAGAACACGTTCCAACCCTGCTTGGCGGCGTCGTCCATGTTGGGGATCATCAGTACGAAGGCGGCCAGGAACAAATAGCCGAAGACCGCCGACCAGATAACCGACATCACCATCGCACGCGGCACCGATGAGGCCGCCTTGATGGTTTCCTCGGAAGTGTGTGCCGAAGCATCGTAGCCGGTGATGGTGTAGATCGGCAGCAGAAGGCCGAGAGCGAACACCCAGGCGTTCGAGACGGACGGCCAGACGCTGGCGCCGGCCTCACCCGAGTAGTTGTGGAAGGTGAAGAGCCGGCTGAAATCCCAGGTCTCGGCGGAGAACAGGCAGACGACAGCAATCAGGATCGAGCCGAAGAAGATCAGGTAACCCGAAAAGTCGGTCAACTTCGCAGTCAGCTTGATGCCGAGATGGTTGATCAGCGCTTGGGCGCCGGTGATGATGACCAGGAAGATCATCTGATTGGTCAGCGTACCCTCGATGCCGAGCGTCGGCCCGAAGGCGCCGATGAAGAACGTCCAGGTGCCGACATTGATGGCGCCGAGCACGGTGATCAGGCCGAGCAGGTTGAGCCAGGCCGTCACCCAGCCAGTGCCGCGATTGCCGAGGATCGAACCCCAGTGATAGAGGCCGCCGGCCGTCGGATAGGCCGAGCTGATCTGCGACATGGCGACCGCGAAGGTCAGCGAGACGAAGCAGCCGACCAGCCAGCCGATGCCGATGCCGATGCCACCGGCGCCCGACGTTGCCTGCGCCAGCGAATTGATGCCGCCCGACAGGATGCAGATGATGGACAAGGAAACGGCGAAGTTGGAGAAGCGGCTTAGCCGCCGCTCAAGTTCCTGGGCGTAGCCCATGGAATGGAGGTGCTTTACGTCTTCCGCCTTGTCTGTGTCTGAATAACCCGGTGCTGCCATTGTAGTCCCCTTTGCGTTCTTAGCTGGCCGGCCCTGCCCCGGTCGGCTTGCACCGGCCGGAGCATCTAGTCTTTGCTGTTAGCCTGCCGTCTGGCCGACGGCTGCTTCCGCGGCCGCGATCTCGGAAGCGCGGCGAGCAATGTCGGCGCCGATCGGCGGGCCCTTGAAGCGGCGCGATTCGATGCCGAACCACAGCACCACGAGCAGAACGATCAGGCCGATGGCATAGTTGATCAGGATGTCGAAGGGCGGCTGGATGCCGGCATACATCAGCACCAGAACGCCAAGCACCGTGATGACGGCGAACGGCTTGGACCAGATGCCGAGGCGGAACGGGCCGAATTCGGTCCAGCTCTTGCCCTCGGCAAGCAGGCCGGCGGCCACGGGCATGGCGTAGGACACGTAGAGGAACAATGCACAGCCGGCCGCCAGTGCGGCAAAAGCCGGCGAGTACAATGTCGCTGCGACCGCGAGCACCGCTCCGAGCCAGATCGCCGCCACCGGCGTGCGCCATGTCGGGCTGACGGTTTTCCACACCGACGAACCGGGCAGGCCGCCGTCACGCGCGAAGGCAAAGATCATGCGCGAGGTCGACGTCAGTCCGGCAAGAGCGCAGATGAAGTTCGCCAGCACGATCGCGATGGCAATGATGCTCTTCAGCAGGAATGGTGCCGGCAGGTTGTTGAAGAGATTGAACCAGGCATTGGCGCCATCCTTGGCCGTCGCTGCCAGATCGGGGCTGGCCAGTACGAACGAAACGGCCATGACGAAGCCGAACACCAGCGACCACAGGACCGAATGGATCATGCCGCGCGGCACCGCCACGCGGGCATTGTGGGTCTCTTCGGACGTGTGGGCCGAAGCGTCGAAGCCGGTGATGGTGTAGAGTGGGTAGAGCAGGCCGATCAGGAAGGCGACGAGTGCCGTCCGTGCGGTCGGAACGTAGCCTGCGCCTGGATCACCGGTGTTGTTGACGAAGGTGGTGAGCCGCGAGAAATCCCAGCTTGCGCCCCAGATCAGGAACATCGCGGTCAACACGACGGCGACGACCAGAATGAGGTAGCCCGAGAAATCCGTCAGCATGGTGGTGAGCCTGATACCGAAATGGTTGATCAGCGCCTGCGCGACCGTGATGATCACAACGCCGATCACCTGCTCCTGATAGCCCCACGCGGAGACGTCGTTACCGAACACGCCGGACCAGACAAGGTCCTTGAACAGCGCGTAGACGCCGACATTGACCGAGGCGACGACGAAGACCAGGCCGAGCAAGTTGATCCAGGCCGTGGCCCAGCCCCAGCCGCGCCCGCCGAGAATTGACGACCAGTGGTAGAGACCGCCGGCCGTCGGATAGGCCGAGCCGATCTGGCCAAGGGACGCGGCAACGACAAGTGCAAAGACGCCGCCGATGACCCAGCCGACAGTCGCCTCGAAGCCGCTGCCGGTCGCCATGGCCAGCGGGAAGGACGTGATGCCGCCCGCCAGAATGCAAATGATCGAAAAGGAAATAGCGAAGTTCGAGAAGCCGCTCATGCGGCGAGCCAACTCCTGGGCATAGCCCATGCTATGGAGGGTTTTTACATCCTCCGATCTTTCAGCGTCTGATTTGTCCGGTCCTGCCATTTTCGTCCCCTGTTTTTCTAGCTGGCCGATTGAACTGACTTTCCCACTGCGTGTCGCCGGGAACCCTTGGCCTCCTCGGGTTCCAGGTCAGAAAAAATGCCTGTGAGCAGATCCGCCCATTTCCGCTGCCCGGTCTCGCCGGAGATCTCGTCGTTGCGGATTTCGATCATTGCGCAGGCAAGGCCGCGCGAGCGTGCATGGCGCTCCAAAGTGAAATAGACGCGGTCGGCCGGCGAATAGGGCTCGTTGATGCCGACAGTGACGCCGGAGAGCCGCTGCAGCGCCGCTATGAGCGGCGACGCCAGCCGGCGGTCGTCATCGTGGATGATGCCGATATGCCAGGGCCGGTTCTTGCCCTTGTAGACCGGGGTGAAGGAGTGCACCGACACCAGCCGGGTCTCCTGCCCACGCGCCTGCCGGTCGTCGATGATCGATGCGATCGTGTCGTGGAACGGCCGCCACGACAAAGCGATGCGCTCGGCGCGCTCACTGTCCGACAGGCCGGCATTGCCCGGAATGGCCGTCGTCTCGCTGACCGGCGGCACCAGGTCCGGTGCGTCGAGCGGACGGTTGCAGTCGATTATCAGGCGCGAGATGCGGGTTTCGATGAGCGTCGCATCGAGGGCGGTCGCGATGCGGCGGGCCACCGGCAGCGCGCCGGGGTCCCAGGCGATGTGGCGGGAGAGATCTTCGGCCGGCAGGCCAAGCGTGCCGAATTCGGATGGCAGGAAGTTGGAAGCGTGGTCGCAGGTCAGCACTAAAGGGCTGGACCCGCCGGGGTTCGTCACCCCTATGGTATCAGACGATGCAAGGCTGGCGGGCCGTGCTCTCTCCATAATCTGCCGTCCCCTGGGGAGCGCTGTATCTTATGTTACGTATTTTGCCTCATTGCGTCCCTGTGGATGATTTCATACAGTTTGTCCGGCTTTGTCAAACGCGATTTCGGGGAAGCGGTCTGGACGGGCTCAGGGGTGGGGAAAACGATGATTTCCAGCATTGCCGAACTGATTTCGGACCGCATCGGCACGATGCCGGCCGGCGAGCGCCGCGCCGCGCAAACGCTGATTGCAAACTATCCGCTGATCGGGTTGAAGACGGTCGCCGAGTTCTCGACCGCCGCCGGCGTATCGTCGCCGACAATCCTGCGCTTTGTCTCGAGGCTGGGGTTCCAGAACTATCCCGAATTCCAGTCGGCGCTGCAGGACGAACTGGCGGCGCAATTGCAGTCGCCGGCATCGCGCACGCTCAATCCGGCCTCGCCAGGCAGCAGTGCCGTGTCGCCAATGCTGGAGGCGACGCTGGACAATATGCGCGAGACCTTCAGGCATCTCTCCGACAGGCAGCTTGCCGACATCGCCGCAAGGCTCGCCGAACGGCGCGGCAAGACATTCCTGATCGGCGGCCGCTTCACCGATCCGTTGGCGCGCTACATGGCCGCCCACCTCGCCATCATCCAGCCCGATGTTTATCACCTCGCCGGCCAGGAGAGCATCTGGCGCGACCGGCTGATCGACATGGGCAAGCGCGACGTGCTGGTGATCTTCGACATCAGGCGCTACCAGGACAGTCTGGTGCGCTTTGCCGAGACCGCGCATCAGCGCGGCGTGCAGATCGTGCTGTTCACCGACCAGTGGCTATCGCCGATCGCCCGCTTCGCCCGCCACGTCATTGCCGGACGCACCGCCGTGCCTTCGGCGTGGGACTCCTCCGCCGCTCTGTTCGTTGTCGCCGAGACGCTGATCGGCGCCGTCACGAGGCAGCTCGAGGCAGACAGCGCCAGGCGCATCCGCGACCTGGAAAGCCTGCGCTGACACGTTCAATCCCCGCCCCAGGTGCGCAAAATTACGCAGATTTAATGTGCATGGAAGCGGCAGAATTGCCATAAAGCCATGATATAGCGGCGGCTTCGCACATACCGGGTGCGTCGCTGCGCGTTTTTTTGCTTGGCGAAACCGGTAGACGTTTTGCCAACCGGAGTGTCGATGGTCGCCTGGAAACAGATCGTTTTTGCGCTTGTGATCCTGGTCGCGGCTGTCCTCGCCTGGGCGCGATTCTTCCCGGGCGCGCCGGAGGTTCTGGCACGCTGGGGCATCGACTGGACCTATGCTTCGGCGCCCGCCACAACCGGTGCGGTCGACACGACAAAACAGGCAGGCGGCCGCAACGCTGCCGGCCGCCCGGCAAATGTCGTCGCCTTGCCGGCGACCACCGCCACCATCAACGATCGCCTGCAGGCGATCGGCACCGGCCGCGCCAACGCCTCGGTGACGGTCAACCCATACAGCTCTGGGCGCCTCGTCGAATTTCTCGTCCAATCCGGCACCCGCGTCGAAAAGGGGCAGATCATCGCTGTTCTCGATTCCGAGACCGAGGTGATCTCGCAGGATCGTGCCAAGCTCGCCTTGCAGGATGCCCAGGACAAGCTCGAGCGGGTGAAATCATTGAGGGCCTCCAACGCCGCGACCCCGGTCGCCGTCGCCGATGCCCAAGTGGTGCTGGCCGGCGCCAAACTGGCGCTGCAGGATGCCGAACTCGCCTTGCAGCGTCGTTCGATCGTCGCCCCTATCGCCGGCACGGTCGGCATCCTGCCGATATCGGCCGGCAATTACGTCACCAGCCAGTCGGCGATCGCCACGCTTGACGACCGCTCCTCCATCCTGGTCGATTTCCTGGTGCCCGAGCGCTTCGCCGCCGCCGTCAAGGTCGGCGCGCAACTGTCGGCGACGCCGATCGCCAATCCGAGCAAGGCCTATACCGGCACTGTGTCGGCCATCGACAACCACATCGACGAAAAGAGCCGCACTCTGCTGGTCAAGGCTGCAATCGCCAATCCAGCGGATTCGCTGCGCGCCGGCATGTCGTTCGGCATCACCATGCGCTTCCCCGGCGACACCTACCCGGCCGTCAGCCCGCTGGCGATCCTGTGGGGTTCCGACGGCGCCTATGTCTGGCAGATCGAGGACGGCAAGGCCAGGCGCGTTCCCGTGCGCATCATCCAGCGCAACACCGAGACGGTGCTGATCGACGCCGAGATCGAGGATGGCGACATGGTTGTGACCGAGGGCACCCAGAGCGTCAGCGAAGGCGGTGCGGTCCGCATCGCCGGCCAGGATCAGCGGGCCGCGGACGCGGCCGAAGGCTCATGACCGCGCCTGTCAGCACCGCCAGCGAAACCGGCTTCACCGCTCTCTTCATCCGCAGGCCGGTCATGGCCTTCGTGCTGAACACGCTGATCGCAGTGGCCGGCCTTGCCGCTTTCTACGGCGTCGAAATCCGCGAACTGCCCGATGTTGACCGCGCCGTGGTCACCGTGTCGACGGCCTTCGAGGGTGCCGCCGCCGAAACCGTCGACCGTGAACTGACCGACACCATCGAGGGCGCGGTCGCCCGCGTCTCCGGCGTCAAGTCGATCTCGTCGACCTCTTCCTTCGGCCAGAGCCGCGTCACCATCGAGTTCAACGATGGCGTCGATTTGAACGTCGCCGCCTCCGACGTGCGCGACGCGGTCGGCCGTGTCGCCAACATGATACCGGAGACCGCCGACCCGCCGCGCATCATCAAGGCCGATGCCAATTCCGATGCCGTGATGCGACTGGCCGTAACCTCCGACACCATGTCGGTGCAGGACATGACGGTGATCGTCCAGGACCAGATCGAGGACGAACTGGCTGCCGTGCCTGGCGTCGCCGACGTTCAGGTCTATGGCGACCGCGACAAGATCTTCCGCATCGATGTCGACCAGAACAAGCTCGCCAGCCTCGGCTTCACTGTGGCCGATCTGAGGGCAGCGCTTGCCTCGGTCGCTTTCGATTCACCGGCCGGTTCGATCACCACCACCAACCAGGATCTCATCGTCCGCACCACGGCCGATGTGACGACGCCGGAAGAATTCGAAAACATCATCATCGGCGGCACGACGCGCATCCGCGACGTCGCCACCGTCACGCTCGGTCCCGACATCGGCCAGACCTCGTTGCGCTCCGACGGCAAGACCGGCATTGGCCTTGGCATCATCCGCCAGGCGGAATCGAACACGCTGGATATTTCCACCGGAGTGAAGGCAGCCGTCGCCAAGCTGCAGGAAAACCTGCCCAAGGGCATGTCGATCAAGATCACCAGCGACGACGCAGTCTTCGTCAACGGCGCCGTGCACGAGGTCGAGATCGCGCTCGGCCTGTCGATCTCCATGGTGCTGATCGTCATCTACATCTTCCTGCTCGACTGGCGCGCGACGCTGATCCCTGGTCTGTCAATGCCGGTCGCCATGATTGGCACCATCGCCGCCATCTATCTCGCCGGCTTCTCCATCAACATCCTGACGCTTCTGGCGCTGGTGCTGGCAACCGGCCTTGTCGTCGACGACGCCATCGTCGTCCTGGAAAACATCGTGCGACGGCGCAACGAAGGCATGGGGCCTCGTGCCGCCGCCGTGCTCGGCGCCCAAGAAGTGTTCTTCGCAGTCATCGCCACGACGCTGACGCTCGTTGCCGTTTTCGTGCCGATCTCCTTCCTGCCGGGACAGACCGGCGGCCTGTTTCGCGAATTCGGCTTCGTCCTCGCCATGTCGGTGCTGCTCTCCTGCGTGGTGGCGCTGACGCTGTGCCCGATGCTGGCCTCGCGCATGTTGACCGGCGCATCGCTCCACCATGAAGGCGGTCACGGCATTGGCGCGCGCGTCGGTGGCGCGCTGAACGCGGCCTACAAGCGCGCCCTGCATGCCTGCCTCGGTGCGCCGTGGATCGTGCTGCTGGTTGCGGTGCTGTTTGCGGGCGTCGCCTTCAGCCTGTTCGGCACCATCCGCCAGGAACTGACGCCGAGCGAGGACCGCACCGTCGTGCTGTTGCGCATCAACGCGCCGCAAGGCGTCAGCCTCGATTACACCACGCAGCAGATGCAGAAGATCGAGCGGCTGATCCAGCCGCTGCGCGATTCCGGCGAGATCGTCTCGACCTTCGAAAACGCCGGCCAGAACGGCGCCTACAATTCCGGCTTCATGGTGATGACGCTGGCGCCGTGGGACGAGCGCACGCGCAGCCAGCAGGAGATCATGGCGCAGATAAGCCAGCTGACCCGGCAGGTGCCATCCGTGCGCATCTTCCCGGTGCAGGCCAATAGCCTCGGCATTCGCGGCGCCGGCAACGGCCTGCAATTCGCGCTGGTCGGCAACGACCGCAAGGCGCTCGGCGACGCGGCGGTGAAGATCATCGCCCGGATGCAGGCCGATCCGCGCTTCCAGACGCCGCGGCTTTCCATCGACCCGACGCAGCCGCAGCTGGCGGTGGCCATCGACCGCGAGCGCGCCTCCGATCTCGGCATCGACATATCGGGTCTCGCCAACACCTTGCAGGCGATGCTCGACGGCAACGATGTCGTCGATGTCTACATCGCCGACCGCAGCTATGGCGTGAAGCTGGTCTCGACCACCAACCCGATCAATGATCCGACCGATCTGGAAAACATCTTCCTGAAGACCGCCGACGGCCGCTTCGTGCCGATGTCGACCATCGCCACGCTGACCGAGCGCGCCGTGCCGCCGTCGCTGACCCGCGAACAGCAGCAGCCTTCGGTGGCGATCACCTCGAACCTGAACGGCAATTTCGCACTGGGTGACGCGCTCGGCGTTGCCGAGCAGATCGCCGCCCCGCTGCTGCCGCCGGGCAGCCGCGTCCTGCCGCTGGCCGAAGCCGCGACGCTCGGCGAGACCAACAGCGCCATGATCACCATTTTCGGCTTCGCGCTGGTCATCATCCTCCTGGTGCTCGCCGCCCAGTTCGAAAGCTTCGTCAGCGCCGTCATCATCATGGCGACGGTCCCCCTCGGCCTTGCCTGCGCAATCTTTGCGCTGCTTTTGTCAGGCACCAGCCTCAATGCCTACAGCCAGATTGGCCTCGTGCTTCTGGTCGGCGTCATGGCCAAGAACGGCATCCTCATCGTCGAATTCGCCAACCAACTGCGCGACCGCGGCCTCGGCGTGCGCCAGGCGATCGAGCAGGCCTCGATCATCCGCCTGCGGCCGGTGATGATGACGATGATCTGCACCATCCTCGGCGGGGTCCCGCTGGTGCTGGCCGCCGGCGCCGGTGCCGAAGCGCGCATCGCGCTCGGCTGGGTCATCGTCGGCGGGCTGGGTCTCGCCACCGTCTCGACGCTGTTCCTGACCCCGGTCGCCTACCTCCTGCTCGGCCGCTTCGTCACGCCGAAGGCGCATGAGGAAGCGAGGCTGAAGCGGGAGCTTGAGGAAGCGGCGTACGCCAATGTCGAGCCGGCGGAGTAGCTCCGCTTACCCTCCCCCTTGTGGGGAGGGTCGGACCGCAGGTCCGGGGTGGGGTGCAGCGCCAACTAACGTCGGTGCAGCGCTCCCGCGAATAACAGAGGTAGGAGCCAAGACCCCCACCCCCACGAAAGAGCAAAATTGCTCTTTCGTCGACCCTCCCCACAAGGGGGAGGGTAGAAAGTCACGGTGTCCGAACCGGATAGATAGGTAACAGAATGGACCGATAGCATGGGTGACAGTTTTCTTGTCCGCCGGGAGGACCGGCGATGGTTTGGCGAGAGACTGGCATCATGGACGAGCGGCTACGGTTTGTTGTGGAGTGTCTTTCT
>NZ_AYXE01000022.1:0-88027 GCF_000502235.1 Mesorhizobium sp. L103C119B0 | reverse complement strand
GCGGACGCATAGGGGGAGAGAAGTGTCACCTATGTATCCGGTTCAAAGTGTTACCCATCTATCGGCTGGACAGCTGGCCGCAGCCTCGGCGCCATCATGAGATGCTTGAGATTGGCGAAACCATGGACGCGAGCGACCCCTCTCCCCGTCGTACGGGGAGAGGATGCCGGCAGGCAGGTGAGGGGCGGCGCAAACATCGCGAGGACTTCATCCCTCACCAATCCACGGGATCGTTCTCCAACAAAATCGGCTTGCCGTGCGGGGTTGCATGCGCGGCGCGTTCCCAGGCGGCGGCGAGCGTGTCGACATCGTTTTTGCCGGCGACGCCCTTGGCCGCCAGCAGCGTTTCCAGCGCCGCCAGCCAATGCTCGTAGTAGTCGTGGCCGTCGCTTGCGGCGCCCGGCTTCTTCACTTGCGCCGACAGCGCATCGGCCCATTCGCTCCACGAAAACAGGCCCTTGTCATGCAGCGCCACCGTCATGGCGAAGGCTTCGGCCTGCCAGGGTTCGGCGAATACCGGTTCGTCCAGACCCGCCGGCAATGCACCTTCAGGCCGGCTCAAGATAGCTCTCCCAGGCATCGATCGAGACGGTCAGCGTCGAGTCGGCGCCCTCGCCCCAGATTTCCGAGCCATCGAAGACCACGGTATAGACCCATTGCGGGTTTTCACCGTTGCCATGCGCGTTGCTGTCGGGGAACACAAAACCGTCACGCACGGCCTCGATAACTCCGTGCTTGCCGCGCGCATAACGCGGTAGCCTTGTGTGGCCGGTGGGATTGAAATTCTTTGTCCGCACCGGGTCGCCGGCCTTGAAGCGCGGCGCCGTCTCAACCGGCCGGTCGCAGGGACTGCCCTTGGCCAGTACCGCCGGCACGTCTTCGGCCTTCAACACCCTTTTGGGCGTCGCCGCCGGATCGACCGCCCGACCTTCCGTCAGATCGCGCTCGCTGACGAAGCCATGGCGCTTCAGCAGCACCTCGAGCGCTTTGATCCATATCTGGTAGTAGCTTGAGGAATAATAGACGGCCGGATGCAGCGATTCCCTGGCGTGCCGGCTCTCGTCGATGTTCCACGCGCCCATGGCGCCGGCAGTCAGCGTCACGCCGAGCGCCCGCCTCTCCCAATCCGCATGGAAGTAAGGCTCGTTCCTTTCGGGCGCGACCGGCCCGAAACCCATCTGTCCACCTAGATCCTGCGGCCCGTTCATGCCGGTACCTTCTTTGTCCCGGGTTCTTTGGCCACCGCCGTGCCGATCATGGCATCGCGGCTGACCAGTTCGGCGAGTTGGTCCTCGCTCCAGCCTTCGGTACCGCCAGGCCGCATCGGCACCACGAGATAGCGCAGTTCGGCAGTCGAATCCCAGACGCGGATGTTTTTCTCCGCCGGTAAGGTCAGCCCGAACTCCTCCAGCACGCCGCGCGGATCGATCACGGCGCGCGAGCGATAGGGCGGCGCCTTGTACCAGACCGGCGGCAGCCCGAGCACCGACCACGGATAGCAGGAGCACAGCGTGCAGACGACGAGGTTGTGCGTCTCGTCCGTGTTGAACACGGCCTGCATGTGCTCGCCCTGGCGGCCGCTATAGCTCAGCGACGCGATCGCTTCCGTCGCGTCGCGCTTCAGCCACTCGGCAAAGGCCGGATCGCTCCAGGCTTTCGCCACCACCCTGGCGCCGTTGCGCGGCCCGATCTTGGTCTCGTAGGTGTCGACGATGACGTCGATCGCCGCCGGATCGATCAGGCCTTTTTCGGTGAGGATAGTTTCCAGCGCGCGCACGCGCGCCGCAAACGAGTCGAGTTCGTTGTCGTGGTCATGATCATGGGACATGACCTCAGATTAGGATCGGCGGCACGCGGCCGCAAGCATGACAGCTTGGGCCACGGGCCATCGCCTATTCGGCGGCGGCCCTTTGCGGCTCGAGCCGATCCTCGGGAGCGAACAGCGAGGCCTGCTCGCCGCTCTCGACCGCATGCAGCTCCGGCCTGTTCTTTTTCGAAGAGAAGAAGCTCATCAGCCAGCCGGAGAAATTCTCGAAATAGACATAGATGACAGGGGTGACGAACAGCGTCAGCGCCTGGGAAGCGAGCAGCCCGCCGACGACCGCGACACCGAGCGGTTGGCGCAGCTCAGCACTGGCGCCGGTGCCGAGCGCGATCGGGAACGTGCCCATCAGCGCCGCCAACGTCGTCATCATGATCGGCCTGAAACGCATCAGGCACGCCTTGTGTATGGACTCCTTGGCCGACATGCCTTCTCGTCGCAGCTCCAGCGCGACGTCGACCATCATGATGCCGTTCTTCTTGACGATGCCGATCAGCATCAGGATGCCGATCACCGCGATCACCGACAGGTCCATGCCGGCAAAGCGCAGCGCGACCACCGCGCCCAGCACCGCCGAAGGCAGGCCGGTCAGGATGGTGAGCGGATGAATGAAGCTCTCATAGAGGATGCCGAGCACGATATAGATGGTCAGAATGGCGCCGCCGATCAGCAGGCCCTGATTGGCGAGCGAATCCTGGAAGGTCTTGGCGGTGCCGGCAAAGCTGGTCGAAATCGCCGGCGGCATGCCGATCTGCTCCTTCAGCGCGGCGATGCGGGCCGTGCTGTCGCCCAGCGCCACGCCTTGCGGCAGATTATAGGAGATGGTGACCGCCGGCAGCTGGCCGAGCTGGTTGACCGTCAGCGCGCCGGCGGTGCGGTCGACGCGGGCAAAGGCGCCGAGCGGCACCAGGCTGCCGCTTGCCGTCCTGACCTGGATGGCCAGCATGCGCTCGGGCGACCATTCGATGTTGGGATCGAGCTCCATGATGACTTCGTAGCTGTCGGCCGAGCCGAAGATCGTCGAGACCTGCTCCGTGCCGAAGCCGCCATAGAGACTGGAGCGCAGCGTGTCGGTGTCGATGCCGAGCGACGCCGCCTTGTCGCGATCGACCACCAGCGTCGCCTGCAATGAATTGTTCTGCAGATCGCTGGTGACGTCGGTGAAATTCGCATGATCGGCCGCCATCGCATCGTTGAGCTTTTGCGCCCATGTGTCGGTCAGGCCGGTATCGAGGCCCTGAACGACGAGCTGGTAGGCGCTGGCGGAAGAACGCGCGCCAAGTCGCAGGTTCTGCACCGGCTGCATATAGGCATCGATCCCCGGCACGACGGCCAGCTGCCGCCGCAGATCCGACAGCACCTTATCGATGTCGGGGCGCTGGCTCTTGTCCTTCAGCTGCACATAGAGCTGGCCCTGGTTCAGCGCATTGTTGCCGCCGCCGGCTGACCAGGCCACATGCGAGACATAGGGCGAACGCGAGAAGACACTTGCCGCCTGGTTCTGCAGCTTGACCATGGCGTCGTAGGAGATGTCCTGCCTGGCGATCGTCGTCACCGAGATCTGGCCGATATCCTCTTGCGGGAAAAAGCCTTTCGGCGAGACCTCGATCAGCCAGACCGACCCTGCCGCCGTGCCGACGAAGACGAGGAACACCAGAAAAGTGTGGCGCAGGCAGAAGGTCAAAAGCCGGTCATAGCCGCGGGTGACGATATCGTGCTTGTGGCCGGGGGCATGCTTGTCGCGATCGGCCTTGGTCACCGACAGCAAGCGCGAACACAGCATCGGCGTCAGTGTCAGCGACACGAACATCGAAGCCAGGATGGCGACCGTCACCACGACGGCGAATTCGTTGAAGATGCGGCCTATGACGCCGCCCATCAAAAGCACGGGGATGAACACCGCCACCAGCGAGATCGAGATCGAGATGATGGTGAAGCCGATCTCGCGCGCGCCTTTCAGCGAGGCATCGAAGGCCGAGAGACCGTCCTCCTCCATGTGGCGAAAGATGTTTTCCAGCATGACGATGGCGTCGTCGACGACGAGGCCGACTGCGAGCGTCAGGCCCATCAGCGAGATGTTGTCGATGGAAAAGCCGAACAGGAACATGGCGCCGAGCGTCGCGATCAGCGAGATCGGCACCGCCACGGCCGGAATGATGGTTGCGGTCACCCGGCGCAGGAAGACGAAGATCACCGTCACCACCAAAGCGATCGTCAGAAGCAGCGTGAACTGGACGTCGTCGACGGCCTGGCGGATCGAGGTCGAACGGTCGTTGAGCAGCTTGATGTCGGCGGCGGCCGGCATTTGGTCCTTGAACGACGGCAGCATCGCCTTGACCTTGTCGACGACGTCGACCGTGTTGGCGTCGGGCTGGCGCTGCACCGCCAGGATGATGGCGCGCGTGCCGTCGTACCAGCTTGCGGTCGTCGTGGTCTCGACCGAGTCGATGACGCGCGTCACCTCGCCCAGCCGCACCGGATGGCCGTTCTTGGTGGCGATGATGAGGTTGGAGAACCCGGCGGCATTGGTGAGCTGCGTGTTGGCCGTGATGGTCAGCTGCTGCTTGTCGTTCTGCAAGACCCCGAGCGGCGTGTTGGAATTGGCCGAGGCGATCGCCGTCTGCAGCTGGTCGATCGAAATGCCGCGCGCCGCCAGCGCCGTCGGGTCGATCTGCACGCGCACCGCATATTTCTGCTGGCCGAAGATCGACACCTGCGCCACGCCGTCGATGGTCGACAGCGAGGGCGAGATGACGTTTTCGGCGAAGGCGTCGAGGTCGGTGAGCGGAACCGTGTCGCTGACCAGCGACATCAGAAGGATCGGCGCGTCGGCCGGATTGACCTTGCGATAGCTCGGCGGCGACGTCATCTCCGGCGGCAACTGCCGCTGCGTGCGCGCGATCGCCGCCTGCACGTCGGCGGCCGCCGCGTCGATATCCCGGTTGAGCACGAACTGGATGGCAATGGACGTGCGTCCCAGCGAATTGCTGGTCGAGATCGAATCGATGCCGGCGATGGTGGCGAACTGCTTGATCAGCGGCGTCGCCACCGAAGTGGCCATGGTTTCGGGCGAAGCGCCGGCCAGGGTGGCCGAGACGTTGACGACCGGGAATTCGGCGCTCGGCAGCGCCGCCACCGGCAGGAACTTGTAGGCAAACAGCCCGCCCAGCACGAGGGCGAACGACATCAGCAGCGTGGCGACAGGCCTGCGTATGCAGAATTCGGAAATCATTGGGCAGCCGCCTTGCCGGCCTCGGCGACCTTGGGAGCAGCTTGATCACCGCTGGCCGCCTTGCCTTCGTGAATGGCGGCGCCGTCCTTCAGCCTGGTCTGGCCCTCGACCACCACCTTCTCGCCTGATTTGACGCCCTCGCTGATGGCGCTGTTTTCGCCTTCGGTCAGCGCCACCTGCACCGGTCGCATCTCGACCGTGTTGTCGGGCTTGACGACATAGACGAACGGTCCCTTTTGGCTAGGCTGCACGGCCACGGTCGGGATGGATGTCATCTGCGGCATGATGCCGGCGTCGAGCACGACATTCACATATTGCCCGGGCCACAGCGAAAGATCGGCGTTGGGGATGCTCGCCCGTGTCGCGATGGTGCCGGAAGCGGTGTCGACGCTGGAATCGACGAAGTCGAGCGTGCCTCTGCCGATCGGCGTCGGGTCGCCGTCCTTGGTCAGCGTGACTGCCCCCTGCTGCGGGTTGGCCAGCGCCTTGTGCAGCAGCGCCAGGTTGCTCTCCGGCAGGTTGAAGTTGACTTGCAGCGGATCCATCTCGGTGATCGTCACCAGCGGCGTGGCCGTGCTCGAGTTGCCGTTGCTCAAGGTGACGAGGTCACCGACCGAAACGTTGACCGCCCCCAGCCGGCCGGCAATCGGCGCCTTGATGCTGGCAAAGCCGAGCTGGACATTGTCGGCGTCGATCGTCGCCTTGTCGGCATCGACCGTCGCCGCGGCAGCCTTTTGCGCCGCCACCGCCTGATCGTAGGTCTGCTGCGTGCCGGCCTGCTTGGCGACGAGATCCTTGGCGCGCTGGAGGTCGGAGCCCGAACTGGTCAGCAGGGCCTGGTCCTTGGCGAGCGTCGCCTGATCCTTGGCAAGCTGCGCCTTGAGCGCCCTGTCGTCGAGCGAGAACAGCAGGTCGCCGGCCTTCACCATCTGGCCGTCCTTGACGTCGATCGATACGATCTGGCTGGACACGCGGGCGTTGATGTTGACCACGGCCGGCGAAGACACGAAGCCGATGGCGTAACGGCGGATTGGAAAATCGGCCATTGTCGCAGTGGCCGAGACGATCGAGGCCGAACGGGCGGCATTACCGCCGGCGCCGGATTTGCCCCCAGCCTTGTCGGCCGAAGCCTTGTCCGATCCAGCCGGCTTGTCCGTTGCTGCCGCCTGCCTGGCGCCCGGCAGCATCTGCTGCAGACTGCTCATTGCCGCCGGCGAAAAATAGACCCATGCCGCGGCGACACAGGCCGCTGCCACCACCACCGCCAGAACGACTTTTCCGCGCATCGACTAAAAGCCCTATGATCCGACACGCCGAACCCGGTGGTCTCATTCTACCCAATCACGGCGCCTTGCCGCGATCTCGCCGAAGTAGATAGGACGCACATTTGTCGGAAAAGGGCCAAAACACGGCATTACGAAGATTTAATGTGCACTGCACAATGACTATGCAGCCGGCTCAGCAGTCGGAAAACCAGCCAGGATGCGGTTGAGATTTCAGGCCGGATGCGTCTATCTCAGCATCGGCCAGAGCGTCGCCGCCAGGAGCACGCCCATGGCGATGTTGAACCATTTCAGCCGCACCGGATCCGACAGGAATCCGCGCAGCGCCGTGCCGAAGCCGGCCCACACCGAGACGCTCGGCAGGTTGACGACGGTGAAGGCGATCGCGATCAGCGCCACCGACAGGAACGGGTGGTCCGGATTGGAGTAGACGGCCATGGCGGTGATCGCCATCACCCAGGCTTTCGCATTGACCCACTGGAATGCGGCTGCCTCGATGAAGCGCATCGGCCGTGCCTCCGTCTCACCCTTGCTGGACAGCGAGCGCGACATGGCGATCTTCCAGGCGAGATAGAGCAGATAGGCAGCGCCGGCGATCTTCAATCCGGTGTGCAAGGCCGGAAACGCCGTAAGCACCGCGCCCAGGCCAAAGCCGACAGCAAGCAACAGCACCAGGAAACCCATGCTGATGCCCAGCATATGCGGAATGGTTCTGACCAGGCCGAAATTCACGCCCGACGCCAAGAGCATGAGGTTGTTCGGCCCCGGCGTGATCGAGGTCACGAAGGCGTAGACCAAAAGGGCAAGGAAAGCGTCGAGGGTCATGACGGCTCACAAAGGTCAGCAATGCTGACTTAAATCGACAGAGCGCTGGACGCAACCTCATTCCATTGGTCCAAAGCGCTCCGCCGTGATCCGTCTATCCCGAGCCAGCCAGGCCGGCACAGTCTACCTGCCGTGGGCCCGCGCCGACAACAGGCTGGGAGCGGCGGCCGCCTCCTGACGGCCAGCCACACGCCGCAGGCCTTTGCGCCTCGGCGTGTTCCCGGGAAGCTTCACGCCATGCGCGAGGCCGAGGGCAGCCAGGATGCGGATGAAGAGCCAGCCGAGATCGATCTGCCCGAGTTCCAGGCCGAGCTTTGCGGATTCGGGAAACGCATGGTGATTGCCGTGGAAACTCTCGCCAAAGGTCACCAGGCCGAAACGCGGCAGGTTGTAGCCCTGCACGGCAACGCCATCGACGCGCCAGCCCTGCTGCCCGCTGCGATGTGCGAAATGCCCGACCAGCCAATGCCCGGTCAGCGACACGGAGATACGCACCGCAATGCCCCAGACCACCCAGCTCCACCCGCCGAGGAGCAAGAAAAGGATCGCCCACGGCAGTTGCTGCAGCATCCAGGTCCGCTCGACGAATTTGTAGAAGCGGTCGTTTCTGATCGACGGCTCGATGACGAAGTCAGGCGGATTGCGCAACGCTACGGCGCAATGCATTTGCCAGAAAGCGTCGGTGAAGAAAGGCCGGCGGTGGGCGTGCAGGTCGTGACAAGCCGTCTGGCGCTGCGCCCAGTCTCGTATGTCATGCGCATAGATCATGCCGAACGGACCGGCCATGCCGACGAGCGTCCCGAGATAGACCAGCGCGTGTTCGAGCCAGATGTGAACCTTGAACGAGCGATGGATGAGCAGGCGATGCATGCCGACCGAGTGTCCGGCGCAGATCGTCACCGCCGTCGTCGCTACGAACAGGGCGAAAGCGCTCCAGCTGAAGGTCAGCGGCCCGAACACCAACGCAATCAGCGTCATCGCACCGACCCAGATCGACTTGGCCGGCATCCAGACGACCTCGCCATCTTCGGCATCGCTCAAGGGCTGCGAGATCATTCTGCCTGTGGATATGGTCTTCATCGGCACCCCTCCTCTGCAGGAAACATTTCCGGACCAAAGAGCCTTGCCTTCCGGCGCGCCGGCGCTTATTTAGGCAATAAGCTAACTATCTACTATTCCGATTTAGGTATTTAGGCAATAGACTAAATACCGGAAGCGAAACGACAGAGGCAGGCGGTGATCGAAGACAATGCAGCGGATGGCGACACGGCTATCGGGGCAAGCAGCGCCATACAGCGCGTGTTCGAGGCGCTCTCATCGCAGCCGAGGCGCAAGATCCTCGCCTATCTCGCCCACTCCTCGCTGACCGCGGGCGAGATCGCGGCGCGCTTCGACATGTCGAAGCCGTCGATCTCGCAGCATCTGAGCATCCTGGAGACGGCCGGCCTCATCGCCAGGGAGCGGCAGGGACAATTCATCCGCTACTCGCTGGTCCAGAACAATCTGGTTAACACGCTGAACGGCTTCGTCCAGGACGTCTGTCCGGTATCGCGCCCGATCAAAAGGGAGAGTAAGAATCTGGCGAGCGGCAAGGTCGATCCCAAGCCGGTAAAATAGTTGGACTGAGACTACATCCCTTGCGGGCCGCGGTTCATCGCCGCCACGCCGGTGCGGCAGATCTCGACCAGGCCGAGCGGCTTCATGATGGCGATGAACTGGTCGAGCTTCGAACCCTTGCCGGTAATCTCGAAGATGAAGTGCTCGGTGTTGGCGTCGATGACCGAAGCGCGAAAAGCGTCCGCCAGACGCAGCGCCTCGACGCGGGCTTCGCCGGTGCCGGCGACCTTGACCAGCGCCAACTCGCGTTCCAGCGGCCGCTCCTGGCCGAACTCGTGCGAGCGCACGGTGAGATCGACGACGCGATGCACCGGTACGATGCGTTCGAGCTGGTGCTTGATCTGCTCCAGCACATGCGGCGTGCCGCGCGTCACGATGGTGATGCGCGACAGGTGCTTCTCGTGTTCGGTCTCGGAGACGGTGAGGCTCTCGATGTTATAACCGCGGCCGGAAAAGAGGCCGATGACCCGGGCAAGCACACCGGGCTCATTGTCGACCAGCACGGAGAGCGTGTGGTTCTCCGGCTTTTCCGTTTCCTTGGCGATGAAATAGGCGGAGCCGGTCGGTTGAAGCTGTGCGTTCATGACATGAATCTCGATTTCAGACTTTGAGCTAATTCTCTGTTTGCGCACGGCTTCTCGCGACAGCCCTGCCCCGGCTTGGACCTAGACCAGTTCCCTGCCCTTGGCGTCGATGGCGTTGGCCACGGCTTCGTCGGTCGCCTCGTCGGGCAGGAGCATTTCATTATGCGCCTTGCCCGACGGGATCATCGGGAAGCAGTTGGCGAGCGTCGCCACCCGGCAATCGAACAGCACCGGCTTCTTCACCGCGATCATCTCCTTGATCGCATCGTCCAGCTCGTCCGGTTTCTCGCAGCGAATGCCATGACCGCCATATGCGTCGGCCAGCTTGACGAAGTCGGGCATCGCTTCGGTGTAGGAATGCGACAGACGGTTGCCGTGCAGCAGCTGCTGCCACTGGCGCACCATGCCCATATACTGGTTGTTGAGGATGAAGATCTTGATCGGCGCATTGTGCTGCACCGCCGCGCTCATCTCCTGCATCGTCATCTGCACCGAGGCATCGCCTGCGATGTCGATGACCAGCGCATCCGGGTGCGCGATCTGCACGCCGAGCGCCGCCGGCAGGCCGTATCCCATCGTGCCCAACCCGCCCGACGTCATCCAGCGGTTCGGCTTCTCGAAATGATAGTGCTGCGCCGCCCACATCTGGTGCTGGCCGACCTCGGTGGTGATGTAGGTGTCCATGTCCTTGGTCAGTTCGTAGAGCCGCTGGATGGCATATTGCGGCATGATCACATCGTGGTTCATCTTGAACGCGAGCGAGTCACGCGCGCGCCATTTGGCGATCTGCTCCCACCAGGGATGGAGCGCCTTCTTGTCGGCCTTGGCGCTCGCCCGCCACAGCCGCACCATGTCCTCCAGCACCCGGCCGACATCGCCGATGATGGGCACTTCCGTGTGCACGTTCTTGTTGATCGACGATGGATCGATGTCGATGTGGATCTTCTTCGAGTTGGGCGAGAAGGCGGTCAGCCGTCCGGTGATGCGGTCGTCGAAGCGCGCGCCGATGCAGATCATCACGTCGCAATCATGCATCGCCATATTGGCTTCATAAGTGCCGTGCATGCCCAGCATGCCCATCCAGTTCTTGCCCGATGCCGGATACGCGCCGAGGCCCATCAGCGTCGAGGTGATCGGGAAGCCGGTGAGGTCGACCAGTTCGCGCAGCAGATGGCTGGCCTCCGGACCGGAGTTGATGACGCCGCCGCCCGAATAGATGATCGGCTTCTTGGCGCTGGCCATCAGTTCGACGGCGGCCTTGATCTTTTCCAGGTCGCCCTGGACCTTCGGCTGGTAGCTGGTGCGCGGCGCCGCCTGCGGCGGCACATAGATGCCTTTGGCGAACTGCACATCCTTCGGAATGTCGACCACCACCGGGCCGGGGCGGCCGGTCGTCGCGACATGGAAGGCCTCATGGATGGTGGCGGCCAATTCGTTGACGTCCTTCACCAGCCAGTTGTGCTTGGTGCAGGGGCGCGTGATGCCGACCGTGTCGCACTCCTGAAACGCGTCGGAGCCGATCAGCGAAGTCGGCACCTGCCCGGTCAGGCAGACCAGCGGGATCGAATCCATCAGCGCATCCTGCAGCGGCGTCACCGCATTGGTGGCGCCCGGGCCGGAGGTCACCAGCATGACGCCGGCCTTGCCGGTCGAGCGGGCATAGCCTTCGGCCGCATGCCCTGCGCCTTGCTCGTGGCGGACGAGGATGTGCTCGACCTCGTCCTGCTGGAAGATTTCGTCATAGATCGGAAGCACCGCGCCGCCGGGATAACCGAAGACATGCTTGACGCCATTGTCCTTCAGCGCCTGCACCACCATTTCGGCGCCAGTCATTTCCCTGTTTGGCATTTCGCGCCGTTCGTTCTGTCCGTTGCTCATCGGTCTGGTCCCGTACTTCTAGCCATGAGGCGATTGCTGGTCGTTTAGTCGTGTTTCGGGCAATAAAAAAGGCCCCCGATGGGAGCCTGTGTGTTGCGCATGGGAGGTTTTCGCCCGGCGGTTACACCGCCTTGCCCACGCGCTTTCCTACGAGAATGAGTGCCTTTTTCATCGTGGCGGACACTACGAGGGTGAAAGGCAGGGTGTCAACGGGAAAAACGCGCGATGCGAAAGACAAAGCAAGTGGCCCGCCGCCTCTGGTCGGCGGGCCACCGCGGCGCATACGATACCCCTCAATCGCACCGCGCCGGGAACAAGAGTCACTGCCGTGTCACGTCAGGATCAGCACGATCTTGTACGTATCCGGGTCGACGATGACGATGCGCCCGTCGGCCAGCACGAAGTACTCATAGGATTCGTAGGCCGGGACGATCTTGACAATGCGCGCCGGCAGACGGTGCAGGCGCACTTTGTGCCGCGGCACCTCGATGCCGACCGAAATGTCGAAGTCTACGTTCTTCACCGGCTCAACCCTGGTCTCGTGGATGATCTGCGTGACCTGCGTCTTCTGCTCGACGGTCACGTTGTTGATCGAGGCCGTATTGCCCTGGTCGGTCTGAACGTTTGTGTTGCCCTGAGCGTTCTGCTCGGTGGTGGTCCCGGCCTTGCCCTGGGCCTGCTGGTCCGTGCTGGTGCCGGTCTGGCCCTGAGCGTTCTGCTCGGTGCTGGTCCCGGCTTTGCCCTGAGCCTGCTTCTCGGTGCTGGTGCCGGTCTGGCCCTGAGCGTTCTGCTCGGTGCTGGTCCCGGCCTTGCCTTGGGCCTGTTCATCCGTCTTGAGCTTGGCCTTGCCCTGAGCCTGCTTCTCGGTGCTGGTGCCGGTCTGGCCCTGAGCATTCTGCTCGGTGCTGGTCCCGGCCTTGCCCTGGGCCTGTTCATCCGTCTTGAGCTTGGCCTTGCCCTGAGCCTGCTGATCGGTCGTGGCGCCGGCCTGACCCTGAGCATTCTGCTCGGTACTGGTCCCGGCCTTGCCCTGTGCCTGTTCATCCGTCTTGAGCTTGGCTTTGCCCTGAGCCTGCTGATCGGTCGTGGCGCCAGCCTGGCCCTGTGCATTCTGATCGGTCTGTGACTTCATCTTGCCTTGCGCCTGTTCGCCGGCCTTGCCGCCCTTCTGGCAATCGGCCGCGCCGGCGGCGCAGTTGTCGCCACCGCTCGGCTGCACGGCCTGGGTCTGGGCGATCGCGGCGCCGCACCCGACGCCAAGCGCAATCATGCTCGTGATCAACACATGTTTCATCTGCTTTCTCCTTTAAAGAGTCGGTCCCTCAGCCTAGCCAACTCTGCCAAAAATACTTTGTTCCACATTTTGTGAATAAAATCGGGCTTCTAAGAAGACCAATGAATGTTGGCAGTAATTTTGCAACAATCACCTACAAATTGCATCAAACAATTAATGCAACGCAACATTTTGTTTTTTCCTGAGCTTGTGATCCCATAGCGATGACACCAGCCTCACAAGCTTAGAAGTACTCCCGTCGTCATGACCAGGATGGCTACCCCGAAAACAGGCAAGAGCAACCATCGTGCCTGATGGACGCTGTTGTCCATTAACGCCNTAACGCCTCCCACAAGTGCTGATCTCAACGATGCCGAGAACCCTGTGTTCCGCCCTGAGGAGGCTCTAGGACCTCTACAGCCTGGCACCAGACTTTGGTCCCTCCCCCTATCGTCCATTGGCCCGATGACGCCCGGACCGAAGCCCCACGCGGGAACGCAGCCGCGAAAAGCCCGTTCGGCTCCCGGTGTGCATCAACCTCATCAACACCACCCGTATCGGAATCGAGCTCGCGCAAGATGCATGAGCGTTGCTCGCATGAAGGAGAGAATCATGACGACCATGTACCAGTCGACCGCAATTGCCGGATTCTTGCTGCTCGCGAGCGCGGGCGTAGTTGCCGCTCAAGACGTCATCATCGCGCCGGAGCAGGAAACGGTTGTGCGCGAATACGTGAAAAAGCAGCCCCTTGCGTCGGTGAAGATTCCAGGTGTCGAATTGAACGTGGGGACCGCCATTCCCGACACGGTGGAACTGCATGAAGTGCCGAGCGTCAAGTATCGCTACGTTGTGGTCGACGGGCGAACCGTGCTGGTCGACCCCGGCACGCGGAAGATCGTCAAGATCATACAGTAACGCTGATCCCACCGCCGTTCCCCGCGGGTGGCGGTGGGATCATGCCCTGAAATTGCGGTTTCCCCGGCATTCAACCTAGCGCTTGCTCGCACCATCGACCGTTCTAGATGTAGGATGGCTTAGGCATTTTGGCACGGCCAAAGTCGCGGGGTCGGTTGAGACGTGCGCTACATTGATAGTCTCTATCAAAACTGGAACAGGCTATCGTTGGCTTGGCAGTTCATCATAGTCGGAAGCATTGGGCTGCTGTCGCTGATGCTGGTCGTCGGCCTATGGGTCACCTCGCAAATACGAGATGGAGTGATCCGCAACTCTGCAAGCACGACCGCGCTTTACGTCGACAGTGTCATCGCGCCAATCCTGCCGGATATGCGCAAAAGCCAGCAGCTCAGCGACACCGTTAAACGGGCACTCGATGAAACCCTGGACCAGGGTGCTCTCGGAAAAAAACTGGCGTCGTTCGTGCTTTGGCGGCGTGATGGCAAGGTGCTGTACGCCAAAGACGCGGCTCTTATTGGCCAGACCTTCGAGCCAAATGCGAACTTGCTGCATGCGTTCGGCGGAAACGTGGTGGCGCAATTCAATGATCTGGACGAAAATGAAAGGAAGGAACGCAAGAGCCCCACCGCCTCGCTGCTCGAGATCTACAATCCGGTTCGAGAGCCGTGGTCGGGCGATGTTGTGGCCGTTTCCGAGTTCTACGAGATAGCCGACGATCTTCAGGGCACTTTAAACTCGGCACTATGGTCGAGCTGGCTGCTCGTGGCTGGCGCGACCGCGGTCGCCTTGGCGATGCTCTCGGGAATCGTGCTTCGCGGCAGCAGCACTATCGAAACGCAGCGTTCAGCGCTTGAGACACAAGTGGCGGAGCTTCAGTTGCTTTTGGAGCAGAATTCCGCTTTGCGGGAGCGCGTCCAGCAGGCGTCGCGCCGCGCAACGGCAATCAACGAACGTTACTTGCGTCGCATCGGGTCTGATTTGCATGACGGTCCAGCTCAGCTCGTCGCACTGGCTGCGCTGCGCATGGACAGCCCTCTACTGCTCGATCCCGCCGCATCCCCAAGCCACCGCAAGACCGAGATCGCCGATATCCATCATACGTTGGATGAGGCGATGCGGGAGATCCGCGCCATCTGCACCGGCCTCGTGCTGCCACAGATCGAAGCTTCGACAGTCGCGGAGATATTGCGGCTTGCGGTTGCCGAACATGAACGCCGTACAGCCTCTTCCGTATCGCTTTCACTGCCATCTCGCCTGCCCGACCTGGGGACGTCCGAGAAAATAAGCATCTTTCGCTTCGCGCAGGAGGGGCTAAACAATGCCTGGCGACACGGTCTGGGCAAGGGGCAGGCTGTCAAGGCGAGAGTGACGCAGGGCAAGCTCCTCATTCAAGTGCTTGATCACGGCCCTGGATTCCAGTCGGGATCGTGTGAAGGACTTGGACTCGCCGGTATGAGGGAACGTATCGAAAGTATCGGAGGTCACTTCGAGACCTTTTCGAGCCCCAGGGGGACCCGGCTGACCATAACGCTCAACATCGAGGACCAGAAATGACCGCTCCCATAAGGATTGCCATTGTTGATGATCATCCGCTGTTTCGCGAGGGTGTGGCTCGCAGCCTCGCCGAAATCGGCGGCTTCGAAGTCGTTGGTGCGGGCGAAACCGCGGCGGATGCCGAACAGCTTGCGGCCTTGGCAAATCCCGACATATTGCTGCTCGACATCAGTTTGCCGGGAGGGGGTCTGGCGGCAGCGGAAAATATTCTTGCAACTCAGCCTGACTGCAAGATCGTCATGCTCACCGTCTCGGAGGCGAACGCCGATTTGGCGACGGCGCTCAGGCTGGGCGTACGCGGATATGTGCTGAAAGGGATTGGGGCGGCATCGCTGGCCGAGGTGCTGACTTATATAGCCGCAGGAAAAAAATATGTTTCGCCGACCCTGTCAGCGCAGCTTTTGAATGAACTGATCCGGCCGGAAAAGCGCACAACCGATCTCGTTGCCAATCTCTCGGGACGCGAGCTTGGGATAATCTCCTTGGTAGGCGAAGGACTGAGCAATAAAGAAGTCGCCAAACGTCTCAACCTGCAGGAGAAAACGGTAAAACACCACATGACTCGGATATTTCAAAAGCTAAAGGTGCGAAACCGCACCGAAGCAGCCATTCTTATGCACGCGCCCAAAACGGGTCTTGTATAGGGAGATCGGGGCTTGTCTGAAGGTCGGATGCTGGTTGGCGAACCAACAGTTACAGCCCTTTCAGACGAGCAATGTCGGAGGCCCTTACGGCGCGTTCGACAATTGTCCTTCCAAGCGGATCCTTCATAGTGAAGCGGCCGGCCTCGATGCTTTCGCTGAATCCATCGCGATGCACGACCTGGATTTTGGCGCCCTGTACCGTCACCGTGTCGCCAGCGGCATTGACTTGGCTACTGGGAGCTTGGCTACCGGGGGCGTTGTCGCCGGCACCATTTTTTCCCTTTCCGTTGGCGTTGCCATTCCCGGCGTTGCCGCCTGAGCCATTACCATTACCACTACCGTTGCCACCACCGTTACCATTGCCATTGTTTCCGCTCTTGGCGCTGGCAGCGGCGAATTCGATCTTGTAGCCGTCGACATGGCTCAACCGCAGACCAAGCACCGGCATCGTCACCGCAACCGCCGCGAATACGCGCAAGCTAAAGTACGCCCAGCGACGCACGGATGAAAACAGGGGCTGCCTTTCTCCATTCATGCCACCATCACATCATGATGTGTCACGGTATTCAAGAATGAACAGCCCAAAATTGCGGCTTACAAACGCTGAGGAAACTCTCCTTTCGTGCTTTCAGCTCGATTCTCAGACCTTCGTCTGAGTCAAATATACACCGAAGTCTGACCTACTGATCTTGGCCGCGCCGACGGATGTCGCAATAAAATCCGCGGTGACAAGGCTCGTCACCGGTAGGGATCGGCAGCGAGGCGCGAGCGCCTGCGGCACGCAGACGCTTGCGGCAGGTCTCCGGCATACGGTTAGCGCATGCTCGCCGTCGAAGCAGGAGCACATGCCGTTTCTTCCCCGGATTATGATCAGGCGCGATTGGCGAAGTCGCGGACAACCCGTTGCAACAGCGGCACGTAGTCGCGAAATGCCCGGGTCTTCATATTGCCGATCTTGCCGGCCTCGTCCCAGATGCGAACCCGCACCGCTTCCTCGTGGAACGGGTTCTTGCGGAACTCGGCCACCTCTTCGGCATTCATCGGCCCGCCTTGCAGCGACAGCGTGTGGACCGAGGCCTGCGACAGCCTGCCGAAATAGGTGGGGTCGGTAGCGCAGAGGTAGCGCTTGGCCGCGACATGCAGCCTGACGCATTCGACGATCACCGGTGGAAAGAACGGCGCCAGCACCTCGCCGCCGGCTTCGTCATGATGCTTGTCCTCGACATCGTCGGGCGAATAGGTGCCGAACTCGCTGGTGTAGTGGCCGATATCGTGCAGCAGTGCTGCCGCCACCAGCACATCGGGCGCGCCGTCCTTTTCGGCGAACCAGGCGCCCTGCAACATGTGCTCCGACATGGTGACGGGTTCGCCGAGATAGGATTCAGCCCCTCGGCGTTCGAAAATATCGGCGATGAATTCGACGATGTTGCTCGCGTTCAAATCCTGGCTGCTCATTCCGCTGCTTCCTTGAATTCGTGTTCGATCGCCGACAGCGTCGACAAAAGGCCATCCTTGTCGGCGTAGCAGCCCTGCAGCCAGCGCTTGCCGGCGCCGGAGAACTGCTTGCGGGCATGCATGACGCGGGTGTTGTCGACGATGAAGGCCTGGCCCGCCTCGAGCTTGAAGGTCACTTCGAAGGACGGATCCTCGATCAGTTCGGCAAACCGGCGATAGGCGGCGTAGTAGGCCTCCATCTCCGCGAACGGCACATCGACGGTCGGCGCCAGCGAGCGGTTGTTGAAGCGGATGGCGATGAGTTCGCCATCCGGCCCGAGCTCGATCATCGGCCGCTTGGCCTGCAATCGCACGCCCGACGAGCCGGCATATTCGAAGCGCGCCGGGTATGAACTCAACAGCCGGAAGCCTTCGGGGTTTTCGGCCTGCAGCGCGGCCGCCACGGCAAAACCATCGACGACGCTGGATTCGCCGCCCTCGACCGTGTTTTCGATACACGACAGGATCTGCAAGGTCGGCACCGGATCACGATAGGGGTTGTCGGTATGCGCCTGCAGGCCAAGATTGGTGTAGGCCAGATTGGTTGGATTGACCTCGGCGCGCACCTCGAACCAGCGGCCGTAATTGGTCTCCCTGATATAGCCGAACAGATCGGACACTTTGCACAGCGCCCCGGATTCGGCCGGCAGATCGTCCATCACCGCGAAGCCGTAGGTCTTCACCGCCGACAGCCATTGCCGCAAGACGGCGCGGTCGCGGCTGGCCGCGACATAGCCGGCGCGCGGCACCGAATTCTGCATAGAGGCCCTGGTCCATCGCACGGTGCCCTCGCCTGTCCAGCCGGGCTGTCGGGCGGCATCGCGGTCATAGGCATTGGCGCTCAGCCATGCCGCAGGAAAGCGCACCGTCTTTCCCTCCGGTTCGAAACTGACTTCAAGCGCATCGCCCTTGATCGCGGCTGCGCCGATCCGCGTTTGCGCCGGAATGTCGAGAATGGTGATCAGCCGCTGGCCGTTGCCGGCGCTGCGCGTCTTGTCGTCGAGCGCATTGTCGCGCAACCACATGGCGTGAAAGCGAGTGCGCGCGCCGTCCTTCCAACCGAGGTCGATCGTTCTTCCTTCGTCGCCGATCAGCGCCTGGGTAAGCATGGAGATCCGTTCCTGTCCGCTGCGCCCCGCAGCCAACTCCGCAGGGTTTCCGATTGCATCGTGATGATGTCGAAGGCATAACTCAAATTATCATTTTGCAGCCAAAGGCCCTAAACGGTTTATGACTGAAACAACCCTGCCCTTGCCCCCGCTTGACTGGCTGCGGAGTTTCGAGGCCGCCGCGCGGCTGTCGAATTTCACCGCCGCCGCGGCCGAGCTTGGCCTGACCCAGGCTGCGGTCAGCCAGCACATCCGTTCTCTCGAAGAGCGGTTGAAGCAGCCGCTGTTCATCCGCCTGGCGCGCGGCGTCGAATTGACGCCGGCGGGTGCCGCCTACCTGCCGCATCTGCAATCGGCCTTCGCCGTGATCGCCAACAGCACGCGCGAGCTGTTTGAACCCAAGACCGTCCAGAGCGTGACGATACGCTCGCCGATCTCGTTTGCCGTGCTGATGATCGCGCCGAAGCTGCCGCAAATGGCCAAGGACCTGCCCTTCGTCCAGCTGCAGATCGAGACCATCCACACACCGGCCGATTATGGCGAGCGCTTTGTGGGTCTCGACATCCGATTCGGCATTGGCTCCGGCTCTTTTGCCGGACGGCAGGCCGACCGCCTGACCCGCGAAACCTTGACGCCGATGGCGTCGCCGCATCTCGCCAAGGCCAAGGATTGGACAGGATTGCCGAGACTTACAGTGGTCGGCGCGCGGGAAATGTGGGGCGAGTGGTTCGCCGTCGCCCGGATGAAGCCGGCGCTGGGGCCGACGCACAAATTCGACAGTTTCGTTACCGCGTTGGAGGCGGCGAAGCACGGCGCCGGCATGGTGCTGGGATCGCGACCGTTGGCCGACGCGGCACTGCGCGAAGGATCTCTCGTCACCCTGTCCGGCTTTACGCTGTCGAGCGGTGCCGGCCACTATCTGACCGCACCTTCGGGCGCGCATCTGAGCCCGGCCGAAGAAGCGGTCCGCCGCTGGTTCGCAACGGTCTTCGGCGTCCCGATTTCCCGATAAGCCCCTGAATACGCGGCAAACTATTGGACGACGTGACGCGGCGCATAATTTGTCGCGATACTGCGCCAGGCCGGACGTCAAGCTTCGGCAGGGTTCCGCTCGCTACAGGCGGCCAAGAAAAATCGCGGAGGAAATTCAATGCTCGACAAGGCCCCCAACAAGAAGCTTTCCGACCTGCTCGATCGCTTCGGCGCGGCACTCGCCGCCGGTGACATCGACAAGGCGGTCGCCTGCTTTCAGGAGGATTGTTTTTGGCGCGATCTCGTCAGCTTCACCTGGAACATCAAGACCATGGAAGGCCGTGACCAGGTGCGCGACATGCTGGTGAGCCAGCTGGCCAAAACCAACCCATCGAACTGGGCGATCGCCAAGGGCGAGGACGCCACTGAAAACGATGGCCTGCTCGACGGCTGGATCAGTTTCGAAACGTCTGTGGCGCGCGGCTTCGGCCACATCCGGCTGAAGGACGGCAAGATCTGGACGTTGCTCACCACCATGGTCGAGCTGAAGGGCCATGAGGAGCCGGCCGGTTTCGACCGCCCGCTCGGCGCTAAGCACGGCCATGGCAAGAACCGCCCGACCTGGAAGGAGGAGCGCGAGAAGGAGGCCGCCGAGCTCGGGTTCAAGACGCAGCCCTATACGCTCATCATTGGCGGCGGCCAGGGCGGCATCGCGCTCGGCGCGCGGCTGCGGCAGCTCGGCGTGCCGACCATCATCGTCGAGAAGAACGAACGGGCCGGCGACAGCTGGCGCAAGCGCTACAAATCGCTCTGCCTGCACGATCCGGTCTGGTACGACCATCTGCCCTATATCGACTTTCCCAGGAACTGGCCGGTCTTCGCGCCCAAGGACAAGATCGGCGACTGGCTGGAAATGTACGCCAAGGTAATGGAGCTGAACTACTGGTCGTCGACCGAGGCCATGAGCGCTGTCTATGACGACAGCAAGAAGGAATGGACGGTGGTGGTGCGCCGCGACGGCAAGGACATCACGCTGAAGCCGAAACAATTGGTGCTGGCCACGGGGCAATCCGGCAAGGCCAACATGCCGAACTTCAAGGGCATGGACACATTCAAGGGCGACCAGCATCACTCCTCGAAGCATCCGGGACCCGATGCCTATGTCGGCAGACAAGCTGTCGTCATCGGCTCGAACAACTCCGCCCACGACATTGCAGCAGCCCTTTGGGAGGCCGGCGCCGACGTCACCATGGTGCAGCGCTCGACCACGCACATCGTCAAGTCGGACACGCTGATGGAGATCGGCCTGGGCTCGCTCTATTCGGAAAAGGCGGTTGCGAGCGGCATGACCACAGCCAAGGCCGACCTCGTCTTCGCCTCCCTGCCCTACAAGATCCTGCACGAATTCCAGATTCCGGCCTATGCCGAGATGAAGAAGCGCGACGCCAACTTCTACAAAGGCCTGGAGAAGGCCGGCTTCATGCTCGACTGGGGCGACGACGGCTCCGGCCTTTTCATGAAATATCTGCGACGCGGCTCGGGCTATTACATCGATGTCGGCGCCTCCGACCTGATCATCGACGGGTCGATCAAGCTGAAAAGCGGTGTCGACGTGAAGGAGATCAAGGAGCATTCGGTCCAGCTCAGCGATGGATCGGAACTGCCGGCCGATCTCATCGTCTACGCCACCGGCTACGGTTCGATGAATGGCTGGGCGGCCGATTTGATCTCACGGGAGGTCGCCGACAAGGTCGGGAAATGCTGGGGCCTCGGCTCCAACACCACGAAGGACCCAGGCCCCTGGGAAGGCGAGCTGCGCAACATGTGGAAGCCGACGCAGCAGGAGGCGCTGTGGTTCCATGGCGGCAATTTGCACCAGTCGCGCCATTACTCCCAGTTCCTGGCGCTGCAGCTGAAGGCGCGCATGGAAGGCATCGCGACGCCGGTCTACGCGCTGCAAGAGGTTCACCACAAGGCTTAGGCAGCGCCGCCGATGCGCTTCCAGTAGATGAGCGTGCCGGTCAGCCCGCCATGCGGTTTCAGGGCAAAGTCCGGTATTTCGCCAGTGAGCGTGAAGCCGAGTTTTTCGTAAAGGCCGGAAGCGCCCTCCTCGGTTGCGGTGTCCAGCACCAGAAGCGTGCGGCCTTTCTCGACGGCGAGCGTTTCGGCCGCCCGCATCAGCCGGCTCGCTATGCCCTTGCCGCGGTGTTCGACGCGGGTCATGAGCTTGGCGATCTCGGCCCGGTGCGGCTGATTGACCGGAAAGTCGAGCAGCAAGGTGACGGTGCCGATCAACGCGTCGCCATACCAAGCACCCAGCACCGCTCTTTCACCTCTCTCCGCTGCCATCAACGAGTTGCTCCAGAAGGTTTCCGCCGCTTGCCTGGATAAGGGATGCATGAAGCTGACGGAGCCGCCGGCCGCGACCGTCTCGATCAGGAGGTCGGCCAGCATGTCGCGTGTTTCCGCAGTCAGCGACCTGATTTCGATGGGACTCACCTGCACTTTCCCTTGCTAATCCAGACGCGCGACGCGGCGCCGCTTTCGTCTCGCCTTGATCGCGGCGATGCGATCGGTGTCTTTCGGCTGCAGATGCAGCCCGCGTTCGAGGATTTCGAGCGTGTATTCCTCATAGGTCAGGCCAAGCCGCTCGGCCTTTTCCATGCGCATCAGCATCACGTCACGGCTTGACGCCTTCCACGCCTTGGCATGCGCTGCCTGCCAGGCCAGGAAGATGTAGGGATCGCCCCTGCCCCATGGCGGACCCTTGTAATCATCGAGCGGCGGTCCGCCATTGTCGGAGCGCTTGGGACGTCTTGCCACGATTTCAGCCCCTGACCAGCGCAACCAGATAGTCGGCCGGCTGCGGTCCGACGGCATGGAACGTGCAGTCCGACGGCGCGCCGAGCGCCAGGCAGTCGCCGGGCTCGAGACTATGCACCATATCACCCTCGGTGAATTCGAGCCGCCCGGAGATCAGCCACATCTGCTGCTTGATGAAGGCATAGGACGCCGCCGGGAAGCTCACACTGGCGCCCGCCGGCAACTGCACCCGGATCAATTCGAGCGGCGTTTCGGAAACCGGCGACAGATGCCGACGGACATAGCCCGTACCGGGGTCGCGCCAAACCGGCTGCTCACTCTCGCGCAGCAGGCCGCCACCTTGCTGCTCGGCGCGCGCAATCAGCGTCGACAGCGTCATGCCGAAAGCAGCGGCGATGCGCACCAGCAGCGCCGCCGTCGGACTGGTCATGCCGCGCTCGATAGTGCTGAGCATGGCTTTGGAGACGCCGGAGCGGTTCGCCAGGTCGGCCAACGACCAGTCCCGCAAGGCTCTTTCGGCGTGGATTCGTCTGCCTATCGTGGCCGACATGTCATTCGCTATATCAGTCATTCGTCCAATATATCGAATCTTCGGATTGGGGGAAGAGGCCGGCCGATTGAATTTTCGCTGACGGGTTAACCCCTGCTACACCATCCCGCATCACGCCACCTTAACCCCGTCTGTGTAGGATCGAGGCTCCACGGGAATGGGGATCGGATCGTATGTTTGTCGAGCGCGAAGCCTCCGTCGGCGAACCGACCTCGCAGGAGCGCCGCCGGGCAGAGCAGAGCGACAAGCGCATTCTCGGCAACGTCGTGCAGTGCGACGGTGCGCGCGCCACCATCAGCGCCTATGCCGACGACATCGAAGGAGCGGTCACCGGCCTGTGGACCGTCGGCAAGATGATCTCCATCAATCTCGGGACATCGCGCACCGTTGGTCTGGTCTACGAAATCGGCAAATCGGATCGCGCCTGGAGCAATGAGGGACAAAATCCCATCGAGGTCAGCGTCGAGCTGATCGGCGAAGTGCGCGACGGCGCCGAACCGGGGGCCAAACCGGTGTTCGACCGCGGCATCACCACCTATCCGCATATCGGCGCCATAGCGCACCGCATCCGTACCCGTGATCTGCAGGCGGTCTACGATCTCGCCGGGCGTCATTCGATCACCATCGGCACGCTGTCGCAGGATGAGTCGATCGACGCCAACATCGCTATCGAGGACACGCTGGCGCGCCATTTTGCCGTTGTCGGCACAACCGGCGTCGGCAAATCCACCGCCATCTCGCTGCTGCTGCGCAAATCGATCGCGGCCCGGCCCGATCTGCGAATCCTCATCCTCGATCCGCACAATGAATTCGCGGCGTCGCTGCCTGAGTTCTGCGTCCGGGTCGATTCCAAGACGCTTGACCTGCCGTTCTGGATGTTCAGGCTTGAAGAATTCGCCGAAGTGCTGTTTCGCGGCCGAGAGGTCGTGCCGGAAGAAGTCGATGTCCTGCGCGACCTGATCCCCGCCGCCAAGAACCTCTATCGCAATCCCAATTCAGGCTCTTACGTGCGCCGCGGCAGCGATGCGCTGACCGCCGACACGCCGGTGCCCTACCGCATGGTCGATCTCATCAAGCAGATCGACGAGCGCATGGGCCTCCTGGAAAGCAAGAACGACCGCCCGACGCTGAAATCGCTGAAGACGCGCATCGAGTCCGCCGCGTCAGACCCGCGCTATCGCTTCATGTTCAATTCACGGCTGATCGAGGACACGATCCACGAGACGATCGGCAATATTTTCCGTGTGCCGCATCATGGCCGCCCGGTGACCTGCTTCGAGATGGCCGGCATGCCGTCCGAAGTGGTCAACTCCGTCTGTTCGGTGCTGGCGCGCCTGGCCTTCGACCTTGCGCTGTGGAGCGAGGGCCGGCTGAAGCTGTTGCTGCTGTGCGAGGAAGCGCACCGCTATATGCCGGCCGATCCTCGCCTCGGCTTCGCGCCGACAAGGCATGCACTGTCGCGCATCGCCAAGGAAGGCCGCAAATATGGCTGCTATCTCGGCGTCGTCACCCAGCGCCCGGGTGAACTCGATCCGACCATCCTGTCGCAATGCTCGACCTTCTTCGCCATGCGGCTGGCCAATGAGCAGGACCAGGCGATCATCCGCTCGGCGATCGCCGATTCCTCCGCCTCGACGCTGGCCTTCCTGTCCTCCATGGGCCAGCGCGAAGCCATCGCCTTCGGTGAAGGCGTGGCGACGACCATGCGGCTGAAGTTCGAGAAACTGGCGGAGAACCTGATCCCCGGCACCGCCAAGCGAGAGCAGGACGAGTTCTCGCAGGACGGCAACGACGTCGATCTCGCCGCCATCGTCGAGCGGCTGCGCAACGTCCCGAAGCCACAGCAGCAGATGGCCTTCGCCGAGGTCGTGGACTCCGGCCGCCAGGCCGGCGATCCCGATTACCGCAAGCCGGCCACCGCCCAGCGCATCCAGCCCGACGACGATTTCGACCTGCGCTATGGCCTCAAGCCCACAACCTTCGGCATGCGCCCGCAGAACGATTGACCTTCAGCGTAGCGACTTTTTTGCCGGCCAATTGAGAAGCCGCCGGAGCGCCAGGGCTCGGCTTCGTTGGCCCGCTTGGGCAAATCCCGAAAGGGAATTCATCAGGCCGGATTGAATGGCGTGGCTTTCGAGAAGCCGGAGCGGAGCGGACATTTAGTCCGTGAGCACCGGAAGTCGAGAAAGCCACGTCAGGCAACCGGCCTCATGAATTCTTCTTCGGGATTTTAGGCGCAGACGCGGTTGCGGCCTTGCCTCTTCGCCTCGTAGAGCTGGCGGTCGGCGCGGCGGTAGAATTCCTCGGCGGTTTCCTTCCGATCCCAGACGGCGAGTCCGACGCTGGTGGTGATCTTGAGGCGGACATTGCCCGACAGCACCGACATGTTGGCAATCGCCTTGCGGATGCGTTCGGCGAACTTGCCCAACAGCTCCGCATCCATGTTGGGCGTAACGACGGCGAACTCCTCGCCCCCAAGCCGCGCCACCACATCGTGGTAGCGCGTCATGCCTTTGAGGCAATTGGCGACTGCCCTCAGCACCTCGTCGCCGACATCGTGGCCATGCGTGTCGTTGACCTGCTTGAAATGATCGAGGTCGAGGATCATGAGCCCGACGGGCTTTTCGATGCGGCGGAATTCCTCGAGATATTCCTTCAGCGCATCATCGAAGTAGCGCCGGTTCTGCATGCCGGTAAGGCCGTCGGTCAATGCCGCATGCTGCAGCGTTTCCGAGCGGGCGCTGAGCGAAACCGTCATGGCGCGCAGCTTGCCCTCTTCCGTGGCCTGCCTACGGATCAGCGGGTAGATGAAGAACACGCCGAAGAACAGCGCTGTCGCCAGCAGCACCCCGGTGACAAACAGCAGCGTGTTGAGATAGGCGATCCTCTCGACCCGGGAAGTCGTATCGTGACCGACCGCGATGAACTGCAATTGACCATAGGCATAAAGCGTCACCAGGCCTGCGGCCAGGATCACGAAAATAAAGACGAAAAATGCGGATTCCGCCTTGTGGAAACGCATCTGCTCCCCGTTGGAAAAGTATCCGCCGGATCTGTGGCATGCTGGCGCCTTACGGACGGTTAATCCAGACAACCGGAGCGGGAATATTCATTCCTACTTCTGTTTCTTTAATTGTATTGGCAGCACGAAAATCAAATCACGGTTTGCAGGCCGTCGCCGGGCTGCAATCTCAGCCATTCGGGTCCCAGCTGATGGCGAAACCACGTCGTTTGCCGTTTGGCATATTGCCGCGTCGCTGCCTTGCAGCGCTCGATGGCCTGGGGAAAGCTGGTGTCACCCGCCATGGCAGCCGAAAGTTCGCGAACGCCGATCGCCTTCATCGCCGGCAGCTCGGGATCGAGGCCAAGCGCCGCAAGCCGTTTGACCTCATCGAGCGCGCCGAGATCGAGCATGCGGTCGAACCTTGTTTCGATCCGCTCGACAAGGGCGGCGCGGTCCGGCTCGATAACGAAGAACCGGGCGCTGTCGCGGTCGATCAGCGGCCGGCCGCGCGCTGCCTGCCATTCGAGGATGGAGCGGCCGGATGCGTCGAGCACCTCCAGCGCCCGCACGATGCGCTGGCCGTCGGTCGGCTTCAGCTGCATGGCGACCGCCGAATCCTCATGCATCAGGATGCGGTGCAGCTTGGCTGCGCCTTGCTCCTTTAACTCGTAGCGCCAGCGGTCGCGTACCTGCTGCGGAATGTCGGGCATTTCCGAAATGCCCTCGGCAAGTGCGCGAAAATAGAGCCCGGTGCCGCCGACGAAAATCACCGGACGTTCAAAGCCGGCGTCATCGGGCTGTCGGGCGAGCGTGCCGTCATCGATCAGCTTCATCACGTCCCGCAGCCAGGCGCCGGTGGAATAGGCGGTGGAGGGATGCACGTGGCCATAGAGATAGTGCGGCGCGCGGGCGAGGTCGGCGGCATTTGGCCGCGCCGTCAGCACATCGAGCACCGAATAGCCCTGCATGGAATCGGTGTTGACGATGACGCCGCCCTTGCGCTCGGCGAGGTCGAGCGCCAGCGCCGACTTGCCGCTGGCGGTCGGCCCGGCTATCAGGATCGCGTTCTTCACGCGGCCCTCGCCCGCCTGCCCGCCCTCGCCCAGCTGCTTGGAAGCCTCGATGCCGCTCATTGCCACGCTTGTGTCCCACCCCGTCCGCCGCGCGATGTCGGCCTCGCTTGCGAATATGGCCTCACGGTCGGTCGGCGCAAGCGCTGTTCGCTGGCTGGGCGAAGGCGTCGCCTGCGACCTGGTGCTGCCCGAGGGTGCGGAAGCCGCTGAGGCAAGTGCCGCCTTGCGCTTGGCACTTGGCTCCGAGCCGGTCGACGTGATCGTTCAGCAGGCCGAAAGCCGCCGCAAGACAATCCTGCTTGCCGATATGGATTCAACCATGATCGACCAGGAATGCATCGACGAACTCGCCGACGAGATCGGCGTCAAGGACCGCGTCGCCGCCATCACCGCACGCTCGATGAACGGCGAGATCGCTTTCGAGCCGGCGCTGCGTGAACGCGTGGCGCTGCTGAAAGGCCTCGATACGGCCGTCGTCGACCGCATCATCGCGAACCGCCTGACGCTGGCGTCGGGCGGCCGCGCTCTGGTGCAGACGATGCGCGCCAATGGCGCCTGGACGGCGCTTGTCTCGGGCGGCTTCGACGTCTTCACCAGCCGTGTCGCCGCCATGCTCGGCTTCCAGGAAAACCGTGCCAACCGCCTGATCGAGGAGAACGGGCGCTTTGCCGGCCTTGTCGCCGAGCCGATCCTCGGCCGTGCCGCCAAGGCCGATGCGCTGAACGAGATCTCGGCCCGCCTCGGCCTGACGCCATTCGATGCGATTGCGGTCGGCGACGGCGCCAACGACCTCGACATGATCCGCCTGGCCGGCACCGGTGTCGCGCTCCACGCCAAGCCGGCCGTTGCTGCCGAAGCCAAGGTCCGCATCGACCATGGCGATCTCACCGCGCTGCTTTATCTCCAGGGCTACCGCCAGGAAGAGTTCGCCCAATGAAACCGATGCGCACCGAGCGCCTCATCCTGCGCAACTGGGAAGACCGCGATCGCGAACTCTTCCACCGCATCAATTCGGACGAGCGGGTGATGGAATTCTTTCCGTTCCGCCGCGACCGCGCCGAGACGGATGCCAAGATGGACGAGTTTCGGGGCTGGATCGCCGAGGACGGCTTTGGTTTTGCCGCCGCCGAGATCGCCGCGACTGGGGAATGCATCGGCTTCGTCGGCCTCTTAAAGACCGATCACGTGCCGTCCCTGCCCTCCGATACGATCGAGATCGGCTGGCGGTTGGCGCCGGAATTCTGGCGAAAGGGCTATGTCACGGAGGCCTCCGAAGCCTGGCTCGCCTTTGGCTTCGAGACGCTTGACCGGGACGAGATCGTCTCCTTCGCCGTCGCGGCCAACCGCCGCTCGACGGCCGTCATGGAGCGTCTTGGCATGAGCCCTGACCCGGCTCGCGATTTCGACCACCCATCCATCCCTGACAGCCACCCGCACCTCAAGCGGCATGTCCTCTACACCCTGTCGCGCAAGGACTGGCAGGCAAGAAAAAGGGCGGCTAACTAGCCGCCCTTTTCATTTCGAAATCAGATCGTTGCAGGCCTGACCGGACTCAATCCATCCGGATCGTCACGAAGCGCAACTCGCCTGTCTTGGACGCCAGCATCAAGAGCGCATTCTTGCGGCCCTGCTCCTTCAGCGCGCCGATCCGGTCCATGACGTCTTTCGGGGTCGCGACCGATTCCTGGGCGATTTCGGTGATTACCTCGCCGGCCTGGATGCCGCGCTCGGCTGCGGCCGAATCCTTGGTGACGTCGGTGATGACGACGCCGGAGACATCGGCGGCGATGCCGAATTTTTTCCGTGTGTCGTCATTGAGCTCGCCGACGGTCATGCCGAGCACCGAGGCCGTGGAGACGGCGGGCGCCTTGTCGCCGCCCTTGTCCTCATCGGTAGTGCCGTCCTCACCGGCGGCAACCTTCTCGCCGTCCTCAAGCCGGCCGAGCGTCACCTTCACCGTCTGCTCGACGCCCTTGCGCACGATGATCACGTCGACCGCCTTGCCAACCGGGCTTTCCGCCACGACGCGCGGCAGATCGCGCATTTCATGGATGTCCTTGCCGTCGAACTTGATGATGACGTCGCCGGCGAGAATTGTGCCGTTGTCGACCGGTCCGCCCTTGATGACGCCGGCCACCAGCGCGCCCTTGGCGGTGGCCATGCCGAGGCTCTCGGCGATGTCGTCGGTCACCGGCTGGATGCGCACGCCGAGCCAGCCGCGACGGGTCTCGCCGAACTGGCGCAGCTGGTCGACGACGCCCGAGGCAAGCTGCGAGGGGATGGAGAAGCCGATGCCGATCGAGCCGCCCGACGGCGAGATTATCGCCGTGTTGATACCGATGACCTCGCCCAGGCTGTTGAACAGCGGCCCGCCGGAATTGCCGCGGTTGATGGCGGCGTCGGTCTGGATGAAGTCGTCATAGGGGCCGGAATTGATGTCGCGGTTGCGGGCCGAGACGATGCCGACCGTCACCGTGCCGCCAAGGCCGAACGGATTGCCGATCGCCATCACCCAGTCGCCGACGCGCATCTTGTTGGAATCGCCGAATTTCACCGCCGTCAGCTTGTGGCCCTTCGGGTCGACCTTGAGCACCGCCACGTCGGTCTTGGTGTCGGTGCCGACCAGCGTCGCCTTCAGCGTCACGCCGTCGGAGAAATTCACCTCGATGTCGTCTGCATCGGCGATGACGTGGTTGTTGGTGACGACAATGCCTTGCTCGGCGTCGACCACGAAGCCGGAGCCCAGCGACTGTACCTTTTGCGCGCCGCCATCCTTGTCGCCGCCACGGTTCTTGAAGAAGTCGTCGAAGAAATCCTGGAACGGCGAACCCTCGGGCAGCTGCGGCATCGGCACCGCGCCCGGACCTTCCGTGCCCTTCACGGTCTGCGAGGTCGAGATGTTGACCACCGCACCGAGCAGGCCTTCGGCGAGGTCGGCAACCGAAGCCGGTCCGTCCGCGGCCATCGTCGGCGTCACGAAAGCTGGAACGGCAAGCGCGCCGACCAGAAGTGCCGCAGCACCTGCGATGAACGTCCGCCGCGCCGCGCGCAGAAGGGTGTTGGATGTCATCGAAAGCCTCCCGGATTGCTGAAAAGAAAAGCGCTTCGGCAAAACGCCGCGTCGCGTCATGTTGGCAAGAAATACGGCACGTTTGCGGCTATGGCCACATCAGGAGGATAAATCCTCCGTTACACCTTAGAACGGTTCGCCGTTTCGCGGAAACGGCGAACCGTTCGATCCCTTTGCTTTTACGCAATTCCGGACGGAAAACCGCTCACACTTTCCTGGAATTGCAGATCAGCGGTCCTCAGCCACGCACCAACCAGACGATGCCGACGCCGATGGCGATCGCCACTAGCCCGACGATGCGCAGCGCAATTTCCGGCGTCGACAGCACTTCGCCGGCAAGACGTTTGGCAAGGCCGGGAAAGCCGCCATAGACCAGACCCTCGACGACGAGGACCAGGCCTATGGCCGCAAGGAAATCCTGCACCGCCCTACTGGGCGGGTGCAGGTTGTGCAGCCGGCGCGGCAGGTGCCGTCGCCGGCGCGGCAGGTGCCGTCGCCGGAGCCGCAGGTGTCGCCGGCTTCGCGTCCGTACCGTCCGGATTGCGGAAGAAGCGGAAGAACTCCGAGTTCGGCGAAAGCACCATCGTCGTCCCGGAGTTGTCCAGCGCCGTGCCATAGGCATTCATCGACCGGTAGAAGTCGAAGAACGCCGGATCGCGTTTGTAGGCGTCGGCAAAGGTCGCACTGCGCTGGGCTTCACCTTCACCACGCAGGATTTCCGATTCCTTGCGCGCCTCGGCGACGATTTCCACCACTTCGCGGTCGGCGCGGGCGGTGATGCGCTGCGCGGCCTCCTTGCCGCGCGCTCTCAGCCGTTCGGCCTCGGCCAAACGTTCGGCCTTCATGCGGTCGAAGGTCTGCTGCGAAACCTCAGCCGTCAGATCGGTTCGGCGGATGCGCACATCCTCGATCTGCAGGCCGAGCGAGGTGGCGTCGGGCCGCAGCTGATCGCGCACTTCGCGCATCATCACGGCCCGCTCTTCCGAGAGCGCCGCCTCGAAGTCGCGCAGACCGTAGACACGGCGCAGCGCCGCATCGAGACGCGTCCTCAGTCGTGCTTCGGCCAGTGTGATCTGACCGGACACCGCGGAGCGGAACACCCGCGGATCCGAGATGCGGTACGCGATGAAAGCGTCGACCTCATAGAACTTGCCGCCCGAAACCTGGACGCGGATGTTATCGAGATCGAAGCGCAGCACCCTGTTTTCGATCAATTGCACGCTGTCGGCGTCGAAGAAGGCGAAAGGCGCCTTGAAATAGATGCCGGGTTCATTCTTCACGTCGACGATCTCGCCGAACCGCAGCACGAGCGCCTGCTGGCGCGCGTTGACCACGAAGACCGAGGAGTAGAGCAGGAACAGAAGCACGGCCGCGATGACCGCGATGATGGGAAGACGATTGGCCATCACTGGGCTCCTCCCGTGGTCGCAGGCGGCGGCGCCTTCGGCTGCAGTGCCGGCAGCGGCAGATAGGGAACGACCCCTTGCCCATTGCCCTGTTCGACGATGACCTTGTTGGAATCCTTCAGCACCTTCTCCATCGTTTCCAGATAAAGCCGCCGGCGCGTCACGTCGGGCGCCTTGGCGTATTCGTCATAGACCGAGATGAAGCGCTGCGCCTCACCTTCGGCTTCCTGGACGACACGGTTCTTGTAGGCTGCCGCGTCCTCGCGGATCTGCGCCGCGGCGCCACGCGCCTGGCCAAGCTTCTGGTTGGAATACTGGTTGGCCTGCTCGACGAACTTGTCTTCGTCCTGCTCGGCGCGCTGCACTTCGTCGAACGCGTCGGCCACTTCACGCGGCGGCGCCGCGTCCTCGATCGAAACCGCGTTGACATTCAGGCCGGCCTTGTAGCCGTCCAGCGTCGTCTGGATGATTTCACGCACCGACGCGGCGATGCCCTGACGGTCGTCGCGGAAGATGTCCTGGGCCGGTCGCCGGCCGACCGCTTCGCGCATGGCGCTCTCTGCGACCTGCTGCAGCATGCCTTCGGGATCGGAGACGTCGAACAGATAGGCCCGGGGATCGGAGACCTGATAGGCCACCGAAAACTGCACGTTGACGATGTTCTGGTCGCCGGTAAGCATCAGCCCCGACGAGTTGCCGCTCGTCGCGCCGCCACCACCGATATCGACGAGTTGTTCGGCGATGTTGGCCGTCTCGACGGTTTCGACCGGCCACCAATGGAAATGCAGACCCGGCTGCGACAGCTCCGCCTTCGGCTTGCCGAAGCGCAGCTCGACCGCAACCTCGTCGGGCTGCACGGTGTAGACCGCCTTGAACGCCCACAGCACGATCAGAGCCGCTGCGATCAGCGCAAAGACGGCCGGGCTGGCGCCGCCGCCACCGGGCAGCGCGCGCCGCAGCCGGTCCTGGCCGCGGCGGATGATGTCTTCGAGATCGGGAGGTGACCCCGGCGGGCCGCTAGGCCCCTTCGGTCCCTGCCCCCAGGGTCCCTGATTGTTGCCGCCGCCGCCCCATGGGCCGCCGCCGCCGCTCTTGTCGTTCCAGGGCATGAATGTCCTTTCGCTTGGGATTCCCTCAGCGCCGACGTTGCGGCGCAAAATCCAGTTGTTCTTCTATAGGGACGCAGCGATGCGCTTTCAACGCGATCCGCTGCCGAGCATGTCCGTTTTGGACGTTCGCGACCCTTTTATCGTCTCAATGCACGCCGCGGCGTCGCTCGTAAACCGAATAGCGCGTCGCATGGCTGTCCTTTTCACCGGCCGGAACGTCCTGAGCGCTGACAAGGCGCCACAAATCCGGATCGATGTCGGGAAAATGCGCGTCGCCATCGACCGCCGCCAGCACATGGGTGACGTGCAGCCGGTCTGCCAGCGGCAGCGCCTGCGCATAGATCTCGCCGCCGCCGATGATGCAGATTTCGTCGACGCCGGCCATGCAACGCCCGCGCACCGTGGCCAGCTGGATCGCTGCCTCCAGCGAGTGCGCCACCTCTATGCCCTCGGCGCGCCAAGCCTTGTCGCGGGTCACCACGATGTTTAATCGGCCCGGCAGCGGCCGGCCGATGCCTTCATAAGTCTTGCGGCCCATGATGACGGGCTTGCCCATCGTATCGGCCTTGAAGCGCTTGAGATCGGTGGACAGCCGCCACGGTAAGCCGCCGTCGCGCCCGATGACGCCGTTCTGCGCAATGGCGACATAGATCGCGACGTCCATCAGTTGGCTCCCCCGGCGCCGTCATCCGACGGCTCCAAAAGCAATATGTCGATGTTGTGCTCGGGATAGAGATCCTGCGCCGCCGTCTCGAAGGTCGTCGGCCCGACCTTCTTGACATTGTCGCCGCAAAACGAGATCAGCGCTTTCGGATTTCCCTTGTCGACGGTTAGCTTGAACTTGCCGATGCTGCCATTGGCCCAGTTGCCGCCGGTGGTCAGGATATAAGCGATACGGTTCTCGTAAAACTTGGGATAACCGTCCGGATCGTCCTTGGCCGCCTTGCGCACCGCATCCTCGAACGCGTCGTCCATGCAGAACCGGGTCTTGTAGCTTGTATATTGGCTGCCCTCGGAGAACTTGCCGTCATAGAAGAAACTGACCGATGACGTGCCGCCGACGCTCGGTTTGTAGCGGTGCGAGACATGGACATCCTTGTTGGCCGGAAATGTCGAGCGCCACCAATAGGTCGAGCGCAACTGCCACCACGGCGTATAGACCTTGTTCGCCTCGGTACCGTCGCTGCCCGTATCCTCGATGATGATGCCGCGGTTTTCCCAATCCTCGGCAACCGTTTTCGGCAGCTTCGCCAGGGCCGCCTTGGCCGCATCGCCGAACGGATTGAACGGCACGTTCTGCGCCTTCAGATCGGCGCCGATATCGATGCCGACAGCGAACACTTTCTGCTCGAGCTGCGGCTTTGCCGGCGCTCCGTCGATCGTCACCTCGAAGCCAAGGAAATTGTCGCTCTGGTTTTCCGGGATGGCCGGCATTTCCTCCGGATTGCCTTCGATGTCCGGCAGCGGAAAAGCGACGATGGCATTTACATCCTTGTCGGTGTTGTTGTGGAAGACGTAGTCGACCGTGATCTTTTCCGGCGAGATATAGAGATCCTCGCTTTGCATCGACACCGCGTCGCTACGCGACAGGATCAGGCCACCTGTGCCGAGTTCGGCGGTCGTATCATTGGCCAGCGCGGGCACGGCTAAAAGCGCCAGCGCTACGGACAGAACATATTGCAACATCGAAGCCCCTCGCCAAGAATGCCGCGACCCTAGCCGTTTCAATGTGGCGTTTCAAAGCCTTCCGTCTCCCAGCAGGACGCCACAGTGTCTGGACACGCCAATCGGCGGTCTGGACTAACAGGTTTCGATCGGGCAGGAGTTCGCGTCATGCGCAAGCTTCTCGTCATCGGCATCGGCGCCGGCAATCCCGACCATATGACCGTGCAGGCCATATCAGGCCTAAACCGGGCGGACGTCCTGTTTATCCCCGACAAGGGGGCGAAGAAGAACGACCTTGCCGAATTGCGCCGCCATATCTGCGACCGTTTCGTCAGCAATCCGAAATCGCGCCGCGTCGAGTTCGACGTGCCGGTGCGCGCCGAGCCGGCGCCTTCCTATCGCTCGACCGTCGATGACTGGCACGAGGCCATCGCCCAGATCTATGAGAGCCTGGTCCGCGACGAACTTGCCGAGGACGGCTGCGGCGCCTTCCTGATCTGGGGCGACCCCTCGCTCTATGACAGCGCGCTGCGCATTCTCAAGCGCGTACGGCTCAGAGGCAATGTCGCATTCGAATTGGAGGTCATTCCCGGCATCACCGCCGTCCAGGCGCTCGCCGCCGGCCACAAGATGGCGCTGAACCGCATCGGCGACCCCGTGCTGATCACCACCGGCCGCCGCCTCGCCGAACAAGGCATGCCGCACTATGCCGGCAGCGCCGTGGTCATGCTCGACGGCAAATGCGCCTTCAACACGCTGGCAGACAAGGATCTGATCATCCATTGGGGCGCCTATCTCGGCACACCGGACGAGATCATCGTTTTCGGTCGCCTGGGTGATGTCGGCGAGGAGATTGAGAGGACGAGAGAAGAAGCCCGGAAAAGAAAGGGCTGGATCATGGACACCTATCTGCTGCGTAAAGCAGGAGAGCCCGAGGAATAGCGCGCTCAAAGGTCGAGTTCCTTCGCGCCCCCCTCTGTCCTGCCGGACATCTCCCCCTCTAGTGGGGAGATTGGCCGTCACGGAGGATTTCGCCAATCGCCTAACAGATTAGCGCCCGTCTACGGGCTAGCTGGTCTCCCCCCTTGCGGGGGAGATGTCCGGCAGGACAGAGGGGGGTGTGACGGATCGCAAGCTTCAACCCTCACCCAGCATCGATCTCCGCCTGCAAGGCGTCCATATGCGTGGCCGCCGCTGCCGCCGCAGCGCGCTCGATAGCGCGAAAACGGCTGACAACTGCAAGGCCAACTGAGGTCAGCTGTGCGCCGCCGCCCTTTTTGCCGCCGGTCTGCGCCGCGACCAGTGGCTTGCCGAACACACGGTTCATATCTTCCACCAGATCCCAGGCGTGCTTGTAGGACATCTCCATGCCGCGTGCCGCAGCCGAGATCGAGCCGAAAGTGGCGATCTGCTCCAGCAATTCGATCTTGCCCGGACCTATGCGCCCGTCCGGATCGAGATTTATCCGCAGGCTCAGCGACGGCATCTCTTGTCCTCCACAGTCACACTAGCCCCTCTCGACCCATAGCGCTATTCCAAAACGATATAGCGGTTATCAGCCATCCGCTTCGGCCGGCAGCCCGGCGCCGGTGTTGGCACGGTCGAAACTGACCGTCTTGATCACCGCGAAGACCTTGCCGCCGAGTTGAAGGTTCAGTACCTGCCTGGATTGTTCGGTAATGCGCGCAAGCACGGTTGCGCCATTGCAGTCGATGCCGATTTCGACCGTCGGCCCCTCGCCCGAGCCGATTGTGACGATGGCGCCCGGCAGGATGTTGAGCGCACTGAGACCTTTCGGCTGTTCGGTGGCGATCATCACGTCGCGGGCGCGGATTCGGATGCGCACAGGCGCGCCGACCGAGACCGCCAGAAGCGGCACCCGGATTTCGCCCGCCGCCGAGCCGAGCACGGTCATCCCGAAGATCTCATCATGGCGCAGCACCTTGGTGTCGAGAACCGCGCCGCCCTCGCCGCGTTCCTCCGCCGGCAGCAATTCGAGCCGTTGCATGATCGCGCCGGTCGGGCCTGAGGCAGCGACCTTGCCTTGCGCCATCACCACCACGTCGCTGGCCAGCCGCGCCACCTCGGCGACGGAGTGGCTGACATATACGATGGGCAGCTTGGTCTCGTCGCGCAGCCGCTCGATATAGGGCAGGATCTCGGCTTTGCGCGCATCGTCGAGCGAGGCCAGCGGCTCGTCCATCAACAGCAGTTTCGGGCTGGCAAGCAGCGCCCGGCCGATCGCCACGCGCTGCTTTTCGCCGCCCGAGAGCTTTGCCGGTCGCCGGTCGAGCAGAGGACCGATGCCGAGCAGTTCGACGACCGCGTCGATATCCGCATAGCGCTCCGCCGGTGGCGTGAACCAGCGGCCATAGCGCAGATTGCCGGCCACGCTCATATGCGGAAACAGCCGCGCGTCCTGGAACACCATGCCGATCCGGCGCTTGTGCTTCGGCACGAAAATGCCGGCATCGGTGTCGACCAGCACGCGGCCATCGACCGCGATACGCCCTTTGTCCGGTCGGATCAGGCCGGCGATCACGTTGATCAGCGTCGTCTTGCCGGAGCCCGATGGCCCGAACAGCGCCGTCAGCCGCCCGGCGCTTTCGAAACGCGCGTCGACGGCGAAACCGCCGAGCCGATGGCTGATGTCCACCAGCACGCTCATTCGATGTCCATCCGCCGGCCGACGCGCCGCGCCAGCACTTCCGAGGCGACCAATGCGGCCATCGAGATGACGATGGAGATCAGCGTCAGCCTGAGCGCCCCGTCATCGCCGCCAGGCACCTGCGTGAAGGTGTAGATCGCCGAAGGCAGCGTCTGCGTCTCGTTGGGAATGTTGGAGACGAAGGTGATCGTGGCGCCGAACTCGCCCATCGCCTTGGCGAAGGACAGGATCGAGCCGGCGATCAGCCCGGGCAGGATCAGCGGCAGCGTGATGGTGGCGAAGACCCAAATCGGGTTGGCGCCGAGCGTTCCCGCCGCTGCCTCCATTTTGCGGTCGACCGCCTCGATCGACAGCCGGATCGCCCGCACCATCAGGGGAAAGCCCATGATACCGCAGGCCAGTGCGGCGCCGGTCCAGCGAAACGAGAAGACGATGCCGAAATGCTCGGCCAGGAACGCTCCCGCCGGCCCGCGCCGGCCGAAGGTAAGCAGCAAGAGATAACCTGTCACCACCGGCGGCAGGATCAATGGCAGGTGAACCACACCGTTGAGCAGCGTCTTGCCCCAGAATTTTCCGCGGGCCAGCAAAAGCGCCATCAAGATGCCCGGCGGCAGGCTGAACAGCATCGCCACCGTTGCCACCTTGATCGACAGCCGGACCGCATTCCATTCGTCGGGAGTGAGGTCCAGCAGCCAGTTCATGCGTCAGCCGCTACCTTAATTGCTCGGCGTGAGCACGGTGAAACCCTGATCCCTAAACAGCTCCACCGCCTTGGAGGACTGCAGGCACTTCAGGAAAGCCGGGGTATCCTTGTCCTTCGAATCGGTGGTCTGGGCAACCGGATAGATGATCGGCGGGTGCGAATCCTCCGGGAAGGTGCCGACCACCTTGACTCCCTTGTCGGCATGCGCGTCGGTGGCATAGACGATGCCGAGCGCGGCCTCGCCCGTTGAAACCAGCTTCAGCGCGGCGCGCACATTCTCGGCCTGCGCCACCTTGCCTTCGACCGACGACCAGATGCCGAGCGATTCAAGTGCCGCCTTGCCATACTTGCCGGCCGGCACTGCCTTGACGTCGCCCATGGCGAGCTTGCCGTCGCTGATCAGCTTGGCGAGGTCGAAGCCTTTCTCGATCCTGGTTTCGACCTTGGAATCCTTCGGCGCCACCAGCACGATCTGGTTGCCGAGCAGTTTCACCTCGGTGTCCGGCTTGGTCAGTTTCTTGTCGGAGAGATATTTCATCCAGTCGAGGTCGGCCGAGATGAACACATCGGCGGGCGCCCCGAGTTCGATCTGCTTGGCCAGCGCCGAGCTCGCGGCGTAGGAGACGGTCGCCGCTTCACCGACATCGGCTTCGCAGGCCTTGGTGACGGCGTCGAGCCCGTCCTTGAGGCTGGCTGCGGCAAACACGATCACCTTGTCTCCCGCGTGAGCCGCCGGCATCGCGGCCATCAGAGCTGCGGCAAAGCCGCCAATCGCGATTGCCCTCATACCAAAACCTTTGTGCCCCAACATGAAAACTCTCCCTGGGCTTGAAATCTGCTGGCTCGACTCCTGCCGACCGATATATCTGGATGAATATAACTAGGGAAGGCCGCCTCCTGCGAAAGCGTATGTTCGGCATCGATTGTTCTGGTTTGGACGTGCACCGAAACCCGGAAAGGAACTCCGATGAAGATCAGCGCCCGCAACATCCTCAAGGGAACGATCGTCGAGATCGTCGAAGCACCTCGCCTGTCCGCATCGATGTCGCCGGCTCCGTCGTCACGCTTCGATCACCAACGAGGCCGTTGCCGATCTCAAGCTCGAAAAAGGCAAGCAGCCTATGCCATGATCAAGGCAACCGACGTCATGGTCGACATCGATTGAGGGTCGGAATTGATTGACGGTGGACGGATCAGACCGCGATCGGCGCCTTGATCGACGCGTCGGCAAAATAGTTTTCCAGCCGGAAATCCTCGAAGCGGAAGGCGAACAGGTCCTTCACCTCCGGATTGATCCACAGCGTCGGCAGCGCCTTGGGTGTGCGCCGCAATTGCTCGCGCGCCTGCTCGAAATGGTTGGAATAGAGATGCGCATCGCCCAGCGTATGGACGAACTCGCCGGGCTTCAGCCCGGTCACCTGCGCCACCATCAGGGTCAGCAGCGCGTAGGAAGCGATGTTGAAGGGTACGCCGAGAAAAATGTCGGCCGAGCGCTGGTAGAGCTGGCAGGACAGCTTGCCGTCCGAGACGTAGAACTGGAACAGGCAGTGGCAGGGCGGCAGCGCCATCGCCTCCACTTCGGCCGGGTTCCACGCCGAAACGATCAGCCGGCGTGAATTCGGATTCCTGCGTATCTCCTTCAGAACATTGGCAATCTGGTCGATCGACCGGCCATGGCCATCCGGCCAGGAGCGCCACTGCTTGCCATAGACCGGGCCGAGATCGCCATTCTCGTCGGCCCATTCGTCCCAGATCGAAACGCCATGATCTCTAAGGTATTTGATGTTGGTGTCGCCGGCCAGGAACCACAGGAGTTCATGGATGATCGACTTCAGATGCAGCTTCTTGGTGGTGGTGACGGGAAAGCCGCGCGACAGGTCGAAGCGCATCTGGTACCCGAACACCCCACGCGTGCCGGTGCCCGTGCGGTCGCCACGGTCGGCGCCATTGTCCAGCACATGCTGCAAAAGGTCGAGATACTGGCGCATCGGCTTCGCCTCGATTCGGGGTTACCGTCATCATAACCGACTGGCCGCCGGCCGAACACAGCAAAAGGGACCAGAACGCGGCTTGCCCCATCTCTCAAGAGGTGGCGCTGCCCCTCACCTGCCTGCCGTCATCCTCTCCTCGTATAGGGACGGGGAGAGGGGCGCTGTCATCAGCGGTTTCGCCAATCACAAGCTTGTTCGAGAGAGAGAGCCAAGGCTGCGGTCAGCCCTTTCTCCCCGTCACTATACGGGGAGAAATGCCCGGCAGGGCAATGAGGGGTGGTGCTGACCTCCGGTGAGGAGCAAATCAAACGCGCGCTCTGCCTATCGGCAATAATCTCTACAAAGAGCCGAGCTTGCCCAGATCCTTGGCGACCAGATAGTAGAAAGTCACGCGGCTCTTGGAGCTGTCGGCGGCCAACGCCTTGCAGGTCTTCTCGATCGCTGAGTCGGCTTTCGCCCCGTCGGTCACGCCGAGTTTCTTGGCAACCCAGTTGGTCTTGACGCGCTCCAATTCCTTGGGGTCGGTGCAGGATACCAGCGAGGAATCGCGGTTGCGCAGCGCGATGCCCAGATGCTTCACAATCTTGGCAACCACATCGGCATTTGCGGCGGCGTCGTATTTCTTCACGTCTGCGAGATAATCGGCCATCAAATTTCCCCATGTCGGCGCCACGGGATCCGATCGATGAGGGCTGTGGCGCGCTGCCGCAACTTGTGCGCTCGGTCGATACTCCTCACCATCGCAAAGCTTCGGTTGAGACCGCGCGCGAGTCAACCCTCGGCGCCGCAGTTTGGTGCGGCCAAGAAGTGTCATTGCGGCCTTTCATTTTGTGCGCCCGCCCCCTATATTCGTTTTGTCGGCTTGACCGACTATGGCGATAAATGGGCGATGTAATAAGCCGTTCGGACCCGGGGGCGGTACCCGGCGCCTCCACCAAGAACCGCTCTGTGATCAGAGCGGCTGTTGCTGGGGGCGAAATAGGATCGACGAAGGTGTAAAGATCGTACTTTTGCCCGGCATGGTACCACCGTCATCGGGCTAAACCTGTAGTTGCAAATGACAACTATGCGGAAGCACGTCTCGCCGCGTAAGCGGTGCGATAGCTTCAAATCAAGCCCTAGAGGTTCGCACTTCTAGGCGGGGTTCGGAGGTACCTGGCAACAGAAACCTCCACTTCTCCCCTCCTCGATATCGTACGCTCAATGCCGGCTGCCGCTGGCCGGATTTCGCATGACGATGGGCCGCGAAGCCTACACCAAATTGAGCCATGAGCTGGTGCAATTTGCCGCTGGCGTCGGTCGAAGGCCGTGGTTCTGGCCGGGGCCGGATTACCCCAGACGTGAAAAAGGCCGGGATGACCCGGCCTTTCCGGTCGATTGCGGTCAGCTTACTCGGCCGGCGCTTCAACGGCTTCGCGCGAGCGGCCAAGCGTCAGTTTGGCCAGCGTGAACGAGATCACCGCGCAGAGCGTGATGCCGGCCACCATGGGCAGCGGGGTGCCGTCGAAGAAGATGCCGGCGACGCCCATCGCCAGCGCACCGATGGCGAAGTGCAGCGTGCCCATCAGCGCCGAGGCCGTGCCCGCGATCTCGCCATGCTCTTCCATGGCCAGCACCGACGTCGTCGGGATGACCAGGCCAAGGAAGCCGTAGCCGACGAACAGCAGTGCCGCCATAACATCGAGCCGGTCGACGCCGGTCGCCATGACTGCGAACAGCACAACCATCGTCGTGGCATAGCCGGTTACCGCCACCCAGACGACGCGCTTCAGCCCGAAGCGCTCCGACAGCATCCCCGTCAGTTGCGACATGCCGATGAAGGCCACCGCATTGATCGAGAAGAACACGCTGTAGACGGAAGGCGACAGCCCGTAATGGTCGATCAGGATGAAGGACGAACTCGAGAGGTAGACGAAGAAGCTGGCGATGCCGAAGCCGGCGATCGCCACCAGGCCGAGGAAATTGCGGTCACCCATGAGGAAGCGATAGCCGGCGAGTGCGGTTCCGAAGGAGGAACCGACGCGTTCTTCCGCCGGCCGCGTCTCCTTCAGCGAGGTCGCCAGCAGAATGGTGGCCAGCAGGGCCGCGCCCGTCACCGTCCAGAACACGGCGCGCCAGCCGAGATTCTCGATGATCTGGCTGCCGGTCAGCGGCGCCAGGATCGGCGACACCGAAAACACCAGCATCAGCAGCGACATCAGCTTGGCGGCCTCGGTGCCGGTGTGCAGGTCGCGCACGATGGCGCGCGGCACCGCCATGCCGGCGCTGGCGCCCAGTCCCTGCAGGAAGCGGAAGGCGATCAGCCATTCGATGGTCGGGCTCATGGCCGAACCGATACCGCCGACCATGAACAGCGCAAGGCCGCCGTAAAGCGGCAGCTTGCGGCCGACCATGTCGGAGATCGGTCCGACGACGATCTGGCCGAAGCCCATCGACAGGAAGAAGATCAAAAGGCTCATCTGAACGGCGGCGGTGCCGGCATGCAGATCCTCGCCGATCGAAGGCAACGCCGGCAGATACATGTCGATAGCGAAGGGGCCGATAGCGGACAACAGGCCGAGCACGACCGCGATGCGGAGGAATTTGGGACTCATGATAAAGGCTTCTTTCAAGTCTGGTTGGCGCCGCCAACGCGACGACTAACCCTAGGACGTTCCATCCCGTTGAAATCCGACGGCTCAGAGCGAGATTATTCGTCTCTACGGAGCGAATTCCCATTTATTGTGTCCACAAATTTAGACAGCCTTGTCTAATTCGTCAATCACCTCTATATAGATTTCTATGAAGCTTGCCGTTTCTCCTGACATTTTCTCGCCACGCGGCCACGAGGCCAAGCGTATGTCGATTATCGATGCGGCGGCTTCGGTCTTCTGCCGGGAAGGCTTTGCCGGCGCCAATATCGACCTGATCGCGGTGGAGGCGGGCGTGTCGCGCCAGACCATCTACAATCACCACCGCGACAAGGAAAGGCTCTTCATGGCTGTGGTGCGGGATCTGACGGAGCGCTGCAATGCCGGCATCTTCGCCACCTTCGCCTCTTTCCCAGACCAGCCGAAGGATCTGGAAGCCGACCTGATCGGCTTTGCCGTGCGCCTGAATCAGAACTGCATCTGCAACCGCGACGGACGCTTCCTGCGCAAGCTGATCCAGACCGAAGGCGAGCGCTATCCCGAGCTCTTCGCAGAATGGCGCGACCAGGGGCCGGGCCGGACCTGGCCCGCACTTGCCGCCCGTTTTGCCCGCCTCGCCCATGCCGGCCATCTCGCGGTCGACGATCCCGATGTCGCCGCGCGCCAGTTCCTGGCGCTAGCCAACGCCGAACTGCAGACCACCTTCATGCTAGGCGGCATGCCGTCGGAAGACGAAGTGTTGCAATCCGCCACCCACGGCGTGCGCACCTTCCTGCGCGCTTTTGGCAAGCGCAGATCCGCGGCAGCGGTGGAAAAACAGCTGGCCAGCGCCTGAACGTCAAAGCCGGCGATCAAATCGTTCGTCACGGGCTTCGCTTCGGCGCATCAGCGATCTATATCCGGTTTACGCCGCGCTCAAGCTTGATTACAGCTATGCGGACGATTCAACGGAACCCGACCAGCACATGGCCGACGACCACATCCGCTACGACATTCTGGCCCAGGAGGCATTGCGCGGCGTCATGCGCAAGGTCCTGGCCGAAGTCGCGCGCACCGGCCTTCCCGGCAATCATCATTTCTTCATCACATTCCTGACCGGCGCGCCGGGCGTGCGGGTGTCCTCCAGGCTGCGCGAGCGCTATCCCGAACAGATGACCATCGTCATCCAGTTCCAGTATTGGGACCTCAAGGTGACCGATACCGGCTTCGAGGTCGGGCTGTCCTTCTCCGACGTGCCGGAGAAGCTGGAAATCCCGTTCTCGGCCGTACGCGGCTTCTACGACCCATCGGTCAATTTCGAACTCGAATTCGACGTCAAGACCGACGTCCCGGCGGAAGACGATGCAGCCGCCCAGCCGGCTGCCGAGCCTTTGGCTATCGTCTCCGAGAAAAAGCCAAAGGCCGAGAAGAAGGCAGCTGCCACTGAGGCGGAGAAAAAGCCCGCCGTGGCCGATGCCGCCGCCGGCAAGGGCGCCGACGTCGTGTCGCTCGACGCCTTCCGCAAGAAGTAGCGGGACGGTCGGCGCGACATGGGCGAAATCGTCAACCTTCGCCAGGTCCGCAAGCAGAAGGCGCGCACCGAAAAGGAAAAGCTCGCCGGCGAGAACCGCGCTCTGCACGGCCGTTCCAAAGCCGAAAGAACTCGTGACCGTCTGACATCGGACAAGGCCGAAAAATTCGTCGCCGGCCACCGCCGCGAACGCCCGGAAGACCAGGGCGATTGATGGACCGCCTGCGGTGAGCCCGGTCGAAAAACGCTCCGTGACCATCCGCGGCCATCGCACCAGCTATTCCCTCGAAAAACCCTTTTATGACGATCTCGTCGCCATCGCCGCCGCGCGCAAGCTGACCCTTGCTGCCCTGGTCGCGGAGATCGACGAGACAAGACCGCGCGATGCCAATCTGTCCTCGGCGCTCAGGCTCCACGTGCTGGACTGGGCCAAGCGCGGCGCGGTCTGAATGGTTCTTAATTGCCCAGCGACTTCAGCAAATTGTCGACGGAGAACGGATTTGTCCTGGGCTTCGGCGGCGCCGGGGCCGAACCGTCGTTGACACCGGGAAGTGAGCGGTCGACCTTCGGCGCCTGCTCCTGAGCCTTGCGCTCGGCCTCCAGCCTGGCTTTTTCCTGCGAAGCGGTCCGCATCGCCTGCTCAGCCTTCTTCCGTTCGTCCTCGGCCTTTGCGGCGTCTTCGGCAGCCTGCTCTTCGGCCTGCGCCTTCGCGTCCGCATCCGCCTTGGCCTTGGCGTCAGCCTCTGCCTGCGCTTTCGCATCGGCATCGGCCTTTGCTTTGGCATCCGCCTTGGCCTTGGCATCCGCTTCGGCCTGTGCCTTTGCGTCGGCCTGTGCCTTCGCCTTGGCGTCGGCCTCGGCTTTGAGCCGTGCCGCTTCCTCCTGCTTGCGCAATTCCTCGGCCGCGTTGTCGCGCTCGGTCTGCAGGGCGGCGTAGTAGCGCACCTCGCGCCGCAGCCGCTGCTTCTCGAGCAGTGCTGCCTGCATCGCCTCGACCCGCTGCTGCTCCTTTTCCAGCGCGCGCTGGGTCAAAAATTGCGCCAGCGGCTCGCTGTCGAACTGCTTCTTCAGCGCCCCGAACGGCCCATCGACGCTGAAATTGACCGTCGGATCGGAGCCGACCAGCGCCTCGTCGCCAGGCTTGTAGGTGACCGCGCCCTTGGTGGCGACGGTGCCGGTGTTGAGGTCGGCCGTGATGTCGGCAGACAGCGTCGCCGCCTGGTTTTCGAATTTGATCGGTGGTGCCCGCAACGTGCCGCCGGCGACCGTGAAGGCGATGTCGGCATCGCCGGCAGCAAAGCTGCCGTCGCCAGCGATCTCAGGTGCAAAGCCCGCAGTCTTGGCCACGTCGATGTCGCGCCCGATCGCATCGGCCTTGGCAATCAACGCGCCGAAGGCATCGGGATTGACGCCGGCAATGGTGAGGCCTTTCAGCGCCGCCGTGCCCGAGCCGGAGAGTGCGGCAATCATCGCGTCGACCGATTTGCCGCTGGTCGACAGCCCTGTCGAGAAGTCGCCGCTGCCACTCAAGCCGGCAGCCGGCAGCACAGTCGCCAGGTCGGCGCCGGCAAGCCTCATCTGGCCGGAGAACAGCCCCGTGCCGTCCGTGTTCTTCAACTCGAACAATCCGGTGAGCGCGCCGCCGAGCAGTTTTGCCTTCAGGTCCGAAACGCGGATGCCTTCCTGGTCCAGTTTCAACGACAGCGACGCGTCATAGGCTGTCGCCAGCGGTCCGGCGGCAAGCGTCGCCGTCGCCAGGTCGAGATCGGCGCTGAACGGCAGGCTGGATTTCTGGCTGAATGGCGCCGTCGGCCAGTTCGCGTTGCTGCTGAGGAACGACTGGTCACCGAACAGCGCAACCGCAATCGGGTCGAGGTCCAGTTCGTCGAGCGCCAGCGCACCGGCAAAATGCGGCAGCCCCTGCTTCGCATCGATGTTGACGTCGCCCGAAATCTCCGACTCGTTGATGGATCCGCTGAGGCCGCTCAACACCAGCAGGCCGTTGCCGAAATCGGCATCCGCGCTGAGCGAGGTCGAGGTGCCCGTTCCCATACCCGGCAGGCCGGCGCCGGTCGTCATCAGCCAGGGCTCGATGTCGGAAGCGTCGAGGCCGATCTTGCCCTTGGCGGTGGCGCCTTGCGGCGTCTGAGCGACGGTGCCGTCGAACGTCGCCTTGAAGTCATCGGCGGCGAAATTGAAGCTCGTCGCCAGGCCGCCGCCGAGCGTGCCTTTGGCCGAAATATCGGTGCTTGCCTGGCCGAGCATGCCGAGCGGCAGCGCCGGCAGGCCGTAGAGCGCCAGCAGCACGGTGGCGTCGGGATTTTTGGCGTTGAAGGTCAGCGTCACCGGCGCGTCGAGCAACTGGCCGACGGCACCCTTGCCCGACAGCGACGCCGAAAAGGCCGAACCGCCGGCCTTGCCTTGTCCGCTCACCGCCAGCCCGGTCGTGCCGTCGCCATTGTCGGCGGCGCTCGCCACCAGATCGACGCGCGCGTCCTGGAACAGTTCAGGATAGGCGGCCGTGCGGCCAGCCAGTCCCTTCAGCATCAGATTGTCGGGATAGTGTTGCGCGGCAATGTCGATCAGCGGCTTCAGATCGACGGCGACCACCGAGGCATCGAGCTTGCCGGTCGGGCTTGCCGGAAAATCCTTGATCCGGCCGGTGGCGCTGATCGAGGCGCCGGCAAGGCCGCCAATCGACAGCCGGTCGATTTCGAGCAGCCCGTCGCGGAGCCGGAGCGCGGTATCGACCGTGTCGGCGGTGAGCCCGCCGGCATTGACCGGCCCTGCCTTGATCTGAAAATCGAGGTCACGGTCGGAAAAGCGGTTGGCGCCCTTGTCGCTGACGAAGATCGAGGCGAAGGCCGTCAGCCCGTCGACATCGAGTTCGCCGCCCTCGAGCCGCATCAGCACCGAGGACTTGGCGTCGTCGGGCTGGTTGGAATCGATGCGGCCGGTGAACTTCGACTTGCCGAGGATCAGTTCGAGATCGCTGAACGCCTGGCGCTTCTCCGACAGGTCCACCTTGGCCTTGAAGCCGGCGGCCGGCAGCCGGCGGATCGCCTCGTCGACATCTTTCGACAACCAGGCAGCAAAGCCGGAAGGCTGCGCCACCGCCAGCAGCATGGAGCCGCTGAAACGGAAATGATCTTCGACGCTGAGCATGCCGCTGGCTTCCAGCGTCGTGCGCCCGGGCAAGGTCGCGGCCAGCGATTTCACCGACCAGCCGCCCTCGACCGGCTCGGCCGAGAGATGCACGTCGCGCACCGTGGTGTCGCCAGCCACCACCGCCGGCAGCTTGACCTCGACAGTGCCGGGGATGCTCGGCTTCGGCAGGACGAGCAGCGCCTGCTCGATTCCGGCAATGCGCTGGTCCAGCGTCAGGCCGGCGCCCTTCTCAGCGCCCACCGCCTCGTCCAGTTGCACCTGCGCGCCATTGGCCTCGATGGCGAAGTTCGGCCTAAGGCCGAGATCGACCGAAGCCTTGCCGTCGGCTGTGTAGGGATTGTCGAGCGGCCCGGTCTCGAAGCGGAATTCGTCGACGCCAAGCTTCTGGTGGTCGAGCGAGAACTTGCCGTTCAGCCTGAACCCCGGATCGGGTTTGCCGGCTCTGATTTTGACGCTCTCGCCATCGCCGCCGCGCAGTTCGGCGCTGTTTTTGTCGTTGCCGGAAATCTTGAACTGGCCGGAATAGACGGCAGCCCCATTGACGATGCCGGCATTGCCGTCGGTTTCGATGACCAGTGGATAGGCATCGGGATCGACCTTGAGCCTCAGCCGCATCTGGCCGCTGCCTTCGGCCTTGCCGGTCGAAGCCGCAACCGTCGAACGCAGTCCGTCGAGCAGCAACGTTCCGTCCATGCGCCACGGCCCGGCCAGCGACTTGGCAGAGATGGTCGAATTGATCTCGGAAATCAGATGGCTGCGCCCGCCTGCGGCATGGCGGAGCGCAATTTCTCCCTCCGTCACCGTGAGCTTCTCGATCGAGATCTGGTTGAGATCGAAGGGCGAGGACGGCCGTATCGCCCAGTCGACCGTGCCGTTATCGGCGATGTCGATCGTCGCCTTCGGATGCACCAGCCGCATGTCGAAAATCAGCACTTCGCCGCGCAGGAACGGCGCCAGTTCCGCGTCCATCGAAAAGGTCTCGACGGTCATTGCCGGCTGGCCGCCGGGGCCGCCGGCGACCGTGACGTTTGAGAAGGTCACCGAGGGGAACGGCAACAGGCGCGCCGTGGCGTCGCCTTGCACCGTCACCTTGCGGCCGAGAATGGCGCTCGCCTCGCGCTCGAATTGGGCGCGGTACCCGGTCCAGTCGACAAAATACGGCACCACCAGCGCCGCAACCAGCACCAGCACAAACAAGCCACCGAAGATCACGAACAGGCGTGCGAGCATCAGCTCCGAACGGGTTGATTGAAAGTCAGCCGCACTCTACCCGCATCAGCGTGTCGATAAAGAGGCAATTCATCCAGAGTTGCTTGATCTCTGATGTATCTGGAAGAGCAGAGATTTTTGGACGCCTTTGACCGCGGTCCGGCCTGTGCGCAAGAGACTATCCTGCCATGGCCCGTCGGCGATATTCGTTCAGCAGCACCACCATCTCCTCGGGCGACAATGTCCAGCCCTGCGGTAATGCGGCTTCGGCGCCGAGGCTTTTGGTCACGCTGCCCATGACGGAGCTTTTCTTGACCCCCGGTGCGAAATTGTACCCGATCATATCGCCTATCCTGCGCCGGCGATGGACGACGAAGAAGCTTTCGATATTCTTCCAGGGGACCAGGTTGGGCGATCGAACAAGGCCTCCGCCGAGACTGAAACCTTGTCCGTTCAGCACCAGAATCTGCGGCCGCACAAGCTGCCAGGCAAACACCAACGCGACCAGCCCGAAAAAGGCCACGCACCACCAAAGGCCGGCGGTGTCGCCGTCCTCGGAGACATAAATCAGGAAAGCGCAGGCCAGGACAAAGAAGAGGCTGGCCGACAGCAGTAACAGTGTCTTGCCAAGCGATGCCCTTATAATCAGGGTATCCATTGCCGCTCCTCACATTTCGGCTATGCAGGTAATATCTTGCCCGGGTTCATGATGTCTTGCGGGTCGAGCGCTTTTTTTATGGAGCGCATGATGTCGACACCATGGCCGAGCTCATGGCGCAGGAAGCCGATCTTGCCCTGGCCGATGCCGTGTTCGCCGGTGCAGGTGCCGTCCATGGCGATCGCCCGCATGTTCAGCCGCGAGACGAATTTCTCCGCCAGCGCGATCTCTTTGGGGTCGTTGACGTCCATCAGCACCAGCACATGGAAATTGCCGTCGCCGGCATGGCCGACGATCGGCGCAACCAGGCCCATCTCGGCAATGTCGGCCTCGGTTTCGGCAACGCATTCGGCCAGCCGCGAGATCGGCACGCAGACATCGGTCGAAAGGCCCTTGGCGCCCGGCCGTAGCGTCAGCGACGCCCAATAAGCATCGTGCCTGGCTTTCCAGAGTTTCGTGCGCTCCTCGGCGACGCTGGTCCAAAGGAATGGCCCGCCGCCATTGTCTTCAGCAATGGCACCGAAGGTCTCGGCCTGTTCGGCGACGCCGGCATCGCTGCCGTGGAACTCGACGAACAGGCACGGGCTCTCGGGATAATCGAGCTTCGAGTAATTCTTCATCGCCCGCATCTGCAGTCCATTGACCAGTTCGATCCGCGCCACCGGAATGCCCATCTGGATGGTCGCGATGACCGCGTTGCAGGCCGCCTCGAGGTTTGGAAACGGGCAGACGCCGCCGGAGATCGCCTGCGGAATGCCTTGCAGCTTCAAGGTCAGCGAGGTGATGATGCCGAGCGTGCCTTCCGAGCCGACCAGAAGCCGCGTCAGATCGTAGCCGGCCGAACTCTTTTTCGCCCGCTTGCCGGTCGTCACCGTCTCGCCATCGGCCATGACGGCCGTCAGCGACAGCACGTTTTCACGCATCGTGCCGTAGCGCACCGCATTGGTGCCGGAGGCCCGCGTTGCCGCCATGCCGCCGAGCGAAGCATTGGCGCCGGGATCGATGGGGAAGAACAGGCCGGTATCGCGCAGGTGCCGATTCAAATCCTCGCGCGTTACGCCAGGCTCGACCGTGCAGTCGAGATCCTCGGGGTTGACCGACAGGATGCGGTTCATGCGCGAGGTGTCGACCGAGATGCCGCCACCCGGCGCGTTGGTGTGGCCCTCCAGCGAGGAACCGACGCCGAAGGCGATGACCGGCACGCGGTGCGCGGCGCAGGCACGTACGATCTCCTGCACCTCTTCTGTCGTCTCCGAGAACGCGACACCGTCAGGCGCCTGCGTCGGAATATAGGTGGTGGTATGCGCATGCTGCGAGCGGATCGCCGCGCCTGTCTGGAAGCGTTCGCCGAGCTGCTGCTTGAGAATGCCGAGCACGGCGGCGATGCCTTCCTCGTTGCGTTCGACCGGATTGAGGTCGCTCAGAGCCATGAATTCCTCCGGGAATGGACCAGCGTCCACGCTTGTTATGCGATTATGGATGCGTAGTCTCGACTGCCGCGCTCTGTCCAGCACCAGAACAAGGAACTTTCCATGCCTGTTCCCGCCCCCTTAGTTTCCAAACCGATGGACATCGAGAAGGACTGGATCGACTACAACGGCCATCTCAACATGGCCTATTACAACGTGTTGTTCGACCGCTGCTCGGATGAGGCGTTCGAGGCGATGGGCATGGGGCTGGACTATGTCGAAGAGCGGCGCCTGACCATCTACACGGCCGAAGTCCATGTTTGCTATGTCCAGGAACTGCACCTCGAACACAAGGTCGTCGTATCCTTCCAGCTGATCGATCACGACGACAAGCGGCTGAGGGCCTACCAGGAAATCCGCCATGTCGATGGCTGGCTTGCCGCCACCTCCGAAACCCTGTCGCTGCATGTCGACATGTCCGGGCCGAAAGTCGCGCCCTTCCCCGCCGATGTGCAGGCCAAGGTGGAAGCCATGCGCGCCGCCCATTCTGCACTGCCGATGCCCGAGCGCGCCGGCCGTTCGATCGGTATTCGCCGCAGGACCGCTTGAAGCGCTGCCGCGCCCGCGTTAACCTTACCAAGGTTTTAACGTGAACAAGCCATTTGGGCCATTGAACGACTCAGCTGACCGTTTGAGAACGGTGCCATGCGAGTTGTGACGCGGGCGGCGGGCAACAGGCGGTTCGAGGAACGTGCATGAAAACCGACATCAAGGTCGAGGTGGACAGGCTGGCTGCCGATCCGCGCATCACCGACTATGATTTCTGGCGCTCGTTGAAGAACGTCAACAACGAGATCTTCCACATCGCCAACAACAACGAGCCTATCCCCTTCGACATGATCCGCTGGCGCGCCATCCTGAAGCAGGCGCGCATGAAGCGTGGCCACGCCTGATGTTTCCGCTGTTCTGAGAAAGCCGCCACCGGCGAGCGCCGCCACGGACCATTGCGACCTGATCATTTCCAAAGGTCTGCGCCAGCCCCGCTTTCAGCGAATCGGCTGCATCCGACAACCTTCAAAAACCGTTCATTTCGACAGTTTGCGCAACCGGCGATTCGGTTTCGCAAACGGCTGCCTGCGACAAGAAGATCAAGATTGAACCAATTCCACGTCTAAGCCGTTGTGACCCCTGAAAAACGGCTTGGAGTGAAAGCATGGACTGGAAAAGGACCAGGGAACCGGCCGACGCATGGCACATGACGGACAATCTGCATGCCGAGCACGGCAAGGGCGATCCGTTCGCGGCCGCCATCCGCGCCACCCGCATGTCGATGGTCATCACCGATCCCCGTCAGGCGGACAATCCGATCGTCTTTGCCAATGACGCGTTCCTGCGCCTGACCGGCTACGAGCGCGACGAGGTCATGGGCAAGAACTGCCGCTTCCTGCAGGGGCCAGAGACAGACAAGGCAGCTGTGGCTAGCGTGCGCGACGCGATAGCAGCGGGAACCGATATCGCCATCGATCTGTTGAACTACCGCAAGGACGGCTCGACATTCTGGAATGCGCTCTACATCAGCCCGGTTTCCAACGACAAAGGCGAACTCCTGTTCTTCTTTGCCTCACAGCTCGATGTCTCCGATCGCAAGCGCTCGGAGGATCGCATCACCGCCGACAAGAACCGCTTTGAAAAGGCTGTCAAGGAACGCACGCGCGAGCTTGAGGCCGCCCTTGAGGCGCAGACCACGCTGCTGCACGAGGTCGACCATCGGGTGAAAAACAACCTGCAGATGATCTCCTCGCTGATCATCATGCAAAGCCGGGCAATCAAGGATGAAGCGACAAAGCGATCGCTGGCCACCATGCTGGAGCGCATCGAGGCGCTGAGCACGGTGCATCGCCGTCTCTACCAGTCAAAGGATGTCAGCCGCTTCGATGTCTCGGATTTCGCCAGGGATCTGGTCACCGACCTGCTGACCGCATCCGGACGCGCCGAGATCAAGCCGACGCTGGACCTCGAACCCATCGTCATTCCGGCCGAAAAAGCCACGCCTGTTGCCTTGATGGTCAATGAGCTTGTCACCAACGCGCTGAAGCACGCCTTCAAGGCAAAGCCGGACGGCACCACCGCGGGGCGCATCGGCATCAAGATGAGCCAGCCCGACGGCCACTTCAACATCGAGGTTTCCGATGACGGCGTCGGCATGGCCGAGGCCAGTGGCGATGCTTCCTTCGGCATGCGGCTGATCAAGTCGCTTGCCCGGCAGTTGCATGCCGACATCGAATGGCGCGACGCCGGCCCGGGCACAAAGGTCGTCATCTCGATGCCGAACGAACCGCAGCAGAAAGGGAAGCTGTCATGAACGAACCGCTCAAGGTCCTGATCGTCGAGGACGAGGCGTTGCTGGCGATGGAACTGGAAAGCCTCGTCGAGGAAGCCGGCCACAGCGTTGTGGGTTGGGCGACATCCTTGGCCGAAGCAAGAGGTATGATTGATACCGCCGATGCCGATATTGCCTTTGTCGATATCCACCTCGCCGACGGACCAACCGGGGTCGAGGTTGCCGAGCATATCCGCGAGGGTAACCGTTCCATGGTGGTGTTCATGACCGCCAATCCAAAACGCATCCCCGACCATTTCGCCGGCGCGATCGGCGTCATCGCCAAGCCCTACACGATGAACGGACTGGTGTCGGCGTTGCGCTATCTGCAGGAGGGCGTGCGGCGCCCGCCCCCGGTCTCGGTGCTGCCGGCCGGTTTTACGCTGTCGCCGGCCTATGAAAGCGTATGGGCGTCGTCGGCGGCCTGAAGCCTACGCCAGCTTCTCCTTGAGGAAAGCGATCGTCCGTCCCCAGGCGAGATCGGCTGCCTTCTTGTCGTAGCGCGCGGCCGAGGTGTCGTTGTTGAAGGCATGGTTGACGCCGTCATAGACATAGAGCGTGTATTCGACATGGGCGGCGTCGAGCGCTTTCTTGTAGGCATCGATGCCGGCGTCGATGCGCTCGTCGAGCCCGGCATAGTGCAGCAACAGCGCCGCCTTGATCTTCGCCACATCCTCGGCCTTCGGCTGCATGCCGTAATAGGCGACGCCGACGGCGAGATCGGGCGCGTTGACCGCCAGATTGTTGACCGTGCCGCCGCCCCAGCAGAAGCCGACAGCACCGACCTTGCCGTTGCCGTCCTTCTCGCCCTTGAGATAGGCGATGGTCGCCAGGCCATCGGCGGTGACCTGGCTGGCGTCGAGCTTGGTGAACATGTCGCGCGCCTTGTCTTCGTCAGCGGGCGTGCCGCCGAGCGGCGACAGGAAATCCGGCGCCAGCGCCACGAACCCTTCCAGCGCAACGCGCCGCGCAACATCCTTGATATGCGGGTTGAGCCCCCTGTTCTCATGCACCACGATGACGGTGCCGAGCTTGCCGGACTGGTCCGCCGGCCTGACCAGATAGCCCTTCATCTCACCGCTGCTGCCGGAATAGGTGATATCTTCAGCCTTCACGCGCGGATCGTTGTCGGCGACGATTGCCGCCTGCGCCGAATTCGCCGCAAGCAGCGGCGCGATCGCGGCCGCCGCCGCGCCCGATCCGGCAAGCCTGGTCAGCTGTTCCATGAAGCGGCGGCGGTCGAGCGTCAGATGCGTGTATTCGTCATAGGCATCGATCATCGCCTGGGTGATGGCAGGTTTGGCAGGTTTGACGGCTTCGGCGGTGGGTTTCGTCATGGCGTGCTCCTCGTTAGGAGATGATCTCACGGTCACTCCGGGATGACCTCATGGTCACTCCGGGATGACCTCGCGGTCACTCCGGGATGACTCGCGGATCAAGATAGGGTGCAAGCTCGCACGGTCCAGTCTCGGATGGGTGACGCTTGCGCCATCGAACGATGCGGCCGCCCCGCCGAACGCGCCCATCACATTTTGGTCATTTCAGAGAATGTCGATGGTGCCGCCACAATATGGAAGGAAGCTGATGATGGTCTCGCTCGTAGCGGCGAGCCCGACGAGAAGGAACAACGCCATGACCTTGTCTACTCCGATCCTTGCAAGCGCGCTCGTGCTTGCTGTTGCTGCCTTGCTGGCAATGCGCTCCGCTGCTGCCGCAGCCGCCGCTCGGATGGTGAAGGTCCGCGTCGACCGGCGTCGGCCGGCACCACGCTGATCCAGCAGGCCGAAACAGGGCCGCAGCTAACCAATGAAGTACTGGGCTCCGTGCCCAGCCTCAAAGGCCATCTCTTACGCAAGCTGACCAAGGCTGCTGCTGCCCTCATCGCCCTGCCGGGCACTTCTCCCCGTATAGATGCCGGCAGGCAGATGAGGGGCGGCGCGACAGAATATCTGCCGGGCCGATCACTTACCTAAGTCACATCGCTGCTACTTCGGCAGCGTATAGGCCATCACATAGTCGCCGGGCTTGGTGCCGACCGAGCCATGGCCGCCGGCGACGATGACCACGAACTGGCGGCCGTCGGCGACGGTGTAGGTCATCGGCGTCGACTGCCCACCGGCCGGCAGCCTGGCCTGCCAAAGCTGCTTGCCCGATGTCAGGTCATAGGCGCGCAGATAGTCGTCGACCGCCGCGCCCAGGAAGACGACGCCGCCGGCGGTGATCATCGGCCCGCCAATGCCGGGAACACCGACCTTCAGCGGCAAGGGCAACGGCGTCATGTCGTAGACGGTGCCGTTGCGGTGCTTGTAGGCGATCTTGCCGGTTCTGAGGTCCGCTCCCGCCACATAGCCCCATGGCGGCGCCTGGCAGGGCACGCCGAGCGGCGACAGGAACGGCCCCATCACCACCGCATAGGGTGCGCCCTCATTGCGGTTCAGCCCCTGCTCGCTGCCGCGCCCCTCATCCGGCGGCGGCACCTGGTCGCGCGGAATGAGCTGCGATTTGAACGCCAGATAGGTCGGCATGCCGAACATCACCTGCCGCACCGGATCGACGGCGACGCCGCCCCAGTTGAATGTGCCGAAATTACCGGGATAGACCAGCGACCCCTGCACCGATGGCGGGGTGTAGCGGCCCTCGTAGCGCAGGCCCTGGAATTCGATCCGGCAGGCCAGCTGGTCGAACATGGTGATGCCCCACATGTCGGCGCCGGTCAGCGGCCTCGGATTGAAGGAGAGATCCGAGACCGGCTGCGTCGGCGACGTGTGATCGCCCTCGACAGCGCCGCCCGGCGCCGGCACTTCCTTGATCGGGATGATCGGCTCGCCGCTGCGCCGGTCGAGCACGTAGAGGTCGCCCTGCTTGGTCGGTCCAACCAGGCCCGGAACGACGCCGGCAGCGGTGGTGATGTCGACCAGGGTCGGCTGTGCCGGCACATCCATGTCCCAGAGGTCGTGATGCACGGTCTGCCGCACCCAGCGCACTTGTCCGGTGGCCAGATCGAGCGCGGTGATCGAGGAGGAAAACTTCTCGACATTGGCGCTGCGGCCCATCCCGAGCTGGTCCGGCGTCTGGTTGCCGAGCGGCACATAGAGCAGGCCGAGCTTCTCGTCGGCGCTTGCCGTCGACCACATGTTGGGCGAGTTGTGGGTGTAGGTCTGGCCTGCCGCCAGCGGCGTTGTCTGGTCCGGATTGCCGGAATCCCAGTTCCACACCAGGGCGCCGGTGTCGACGTCGAAGGCCCGGATGACGCCGGACGGCTCTTGCGTCGAATAATTGTCGTTGACCGCGCCGCCGATGATGATCTTGCCGCCCGCAATCAGCGGCGCCGAGGTCGAGTAATAATAGCCCGACTTCGGATACGGCATGTTGGTCAACAAATTGAGCGTGCCGGCTTCGGCGAAGGACGGGCAGACCTGGCCGTTGGCGGCGTCGAGCGCGATCAGCCGCGCATCCGAGGTCGGCAGATAGACGCGCGTCGCGCAAGGCTGGCCGGCGGCGATCTTGGCATCGGCATAATAGGACACGCCGCGGCAGGTCTGGTGCTGGCGGTCCTTGTCGAGCTTGATCTTGGGATCGAAACGCCATTTCTCCTTGCCGGTGGCGGCATCGATGGCGATGGCGAAATTGTGCGGCGTGCAGATATAGAGCGCATCGCCCACCTTCAGCGGCGTCACCTGGTAGGTGGTTTCGCCGACATCGTCCGGCCCTTTCACGTCGCCGGTCTGGTAGATCCAGGCCGGCTGCAATTTGGCGACATTGTCGGGCGTGATCTGGTCGAGCGGCGAATAGCGCTGGCCAAATTGCGTACGGCCGTAGAAATGCCATTCGCCCGGAGGCACATTGCCGCCGAGATCGGCAGTCGGCGTCACCTTGTCGGCGCTGAGGTCGCCGGCGATGTCCTTGGGATCGGCCGTCATCGAATAACCGGCGACGGCGAGCGATGCGAGCACGGCCAGAATGAGCGGCGCGCGCGCGTCGGGGCCGATCAGGCCCCGCCTTGCCCAAGGCGTCAGCAGCCACAGCGCCAGAAGCACGATGATGCCGCCGCGCGGTCCGAGTTCCCACCAGTCGAAGCCGATTTCCCACACCGCCCAGGCCAGCGTGCCGAGCACGATCGCCGCGTAGAGCCAGAGCGCCGTCGATTTGCGCCGGAAGAGCAGCCATGCGGCGATGAGGAAGGCGAGACCGGTGACGACATAGTACCAGCTGCCGCCCAGCATCGCGAGCCAGACGCCGCCGCCGCCAAGTGCGAGGCCGATGAGGAACAGGATGAGGGAGGTGATGACGACAGCCAAGACGATACTCCTTCGACTGATGCGCTTTGCAGCGCCTCACGGGCAGCCGCCCCTGCCCTGTCGCCAGCTTTCTCCCCCAGGCCGCGTGTGTCAAGCTGGCCCTGCCAGCATAAGGCGAGAGCAAACGCTCGACTTCATTCCGCTCCCACGCTGCAGCACCTCCACGACATTGTCGGGCGTCGGGACGATGAAATTCGCACTGCGCCCCAGAATCTCACTTTCAAACCAGAACAAAACGTAGACACTTCTGGTCTTTCGCTCCCGAATCACTACATTCGGGGGAGATGTCCGGCTTTGCGGAAGACATGCCCTTTTTTGACGAACCCAATGCGCGGCCCGCAGCCCCGTCGGGCATAGCTGCGCGCGCCATGGCGGCCCGCAGCGGCCCCAACAGCGCGCCCGATTATCTCAACGGCCTCAACCCCGAGCAGCGGCTGGCGGTGGAAACCACCGAAGGCCCGGTCCTGGTGCTGGCCGGCGCCGGCACCGGCAAGACCCGCGTGCTGACCACCCGCATCGCCCATATCCTGGCCACCGGCAGGGCTTTCCCCTCGCAGATCCTGGCGGTGACCTTCACCAACAAGGCCGCGCGCGAGATGAAGCAGCGCATCGGCCATCTCGTCGGCGAAGCCGTCGAGGGCATGCCGTGGCTCGGCACCTTCCACTCCATCGGCGTCAAGCTCTTGCGCCGCCACGCTGAGCTGGCCGGGCTCAAATCCGATTTCACCATCCTCGACACCGACGATGTCGTACGGCTGATCAAGCAGCTGATCCAGGCCGAAGGCCTCGACGACAAGCGCTGGCCGGCCAAGCAGTTCGCGCAGATGATCGACGGCTGGAAGAACAAGGGCCAAGGCCCCGCCGACATTGCCGAGGGCGACGCGCGCAGCTTCGCCAACGGCAAGGGCCGGGAACTCTACAAGGCCTATCAGGAGCGGCTGAAGACGCTGAACGCCTGCGACTTCGGCGATCTGCTCTGCCACCCGATCCGCATCTTCCGCGCCAATCCGGACGTGCTGAAGGACTACCACAAGCGCTTCAAATACATCCTCGTCGACGAGTACCAGGACACCAACACCGCGCAATACATGTGGCTGCGGCTGCTGGCGCAAAGACCTACCTCCCCCTCGATGGGGGAGGTCGCGCCGCGTAGCGGCGCGAGTGGGGGTGGCAGCGCCGGCGCCAGTCACCCCTCCCCGCCGCTTCGCGGCGACCCTCCCCATCCAGGGGAGGGTAAAGCGCGCTCGGCCAAAGGCCGCATGCCCGACCGGGCGTCCGAGCCGTTGCGAGGGCCCGCGCCGGCAGGCGCGGAACAGCCCGTGAGCGTGAATATTTGCTGCGTCGGCGACGACGACCAATCGATCTATGGCTGGCGTGGCGCCGAGGTCGACAACATCCTGCGCTTCGACAAGGATTTTCCCGGCGCCACCATCATCCGTCTGGAGCGCAATTATCGCTCGACCGCGCACATCCTCGGCACTGCCTCGCACCTCATCGCCCACAATGAGGGCCGCTTCGGCAAGACGCTGTTCACCGAGAAGGTCGCCGAGGACGACGAGAAGGTGCATGTCCACGCCGCCTGGGATTCCGAGGAGGAGGCGCGCGCCGTCGGCGAGACCATCGAGACCTACCAGCGTGCCAAGCACAAGCTCAATGATATGGCCATCCTGGTCCGCGCCTCCTTCCAGATGCGCGAATTCGAGGATCGCTTCGTCACGCTCGGCCTCAACTACCGCGTCATCGGCGGCCCGCGCTTCTATGAGCGCATGGAAATCCGCGATGCACTGGCCTTCTTCCGCGTCGTCGCGCAGGGCGCCGACGACCTCGCCTTCGAGCGCATCGTCAATGTCCCCAAGCGCGGCCTGGGTGAAGCCACCATCCGCCAGATCCACGACACGGCGCGGAGCTTGCGCATCCCGATGCTGGAGGCAGCCGCCAAGCTCGCAGAAAGCGACGAGCTGAAGCCCAAGCCCCGCGCGGCCTTGCGCGAAGTGGCGGCCAATTTCGAGCGCTGGCAGAAGGCGCTGGAAACCACGCCGCACACCGAACTCGCCGAGACCATTCTGGAGGAGAGCGGCTACACCGACATGTGGAAGAACGACCGCTCGGTCGAGGCGCCGGGCCGGCTGGAAAACCTGAAAGAGCTTATCCGCTCCATGGAGGAGTATGAATCGCTGCGCTCCTTCCTCGAACATGTCGCCCTGGTCATGGACGCCGAGCAGAACGCCGAGCTTGACGCCGTCAACATCATGACGCTGCATTCGGCCAAGGGCCTCGAATTCGAGACCGTGTTCCTCCCCGGCTGGGAGGAAGGCCTGTTCCCGCACCAACGCGCGCTGGACGAAGGCGGCCGCTCCGGCCTGGAGGAAGAGCGCCGTCTCGCCTATGTCGGCCTGACCCGGGCCAAGAAGAACCTGCATCTGTGGTTCGTCTCCAACCGCCGCATCCACGGCCTGTGGCAGTCGACCATCCCGTCGCGCTTTCTGGACGAACTGCCGGAAGCCCATGTCGAGGTCGCCGAAAGCGGCAACTCCTATGGCGGCTACGGCAATTCCTATGGCGGCGGTTCGTTCGCGTCGGGCCGTGGCGGCCAGGGCGCAGGGCGGCAGAACCCCTACGGCGCCTCGCGCTTCGACAATGTCGGCGCGGAAAAATCCGGCGCCTTCTCCAACACCTATGCGACGCCCGGCTGGCAGCGCGCGCAGGCCAACCGCACCGAGGCGACCGACCGCAACTGGGGCTCGCGCTCCGGCCACCAGGTCGAGCGCATCGGCTATGGCGAGACCGACTCCGGCTACGGCGCCGGCCGAACCAGCGTCAAAGGCCGCACCATTGACGGCGAACTGGTCGCCAAATCCGTCGCCGACACGCCGTCGCCCTTCAGCGTCGGCGACCGCGTCTTCCACCAGAAATTCGGCAACGGCAACATCTCCAACATCGAAGGCAACAAGCTGACCATCGACTTCGACAAGGCCGGCCAGAAACGCGTGCTGGACGGGTTTGTGGCGGCGGTGTGAGCGCCCGCTTGTCCTGTTGTCCTACAAGCGACCACATTGTTGTAGTCTGGCGGAGCCCTCCCCGCCTCGTCATCCACGGGCGGAGCAAGGAGCGTAGCGACGCAGCGTAGACCCGAGGATCCATCCCGCGTCTTCAACGCGTTGCCACGGTGCGGAATCCTGCGCAGCTGCACGCCAAGGTCGCGGAATGGATTCCAGGGTCTACGCGACGGAGCTTCGCTCCTGCTCCGCCTTAGAATGACGAAGCGACGGGCGTCTGCCCAGTCGTCGGGGCATGCGGTCCGCAACATGAGCGTCCCCGTCAATTTAGCCCGCCCCTCACCTGTACCGCGCCTGGTTCCACTTGTGCCCCAGCAGCGACAGGATGATGATCAGCCCGTTGAAGAACTGGACGTAGAAGCCGCTCAGGCCCGCCGCCACGACGCCGGTCTGGATGAACGACACGGTGACCGCGCCGATCGCTCCACCGGCAACCGTACCGATGCCGCCCCAGGTCGGCGTGCCGCCGACGAACACCGAAGCCAGCACCGGCAAGAGATAGCCGTCGCCCGCGGTCGGCCACCAGGTGAAGTTGATCATCACCGAAAACGTGCCGGCGATCGCGGCCCCGATGCCGGTGAAGATGAACACTTTCACCCGCACACGCTTGACGTCGATGCCCATTTGCTGGGCGCTGTCGGGGTTGTCGCCGACGACCCTCACCTGCGCGCCGAAGCGGTGCCGGTTGTAGAGCATTGCCGAAAAAATGACGAAGGCGAGTGCCCATAAGACCTGTACCGGAAAACCCCACACCTGACCGGAGAAGATGGTGTACGCCCAGCTGTCGCTGAGACCGGTCAATGCCGTCGATCTGCCCTCGTTGATGATCTGGATCAGTCCCCGCAGCAGGAAATTCATGCCGAGGGTGGCGATCAGCGACGACAGCCCGCCATAAACGACCAGGGATCCGACGAGAAAGCCGAGCAGCGTGCCGGTGAGAATCGCCGCTGCGATGCCGAGAAACGGATCGTAGCCGGCCTGCACCACCAGCGCGAACACCCAGGAGGCAAAGCCCATGGTTGCGGGAAACGACAGGTCGATCTCGCCGCAGGTGACGACGAAGACCAGCGGCACCACCACGAACAGGGCAACCGGCAGCGTGGTCAGCACGGATCTGTAGAGATACCAGGTGGTGAACACGGTCGGGTTGGCGATCAGGAACGCCGCCATCATGATGATGAACACGGCGAGCGTGCCGAGCGCTGCGCGGTTGTCGATGACGAAACCGCGCAGCCAATGGTCGGACGGGTGCTTCCACTCAGGCCGGGCCGCCTTGCCGCCGAGCGGGCTCTGCAGATCGGGTTCCATGGTCTTGCTCATCGTGCTGCCCTCTCCGCGTCGCCGGCCTCGTGCAGCCCCGGCAATCCTCCGGGATGCGCAACGTCTTCCATGAAATTGATCAGCTCTTCGGCCGACTTGACCTCGGTGCGATCGGCGGTCAGCGCCACCTTGCCGCGGTCAATCACCACGAAGCGGTCGGCGATGTCGAAGACATGGTGGATGTTGTGGCCGATGAACAGGATCGAACGGCCGCTCGCCCGCACCTGGCGCACGAAATGGAAGACCTTGGCGGTCTCGGTCAGCGACAGCGCCGTCGTCGGCTCGTCAAGGATGATCAGCTCGGCCTGCTTGTAGATGGCGCGCGCGATCGCCACGCCCTGGCGCTCGCCGCCCGAGAGCTGGCCGACGATCGAGTGCGGCGTGAACACCTTCGAGGTGAAGCCGATCTCGCGCATCAGCCGGCTCGCCTCCTCTATCTCTTTATTGACCTTCAGAAAGCCCATGAAGCCGGTGAGTTCGCGGCCCATGAAGATGTTGCGCACAATGGTCTGCTGCACGGCCAGCGCCCGATCCTGGAAGACCGTCTCGATGCCGGCGTCGCGCGAGCGTGCCGCACTCCAGCCGGTCACCGGCTTGCCGCGCACCAGGATCTCGCCGCTGGTCGGCTTGACGACGCCGGACAGGATCTTGATCAGCGTCGATTTGCCGGCGCCATTGTCGCCGATCAGGCCAACCACCTCGCCGCGGTCGACCGAGAGATTGACCCCGCCCAGCGCATAGACCTGGCCATAGGATTTGCTGATGTCGCGCAGTTCGATGATGCGTTCGGCCATGGCGATCCTCGCTCCTGTGGTATCATCCCGGCCTGGTGCCGGCGGTCCTGCCGGCCGGGCTTGCGCCCAGCCGGCAGTTTGGGAGGTCAGCGCAGCGCCTGCTTGGCGAGCTCGGCGACGATCTCGTAATTCTGCGGCGTGACGAAGCCCGCCCCGGTGTCGACATTCATCGGCGCCAGGCCCAGCACCACCTGCTGGCAAAGGCTGAGGATCGGCAGATAGCCTTGCAGAAACGGCTGCTGATCAGCCGTCAGCTGCACCCAGCCGCCCTTGAACGCCTCGACGATCTGCGGGCTGGTATCGAAGCCGAAGTTGAAGATGTCGCCGGGCTTGCGTCCTGCCGCCTGCATGTAGGTGGCGACGTTGCCCAGCATCTGGCCGCCGGGATAGCCGACCGCCTTGACGTCGGGATTGTTGAGCAGGGCCGCGGTGATCACCGGTATCGCCAGATTGGGGTCGGACGCCCATTCGCCGCTCGGCGGCGACGACAGCTGGATGACCTCGACGCCGGCTTCCTTGAGTGCTGCCACCGTGCCGCGCTCGCGCGCGCCGCGGGCCTCGTTCTCGAACGGACCGATCATGATCGCCTTGTCGCCGGACTTGAGCTTCCCGAGCTTGAACGCCTCAGTGCCGAGCGCGCGGCCCTGCTGCTCCTGCTGGGCGCCGACATAGCCGCCGCCGAACGCGTCCACCACCTTCGGCACCGGCACGTTCTGGTACATCATCTTGATGCCGTCCTTATGCGCCTGTTCGGCCAGCGGCATGATCGCGGCGTCGCCCGGATGGCCCATCATGGCAATGCCGTTTGGCTTCACGGCGACGGCCTCACGCAATTGCTGCACCATCTTCTCGACGTCCCACTGCGAGAAGATGTAGTCGACCTTCGGCCCGAGATCGGACGCCGCCTGCTTGGCGCCATTGTAGACGATGGTGCCGAAAGCGTCGCCCTCGGCGCCGCCGACGAAAAAGCGGATGTGGACATCCTTGCACCACTGGGCGTCGAGCGCCTGCGCCGGCAGAGTGGAGATGGCAGCGCACAGCGCCGTGGCGGCGGCCACGACGGTCGAGCGCAGAAGTGTCGTTCTCATTGCGATGCTCATGCACGTTCCTCCCTTTTGTCCTCGGTGAGCCGAGGGGTTTCGTCGTTCGCCTGTCGGCAGTGCTTGTCGGCAGTGCTTGGCAATCTGTCAGGCCGGCTCCTCCCACCGGCCCTCGGTCACGCCGGGTTCGGCAGGTAGGTCGCTCCTCCCCGGCATTGCTTGAGGTATTCCAGCCCGCGCACCTGGCCTGTGATTTCGAGGTCGCCGCGATAGACCGGGTCGTGCCAGCCCTCGATGTCGATGGCGCCCTTGTAACCGGCCAGCCGCAATTCGCTGATCACCCGCGTCCAGTCGCTGTCGCCAAACCCGGGCGTGCGCATCTGCACGAAGGGCAGCTTGCCGAACACGCCGTGCTCGCGGATCACATCCCAGCGCACCGTCGCGTCCTTGCCGTGGACATGGAAAATGCGCGGCGCCCATTTGCGGATCTGCGGCATCGGGTCGATGAGGTAGACAAGCTGGTGGCAGGGCTCCCATTCGAGGCCGAGATTGTCGTCGGGCAATTCGTTGAACATCAACTCCCAGGCATCGGGATTGTGGGCGATGTTCCAGTCGCCGGCCGCCCAGTTGCCATCCATGGCGCAATTTTCGAAGGCGATGCGCACGCCCTTGTCTGCGGCGCGCCTGGCCAGCGGACCCCAAACCTCTCGGAAGCGCGGCAGGCTGTCTGTCAGCTTCTTGCCACGCAGACGTCCGGTGAAGCCGCTGACGATCGAAGCGCCGAACAGATGCGCATTGTCGATGACGGTTTCCCAGGCCGCGAGCACGCCGCGATCGACCTCGCCATCCTCCAGCGGATTGCCGAACACGCCGATCGACGACACGGCGACATCGGCATCGCCGATCGCCTCGCCAATCTCACCGGCGAGCCGCGCCAAATCCTTGCCGCCCAGCGTCTGCCAGAAGAAGGGCTGGATGCTCTCGAAGCCGAGCGGCAGAATCTCTTTGATGTAGGCGGCCGGGTCTTCGAGATTGGCCCGCACCATGGTGCCGATGCGGATGTCGAGAAGCGGGTTTGGCATCATGATGCTTCCTGTGTGATTGCGACGCGCCGTCCGGTCTCGGCGCTTTCGATGGCGCCAAAAACCATGGCCAGGCTTTTGATGTTGTCGCTGCCACGGGTTTCCGGCTCGCTGCCGGTCTCGATGGCGTGGATGAAATCCTTGATGATGCCGAGATGACCGCCGACGCGGTCGGCGGAATCGAGCGGCGGTACTGTGATGGGCTGGGTCAGGTCGAACAGGCCGTCGCGGACCGACAACACAACTTCGGCCTTCAGTCCGTCCTCGCCGTCCCAGACCAGGCTGCCGTGCTCGGCGACGATGCGCCACGTGCTCTCCCAGCTGGTGCGGAAGCCCGCCGCGCACCAAGAGCCTGCATAGGTGAACACCTTGCCGCCGCCGAGATCGAAGATAGCGCTGGCCGACGATCCCTGCCGGTACCAGGAATTCGCCGGCTCCCATTCCTGGCAAAAGACGCCGGCGGGATCGCCTGCGACCATGTAGCGGGCGGCGTCGAATGTGTGGATCGCCATGTCGAGCAAAAGCACATGCGCCATCTCCTCGCGAAAGCCGCCGAAATGCGGCGCGACGAAGAAATCGGCATGGATGCTGGTTGGCTTGCCGATGGCGCCGGAGTCGAGAAAGCGCCTGATGCGCCGGACATTGGCGACGTAGCGGCGGTTCTGCACGACCGCATGGATACGCCCCGCGTTACGTGCCGCATCGACGATGGCGCGCGCATTTTCCGGAGTATCGGCCAGCGGCTTTTCCGTCAGCAGATGGCAATTATGGGCAAAGGCGGCAAAGGCGACATCACGCCGGGCGGCTGGAACCACGACATCGAACACCGCGTCGGGCCTGGTCTGGTCGAGCACCGCGTCGAGGCTGGTGCCGATTACCGCGCCGTCGAGCCCGTATTCGCGCGCCCTCGCCTTCGCCCGTTCTGCGTCGAGATCGACCAAGCCGACAATGGCCAGCCCGTCGATCTGCCTCGCGGCATCGAGCCAGGCCTTGCTCATCGCACCACAGCCGACGAGGACGGCATTCATCATCCGGCATTCCTCCCGTCCGGTCCCTCCAGACCGAATGTCACGGCATTTCCGGCACCACCGTAAACGTTTCTCCGTAAACGTTTACGAGAACACACCCGATGGCGTAGAATGTCAATCGGCTGCCAGCGAAAATCATCCCGAAGCCTTGGCCTGGGCGGCAGCCGGTGCTAGCCAAGACAGGGGGAGAACTGTCCTTGGCGTCCAGCATCCATGACCTTGCGCGTCACCTGAACATTTCGATCGGCACCGTGTCGCGGGCGCTGAACGGCCGCGCCGACGTCAATGCCGACACCCGCCAGCGCGTGCTCGCCGCCGCCAAGCAATTGAACTATTCGCCCAACCAGTCCGGCCGCAGTCTGCGGCAAGGCACCACCCATTCGATCGCCTTCATGCTGCAGCCGCATCCGGGCGACCAGCAATATGGCGAACCCTTCTTCATCCCGTTCCTGATCGGTCTGCAGGGCCGACTGGCCGAGGATGACCTGGATCTGATGGTCGTCATGGGCGAGCCCGGCCAATATCAGCAGGAGAGGCTGCGCCGCGTGGTTGAGACGCGCCGAGCCGACGCGGTCGTGTTGGCCAATACACGGCGGGAAGACGATCGGATCGACTATCTCAGCAAGGCTGGCTTTCCCTTCGCCACGCTTGGCCGAAGTCAATCCGGCGACGACACCTATCCTTCGCTCGATATCGATTTCGAGAGGGCGGGTGATGAAGCCGTCGACCGGCTGGTCGCGCGCGGCCACCGCCGCATTGCCGCCATCCGCCCTTCGCTGGATCTCAACTTCGGCTACCTGTTCCTCGACGGCTACCGCAAGGCGCTGGGGCGGCATGGCATCGAAGTCGACCCCGGCCTGATCGCCGACGGCTTCATCAACGAGGCCGGAGGCTACCAGGTGACGCCGCGCGTGATGCTCTCCAAGGACCGGCCCACAGCCATCATCTTCAACAATGACGCAATGGCGCTCGGCGGCTGCAAGGCACTGGCCGAGATGGGCATCAGGCCCGGCCACGACATCGCGGTGATCGTCATCGTCGACACGCCGCTCTGCCGTTATTTCTCGCCGGCGCTGACCGCCTTCCGTCCGTCGCTGGAGCCGATGGGCCGGCGGCTGGCCGAAATGCTGCTGGCCTCGCTTCCCGCCTTTGCCGGCCCGGAAGGTCCGCGCATCATCCGCGAAGTCTGGCCGCTGGAACTGATCGCCCGCGACAGCGATTGATCATTGCGCTCTTCCCTCTCTACAAGGGAGAAGGAAGAGGCCCTCTCTGTCACGCAAGTATCATGTTCGCGTCCTAGACCGCTTTGCGAGAGGGCGACATCGTCGATGCGATGCGGTGGCCCCTTTGCGCCGCTCAAGGCTTGTCACAAAAAGGATCTCCATGAAAATCTCGCACCGAACCGTGTCGCTCGGCGCCGCGCTGGCGCTGTTTACCGCCCTGACCCCTGCCCTTGCCGACAGCACCGCCACCGTTGGCGGCTTCGTCAACAAGGGCCTGGTCGGCGTCGGCCGCATCCCGGCCGATCAGAAGGACAAGTTCGGCGAGACCTTCGGCTCCGGCTCCGGCATGTCCATCGACGCCGCAAGCTGGACCCGTGGCGCGGACGGCTACAAGGGCTCGCTCTGGTTGCTGCCGGACCGTGGCTACAATGTCGTCGGCACCACCGATTACCGGCCGCGCCTCAACACTATTCGCATCGAGTTCACGCCGACCGCACTGGGCGCCACGCCCACCTCCGGCCAGGAACAGACAGGCGTCAAGGCGACGCTTGCCGATTCCCTGCTCCTCACCGACGACAAGGGCGCTGACGCCACCGGCCTCGATCCGCTCAACGGCGTGCGCGCGGCCAATGGCGACCTGCCGATCCTGCCCGAGGCCAATGGCAAGCTGGCGCTCGACAATGAGGCGATCGCGCGGCTGCCCGACGGCACCATGTTCATCTCTGACGAATACGGCCCCAACATCTACCGCTTCTCGGCCGACGGCCATCTTTTGTCGGCAACGCAGCCGCCCGCCGCTTTGGTGCCGATGCGCAAGGGCGCGCCGAACTTCGCCTCCGACAATCCGGGCCCCGGTGCAGCCGAACCCGATCCGAAGGATCCCGAAACCGGCCGCCAGAACAATCAAGGCCTCGAAGGCATGGCGCTGACGCCGGACGGCAAGTCGCTGATCACTGTGCTGCAGTCGGCGCCCCGCCAGGATGGCGGCGATTCGCCCGCGACGCGCCAGAACACCCGCGCGCTGGTCTACGACGCCTCCGACCCGGCCCATCTCAAGCTGGTGCATGAATATGCCGTGCCGCTGCCGGTGTTCAAGGACGCCAAGGACAAGACCAAGGTCGCCGCGCAGAGCGAAATCGTGGCGCTGTCCGACAAGACCTTCCTGATGCTGGCGCGCGACAGCGGAAACGGCCAGGGGGTGAAGGGCGATACTTCGCTGCTGCGCCAGATTTTCGTCGTCGACGTCTCTGGCGCCACCGACATTGCCGGCGGCGCCTTCGATGCCGCCGACAAGCCGCTGGCGCCCAAGGGCGTGCTCGACCCCTCGGTGACGCCGGCCAAGCTGACGCCGTTCATCGACATCAACGACAACAAGGAACTCGGCCGTTTCGGCCTGCATGACGGCAAGCCCAACGACAAGAACAATCTGTCGGAGAAGTGGGAAGCAATGTCGGTGGTCAGCGTGCTCGATCCGGCGCTGCCCGACGACTATTTCCTGTTCGTCGGCAACGATAACGACTTTCTCACCGAGGACGGTTTTCAGGTCGGCGCGCCCTACAAGGCCGAAGACGGCGCCGATGTCGATACCATGTTCCTGGTCTATCAGGTCACGCTTCCGGGCCTCGCCAAGAAGTAGCCGTATACGGAGAGGCGGACGCGCCCGGCGCGTCCGCCTCTAACCGTTTGTCGGCGATCAGCGATGCCGTGAAGGCACCTATTTCAAAATCTCCGCATCCCTTGGCACGCCGGCATCGATCGGCTCGGCGGTCCGGCTTGACACAGCCATGATCTTGCCCGCGGCCGACAGGTTCGGGCGCACATAGACCTGGGCTACGCCGTTGACCCGGCTGTAGAGGTCGATGATGTCCTGGTTCATGAAGCGCACGCAGCCTGACGACGCGTTCTTGCCGATGGAATCCCATTCCGGCGTGCCGTGCAGCCGGTACATCGTGTCCTTGCCGTCGCGGAACAGATAGAGCGCGCGCGCACCGAGCGGGCTCTGCGGTCCGGGCGGCATGCCGTCCTTGTATTTCGCCAGTTCCGGCCGGCGCTGGATCATTTCGGGCGGCGGCGTCCACACCGGCCATTTCTTGCGCGCCTGGATCACGGCGCTGCCGGTCCAGCCAAACCCGGCCTTGCCGAGGCTGACGCCATAGCGCATTGCCTTGCCGCCGTCGCGCACCAGATAGAGAAAATGCTCGGATGTATCGACGACGATCGTGCCGGGTTTTTCGCCGGTCGGATCGTCCACGATCTGGCGCACGAATTTCGGATCGAGCTTGGCGACGGGGATTGCCGGCAATGAAAAGCCCTCATCGACGCGCGCCGAATACATGGTGGCGGCATCGCCGAAAGCGGGCTCGGGTGCGGGTGCCGGCGCCGGCGTCGGCGGTACTGCCACATCAGTGGTTGTGCAGGCCGAAAGTGCCATGGCAGCGGCACCCAAAGCGGATGCTCCCAGAAACGCGCGCCTATTCAGGCGCTCGGAAAATAATGGATTGTCGGACATGATCCCCCCGGTTTGCGGCCCCTCGCGGCGATGACCCATAGCCCATTACGCAAGCTTTGAGAACCTGATCGCCTCAGCCGCGTTAAGCGTGATGTTCCGATGCCGCATCGACCTTGTCCGTTAAATCGGCGATCATTGCCGGGCGGACTTTGAGATGAACCTTCGCCGAACAGCCCATGGACGAAAAAATACCACCGCGCCGGCGCACCGGCGATCTCACCAGCGGCCCAATCCCTCGCACGCTGCTGTTGTTCGCGCTTCCGGTGCTCGGTTCCAATGTGCTGCAGTCGCTCAACGGTTCGATCAACGCCGTCTGGGTCGGCCGCTTCCTCGGTGAATCGGCGCTGACGGCGACCTCAAACGCCAATCTGGTGCTGTTCCTGATTCTCGGCACCGTGTTCGGGATCGGCATGGCCGCGACCATCCTGGTGGCGCAATCGGTCGGCGCCCGCGACCTGCCCGAGGCGCGGCGCATCGTCGGCACCAGCGCCAGCTTCTTCTTCCTCGTCTCGGCTATCTTCGCCGTCTGCGGCTGGATCTGGGTCGACGCCATCCTCAACACACTGGGCACCCCGCCCGATGCGCTGCCGCTGGCGCGCTCCTATCTGCGTATCATCTTCGTCGCCGTGCCGATGATGAATCTTCTGTCCTTCGTGATGACGGTGCTGCGCGGTGCGGGTGATTCGCGCACGCCATTCTTCTTCATGGCGCTCGCCGTCGTGCTCGACATCATCCTCAATCCGCTGCTCATTCGCGGCATCGGCCCCTTCCCCGAGCTCGGCATCGCCGGCTCCGCCACCTCGACGCTGATCGGCCAGACAGTGAGCGTGATCGCCATCCTCGTCGTGCTTTATGCCAGAAAGCATCCGCTGCGGCTCGCCGGCGCCAACCTCGCTCTGCTGCGGCCGGATCCGGCGCTGCTCAGGATCGTCGTCTTCAAGGGCGTGCCGATGGGCCTGCAGATGATCGTCATTTCGGCGGCGGCGCTGACCGTCATGGGCATCGTCAACTCCTACGGCTCGCAGGTCGCCGCCGCCTACGGCATCGCGGCGCAGCTGTGGACCTATATCCAGATGCCTGCACTGGCGATCGGAGCCGCAGTCTCGTCGATGGCGGCCCAGAATGTCGGCGCCGGGCGCTGGGACCGCATCGGTCGCATCGCGGCGTCCGGCGTCGGCTTCAACCTGGTGCTCACCGGCGCCCTGGTGGCGCTGCTGTTCTTCTTCGACAGGCCGGTGCTCGGCCTGTTCCTCAGCGGCGACAGCACCGCAATCGACATTGCAGCCCACATCAACAAGGTGGCGTCCTGGTCGTTCATCCTGTTCGGCGTCACCATCGTGCTGTTCGCCACCGTGCGCGCCACCGGTGCCGTGATGCCGCCGCTGATCATTCTGGTGATTTCCGTGCTGGTCGTGCGTACCGGCTTTGCCTACTTCTTCAGGACCTACATCGGCGAGGAAGCGCTGTGGTGGAGTTTTCCGGCGGGATCGATCACCTCGCTGGTGCTGGCCGCCGCCTATTATCGCTTCGGCCGCTGGCGCACCATGCACATGATCGAGGACCGGCCGGCCGCCGGCGAGCCGCCCGACACCGGCCTCGGCATCCCGCGCGGACGGGCAAACATGGCGCCCGAGACGCCAAACGGGTGAGGCTCAGCGCGCGTATTTGACGCCGAACCCCAGCGCTACGACAGAGAACAGCGTGATCATGCCGGCGAACGCCAGGCTTGCCGTCGTCGGAGTGGTCCAACTCGACAGCAGCCCAATGCCGATCACCGGCAGCGCATTGCCGCAGAAGCAGCAGATGAAGAACGCCGACACCAATTCGGCGCGACGCTCGGCAGGTGCGATCTGGTTCACCACCTGCAGGCCGCCGCGATAGCCGAGCGCCGCCGCCACGCCGCACACAGCGGTGGCGGCAACCATCAGGGACATCGACGCGAAAAACTGAGCAGCAACCATCAGCCCTACGGCCGGGATCATCAGCGCCAGCGCGGCCAGCATGCCGGCGCGGCTGGACAGTCGGGTCGTGGCCAGAATGGTCGCGGCCGCAACGATCGACAGTTCAAAGAACAGCGCGCCGGCCTCGGCATGGTTGGCCACATGCAGTTGCTGCGCCAGGATGCTCGGCGCCAGGGCTGCATAGAAGCCGACCAGCGCCATGGCGCCGAAACCGGTGACCGCCGGCGCCACGAAGGCAGCGCGGATATCGCTCGGCACCGATAGCCGTGGCCGCAACGAAACGTCGGTCAGCCTGCCCGGCCGGGACACGGTTTCGCGGGTACGCCAGATCAGCAGCGTCACCACCACCAGCAAGGCAAGATAGACCGCAAACGTTAGTCTCAACGGCCAGGGCGCATATTCGGCGAGCAGGCCCGATGCCAGCGCGCCGAGGCCAAGGCCAACGAAGTTGGTGCTGGTGGCGATGATTGCCGCGCGCGATTTGTCCTTACCTTCGATCAATTCGGCAAGCCAGGCCGTGCCGGTTCCCGCGCCGACGCCGATGCCAAGGCCGCTCAATATGCGGGCGACATCGAGCCATGCGACATTCTCGGCCAGCAGGAACACCACCGCGCTGACCACCGCTATGGCCATCGACGCCAGCGCCGCAGGACGGCGGCCAATGCCGTCGGACAAGCGCCCAAACATCAGCAATGCGCCGAGATTGCCGACGACATAGACGGCGTAGACCAGCGTCAGCGTGATCTGCGAGAAACCGAAGGCCTGCTTGTAGATGACGTAAAGCGGCGTCAGCACCGTGCTGCCGGCGAACAGCGCGGCGATCATGGCGGCAACCGCGGCCATCGCGGGCCGGCCATCGAGTCCGTTGTCGCGCGTCGTGGTCTCGGCATAGCTGGTCATGGCAACCTCCGGCCAATCGCCCAACGCCCAATTGCGCCCCAACGTCCATGTAAGGATGGCCGTTCCACGCGCCGAACTTCATCCTGACAACCTTGTCAGGATGGTCTTGCCCGAAGTCCTCGCTTAACGTCTTTCCATCGAGAGGGAGAATCCATGGGAAAAGGTAGAGTCGAGGCATTCACCGATGGGGTGGTCGCCATCATCATCACCATCATGGTGCTGGAGCTGAAAGTGCCGCATGGCGAGGATTTTTCAGCGCTTCTGCCGCTGTGGCCGATCTTTTTCAGCTATGTCTTGTCGTTCATCAATGTCGGCATCTACTGGAACAATCTGCACAACATGTTCCACACCGTCCAAAGGGTCGACGGCCGCGTGCTGTGGGCCAACCTCAACCTTCTGTTCTGGTTATCGCTGATGCCGGCAACGACGGCCTTCATGGGCGAGAACCATTTCGCGCCGGTCCCCGTCGCCGTCTATGGCATCGACCTGGTGCTGTGCGCGGTCGCCTACACCTTTCTCGCCACCAAGCTGCACCATTTGCACGGCAACGACACCGCCTTCGCCAAGGCGCTGGGCAATGACCGCAAGGGCAAGATCTCGGTGGCCCTCTACGCCGCCGCCGTCCCGCTTGCCTTCGTCAACCAATGGATCGGCGTTGCGATCTTCGTGCTGGTGGCCGCCGTCTGGTTCGTTCCGGACACGCGTTTTTCGCGGGTGCTGGAAAAGTAGCGTAGGACGCCTCTACTTGCGCATCGCCTTCAGCTTTTCGGCAACCGACGCGGCTAGGTCGGCATAGCGCTCCTCCAGCCGCTCGGCCGCCTTGATGATCGAAAAATCATGGCCGAATTTTTCCAGCGCCATGCGCAATTTCTCGACGAACTCGGCCTGTTTTTCGAGTGCCGAAAACAAGGTCTTCACCTGCGCTTCGCTTATGTCCGGATTGGCAAGCATCTGTGGCACCTCGCGGCCCATCTGGTCGCCGGTGGCGGTCTGCTCCTTCAGGATCGCAACCCAGTCGGTCAATCGGCAGTCTCCTGTTCAGCCGCAGCATGCACAGCCGCCGTTGATGCGGTCAACCCGAACACGCGGGACGGCCTTGCACGATGCGCGTCCCGCGCTAAGTTCGGCGCCACCCGAACCCTAGGAAAAAGATCATGACCTCCGACGCCGAAATCCAATCCGCTTTGCCCGCCCTCAGCCGAGGCAACGTCGCCGTCATCACCGGGGGCGCCAGCGGCATCGGGCTTGCCGCCGCCAAAAGGCTGGCGGCTATGGGCATGAGACTGGTGCTGGCCGACATTGGCGGCGCGCGCCTCGATGCGGCCCGCCAGGCAGTCGCCGCGATCGCCGGCGAGAATGCCGTGCTTGCGGTCGCCACAGACGTCTCGAAGGCCGACGAACTCGGCCGGCTGGCGGAAAAGACGCATGCCGCTTTCGGCGCCGTATCGCTGCTGATGAACAATGCCGGCGTCGGCAACAATCCGGGAAAACCGTGGGAGAACGGCGACGCCTGGAAGCGGCTGATCGACATCAATTTCTGGGGCGTCGTACATGGCGTCGAGGCCTTTGCGCCGGCCATGCTGGCCTCCGGAGAGCCGGGCCTGATCATCAACACCGGCTCCAAGCAAGGCATCACCACGCCACCCGGCAATCTCGCCTACAACGTATCCAAATCGGCATTGAAGACGTTCACCGAAGGCCTGGCGCACGCATTGCGCAACGAGCCGGGCGCGAAGGTCGCGGCGCATCTTCTCATTCCCGGCTTCACCTTCACCGGCCTCACCGAAGGAGCGGTCGAAAAACCCGCTGGCGCCTGGACCGGCGAGCAGGTGGTCGACTTCATGCTGGCTTCGCTGGCGCGCGGGGACTTCTACATCCTGTGCCCCGACAATGAGGTGATGCGGCCGACCGATGAAAAGCGCATGGCCTGGGCGATCGGCGACATCATCGAGAACCGGCCTGCTCTCTCGCGCTGGCACCCCGACCATAAGGACGCTTTCGCGGCCTTTATGGGAAACTGATCGTCGAACTCAGCCAAAGCCGAGACTCAGGCGGGCGCGCGTTTTTTCGCGGTGCGCTTTTGCGCGACGGCCTTCTTGCCCGCCAGTTCGGCGAGCTCGTGGTCATGGCGTTTTGCCGCCCGCTCGCATTTGTCTCTGATCTCCTCGACCTCGGATTCGGTCAGGTGCTCGATGCCGATGAAATGATTGTGGCCCTCGCTGACGCGGATCAGTTCGTCGAGCTTGGCCTGAACCGCGGCGCCGTCGCGGTTCTGGGTGTTCTGAATCAGGAACACCATCAAAAAGGTGATGATCGTCGTTCCCGTGTTGATGACGAGCTGCCACGTATCGGAGAAGCCGAAGAATGGCCCGCTTACCGCCCAGACGATAACGATGGCGCAACAGGCGATGAAAGTCGGCGGCAGGCCCGCCAAGTGCGAAACGGTGTTGGCGATTCTGGTAAACAGCTTTTCGATCATTCACATCCTCAACCGTTCAAAGCGCGACGAGCTGACCAAGGCCGCATTCATCGCTCCAACAATAAACAACCGGCAGCCGCTTCCGGTTCCCTGTCGCAGAGGGCATCGCTGGTGCAATTGTATGCACGCCAAAGGCGCAGCGCCGTGAAAAGCCGCCTTATCGGTTTGTTGCCATTAGTCACCATGCAGGCCAAAACCTGTTCGTTCCGCTTCACGGCGGATTTGTCTCCAAGCCCCTTCCGCTGCGCCACCCCCGCATGGCGGAAGGGGTCCGTTGCGTTGCCGCAGACCGGCGGAACTCTTCCCGACACGTGCCGTTCAGAATTTTGGCGCCAGGATTTCGGCCAGCCAGTCGATGAAACCGCGCACGCGCGGCGAGCTCTCAGGAATGCTCTTGCTCCCAACGATCGAGGAAATCCTCAATCGGCAAGGCCTGCATGTCGGGAACCGCTTTGGCGAGTTTCTCCGGCGGCCAGTCCCACCAGGCAAGGCTTTCGATCCGCGCCGCGATCTCGGAGGGAAAGCGCATGCGCAACGGCTTCGCCGGTACGCCGGCGACGATTGTGTAGGCCGGCACATCCCGCGTCACCACCGAATTGGCGCCGATGATGGCGCCATTGCCGATGCTGATCTCGGGCATGATGACGGCGCCATGGCCGATCCAGACATCATTGCCGATGCCGACCGCCTTGGCCTGCCGCCGCGCGCGGAACGCCGCGTCGACGCCCAGCCAGCGGAAATACTCGTTCGGCCGGTAGCTGAGCTTGTGCTGCGTGATCCGCTCGATCGGATGCTCCAAGGCATTGATGCGGCTGTTGGCGGCGATCGAGCAGAATTTTCCGATCGTCGTGTAGATCGCCTCGGCGTGGCGCTCGAAATAGGAGAAATCGCCGACATTGACCTCGCGCAGCACCACCCGTTCGCCGATCGAGGCATAGCGGCCAAGCTTGCACGCTTTCAGCTCCGCGGTCGAATGGATGCGCGGCTCGGGATCTTTCAGGACGAGGTTTTCGGTACGGTCCATCTGGCGGATTTACCCCCGCGCAATTGCGGAAGCAATTGTCGCGTTGCGCCCGGAGGATCGTTATTTCGGCTTGCCGCCGGTCCACACCACGTTCTGGCCGAACAGCGGCACGGTCGTCACCGACATTTTCGCCGAGCCGTCCTGCACTTGGCGCGAATGCGAGAGATAGATCAGCGTCTCGTTCTTCTTGTCGTAGATGCGGTTCACCACCTGCTTCTTCCAGATCAGGCTGATGCCTTGCTTGAACACCTCTTCGCCGCCCTCGCTCATGTCGATGTCGCCGATGGTGATCGGCCCGGTCTGGCGGCAGGAGATCGAGGAATCAGACGGATCCTCGAACCAGTTGCCCTTGTGCAGCCGGTCGATGACGCTGCGGTCGAAATAGGAGACATGGCAGGTCACGCCGTCGATCTTGGGATCCTTGATCGCCTCGACGATGATGTCGTTGCCGACCCAATCGACGCCGACCTTGCCGACTTCCTCTGCCGCTGCGGCACCGGCGCCAAGGGCAATGCATGCGGCCAGCGCGCCGCCGATCAGTTTCTGCCCAATCCGTCTCTGCCCAGTCCGTCTTTGCAAGGGAGCCTCCTCAGGTTCAGTTTGCCGGTCTCAGGTGGGATAAGGGCCAGCTGTTTGCAAGGTAGCGCCCAGCCCGGTTGCGGCAACGCGGCATCTTTGCCTTGCCCCCTGCGACCGGCTAAGACTGCCGGCAGAGAGGCGCCGATCCGGCGCTCGATGATTTCTGCTACGGACAATTCCTGATGATGCGTTCAATTCTGGTCGGCATTCTCGTTCTGATGGCGGCGGGCATCGGCTGGCTCACCTTTGACTTCTATCGCGGCCACTATGGTGGCGAACCGTATGGCGCGCCATTCACGCTGGTCGACCAGAAAGGCGCGCCAATCACCGAAGCCGCCTTCCGGGGAAAACCCAGCATCGTCTTCTTCGGCTTCACCCATTGCCCGGAAGTCTGCCCGACCACTTTGTTCGAAATGGCCGGCTGGCTGAAGACGCTGGGCGACGACGGCAAGAACCTCAACGCCTACTTCGTTACCGTCGATCCAGAGCGCGACACGCCGCCTGTGATGAACACTTACGTCAGCAATTTCTCCGACCGCATCGTCGGCATATCGGGCGATCCCGACAAGGTGCACGCCATGGCGAAGTCCTTCAACATCTACTGGAAGAAGGTCGACACCGGCGACGGCGATTATACGATGGACCACACCGCCTCGGCGCTGCTGCTCAATGCCAAGGGCGAGTTTTCGGGCACCATCGCCTATGGCGAAAGCGCCGATACCGCGATTGCCAAGCTGAAGCGGCTGGCAGCAGGCTAGGCATGATCCCTAAATGTGGAATCCGGTTTTCTCGGACAGAAAAGTGTTGTCCAGAGATCATGCTCAAGCAAGAGACCAACTGATGGGTCAGACCAGGCTCCACTTCATCGCTGGGAAGATCGAGGCCGACCGCATCTTTGCCGCGCTCGAGCCGGCTTTCGAGGATGAAGGCCTGCCGATCGCCGTGCTCGAACTCGATGAAGACCGCGACATCTACGAGGTTTCGCTCTACACCGACGGCAATGTCGACGCGGTTGAGGCGCGGCTAAGGGACAGCCTTGCCGGACTGTCCCTGTCGAAGCCGATCGAGCGCGAGGTTCTGCCCGATATCGACTGGGTGGCGCGCTCGCTGGAGGGACTGAAACCGGTGCGCGCCGGACGTTTCTTCGTCCATGGCGCGCATGACCGCCGGAAGCGCCACAGCGGCGAACTCGCCATCGAGATCGAGGCTGGCCTTGCCTTCGGCACCGGCCATCACGGCACCACTGCCGGCTGCCTCGAAATGCTGGAACGGGTCGTGCGCCGCGAACGTCCCAGGAATGCCCTCGACCTCGGCACCGGCAGCGCGGTGCTGGCGATCGCCGTCGCCAAACTGGCGCATATTCCGGTGCTGGCGACCGACATCGATCCGATCGCCGTCAGGGTCGCCGCCGCCAACGCCCGCCTCAACCACGTCAAGGCGCTGGTCGAAACGGTGACGGCGCCCGGCTTCCACCACCCGATCTTCGGCAAGCGCGCGCCTTTCGACCTCATCGTCGCCAACATATTGGCGCGGCCGCTGATGCGGCTGGCGCCTGAGATGGCGAGGCACATCAGCCTCGGCGGCTCGATCGTGCTGTCCGGCATCCTCGGGCGCCAGTGCAATGCGGTGATCTCGGCCTATGTCGGCCAGAATTTCCGCCATGTCAGGACCTTGCACCGCGAAGGCTGGGTAACGATCCACCTCAAGCACTGAGACGCAACGCGCTTTGGACCAATCCGAGCCTGTTGCGATTGGCGAAAATCGATTCCGGTTTTCCGGGTCATGCGCTACGGTCACGCCCGATACAGGAGGCATACCATGTTCCAGACCTTCGATTCCGCAGGCGACCCCAGCGTCGGCAAGCCGCGCGTGACGTTGCTGCGGCGATGGCTGGCGGATAATGGCCTCGACGGTTTCCTGGTGCCGCGCGCCGACGAGCACCAGGGCGAATATGTCGCCGATCGCTCGGCGCGGCTGAAATGGTTGACCGGCTTCAGCGGCTCGGCCGGCGTAGCACTTGTGCAGCGTGACCGCGCCTTCATGTTCGTCGATGGCCGCTATACCTTGCAAGTGCGCCACGAAGTCGATCTCGACATTTTTGCAATCGAGAGTCTCGTCGACAACCCGCCGGCCTCCTGGATCAAGGACAATCTCGGCAAGCGCGCCAGGCTTGGCTTCGACCCCTGGCTGCACACGATCGCTGAGGTCAAGGCGCTGAAAACCTCGGCCGAGCAATCCGGCGCGACGCTGGTGCCGCTCGACAGGAACCCGATCGACATCATCTGGAAGGATCAGCCGGCACGGCCCGTGGCGCCGGTCGAAATCCACCCGATCGGCTTTGCCGGGGAACTCGCCAAGGACAAGCTGGCGCGGCTGGCGGCGGTAATCGGCAAGGAGGGCGCGTCGCACGCCGTGCTCACCGACCCCTCCTCGATCGCCTGGGCCTTCAACATCCGTGGCGGCGACGTGCCGCACACGCCGCTGGCGCTCGGCTTCGCGATCCTTGCCGCCGACGGCAAGCACCAGCTGTTCATGGACCAGCGCAAGTTTTCGCGCACGGTCGCCGCCTATCTCACCCAGCTTGCTGATTTGCACGAACCCGGCGAGTTCGAAGCGGCGGTCGCAGCCCTTGCCAATGGCGGCGCCAAGATCGCGCTCGATCCGGTGCTGGCGGCGGAAAAGCTGAGAATGCTGGTCGAGGACAATGGCGGCGCATTTGTTTCAGCGGCCGATCCCGCCCGCATTCCGCGCGCCACCAAAAACCCAGCGGAAATCGCCGGCAGCCGCGCCGCGCACCGCCGAGACGGGGCGGCGGTGGCGAAACTGCTGTGCTGGCTGGAACGGCAGAAGCCGGGCACGCTCGACGAAATAACCGTTGTCACCAAGTTGGAGGAAACGCGCCGGCAGACCGGCGAGGAAACGCAGATGCCGCTGCGCGATGTCTCCTTCGACACCATTTCCGGCGCCGGGCCGAACGGCGCCATCATGCACTACCGTGTGTCGCGCGCCACCAATCGCAAGCTGGCAAAGGGCGAGCTGTTCCTGCTCGATTCCGGCGCCCAGTATCAGGACGGCACCACCGACATCACCCGCACCGTGCCGATCGGCCAGCCGACCGAGGAGATGCGCGAGCGCTTCACACTGGTGCTGAAAGGCATGATCGGCATTTCCACGCTGCGCTTTCCCGCCGGCACGCGCGGCTCGGAAATCGACGCAGTGGCGCGCATGGCGCTGTGGAAGCATGGCTGCGACTTTGCCCACGGCACCGGCCATGGCGTCGGCTCCTATCTGGCGGTGCACGAAGGGCCGCAGCGCATCGCCCGCACCGGCACCGAAAAGCTGCTGGCCGGCATGATGCTGTCCAACGAGCCCGGCTATTACAAGGAAGGCTCCTACGGCATCCGCATCGAGAACCTGATCCTGGTTACGCCTGCCGAACAGGTCGAAGGCGGCGACATTGCCATGCACGGTTTCGAGACGCTGACACTGGCGCCGATCGATGTCAGGCTGATCCGCACCGACCTGCTGACGCGCGAGGAGTTGCACTGGCTGGATACTTACCATGCCGGGGTGCTGGCCGAGATCGGCCCGATGCTCGACGGCGAGACGCTGGCCTGGCTGGAGAAGGCAACAGCGCCGCTACCGCACGACGCCAAGATTTGAAATGAGCTTCTTTCTCCCCGTCACTATACGGGGAGGTGAGGAGCGGTCCGCGAAGCGGACGAAAAGCCAATTGCTTGGCTTTTCGAGTGACGAACGCCCGGCAGGGCAATGAGGGGCGGCGCCGACAGTTCGAAACTGTTCTGCCGGCAGGCGCCCTATGCCACAAACTGCCGCGCTAGGATCAGCACCACCGCCCCTGCCAGAAACATCGCCATCAGGCCGCCACGTAGCGAGACCACAGCGGCGACGACCAGGGCCGCCCATTCCGCCGGTCCGGCGCTGAGTGCGGCGGGCGCCACCAGCGTCGTCAACACCGCCGCCGGCACGGCGTTCAAGCCAGCCTCGACGCGTGGATGGATGTGGTCGAAGCGCGAGATCACCAGATGGCCGCCGACGCGGGTGAGATAGGTGGCGATCGCGCCGGCAATGATGATCCACAAGGTCGCGCTCATCGTTTTGCCTCCACACCGCTATGGTGCGGCGGCAGGATGACGGCCAGAAGCACGCCGGCAACGGCGCCGATGGAGACGTGCCAGGGCGAGCCCACAGTTTTGTAGGCAATGATCGACGCCGCGGCGCTGGCGATCACCACCGGCAGCCACAGCGGCCGCTTGCGAAAGCCCATGACCAGCCCGAGGAAATAGATCGGCAGCAGGAAATCGATGCCCAGGGCATGCGTGTCGGGGATCAGCTTGCCGAACACCGCACCCAGCGCGCTTTCAATCCCCCAGAACACATAGACCGGCAGGCCAAGGCCCATGTACCAGGCAAAGCCGACGGTCTCGCCGGCTTCGGCCCTGCGCTCGGCCACCGCGAACTGCGGATCGGTGAGCACGAAATAGCCCAGTGCTTGGCTGATAACCGGCCAGTGCGCGATTCGCCGGCCGATGGTGGCGGAGTAAAGCACGTGACGGAAATTCACCGCGAAGATCGACAGCACGACCAGCCATGGCGCGACATGCTGGCCGAACAGTTCGATGCCGACCATCTGGCTGGCGCCGCCGAAGATCAGCGCGCTCATCAAGAAAGCTTCGAGAACGGAAAAGCCGTTGTCGACGGCGATGGCGCCGAACAGCAGCCCAAATGGCGCCGCAGCGACAACCACCGGCATCGACAGCCGCACGCCGTCCCAGAAGTCGCTGGCCACGGAATTTTCGCTTAAGGTCTCTGCCGACATGTCACATTCCCATCTCGCGCTGCTATGTAGGAGCCGGCGTTTGAAAAGTCAGACGAATTCGCTTGAGCCAACAAATCAGCGAAACTGATGTTGTAAAAACAAATGAGGGGGTTCGGATGATCGCTTATGATTTCACCGGCAGGCACGCGGTCGTCACCGGCGCCGGTGGCGGCATGGGCGAGGCGATCTCGCTGGCGCTGCTCGAGGCCGGCGCCTCGGTCACCGCCATCGACGTCAAGCCGCGTCCGGCGTCGCTTGCCGCCTATGACGACCGGCTCACCTTTGCCCAGGGCGACCTCACCGACGCCGCCTTTGTCGAGCAGACCATCAATGCCGCGGGCCGCAAGCGCGGCGGCATCGATTATCTCGCCAATGTCGCAGGCGTGCTCTGGTTCGGCCGCGACAAGTCGGCCCTCGAGATGGACCTTGATGTCTGGGACCAGGTCTTCAACATCAATCTGAAATCCTTCGTCCACACCGCGCGGGCGGTGGTTCCCCATATGCGGGCCGGCGGACGCGGCGGCGCCATGGTGCACTTCTCCACCATCCAGTGGTATCGCGGCGATCCGACCCCGCAGGATGCCTACCAGGCATCGAAGGCCGGCGTCTGTGCGCTGTCGAAGTCGCTCGCCATGCAGTTGGCGGGCGATGGCATCCGCTCCAATTCGATCTGCCCGGGCATGGCGTTGACGCCGCTGCAGGCGCGATGGGATACCGAGGAGAAACGCGCTGCCGTTGCCAATTATGCGCCGCTCGGCCGCATCGGCACGCCGCAGGACATGGCCAATGCCGCGCTCTTCCTGCTTTCCGATGCGGCAAGCTACATCACCGGCATCGAGCTCGCCGTCGACGGCGGTCTTTTGATGCGGATGTAGCCGTGCAGTGCGCCGGGCTAGCTAGATTCTGTCGCTCGATCGAGCGGAATACTCAGACATTGTTAACCAGAATGGAGCAGACCAAGTAATGTGGTTAGTTGGATATACCTAGTTATATATATTAGGTAATGCTGAACTTTGTTCTAGTTGCCCGCAGAGAAGATACCTGCTAACCTCAATTTGTATACGCTTAGCCATAATACGAATCACCTGTTGCGAACTCCGTTAAACGGGATCGTTGATAATGGGGTATATAAGTATTTCCTATTGAGATTACGGTTGATCGCTTCCGTTTTCTACAACGGATCTTGCATGTATTGGAAATGAAGTAGACTTCACTGAAGCATACAGGGATATTAGGATCGCGATGAAGATATTGCGTCGGATTTCTCTCAGTATCGGGTTGGCTTCGCTTGTGCTCTCGGCTGCATATGCTGAGTCGTTGCCGACGACGTTGCCCAAGGTAACCGACCCCAAGCCAGCGACGACGCCCGCCGGGCAGCAATCCAACGTTGCGATATTGCCGCTGCCAAACAAAGCAACCGGCAGCGAAAAGCCGATGCCTAAGTCGGCGGGACCGAACAATGCCTCGGCGGCTTCCAGTACTGCAGCGCGGGGCCTTCCGGAGACTCCGATACAACCTTCCCCGACTCAACAGTAGTCGACAGCTATCGAATTGGCGCGATTGCCCCTATCCGATCTGGGCAATTTCTTGGATTTATACAGGGGGCAACCATGCATGCAGCATTGAGTTTGATTTCGATCAGATTCAGCAACTGGGCCATTGGTCTTATCTGCGCGCTGACTGTTCTGGCCACCTCGAGCGCTAGCATGGCCAGTGGCTGGGGCGGTATCGTCCCGGGTAGCAACGATTACAACCATCCGGTCCTCTATCCAACCCCAGGCGAGGCCTGCTCATCGGTTCAAAACAGTTACGTGCCCAACTTCGGCTTTCAGGTCTATGGCCTCATCGCGGTGACGGCATGGCCCGACAGTACCGACCCGAGCGATGGCACCATACACTCGGCCATGGGATGCAAGATGAGTGCTGGCGCTAACGGCACTCCGACGATCGTCGTCCTGCTGGGGTGCGACGGAACTGACAAGGGGGCCCAGGGGGCCTGCGTCCCATCCGACTACCCCAAAACGGCAGAGCCGCTGTGCGGGGGTAGTCTTGGCACGCCGGGATCCTGCCCTACGGTGGGCGACCCGGTCTCCCTCTCGTCTGGCGCCAAGGTGGAGATGGTCACCGACTACACCAGCGGCGGGGCCTATCCAATTGAGGTCAAGCGTTACTACCGCAGCATGATGATGCCTCCTTCTGGCTCCAACGATGGCATGGGCGGTGTGTGGCAGATGGACATCCTGGGGCGGCATGTCGAGATAGTCTACCCTCACTACAACATGATCATCCGCCGTGAGGATGGGGCTCGGACCCGCTTCATGAATACGATGTATCAATACGATCCGAATGCATTAGGCGTCTGGAAGGCGCTCACCATCGAAGGTCAGTATAACAACAACAACGAGCTATATCACTACAGCACGCCCGATGCGCGCGATAAAATCGTTGAAGAAACCCTGGGGACCTACAAGTACACGGACGAGAACGACCGGACCGATACTCTGGCGCTTGTGAACGGCGCCTATATTGTGACGCAGACGACCTGGAAGGGCGGCTACATCCGGAACTACACCTACGACGGCGGCAACCACCTGACCGGCTTGACCGACAGTCTGGGCCGTTCGGTGACCTTCACCTGGACGGGCAACGTCGTGACGCAGGTGGTTCTGCCAGACGGCACTAAGCTGCAGTACACCTTTCAGCAACAGTCAGTTGGGGGCGTATCGGTCCCGGGCACGGAGCTGCTGACCCAGGTCACGCGGCGCAAGGCCGACAACACGTTGATCGATTCCACGACTTACGAATACGACCGCGGCACGACGTCGACGCCGCTGCTGACTGCGGTGAAGGACACCAACGGCGCGGTGATCGAATCGACCACCTATGACGCCCGCGGCCGTGCCCTGACCGCCCAGCGCGCTGGCGGCGCTGACTACACCAGCATCGTCTACGACGACGTCAACGACAAACGCACGGTAACCAATGCGCTCGGCCAGGTGAGTGTCTACACCATGGTCCGGCCCGCCTTCGTCTTCATCCCTATCCCGACGGTGTTCGAGCTCTCCAGCGTCGCCCGCCAGGCAAGCGCCACCGTGCCGGCCGCGACCCTGACCCAGACCTACGACTTGAACGGCTTCCTGTCGCAACGGGTCGACTTCAATGGCAAGATTTACAACTTCACCAACGACAGTGCCGGCAACGAAACAAACCGCGTGGAGGATGCGGGCACCGGTGGACTGGCGCGGTCGGTAACTACAACTTGGTCGACCACCTTCAAGCTGCCCACTCAGATTGTTGCGCCCAACCTGACGGTCGATCTGACCTACGATGCCGCGGGCCGGCTGACGCAGCGCAAAGAGACGGACACCACCATTGCCCACAGCCCGCCATCCCGCACCTGGACCTACACCTGGACGACCGCGGGTCTGCTGCAAAGCGTGACGGGTCCGCGCACGGATCTGACCCAGACGACCAGCTACACCTACGATACTGCCGGCAATCTGGCTACCGTCACCAACGCTCTCAGCCAGGTGACGACGATCCTCTCCACCAACTCCATGGGCCTGCCGACGTCGACTAAGGACCCGAACAACGTCATCACCAACCTGACCTACGATCCGTTGGGCAGGCTCCTGACCGCCATAGTGCAGGGCCCGACACCGGCGACAACCACGTTCACCTATGACGTCAATGGCCTTCTGACGTCGCTGACCACACCGGCGGGCGTAACTTTGACCTACGGCTACAATGCGGCCCATCAGCTGACCTCGATGACCGACCAGGCTAGCAACCAGATGGTCTTCACGCTCGACGCCTTGGCCAACCACCTGCAGACACAGGTGGTCAACGGCTCGTCGCAGGTACTGATGACCAACAGCGCGACCTTCGACTCGCTGGGTCGTCTGCTGACCAGCATCGGGGCCGCTAACCAGACGACCGCCTACCAGTACGACGGCAATTCCAACCGGACCAGGATTACCGATCCCCGCAATGCCGCTACGCAGAACGCGTTCGATGGCCTCAACCGGGTTAAACAGGTCACTGACGCGCTGAACGCGGTGACGCAGATCGGCTATGACGGACAGAACAACGTCACTTCGATCACCGACCCCAGGCTGCACCCGACGACCTATACCGTCAACGGGTTCGGTTTTGTGACGCAGGTGGTCAGTCCCGACAGCGGCACCACCATCTACACCTACGATTTGGCCGGCAACATCCTGTCGCGAAAGGACGCCCGCAGGATCACGGTGAACTACACCTACGATGCGCTGAACCGGATCAAGACCCGGACCTCTCCTGCTACAGCGCTCAATGTCAGCTACACTTACGACGCCACTGCTGGCGGCAATTACGGCGCGGGCCGGCTGACCTCGCTGACCGACGCCGCCGGGTCAGCCAGCTTCACCTATGACGCTTATGGCAATCTGGTCAGCGAAAATCGGACAATCTCCTCGGTGCAGTATACCACCGGTTATGGCTACGACTTGGATAAGAACCTGACCCAGATCACCTATCCCTCCGGGCTGCTCGTCAGCTACCAACGGGATGCGCAAGGCCGCGTCGTTGGCATCACAAGCAAGCTGAACGTCACGGCTTCGACGGTGACGCTTGCCTCGGGNGACAGCTATACCTATGATGCCGCCGGCAACCGGCTGACCCGTTCGCTGGTCAACGGGGGAGCGACCTCGACCACCTACACCTACACGAGCACCAACACCCAGCTCGCCCAGGCGGTGACGGGATCGACGACACTCAAATACGCCTACGACGCCAACGGCGCGCTGCTCTCGCGCAAGCTCGGCAACACCACGCAGCAGGCATACACCTACAACGATGACGGCCGGCTGGCGACGGTGGCGGGTGTCACGCTGAAGTACAACGCCTTCGGCCAGCGCCAGACCTCGACCGTCAGCGGCGGAGGCGGCATCTTCATCTTCGGCCGGAATGGGCTGCTGCTCGCCGAATACACCCCGCTCGGCGTGCTCATGAGGAACTACATCTATCTGGAGGGCAAGCCGTTCGCCATCGAGAACCTGGCCGGCGATGTCTTCTACATCCTGAATGACCAGGTGTCCCAGCCGCAGAAGATGCTGTACGGGTCGCCCGCGGCCGTCGCCTGGCAGCGTGTCGCCGGCATCTTCGGCAACACCGTCTCCCAGCCGGTCGGCGCCACCAGCGCCAATCCGCAACGCTTCCCCGGCCAGCAGGAGGACCCGACCAGCGCTCTCTACTACAACTACTTCCGCGACTACGNCAATCCGCAACGCTTCCCCGGCCAGCAGGAGGACCCGACCAGCGCTCTCTACTACAACTACTTCCGCGACTACGACCCAGCCACCGGCCGCTACATAGAGCCAGACCCGATCGGGCTCAATGGCGGTATCAATTTGTATACATACGTCGAAGGGAATCCCACCCGGCGGGTGGATCGGTTTGGGCTCTATACAGAAGCCATCTTCTTCAAGCCCGTTGGCTGGTTCGCCTCATCTTTTGGCCATGTCGCAGTCAATATCAATGGTACAGTCTATTCGTGGAACACGAACGGAATGGCGATTGAACCAAAGGATGACTATCTGGATCGAAACAAGTTCAGGGACGCTTTGGGTTTCCCCTTAAGCTTGACCCACGCTCAGGAAAATCAACTAGAGGGCAGCCTAAGAAGTTACGGAAAAGATCATTCCTATGATAAGTTCTCCTCTAATTGTGCTGATCCACTTCAGCATGGTTTGGAAGAGCTTGGGTATCCGTTCGGGGCCTTCACACCAACACCGTCACAAATCAGAGACAACCTGGTCTTTGACGGACTAGCGAATGGGAATAACTACAACTACTATCCTGCCAATCCAGCCGACAAAGCGCCTTGGTGGGTTCCAAGTGCACCGTGGACTCCATACCAGTAAGGGGGAAGGCTCTGCAAAAACGTGGAATCCTCATTCTCGCTATCATTGCTGCAATTCCTTTGGCGATCGTTGCCGATCAGACATTCGGGAAGGGATTTTCGTGGCAAGATATGGATTGGAACGGTGATGGTCATACCTCGTTTGCAGAGTTCTTTCATGCGTTTGACGTGGGCTCGCGCGAAGTACAAGTAGATGGTAGGCAGTGCAGGGAAGCCTATCTCTTGAAGGATGGCGCGCCGGTTAAGCTACTCTGCCCCTGACAAGGGGCCGATACATCGGGCCGCAGAGGCCTAATTGTCGAAAGTGAGGAGATATAACTCGGTAGCGCCACACCCGGTTAGACCGTCGTTGCAGGCAATTTGTTTGTTGGTACTCCGGTTCGGTGATTGCGGAGGGCAAGCCGTTCGCCATCGAGAACCTGGCCGGCGATGTCTTCTACATCCTGAATGACCAGGTGTCCCAGCCNCAATCCGCAACGCTTCCCCGGCCAGCAGGAGGACCCGACCAGCGCTCTCTACTACAACTACTTCCGCGACTACGCGCCCAGCCACCGGCCGCTACATCGAGCCAGACCCGATCGGGCTCAACGGCGGTATCAATCTGTATGCATATGCTTTAGGCAACCCGGTTAGCCTAATTGATCCTCTTGGTCTTTGGACCGGACAGCTGGGTCTTGCGTTGAATTTCCAATTCGGCCCAGTAGTTGTACAGTTCTCGGCTGGGCTTGCGATTGATGGTACAGGCGCGCTCGGTACTTACTACGCTGCTGGCGGAGGACTTGGGGTGGGGGCAGATGTTTCAGGAGGAGTATCAGTTGCCTACTCGCCCAACGCATGCTCAATTGACGACTTGAACGGTCCCTTCAACAACGTTAGCCTTGGAGGAGGTTGGGGACCGCATGCGTCGGGCGATGGTTTTTTTGGGAAAGGAGCTAACGGTCGATCCATAGCCGGAGCGGGGATTACGCTTGGGGCTGGGTTGGGCGAGGGCGGAGCGGACACAGTTACGACGACCAACGTTACCCCCATTGGGCATATCTGGTGAAACGGTTTGCTGCGGTGCTCTTGATTGCGTTGGGATTGGGTTCCTTTGCATTCCATGCCGGATTGATAGTTTATTACAGCAATGTGCTGCCGCGCGATCCTCGACCTGAATTCGGAAGGACTTACCCAATCAACAATCACGGTACTGTCGTTTATCTAACCGAGTGTGAGCAACCGGAATTGACGTGGCTGTATTTCGCAGCGTTCGCCTTCGCCATCTCGGGCGGAGTGCTTTTTGCGTCAAACAAAAAGAAAGTCTGAAAGTATACACGGCAATGTGGTCAGCGAAAATCGGACAATCTCCTCTATTCAGTATGCAGCCGGATATGGCTACGACCTGGATAAGAACCTGACCCAGATCACCTATCCCTCCGGGCTGCTCGTCAGCTACCAACGCGATGCGCAAGGCCGCGTCGTTGGCATCACAAGCAAGCTGAACGTCACGGCTTCGACGGTGACGCTTGCCTCGGGAGGGCAATACCTGCCGTTCGGCTCGATGAACGCCCTGGCGCAGGGCAACGGCGTGCAGATGACCTACAGCTACGACCAGGATTACCGGTTGACCCGGATCCAGGCCGGCGCCGCTCAGGATCTCACCATCGGCTACGATGCGGCCAGCCACATCGCCAGCCTAACCGATGGGGTGACTCCCAGCCTGACGCAAACCTTCCAGTATGATCTGGTCGGGCGGGTCACGAACGGGGTGGGTACCTATGGCAA
>NZ_AYXE01000021.1:0-165734 GCF_000502235.1 Mesorhizobium sp. L103C119B0 | reverse complement strand
GGCAGATCCTGGCCGTGGAGATGGCCAATCGCGAGAGCCGCTCGGCCTGGAAGGACTTCCTCGTCGGCTTGAAACGACGCGGTCTCAAAGGCGTCGAACTGGCCGTGTCCGACGACCATGCCGGCCTGGTCGCGGCGATCGGCGAGGTGATCCCGGAAGCAGCATGGCAGCGCTGCTACGTCCACTTCCTCAGGAACGCGCTCGATCACCTGCCCAGGAAGCACGGCGACGATTGTCTGCAAGAACTGCGCTGGCTCTACGCGATCTCGCCGAGGCCAAGGCCGATCTCGCCGCGTGGCTGTCCAAATGGTCCGCCCGCTACCCGCGGCTGACCACCTGGGCGGAAGAAGCCATAGAACAGACGCTGACTTTCTTCCGGCTGCCGCGTCAGCATCACAAGCACCTCAAGTCCACCAACATGCTTGAACGGCTCAACGAGGAAATCCGCCGGCGCACCTATGTCGTGCGCATCTTCCCGAACGCCGAAAGCTGCCTGCGCCTGGTCAGGGCGCTGGCCGTCGAAACCAACGAAAACTGGATGGAGGCCAACCGCTATATCAACATNCTGCGCGAGCACAAGAAGCTCGCTCTGCGCCAAGCCGCATGACCAGCATCATGATCGCCCATTTTGCAGAACTTGACGCACACAACCTGGCCGGCAGGCCAGAGGGGGGTGCTGTCCCGCCGGCTTCTCCAGCTAGAACGTGCCTCTGCGCCTACCAATCCATCACCACCTTACCCGAACTGCCGCTCCTCATCGCATCGAACCCCGCCTGAAAATCATCGATACCGATTCGATGCGTGATCAGGCCGCTGACATCCAGCGGCCCCTGCACCAGGGCGATCATCTTGTACCAAGTCTCGAACATCTCGCGGCCGTAAATGCCCTTCAAGTGCAGCATCTTGAAGATGACCTTGTTCCAGTCGATCTCAAAGCCGGTCGGCGCGATGCCCAGAATGGCGATCTTGCCGCCATTGTTCATGGTGTCGATCATGTCGCGAAAGGCGGGCGCGGCGCCCGACATTTCCAGGCCGACATCAAAACCTTCGGTCATGCCGAGCGCCGGCATGACATCCCTAAGCTTTTCCTTCGAGGCGTCGACGACATGCTGGACGCCGAGCTTTTTGGCCAGCGCCAGCCGCACCGGGTTGATGTCGGTGATGACGACTTTTCGCGCGCCCACACATTGCGCCACCAGCGCGCCCATGATGCCGATCGGACCGGCGCCGGTGACCAGCACGTCCTCGCCGACCAGATCGAAGGACAGAGCGGTGTGGACCGCATTGCCCAAGGGATCGAAAATCGCCGCGATCTCGTCGGGCACATCGTCGGGGATAGAGACGACATTGTGCTGCGGGATCGCCAGATACTCGCCGAAGGCGCCGGGGCGGTTGACGCCGACGCCGAGCGTGTTACGGCAGAGATGGCCCCTGCCGGCGCGGCAATTGCGGCAATGGCCGCAAACGATGTGGCCTTCGCCGGAGACGCGCTGGCCGACCTTGTATTCGGTGACCGCAGCGCCGAAATCGGCCACCGTGCCGACGAATTCATGGCCGGTCACCATCGGCACCGGCACGGTCTTCTGCGCCCACTGGTCCCAATTGTAGATGTGGACGTCGGTGCCGCAGATCGCCGTCTTCTTGACCTTGATCAGCACGTCGTTGGGGCCGATCTCCGGCACCGGTACCTCTTCCATCCAGATGCCCGGTTCGGCCTTGGCCTTCACCAGCGCCTTCATCATGTTCGACATGCTTTTGTCCCTTGAATCCCTTGATCCGGAATCGCTTTTGGCGATCAGGAAATGACGCCCAACTCTTTTCCCACCGCCGCGAACGCTGCCACGGCGCGGTCGATGTCGGCGCTGGAATGCGCCGCCGACATCTGCGTGCGGATGCGCGCCTGGCCTTTCGGCACCACCGGGAAGGAAAAGCCGATGACATAGATGCCGCGCTTCAGCATGCGCGCCGCCATTTCCTGCGCCAGGCTGGCATCGCCCAGCATCACCGGAATGATCGGATGATCGGCGCCGGCCAGCGTGAAGCCGAGCTTGCCCATTTCGGAGCGAAAGCGCGCCGCATTGGCATAGAGGCGTTCGCGCAGGGCGTCGCCATTTCGGATCAGCTCGAACACCTTGATCGAGGCGCCGGCGATCGCCGGCATCAGCGTGTTGGAGAAGAGATAGGGCCGCGAGCGCTGGCGCAGCCAGTCGACCACCTGACCTTTGCCCGAGGTGTAGCCGCCCGAGGCGCCGCCCAGCGCCTTGCCGAGCGTGCCGGTGATGATGTCCACCCTGCCCTCGACGCCGCAATGCTCGGCCGAGCCGCGGCCGTTCTTGCCGACGAAGCCGACGGCATGGCTGTCGTCGACCATGACCATGGCGTCGTATTTTTCCGCGAGGTCGCAGACGCCTTTAAGATTGGCGATGATGCCGTCCATGGAGAACACGCCGTCGGTGGCGATCAGGCGGAAGCGGCAGTCTTTCGCCTCTTTCAGCCGCGCTTCGAGGTCGGCCATGTCGTTGTTGGCATAGCGGAAACGCTTGGCCTTCGACAGCCGCACGCCGTCGATGATCGAGGCATGGTTCAGCGCATCGGAAATGATCGCATCCTCCTCGCCGAGCAGTGTCTCGAACAGGCCGCCATTGGCGTCGAAGCAGGAGCCGTAGAGGATGGTGTCGTCCATGCCGAGGAATGATGAAATCGTTGATTCAAGCTGCTTGTGCTCTTCCTGCGTGCCGCAGATGAAGCGCACCGAGGCCATGCCGTAACCGTAGCGGTCCAGCGCGCCTTTGGCTGCATCGCGCAATTCTGAGCTGTCGGCGAGGCCGAGATAGTTGTTGGCGCAGAAATTCAGCACCTTGTCGCCGCCGACTTCGATCTCAGCCGACTGGGTCGAGGTGATCACCCGCTCGGATTTGTAGAGCCCGGCGGATTTCAGCCCTTGCAGTTCGTTGTCGATATGGGAGAGGAATGCCGCGCTCATGGATCAGGTCCTGTTGAGATTGGCGCGACTGTCGCGCTACGCGCACTAAAAATCCATCGCAAAAGCGACCGTTTCGGTGGCACGGCGGGCTCAACCCTGGCGCGACCCGATCGCATGGCCCGCATGCTGGAGTAGCAGGCACGCGAATACGGCTATGCCGCGAAAGAACATGATAACCATCTCGGCAGCTTTCGTTTACTGCCGAAGCAACAGTTCCGCCGGCTTCCAGACCTGTTAACCCTTTCAAGCCAATGGTCTTCTCGCCACGAATCGGTGGCAGAATCAGTTCGACCGAGGGGTCACCTAGAATATGTCGCAGCAGCCGGCGCAAACCGTCTCGGGCAAACTCATCCTGCTGATCAAGAGCGGCTATTGGCTGGCGCTGCTGATCATCGCCGCCATGGTGATGGCCTCCTTCATCCTGCTGCAGCAGATGATGGCGGCGCAACAGCACAACCATACTCTGCTCGACATCGTCAGCACCCAGAAGGCGCTGTCGCAGCGCATCGTCTTTTTGACCAGCGCAACCGGCTCCGCCGCGCGTGACAAGCAGCCGGCCCTAGTTGCCGCGCTGAAACAGGCGACCGCCGAGTTCGAGACGAACTACGACCTGCTCCTCAAACAGACGGGAGCCGACCCGCTGTCGCCGGCATTGTCCGACCCAAGGTCGATCGAGAGCGTGCTCTACGGCAAGCCGTTCCACCTCGACTATTTCTCGGTCGGGCTGGTCGCCAATGGCGAAAGGCTGATCTCGTCCTTCGAATCCCAGCTCTCCGGCAATGCCGCCTACAAGGGCGGCGGCGAGCGCGTCAATCTCGATGCTTCCGTCGCCAATGCGACGCTGTCGGGTTATGCCGCGCTCGGCCAACGCATCGCCGCATTCGCAGACGAGCGGTCGGAAAAGCTCCTCGATCTCCATCGCACCTTGTTCTACGCCACCATCGGCGTCATCGTCCTGGTGGCGCTTTTCATCTTCCGGCCGATGTCGAAGGCGATCCTGCGCAAGACGCACGAGCTTGTCGATGCCCGCAACTCGATGGCCTTCATCGCCGTACATGACGGGCTGACCGGCCTGCACAACCGCACCTTCCTGACCGACCACTTCGAAACGCTGATCAAGGGCGCGCATCGCCGGCGCGAGAGGCTGGCGGTGATCCAGCTCGACCTCGACCGGTTCAAGCAGATCAACGACACACTCGGCCACGCCGCCGGCGACTATGTGCTGGTCGTCACCGCGCAGCGCATGCGCGATTCCTGCCGTGCGTCGGATCTCTGCGCGCGCCTTGGCGGCGACGAATTCGTGATGATCCTCAATGGCGCCGGCGGCCCCGAGGACATCAACATGCTGGCCCGGCGCATCCTGGAGGAGATCAACGAGCCGATTACCTTCCAGGGCACGACCATCCTTCCAGGGGCCAGCGCCGGCATTGCCGTCTATCCCATCGACGCCGACAATGCCGAGGATCTGCTCGTCCACGCCGACCTCGCGCTCTATTCCGCCAAAAAGCTCGGCGGCGGCAGCTTCTCGTTCTTCTCCGAGGAACTCAGGCGCGAGCTAGACTACCGCAAGCAGCTCGAGCACGACATCAAGGTCGCGATTTCGGAGAACGCCTTCCAGGTCTATTTCCAGCCGCAGGTGTCGCTGAGCAACGGCGCCATCAGCGGCATCGAGGCGCTGGTGCGCTGGAAGCATGCCGAGCGCGGCATGATTGCGCCGGGCGAGTTCATTCCGGTCGCCGAAAAATGCGGCTTCATGCCCGAGATCGGCCGCATCGTCTTTACCAAGGCGATCGAGCAAGCAGCCGAATGGGATCGCGCCGGCATTGCCTTCGGCCGGCTTGCCGTCAACGTGTCCGGCACCGAGCTGCGCGAACCCGACTTCGACCGCTTCCTGTTCGCGACGCTGGAAAAGGCGGGCCTGGCGCCGCAGAAACTGTCGCTTGAAATCGTCGAATCCGTCATTCTCGACGACGAGAAGACGGGCATCGCGGCGAAGCTGCGCCACATCCGCGCTGCTGGCGTCCATCTTGAGCTCGACGATTTCGGCACCGGCTATGCCTCGCTCAGCCACGTCAATCCCAACGAGATCGACCGGCTGAAGATCGACCGCCGCTTCGTCCAGAACATCAACGAGAATGGCGACAACACCAAGATCGTGCGCGCCATCACCGAGCTGGCGCGCGGTCTCGGCATTTCGATCGTCGCCGAGGGCGCGGAAACCGAAGCCGAGCTCGATTCGCTGATGGCAATCGGCTGCGACCAGGTGCAGGGCTATTCCATCGCCTTCCCGATGCCGCAGGACAAAGCGCGCGAATGGCTGCTGGCGCGCAGCCCGAAGAAAGCCAAGCTGAAGGTGCTTCAGGGCAATTTAGCCTAGACTATTGCCCACCGGTGCCGGTCATTTGGCCGGCGCGACATTCGCCCGCAATGCCGCCAGCACCTCGGCGAACTCCGCCAGCCTGTCGTCCGGCAATCCCGCGCGCAGCCGCTTGTCGAAGATGAGAGCCGCCGCCCGCAGCTTCAGGAACATCGTTTCGCCCGCCTGCGTCAGCTCGACCAGATGAACCCGGCGGTTGTCCGGATCGCGGCGGCGCGTCAGCAAGCCTTGCGCCTCCATGGCGTTGAGATGGTGGGTGAGCGTGGCGCCCTGGATGCCGATCATGCCGGCAAGTTCGCGCTGGTTGGCAAGCTCGCTCGACTTGACCGAAAGCAAGGTCAGCCACACCGGCAGCGTGCCGCCGGCCTCGACCAAAGCGGCGTCAAAGGCCTGCGCCACCAGCTTGGAGGTGCGCGCGAGATTCATGCCGATTGGCGGACGGTCAAAGGGAGTCATGCGCCGACAGTAGAACAAGGCGCCGAGCGATGGAACGCGGCATTATACATTGACATCGAACCATTTGATATCTAACTATCATGCGTGTCGATCTACCGAGTTCGTATCATCCTGCATTCGACAGGGATCCGAGGACGGGCGGCGGGCAAGGAGGAAGCGGTCATGCAATATGTCTACATCGTCGTTATCGGCCTTCACGTCATGGCCGGTGTGTTCTGGGCCGGCACCACCATCACGCTTGCCCGCGACCCCGAGATCAGGGCGGAGCGCTTTATCGGACCGCAAATGGGCTCGGCCGGCATGGTGTTCGTGACCGGCGCCCTGCTCTGGTATTTCTTCCACGGCGCCTATTTCGGCTCGATGGAAATGGTGCTGGCGCTAGGCATCCTGGCCGCCTTCGCCGCTGCCGGCGTTCTCAGCGTCGTCGTCCGCAAGACCAGCCGGCAGCTTGCCGGCGCGGACGTCGCAACGGAAGCGGCGCTGCGCACCAAAATGGCCCGCGGCGAGCGCATCGCCGCCTGGCTGCTGGTGCTCACTGTGCTTTGCATGGCGACCGCCAGGATGATTTGAGCCCTGCCGCACGTCGCCTCCCGGTTGAAGACCATTCCGCATCGTGCGTCGCCTGGCTCTCGGCTGGTGGCGTACGCGGCGCGCAGTTCGGATGGATGTGCAAGGTGGCTCTCCGCACAGAGGTTTGGCTGCGCGCCACCCATCACTTTGATCGATCGAGATGCGCCCGCCGGAAGGGTGAGATCGAGCTTTGGAACAAGCCGTAGGCCGGCTTGTAGGCTCAAACCCGCAAGCCGAACCTGATGCCATCATAGATGGCGGCGTGGATGTTGCGCGAGGCGACCGCATCGCCGATGCGCAACAGCACGAAGCCGCCTTCGGGGTTGCGTGAAGGAAAAATATCGCCGCCGCCGACCAGCCGCTCGTAATCGACCGCGCCACTATTCTTCGACAGCGGTTTCAGCTGGAGATAGAGATCGTCGAGCGGCGTCGTGCCGTGCTCGACCACCACCTGGTCGACCCGCCTTTCGCCACGCCAGCCATCGGCAAAGTCGGAGGCGAGTTCGGCGACCAGCTGGTTGCCCTCGCGCCGTACCGAGCGCAGCCTGGTGTTGATGGTGATGGTGACGCCCTTCTCCTGGAAGGCGCGCATATAGGGCACGTGGTTCATGCCGCCCATTTCGGGGGCGAAGAAGCGCTCCGGCGAAACCAGTTCCAGTTTTGACCCTGCATTGGCGATCAGCTCCGCCGCGCCCATGCCCTGGTGGCCACCATTGTCGTCGAAGAGCAGCACGTTCTCCGCCGGCTTGATGCTGCCGGCCATGATGTCCCAACTCGACGTGACGAGATTGTCGCCTGATGTCAGCGGCGGGTTCTGTGGCAGGCCGCCGGTGGCGATCACCACCACGTCGGGCGACAGCGCCAGCACTTCGTCCTGCTCGGCCCAGGTGTCGTAGCGGATCCCGACGCCGAGCCGGTCGAGTTCGGCCAGCCGCCAGTCGATGATGCCGATCAACTCCTTGCGGCGCGGGTTCTGCGTCGCCAGCCGAACCTGGCCGCCGGCCTGACCGGAGGCTTCAAGCACCGTGACATGATGGCCGCGTTCGGCCATCACGCGAGCTGCCTCGAGCCCGCCAGCGCCAGCGCCAACGACAACGACGTTCCGCCTGGGCCCTTCGGTCTTCAGGATGATATGCGGAATCTCGGCCTCGCGGCCGGTCGCGGCATTGTGGACGCACAGCGCCTCGCCGCCTTCATAGATACGATCGAGGCAATAGGTGGCGCCGACGCAAGGCCGGATCTCGTGCTCGCGGCCTTCCATGACCTTCTTGATGATGTGCGGATCGGCGATATGGGCGCGGGTCATGCCGACCATATCGAGCTTGCCGGTGGCGATGGCATGGCGCGCCGTGGCGACATCGGAAATCCGCGCCGCATGGAAGGTCGGGAACTTCGTCGCCGCCCTCACCTCGCCGGCAAAATCGAGATGCGGCGAAGAGCGCATGCCGGCGACCGGGATGACCTTGGTTAGTGCCGCATCGCTCTCGATCGAGCCGCGAATGATGTTGAGGAAATCGACCTTGCCGGAACCGGCCAATCGCCGGGCGATCTCAACGCCCTCCTCCTTCGACAGGCCTTTGTCAAAATCCTCATCGGCGACCATACGGATGCCGACGACGAATTTTTCGCCGACCGCCGCCCGCACGGCATCCAGCACCATGTCGGTGAAGCGCAGCCGGTTGTCGAGCGAACCGCCGAACTCGTCGTCGCGATGGTTGGTGGCCGGCGACCAGAAGCCGTCCATCAGATGGCCGTAGGATTCGAACTCGATGCCGTCGAGGCCGGCGGCCTGGCAGCGCTGCGCAGCGGACGCATAGTCGGCGACGATACGCTCGATGTCCCAGTCCTCGATGGTTTTGGGGAACGCGCGGTGTGCCGGCTCACGCACCGGCGAAGCCGACAGCACCGGCAGCCAGTCGGCCTTGTTCCAGCCGGTGCGGCGACCAAGATGGGTGATCTGGATCATCACCTTGCAGTCATGCTCGTGGCAGGCGTCCGCCAGTTCGGCCAGCCACGGCACGATGCGGTCGTCATAGACATGCAGATTGCCAAAGGCGGCCGGACTGTCGCGCGAGACGATCGCCGAGCCCGCCGTCATGGTCAGCGCCATGCCGCCCTTGGCCTTTTCGGCGTGGTAGAGCCGGTAGCGCTGTTTCGGCATGCCGTCCTCGGAATAGGCCGGCTCGTGGCTGGTCGACATCACCCTGTTCTTCAGCGTCAGGTGTTTGAGCTGGTAAGGCTGGAGAAGCGGGTCGTTGCTGGTCATCATCTTCCTGCGATTCCAATTTGTGTCGGAGCAGCGCGTGCTGCTCCAGTTCTTGTCTTAAGCATCGAATTTATTCGAAAATCGCTGCACACTTTTCGGTCCGGTGCTAATGAGCGCGGAAAATCCCCAGGAAAACCGCGATGATCGATGCCAAAACCCTCACCCAGCTCGGCGCCCACGTCGAGACGCCACAGAGCCCGGAGACCGCGGTCCTGGAGACCGTGCCGTTCCAGCGCGGCGACGGACCGCCGGCGATCGTGCGCTTCACCTGCCCGGAATTCACCTCGCTCTGCCCGGTAACCGGACAGCCGGATTTCGCTCATATCGTCATCGACTACGCACCCGATGCCACGCTCGTGGAATCGAAGTCGCTCAAACTGTTCATGACCTCGTTTCGCAACCATGGCGCTTTCCATGAAGACTGCACGGTGATGATCGGCCGCCGCATTGTGGCGGCAACGAAGCCGCTGTGGTTGCGCATAGGCGGCTATTGGTATCCGCGCGGCGGCATTCCGATCGATGTCTTCTGGCAGACCGGCGCTCCGCCCGAAGGCGCCTGGTTGCCCGACACCGGCGTTGCCCCCTATCGCGGAAGGGGCTGAAGCTATTTTGCGGAACTTTAGCGGGACAGCGCCCCCCTCTGTCCTGCCGGACATCTCCCCCACACGGGGGGAGATTGGCCGCCACATAGGCTTTAGCTAATCTCAAATGATGCGGAGCGGGCGAGACGCTGGAACTGCTGATCTCCCCCCGTGTGGGGGAGATGTCCGGCAGGACAGAGGGGGGCGCGAAGGATCGCAGGCGCTGATCCTCAATCAACATTATTCGCACTGGTACTGGCTGAGCGCCCATTCACCGGTCACCGAAAGCAGATCGGATATCTTCCAGTCGCCGTCGACTTTCCTGAATTTCCATTCAAGGCGATGCGGGTTGCCGGCGACGACGAAGGCGACAATGACCTTGGCCTGGTCGCCATTGATCGCTTCGAGTGTCTTCAGGCTCTTATCGATCTCGGTCTTGTCATAGTCGGCATTGTCGAGCGCCATGTTGGGGTCGAGACATTCTCCCTGCCCGGATGTGCGCAACGCGTCGCTCTTGTCGAGAACGGTTTTTGCCGGGTCGATGAAGTGGCTGCGCTGCGCCGGATCGATCTCCAGTCCCACCTGATCGTAAAATGGCCGCACCACCGCCGTCGGGGATCCCGGCAGAATGGGTGCGGCCGGTGGGGCGTCGGCCGGCGGCCACCCAACCGGCGGTGTCGCCGGTTCCACCGCTGTCCCGGGTGGATTTGCGGGCGGTGCTGCGCCGGCCGGTGCCGTCACGGCCGGCGCATTGGCTGGCGGCGGGCCCAACAGGCCTTGTGCTGCGGCTGCGCTCATACCCACCGACAGCACGCACATGGGCGACAGCGCCAAGGCAAGACGGCGGAGCACGGGATCACTCCGGCGCTTTGTCGGGCATGCATTCCAGCGCGCTCAGCGTCCAGTTGCTGGTCTTGGAGGTAATGTCGGCGACCTTCCATTTGCCGTCGATTTTCTTCAGCGACCACAGCATTTCGCGTTTGGAATCATCGCCTTCCGCAAAAAGGCTGAAGGTGGCGGTGACTTCGGCCGTATCGCCATTGACGGTCTCGGCCAGCTTCAATGTCTTGGCAATCGACTTCTGGTCGAAATCCTGGGCGTCAAGGCCGGGATCGAAGTCGAGGCAGGCGACTTCGTCGGGCTTGTTCTTCGTTGCCAGATCGTTGAGATCGAACAGCTTGGTCACCGGCTCGGTGAAGCGGTCGCGGTACTTTGCATCTCCCTCGAATTTCACTTCAGGCACATAAAAGAACTTGACGGCGTTGGAAGCCGGCCCGGCCAGCACCGTCGCAGGCAAGGCAATCGAAAAGACAGCGGCAAGCACTATCGGTTTCATGCAGGATCTCCGGACGTTTGGCGGCAAGGTGCAATACCAGACATCCTGCATATCGGTTTTTTTGCGGCTCATGAAGCCCCGGCTGCACCGTCTCAGCCATCAAGCCAGACGTTCTGCAGGTCCATCTCGAAGGTCTGGTGGACGCCGTAGTTCTTCACCTTCTTGTTCATGTGGCTGTAGAGCTTCTGCCAGAAGGGTTGAATGATGACGCCGGAATCCTGCAGGATCTGCTCGACATCCTTCATCACCTCACGCCGCTTCTCCACATCGATCAGCGACAGCGCCTGCTTCAGCTTGGCGTCGAAGTCCGGGTTGGAATAGGCCGATTCATTCCAGGCCTCGCCGGTGCGATAACCAAGCGCCAGGACCTGGACGCCAAGCGGGCGCATGTACCAGATGGTCATCGAATAGGGATATTTCGTCCAGTCGTTCCAGAAGGTCGAGCCCGGCAGCACCGTGCGCTTGACCTTGATGCCGGCGTCGCGCAGTTGGCCGGCAATCGCGTCGCCGGTGTTCTTCTGCCAATCGTCCTCGACGGTGATCAGCTCGTGCTCGAAATCGGCCTGCCCAGCGTCGGCCATCAGTTTCTTGGCGCCGGCCGCGTCGCGCGTCTTCTTGGGCAGCGCGAAATATTCAGGATGGATAGGGCTGACATGGTGGTTTTCACCGACCGTCCCTCGCCCGGCATAGCCGAGTTCCAGCACCGCATTGTTGTCGACCGCCATCTGCAGCGCGTTGCGCACCCGCTGGTCGTCATAGGGCTTGTGGGTAACGTTCGTGCGGGCAACCAGCGTGGTTGCCGTCGCAACCTCGGACTTCTCCAGCCCCATCTTATCCAGGATGTCGATGAAGTCGGCCGGCGTCTCGAAATTGAGGTCTATCTCGCCGGATTCGAAGGCGTTGATCGAAGCGTTGAAGTCGGTGCCGTAGTCGATGAACTCGACGCTGTCGAGCGGCGCTTCACCACCCCACCACTTGCCGTTTTCACGACGCTTGACCACCGCCTTCTGGCCAACATCGTAGGAGACCAGTTCGAACGGGCCCGTGCCGATCGGCTTCTTGACCGGGTCGGCGCCTTCGGCGTCGAAATTGCGGTGGACGACGAGCGCGGGATAATCGGTGAGGTTCGGGATCAGCGAAATGTCGGGCGCGCTGAGCGTCAGCTTGACCGTATTGTCGTCGACCTTGGCGATCGCGCCTTCCCTGGCCTTGCCCGACTTTTCGTCGATCAGCCCGCCGACGCGAGCGGCCATGGAGTTGCCGGCGACCTTCTTCTCGCACCAGCGGGTAACATTGAAGACCACGTCATCGGCGTTGAAGGCATCGCCATTGTTCCAGGTGATGCCCTTGCGCACATGCAACGTGTATTCCGTGGCGTCGTCATTGATGTCCCAGCTTTCGAGCAGCACTGGCTCGAAGGTGAATTCCCTGGTGTAGCGGACCAGCGGCTCCAGCCAGCAGCGCGAGATGTTGGCCAGTTCCACCCAGTCATAGGTGCGCGGATCTTTTTGTGCCTTGACCGACATCGATATGTGCAGCGTGCCGCCCTTCTTCGGCTCCTCGGCAAAAGCCTGTCCCGGCGCGGCAAGGCCGATCATGCCGTAGGCCAGCGCCGTCGATGCGCCGAACGCACTTGCCAATGCAAGAAACTCGCGCCGGTCCATACGGCCAGCACGCGTCTCTTGCGCCATCGCCTCGATGGCCGTCGGCACGCGATCGCCATTGCTTTTGAAAAGTGTCATGTCTTTCTCCCTTGCGGTTCCCATCGGGTCTTCGCCCGTTATCAACTCATTCGTCGTTCTCTTAGCTAACGCTGTCGGGCAGCCTCTCTTCGCGCTGCGCGATAAAGTCCCTGAGGCCCTCGGCAATGCCCTCATCGAGTTTCGGCTCTTCATAGTCGGCCAGCATGTTGCGGGCTTTCTCGCGGCCGCGCGTGTCGTGGTCCTTCGCCCCTCCGGCCTTCCATTGTTCGTAGGAGTTGAAATCCATGATGGTGGGCATGAAGAATGCCGACTCGTAATGATCGAGCGTGTGCTGGGTGCCGAGGAAATGGCCCTGCGGCCCGACTTCGCGGATCGCCGCCATGGCCTCCTTGAAATCGTCGAACGGCAGGCCGCCGGCATATTTATACCAGCCGACAAGCTGCTCGCAGTCGGTGGCGAATTTCGAATAGCCGCATGTCAGCCCGGCCTCCAACCAGCCGGCGGAGTGCCAGATATAATTGGCGCCGGCGAGGATGGCGGCATGCATCAGCATGTTGGATTCATAGCCGGCCTGGGCGTCGTTGAGCTTGGAGCCGACATGGAAGCCGGAGGTTCGCCAGGGCAGTTTGTATTTCCGCGCCAGCGCGCCCATCAGATACATCATCTGGGCGGCTTCCGGCGTGCCGCCCATCGGCGCGCCGGTCTTCATGTCGACCGTCACCATGAACTGGCCGTAGATTTGCGGCGAACCCGGGCGCAGCAGTTGGGTGAAAGCGACGCCGGCCAGTGCTTCGGCATTGACCTGCGCCACCGCGCCGACGGCCGAGGCCGAAGTCGATGCGCCGCACAGCGCAAAGGGAGCCAGGATCAGCGGCTGATTGCTGCGCGCATAGACCTTCATCGCGTCCAGCATGGTGGCGTCCCACACCAGCGGCGAGTTGCAGTTGGTAATCGACACCAGCACCGGGTTGTCGCGAACGAAATCTTCGCCAAAGACGATGCCCGCCATCGCCATCGTGTCTTCGGCGCGGTCTTTGGAAGTAACGATGCCCATGAACGGCTTGTCGGAATGCTTCAGCGCCGAATGGATGATGTGGAGATGCCGTTTCGGCACCGCGATCTCCATCGGCTCGCAGATGATCGAACTCGACGAATGCAGCGCCGGGGCCATGTAGGCGAGCTTGTGGAAATTGTTGAGGTCTTCAAGCGTGCCATAACGCCGGTTGTTGTCGAGGTCGCGCACGTAAGGCGCGCCATACATCGGCGCGAAGATGGAGTTCTTGCCGCCGACGCTCACGGTGCGCTCGGGATTGCGCGCATTGAGGGTGAACTCGGACGGAACCTTCGCGACCAGTTCCATCAGCAGGCCGCGGTCGATGCGGACGCGTGTCTCGGACACGTCGGCGCCCGCCGCCTTCCACATGGCGATCGCCTCGTCGTCGCGGAACTCGCAACCGACCTCTTCGAGGATGGCGAGTGACTCCTGGTGGATCAGTTCCACCGCCTCGTCCGGGACCATCTGGTAGGTGGGAATCTCGCGGACCAGCGTTGGGAACGAGGTGACGGGGGCGCTCCTCAGCGCCTTGCGTCCGAGGCGACCACCGCCGCGGCGGTGGGTTTGCTCGGTCAGTTCAGCGGCCGGTGCGTTCATGGAGCCTCCTCATTCCGTCCAACCAAGTTAGCGAGAGGAAATATGGATGTGACGCTGGAAAATCCTGATCTCTTGTATAAGCTCAGCTTATGCGAAGCCTGCGCCACCTCCTGCCCTCGGCCGGCAGCCTGATCGTCTTCGAGGCGGCGGGCCGGCTGTCGAGCTTCACCGCTGCCGGGCGCGAGCTCGGCATGACGCAGGCCGCCGTCTCCTATGCGGTGCGCGGGTTGGAGGAACAGCTTAGCGCGCAGCTGTTCCAGCGCCGCCACCGCCAGGTCGTCCTGACAGAAGCGGGCGAACGCTTCCATGCCGACGTCTCGCTCGGTCTGTCGCATATCCGCAAATCGGCCGAGGATCTGCGCCTGCAGGCGAGCGGCGGCCATGTCACGCTGGCGGCGTCGACCGCCTTCGGCTCGTTCTGGATGATGCCGCGCCTGCAGCAGTTCCGCGACGAACTGCCGGGCATCGACTTGCGCATCCAGACCGCCGACCGCGATCTCGACATCATCGCCGAGGGCATCCCGCTCGCCGTTCGCGGCGGCGAACCGCGGGACTGGGCCGATTATCATTCGCTGCCGCTGGCCGACGAGGAGATTTTTCCGGTGGTTGGCGCCAGCTATCTCGCGAAATTCGGCATGCCAAGGAGCGTCGCGGAGCTGGCGACGCATCGCCTGATCCACCTCGAGGAGCCCTACCGCGAGGCGGCTAGCTGGGACGAATGGTTCCAGTCTGCGGGCGGCAGGCTCGACAACACCGCGCGCGGCCTGCGCATCAACGATTACGGCCTCGTGATCCAGGGCGTCATGGAGGGCCAGGGCATCGCGCTCGGCTGGCGGCATCTGGCCGAACGGCTCCTGGCGTCGGGGCTGCTGGTGCCGGTGACCGACCATGTGCTGAAAACCGGCAAGGCGTTCTATGTGGTTTGGCCGAAGAACCGGGAGTTGAGCGAGAATGCGCGGAAAGTCAGGGACTGGCTGGCGGCGCAGGCTTGAAATCGGTTGCAGCGTAGTCACTATCGCGGAGTTCCTTCACACCCCCCTCTGTCCTGCCGGACATCTCCCCCGCAAGGGGGGAGATTGGCAGTTCATATGTCGCGTCACCCTTCAAGCATTGAAGATTGGCGAAAGCCGTCGTGACATCTGATCTCCCTCCTTGCGGGGGAGATGGCCGGCAGGCCAGAGGGGGGTGCTGTCCCGCTGGCGTCTCCAATGTCCGGCATTCATTGAAGCCTTCCGCACACCCTTCGAATCCGCCTATAATACCCCCATGCCCATTCGCCAGCTTTCCGAAACGATGATCAACCAGATCGCCGCCGGCGAAGTCATCGAGCGTCCGGCGAGCGTGGTGAAGGAACTGGTCGAAAACGCGCTCGACGCCGGCGCCTCCCGCGTCGAGGTCGTCACTGCCGGCGGCGGGCTGAACCTGATCCGCGTCACCGATGACGGCTCCGGTATCCCCGAACAGGAACTGGCGCTGGCCATTGCGCGCCACTGCACCTCGAAACTTGCCGACAACATTCATGATATCCGCTCGCTCGGCTTCCGTGGCGAGGCGCTGCCGTCGATCGGTTCGGTGGCGCGGCTGTCGATCCGTTCGCGCACGACCGCAGGCGACGCTGCCGCCGAGATCGCCATCGAAGGCGGCCGCGTTTCGGCGGTCAAGCCGGCGGCGGCCAATCGCGGCACAACGGTCGAGGTGCGCGACCTGTTCTTTGCCACGCCGGCGCGGCTCAAATTCATGAAGGGCGAGCGGGCCGAAAGCTCGGCCACCAGCGACGTGGTCAAGCGCATCGCCATCGCCTTCCCCGCCGTGCGCTTCACGCTGGCCGGCTCGGACCGCTCGACGCTGGAATTGCCGGCGACCGATGACAGTACCGAGGGCAGCCTGCGCCGCGTCGCTCAGGTGATGGGCGCCGAGTTTCCCGACAATTCCATCGCTATCGACGCCAGCCGGGACGGCGTGCACCTGACCGGCCACGTCTCGATCCCGTCCTTCACCCGCGCCAACGCGCTGCAGCAATATGCCTATGTCAACGGCCGTCCGGTGCGCGACAAGCTGATCGCCGGCGCCATTCGCGGCGCTTTCGCCGATGTGCTGCCGCGCGACCGGCACGCGGTGACCGTGCTGTTCCTGACGCTCGATCCGGCGACCGTCGACGTCAACGTCCACCCAGCCAAGGCCGATGTGCGCTTTCGCGACCCCGGCCTGGTGCGCGGGCTGATCGTCGGCGCCATTCGCGAGGCGCTGGCCAATGCCGGCATCCGCGCCGCCACCAGAGGGGCCGCCGGGATGGTGGCGGCGTTCCGGCCGGGAGCCGCCTCCTACGCCCATGCGGGTCCTGCCAACGGTCATCGCAGTTATGACGCGGCCTACCGGGCCTCGGGCTTTTCGGGCTTTGACCGCTCGCCACAGCGGCCGCTGGATATGGGATTTAACGGCGTCGGCTTCCGCGAAAACGACCAGGCTGCATTCGACGCCGGTCCGCTCGCCAGCGCCGATGCGCGTGCCGGCTTAGCCGAGCCGGCCGAGACGCTGCTCGGCACCGCGCTGGGCGCCGCACGCGCGCAGGTCCACGAGAACTACATCGTCGCCCAGACCAGGGATTCGCTTGTCATCGTCGACCAGCACGCGGCGCATGAGCGGCTGGTCTACGAGGCGCTGAAGAATGCCCTGCACTCGCGCGCGGTGCCCTCGCAGATGCTGCTTCTGCCGGAGATCGTCGACCTGCCGGAGGAGGACGCCGAGCGGCTGGCCATGCATTCCGAAACGCTGGCCCGGTTCGGCCTCGGCATTGAGCGTTTCGGTCCCGGCGCGGTGGCGGTGCGCGAGACGCCGTCGATGCTCGGCGAAACCAATGTCCAGCAATTGGTGCGTGATCTTGCCGACGAGATCGCCGACAACGACACGATCGAGACGCTGAAGGAACGACTGGACAAGATCGCCGCGACTATGGCCTGCCACGGCTCGGTCCGCTCCGGCCGCCTGCTCAAGCCTGAGGAGATGAACGCGCTGCTGCGCCAGATGGAAGCAACGCCGGGCTCCGGCACCTGCAACCACGGCCGCCCGACCTATATCGAACTCAAGCTCGCCGATATAGAGCGGCTGTTTGGGCGGTGAGCACAAGCCAGGTCAGGGCACACGCTCAATTCACCAACAGGCGATAATCCTTGAACCTATGAGAGAAAACGTAATCCCTTGAGTAACCGGCGCTACCGCCGCGAAAATTCACGGAGATTATCTCGAAGCTTCTCCCAACCTGTTTTTGAACATTCATGTAGATGGGAGTCATCAGCATGCCGGCATCGCAATCGTCGTCATCGAAAGCGATCTCCTGAACGACCTTCTTTTTCTTCTTATCGATGACCCGCAGCTTATTCATGCAGACGAGAAAGCCCGCTTTCTCGTAGACCCCGGCAAATCTGTGGGTGGCTGTCTGCGCCCAGAAGGGAATCTCGACGGTGCCGTCAACCTTCGCCTCACCGGTATCATCGAGGCTTGCGACCTTCTTCAGCGTGATCGGGAACTTGTCCGAGCCCTTGCTCCAAGTCCCTGTTGCGCCGCTTTCGCCAAGGTCGAGAGAAAACGGACATCCGGCGGTGCCAACGGGCGTTTTCGATCCCATGACCAGCACCCGGTCGAACTCCCTGTCGTCCGCAATCTCGCAAAGGAAGACGCTGGTGCCACTGATCTTGCCGTACACCGCTATCGGGCTTTGCTTCGCGTCGTGGAAATAGCTCCCCTCGACCGTAATCCCGCTGCCGAAACTGTCATATCTCTGCAGCGATAGGTGGACGGGGTTAGGTCCGATGGAGCCTTCGTAGTTTTCGACCTGATACCAGCCCGCGGCGGCTTTCCCGGTCAGCAGCAAAACGCAAAAAAATTGCCGATATGAACAGTCTTGCCATTCCGTCCCCCAGTGAAGGCAGCGTACCATAGCTGTCCTTCCTCTGGGTGTCTGCATTCTGATGGAAGCGGTTCTCGGTTTGAGTCCGAAAACAGCTCAAATCATTTGTTTTAACGCTTTAAATTCACCACGATCACGCCGCCCAGCGCCAGTGCGCCGCCGAGGATACCAAGTAGCGTCGGCACTTCGCCCAGCCAGAAGAAGCCGATCAGGGCCGACATGGGCGAGACCAGATAGAGGAAGTTCGACGCGCGCGCTGCCGGGAGGCGCGACAGTGCGGTTGCCCATGCGGCATAGGCGATCAGGCTGGGCACGATGCCAAGAAAGATCACGGCGCCGATACCGGCCGTGTTGGCGGCCGCGGCCTGCGCAAAGCCGCTTGGCAGAAAGGGTGCCAGGCAAAGCGCGCCAAGGATCATGTTGGAGGCCGAAATGGTCAGCGGGTGATGGCGGGCAAAGAGCGGCTTCTGGACGATCGTGTTGACGGCCGAGCACAGCGCGGAGCCAAGAACCAGCAGCGCGCCGGTGTCGAAACTCAAGCCATTGCCGTCGGCCACGGCGATGATGCCGATGCCGGCGAAAGAAATCGCCGTGCCGAACCAGGCCCAGCTTGAGAAGCGCTCGCCCAGCAATGCCATTGCCATGATGGCGGTGAAGACCGGACTGACATTGATGATGAAACCGGCGGCACCCGCCGACACGGTCAGTTCGCCGAAATTGAGCATGACAGTGTAGAGCGCGACGAAGATGGCGCCGCCAAAGACCAGGCGCCACACTTCGTCGAGCCTCGGCAGCGCCGGGCGCTTGACGGCAAGAAAGATCGCCGCCGGCACCGCGGCAATGGCAAAGCGCAGCGCACCGAGTTCCAGCGGCCCGAAAGCGGCGAGGCCGGCACGGATCGCCGGAAAGGCCGAGGCCCAGCCGACCACCGTCAACGCCACGGCGATGGCCGCCGTGGTGTCCATCCGCTGTGTCGGATTCGACGTGCTAGTCGTTGCGCTCATCTGCCTGTCCTCGGGTTCCCAGAGTTGAAAGGCAGAAAGCGCCTTTTCGGCGCCGTTGACAAACGATCAAATCGAGGATCACCTGTGACTATGGATCACAGCTCAGACACAATGGTGCCGCTCGAGACCCTGCGCGCCTTCGATGCGGCGGCGCGAACGGGGAGCTTTTCGGCCGCGGCCGAGAAGCTCAACATCACCCACGGCGCCGTCAGCCGGCAGATCGCCAAGCTGGAGGACTGGCTGGGCTTGAAAGTGTTCGACCGCGGCGCGCGCGGCGTCTCGCTGACCATCGAGGGCAACCGCCTGCATCTGCGCACGGCGGAAGCCTTTGCGCTGATCTCCAGCCATTCCGACCGCTGGGTCGAGCCGCGCGGCACCGCCGTGGTGCGGCTGACCTCGATACCCTCCGTCAGCGGGCTGTGGCTGATGCCACGCATGGCGGCGCTGGAGAACAATCCCACCAAGCTGCGCATCGTCCTCGACGTCGACATCCGCCAGGCCGACCTTGCCGATGAAGGCATCGACCTGTCGGTCCGCTGCGGCCGCGGCGGCATTCCGGGCCGCATCTCGGTGAAGCTGTTCGAGGAACATGTCTTTCCCGTCGCCGCGCCCGGCCTTGCCCGCGAGATCGGCCGCGGCGACCCGGCCCGGCTGCTGAGGTTTCCACTGATCAACGATTCCGACGCCTCCGGCTGGCGTGCCTGGTTTGCCGCGCAAGGGATGGACTACCGCCCGCGCCCGCAGGATCGCCGCTTCGAGGACTACAATCTCGTGCTCGACGCCGCAGCTTACGGGCTCGGCATCGCGCTGGCGCGGCCACCGCTGACCGGACACCAGTTGGAGGCAGGCCGCATCGTCGCCGTCGACGAGCGCAGGGCGCTGAACCCGGTGTCGTACTGGCTGGACCGGCCGCTGGGGCGGCCGCGTACGGCTGCCGCCGAACTTTCACGCCGTATCGCTGTCGAGGCGGGGCTGGCGATGGACAAGATGGAAGCTTTCCTCGAAGCCGAGCGATAGCGGCGATCGTTCGGTGCTCAGCCAAGCACCAGCAAGGCGAGCCCGACAATGGCGACGGCCAGAAACCCGGCTGCCAGCGCCATCAGGCCGACACGCATCTGCTGCCGGCCTTCGGGCTGGACCGTGTCATTCGACCCAGACATCGCCTGCCCCCGCTTCGCCGCCGCGTCGGTGGCGGAGGCGCGGCGCGGCGGCGAAACCCCCGGTGCGAGAAGCGCAAACCAGGGCAGTCCTGCCGGCTTTGCGGCAGCGCCATCATCGGCCCTGGCCGGCGGCACCGGCAGACCGCGCTGTGCATCGTCGTTGGCTGGCGTCGCCTTGCCTGTCGCAGCCGTTGTCGGCCCGAAATCGTCGGGCGCCGCGTCACCCGGTTCGGCAAGCGCCAGATAGGCCTGCAGGATCTCGGCAGAACCCGTCTGCTGCCCCTTTGCGGTGGCTGCGGACAACAGCGCCTGCAGCGCCGGCGCCGCTGCCGGCTGCAAAGGCGCGCCGGACGGCGTCGGCGGCTGCACCAGCGCCTTTATAAGTGCTGCTTTCGCCGGATCGGCCTTCGCCGACGGCAACGCTGCCAACATCATGGCCTCACGCAGCAGCGCGGTCAGGCGGGCGGATGAAATGTCCATGCCGGTCCCATAAGAATGGTTTGGAGCGACAATAGCGCCTCAGCATTGCGTCAAGCTTGACCTTGCCGGCAATTTATGGCGATGAAATCAGCATGAACCTTGGCACCACTCCATGATGAACCGCTTCGAAGGCCCCGGCGGCAAGGAAGCCCGTATCCGCTATCTCGACGGCGACTTCCAGGTCACCAGCCCCGGCGCCTTCGTGCGCTGCGCGGTGACCGGCGAGAGCATTCCGCTGGACGAGCTCAAATATTGGAGCGTCGCCAGGCAGGAGCCCTATGTCAGCGCCGCCGCCTCGCTGCGCCGCGAGATCGAGATGCATCCGGACCTGCGCAGCCGGGGTTAGATCGGCACACCGGAAAGCAAGGCTCACCGTCGATCTGATTTTCCTGGAACGCCTGCAGGACTATGGCTTTGAGGATGCCGGCGCGTTTTCGACCGAAAAGTCGAATTTATGAACAAGCCGATCTCCGACAAGCACTTTGATGGAATACGGCCCGATCGGATCACCCTCGGCCATGCACCAGCCATGCGAGATCCATCCGTCCTGCGGTTTGTAGAACATGGTGGTCTCGGAGACCCTTCGATCGCCCGATAGCTTGCTCAAGCTGTATTCGTTTCCGTCGATACCACCCCACTGCCTGGGCTCCGCGGGAAGCGCGAACACCTCGGTGACCGATACCAGTCTGTCGCCTTGCGCCAGACGTACGCGCCATTCAAAGCAGGCGCTATCGGGGATAAGCGGTACAATGTTTGAGGGCCGAACGTGGGTAGCACCGTCCGCTTCGGTGACCGAGACCAGAAATTCGCTGTCGGTCGCGGTGGGTGCCTGCGCCGAAGATGGGTTCGCCATCGCCACAAGAACAAAGCCCACAAAGAGTGCCCGCAACCTATCCACCCCCCGCGCTGAAGCCGGTCTGACTTATAATAGTGATAAGCGGCGAGAAATATCCTGTGTCAACGCGGGAGCGCCCTACCCTCGCAGCCGGCGCTGTCTCCAGGCATCCAGCGTCTCGTCGATGATGCGCTCCGGCACAGTGTCGAGTTCGAACGTGGCGTCGATCTCCAGCACGGCGAGTTCAGCGAGGAAATCGGCCGGGGCAGCGCCGTGGCGCAGCCGGGCGGCGTCCTTGGCGGTGGTGACGAGGCCCAGTCCATCGCGGCGCGCGGTTGCCGCCAGTTCCGCGAGTTCATCAGGGGCATAGAAGTGATGGTCCGGAAACGACCGGCTCAGCGCCACTTCCGCACCACTGCCGCGCAGCGTGTCGAAGAATTTTTCGGGGTGGCCGATGCCGGCAAAGGCGAGGAACCGCCGGCCGGCGAACCGCTCCTTGGCCGCGGGCTCGGCATGCGCCTCGAAGATCGGCCGGCCGGCGCGCGCCGCTTGGCGCACGACCTGGTCGGCGGCAGCGCCCTCGCCCATCTTCAACAGCCCGTCGGTGAACACCAGTTGGTCGACGATGTTGGCTCTCAGCGGACCGCCCGGAATGACCCGGCCGTTGCCGATGCCGTAACGGGCGTCGACGACGACCAGCGCATAATCGATATGGATGCGTGCGCTCTGAAAACCGTCATCCATGATCAGGAAATCGCAGCCATGGGCTTCCATGAGCAGCTTGGCGCCGGCAGCGCGGTTGGGGCTCACCGCAACCGGCGCGTGCTCGGCCAAAAGCAGCGGCTCGTCGCCGACATGCTTTGCAGCGTCGTGACTGGCATCGACGACATGCGGCTGCGCGAACGAGCCGCCATGGCCGCGCGACAGGAATCCGGGATTGAGCTGCATGCGCCGGGCCTGCTTGGCCAGCGCGATGGCGATCGGCGTCTTGCCGCTGCCGCCGACGGTGAAGTTGCCGACGCAAAGCACTGGCGCGTCGATCTTTTCACGTACCGCCCGATGCATGCGGCGGCCGGCGACGATGCCATAGACGGCTGATAGCGGCGACAGCGCAAAGACCCGCCAGTCCGGCGCTTCCCACCAGAAAGGTGGTGCTTCCGACGCCACCTATCGCCCGTCGGCGCCCTTCAGGCGCGACTTGACGATCAATGGCTGGATATAAGGCTCGAGCGACTTCAGCGTGTGCGCCAGCGCACCGCGCATCTGGTCGACTGTGGCGGCACCGGCCGCCATCATCTCATGGCGCGCAACTTCATTGCTCAGCAGGAAATTGACGGCGCCGGCCAGCATGTCGCGGTCGCGCACCAGCTTGGCGCCGCCGCTGTCGAGCAGGCGCTGATAGGCCTCGCGAAAATTTTGGACGTTGCGGCCGGCCAGCACAGCGGTGTCGAGCATGGCCGGCTCCAACGGATTCTGGCCGCCTTCCGAGGTCAGCGAGCGGCCGACAAAGGCGATTTCCGTCAGCCGGAGATAAAGCCCCATCTCGCCGATCGTATCGCCGAGCAGGATATCGCTGTCGGCGGTGATCCGGTCGCCCTTGCTGCGCCGCGCCAGCTTCAGGCCCATGCCGGAAATCTGTGCAGCCAGCGCTTCGGCGCGGTCGGGATGGCGCGGGACGATGATCGTCAGTAGGCCATGGTGGCGCTTGTAGAGCGTGGCGTGGACTTCCGCCGCGACCACCTCCTCGCCGTCATGGGTCGAAATTGCCGCCCAGGTCGGGCGGCCGGCGATCTGGCGCTTCAGCGTCGCCAGCGCCCGTTCGTCGACGGGCGGCGGCAAGGTGTCGACCTTGAGGTTGCCGGACACGGTGACCGGCCGGGCGCCAAGCGCGCGAAACCGTTCGCCGTCGACATCCGACTGGGCAACGACGTGTGCGAGGTTCTCGAACAGCGCCTCGGCGATGTTGGCGCGCTTCTTCCAGGATTTGAACGAACGGTCGGACAGCCGGCCGTTGACCAGCACCTGCGGCACGTGTCGGGCGCCGAGCTCGAGGATCGTCATCGGCCATATCTCGGATTCGGCGATGATAGCCAGGTCCGGCCGCCAGTGATCGAGAAAGCGGCTGACGGCCGGCTTCAGGTCGAGCGGAACATATTGGTGGATGATGCGGTCGCCCAGCCGTTCGTCGGCAACCTGCGCCGAGGTCACTGTTCCCGTCGTCAGCACGATGTTGACACCGTAGTCGAGGATGCTTTGCACCAGCGGCACGACCGCAAGGGTCTCGCCGACGCTTGCCGCATGGATCCAGATCACCGGCCCTTCGGGGCGCGGCCGCCCGGCAACGCCGTAGCGCTCACGGCTGCGGCTGCGGTCTTCCTTGCCCTGCGATGTGCGCCAGGCGACATAGGGACCCATCAGCGGATAGGCGGCTGCACCGGCAAGGCGGTAGGCCGCCAGGAAGGCGCGCGCCCAGCCGACGCTCATGGCCTGCCGTCCACGAGCCGATAGGCCTCGGCGGTTGCGGCATTGAGCGCGGCCGTGACTTCCTGGCGCTTGCGCTCCATTTCGGCCTCGTCGGCATTGGCCGGCACGAAAACCGGCGTTCCGATGACGATCGAGGAGCGGCCGAACGGCAGGTTGATGGTGGTCTTGTCCCAGCTCCTTTCCAGCACCTTGCGGCGGCTGGTGGCGATGGCGGCAGGCATGATCGGCCGGCCGGAAAGGCGTGCCAGCAGAACGATACCAAGCCCCGCGTCGCGCGGCGTGCCGTGGGGAATGTCGGCGATCATGGCGACGTTCTTGCCGGCCACGAGTGACTTTTTCAGGGCGATGAGCGCCTTGGCCCCGCCCTTGTCGAGATGCTTCGTGCTTTCACGCCCGCCGGAGCCGCGCACCGCCTCGATGCCGAATTTTTCGATCATCAGCGCGTTGAGTTCGGCGTCGGCGCTGCGCGAGACCATGGCGACCAGCGGCCGTCCCTTGGGATAATAGGCTGGGGTCAGCAGATGCTGGCCATGCCAGAGCGCGATGATGCCGGGTTCGAATTCGGCGTAGTCGCCGCCTGAAAATTTAGCCGAGCCTTCGACCACGCGGTTGGTCAGGCGCACCAGGCGGACGAACTGGGCGAGCAGGCTGACGATGATGCTCTTGACGATTCGCGACTGCGCCAACGGCTCGCGGATCTTGCGCCAGAACGTCTTCGAACTGCCGCCGCGTCTTCTTCGGACCGCGGCGCCGGTGGGCTGCCCTTTCACCGCTTCATGCTCCATCGCTGTCAACCGGCGGCCTTGCTTTCAGGGTCGAGCAGCCGGTGCAGATGGACGACGAAATAGCGCATATGGGCATTGTCCACGCTGGCTTGCGCCTTGGCCTTCCACGCGGTGTGCGCGGTTTGATAGTCCGGATAGACGCCAACGATGTCGAGCGCGTCGAGATCGCGGAACTCGGTGCCTCCCAGCTGCTTCAGCTCGCCGCCGAACACCAGGTGCAAAAGCTGTTTCTTTCCGTCTTCCGCGGCCATTTCGGTCCTTCACATATTGTGAGTTTGCGACAGGTCTAGCCCAAAGCTGGCGACTTTGGAACCTTCGATCACGCTTCCGTATCGGCAATGACGCCGGCAAGCACGGTCAGCAGCTGCCCGCTGCCGGCGACCAGCGCGCCGTGACGGATGATCTCCCCGGCATAAAGCGGCGCGCGGCCATGGCCGTCGAGCACGGCGCCGCCAGCCTCGCGCAAGATGAGATCGGCGGCGGCGATATCCCAGTCATGCGCGTTGGGCTTGACGAAGGTTGCGTCGAGCGTGCCGTTGGCGACCATGGCCAGCCGGTAGGCGAGCGAGGGAATGTGCGCCGCGCGCCGCACCCGGCTTTGCCATTGCGCCGGCATCAGGTCGATCAACTGCTTCAGCCCGCCGATCTCGACCGTCTTACCCAGGCCGCGCACGGCAATCGGCTTGCCGTTGCGGAAAGCTCCATGGCCAGGCAGCGCCCAATAGGTTTCGCCCTTGGCCGGACATTCGAGCACACCGGTGAGCGTGCGGCCATTCTCGACCACCGCGACGCTGACGCACCACGAGCGCAGACCTTCGAGGAAGCCGCGGGTGCCGTCTATGGGGTCGACGACAAAGGTGCGCCGCGCCAGAAGCCGCGCCGGATCGTCAGTCGTTTCCTCTGATAGCCAGCCATAGTCCGGCCGCGCCGCAAGCAGGGTCTCGCGCAAATAGGCGTCCGCCGCGTGGTCGGCTTCGCTGACCGGCGAGGTGCCGCCCTTCATCCACACTTGCGGGTTCTTGCCGAAATAGCGCATGGCGATCGCGCCCGCCTCGCGGGCGGCGTCGCGCAGCAGATCGAGGTCGTCCGAGGCCCCGGCCGATATGACCGGGTCACGCTCCGGCAAGGGTCATTCCTTCGATCAGCAGCGTCGGTGCGGCGGTGCCGAAATCGCGGTCAAGATCGCTCGCCGGCACCATGTTGAGGAACATCGTCTTCAAATTGGAGGCGATGGTCACCTCGGCCACCGGATAGGCAAGCTCACCATTGTCGATCCAGAAGCCGGATGCGCCACGGCTGTATTCGCCGGTCACCATGTCGACGCCCTGGCCGAACACTTCGGTGACATAAAAGCCGGATTTCAGCGACCTGATCAGGTCTTCCGGCGTCCTGTCGCCCGGCTCGATGGCGAGATTGGTCGAAGACGGCGATACCGACGAGCCGCTGCGCGCGCCGCGTCCGTTGGTGGTCAGCCCCAATTCCCGCGCGGCGGACGTCGACAGGAACCAGTGCTTCAGCACGCCGTTCTCGACCATCAACAGCTTTTCGCCCTCGACGCCTTCGCCGTCGAACGGGCGCGAGGCCTGGCCGCGACGCCGTAGCGGCTCGTCGGTGACGGTGATGGCAGCCGACGCAACCTGCTTGCCCATCATCTCGCGCAAGAAACTGGTCTTGCGCGCCACCGAAGCGCCGTTGATGGCGCCGGCGAGATGGCCGGCAATGCCGCGCGCGACGCGCGGATCGAACACAACGTTGACCGGACCGGTCGCCGCCTTGCGGGCGCCGAGGCGGCGCACGGCGCGCTCGCCGGCCTTGCGGCCGATCAGCTCCGGCGCGTCGAGATCGGAAAAATGCTGGTTCGAGGAGTATTCGTAGTCGCGCTCCATGCCGGTGCCTTCGCCCGCAATAACGCTGGCCGAACGCGAAAAGCGCGATGCGACATAGTGGCCGACGAAGCCGTTCGACGTGGCCAGCACCAGCCCGCCAAGACCGGCGCTGGCGCCGCTGCCGGCCGAATTGGTGACGCCCTTGACTGCAAGGGCCGCTTCCTCGGCGGCAAGGGCCGCTTCCTTCAACTGATCGGCCGAAACCTCGGTGGCGTCGAACAGATCGAGGTCGCGCACCTTGCCGACCAGCAAAGCCGGATCGGCGAGACCCTGATAGGGGTCCTCGGGCGAGACTTTGGCCATGGCCACGGCGCGTTCAGCCAGCGCCTTGGGGTCCGATGCCGCCGTCGCCGAGACGCTCGCCACCCGGTTGCCGACGAAGACGCGCAGCGAGACATCGTCGCCCTCGGACGCTTCGGTGTTCTCGACCTTTCCCAGCCGCACCGACACGCCGATCGAGCGGCCGCGCACGGCAACCGCGTCGGCGGCGTCGGCGCCGGCCCGCTTGGCAGCCTCGACCAGTGCCGCGACGCGGTCGGTCAATTTCGCTGCCTCTGATGTATCGGTCATGCGCGTGGTCCTGGCTGAAGCCGCGCCGGGCGGTAGCGGCTGCTGCACCATCTATTGTCCCAATGCGGCTTGTGCAATGGCGCACGGGCAATTGTCCCGCTGCGGCATAGCGCCCAAGCGGCCCGCAAAGCCCATCCGCGGCGGCGCCACAGACGCGCGGCTTGACCGGTTTGTGAGTTTAACCGAGGCCGATTTCCATCAAGGAGTGGCGACCGGCGTCCAGATCACGTCATCGATCCTCGTCGCGCCCGTTGCCAGCATCACCAGCCGGTCGAAGCCAAGCGCCGAGCCGCTGGCTTGCGGCATGATGGCGAGGGCGGCGAGAAAATCCTCATCCAGCGGATAGCGCTCGCCATAGACGCGCTCCTTCTCGTCCATCTCGGCGGCAAAGCGCCGGCGCTGCTCGGCCGGATCGGTCAGTTCGCCAAAAGCATTGGCGAGCTCGACGCCGCAGCAATAGAGCTCGAAGCGCTCGGCCACGCGCTGGTCCTCCGCGCTCGGCCGGGCCAAGGCGGCCTCGGAGATCGGATAGCCATAGAGGATTGTGGCCCGCCCCTGCCCCAGCATCGGTTCGACCTTTTCCACCATCACGCGGCTGAACAAATCGGCCCAGTTGTCATCGTCGGCCGTGCGCAGGCCGGCCTTGACCAGAGCATCATGGAGTGCGGCGCGGTCTGTGCCGCCATCGGCAGAAACGGTGGCAAGAAGATCGATGCCGGCGTAACGCGCAAAAGCTTCCGCCACGCTCACGCGTTCCGGCTCGGCAAACGGATCGGCCTCGCGGCCGCGAAAGCGGAAGGTTTTGGCGCCGGCCCGCTCAGCCGCGAGCTTCAGCAGTTCGGCGCAATCAGCCATCAGGCTCTCATAGGTTTCGCCGACCCGATACCATTCGAGCATGGTGAACTCCGGGTGATGCAAAGGACCGCGCTCGCGGTTGCGCCAGACGGCGCCCAGGCTGAAGATGCGCCGTTCGCCGGCGGCAAGCAGCTTCTTGCAGGCGAATTCCGGTGAGGTGTGGAGGTAAAGCGGCCGGGGCGCGCCGTCGGCGCCGATCGCCTCGGTGGCGAAGGCTGAGAGATGCGTCTCATTGCCCGGTGATATCTGCAGCGCCGCCGTCTCGACCTCGATGAAGTCGCGCTCGCCAAACCAGCCGCGCATGGCGGCAGCTATGGCGTTGCGCGCCATCAGCCGCGGCCGGCGGTCGGCGTGAACATCCGGCGTCCACCAGGGCGAAGCGCCAGTCATGGGTTTGCCGGGCAACGGAATTGCTGACAGGGCTGGCGGTTCGGGCCAAGATGCGCTACGGCGACGGCTCTCGCAGCCGATTTGCGCCGAACGATCGTTTCAGGCCAACGAAGTCTAGGATTGAAAACCGTGGTGAAGGTCATCGCCAGTTCGCTCCGTAAAGGCAATGTCGTCGACAAGGACGGCAAGCTTTACGTGATCCTCTTTGCCGAAAACATCCACCCTGGCAAGGGTACGCCGGTCACCCAGCTCGACATGCGCCGCATCTCCGACGGGGTGAAGGTTTCGGAGCGCTACCGCACCACCGAGCAGGTCGAGCGCGCCTATGTCGAGGAGCGCGAGCACACCTTCCTCTACGCCGACGCCGAGGGGTATCACTTCATGAACCCGGAAAGCTACGACCAGGTCGCGGTGCCGGAAAGCGTGGTCGGCGACATGGCGCCCTACCTGCTCGAAGGCATGGCGGTGCAGATCTCGCAGTTCAACGGCATCGCCATAGCCCTGGTGCTGCCGCAGCGCGCTACTTTCGAAGTGGTCGAGACGGAGCCGACGACCAAAGGCCAGACGGCGTCCTCGTCATACAAGCCGGCCGTGCTTTCCAACGGCGTGCGCACGCTGGTGCCGCCGCACATCGCGCCGGGTACCCGCGTGGTGGTGATGACGGCCGATGGCGCTTATGTGGAGCGGGCGAAGGACTGACGCGCGAGCGCCTCCGTCCTGGTTGATCCGTTGCATTGCCTTCTGCGGCCGCTGGCTCGATAGTCCTGCCGATGTGGCAGACCTTTGTGACCTACTGGCCTCTGATCCTTGTGATCATTCCGATGCTGATGGCCGCCATCGGCATCGTCCACGCAATCATGACCAAGGAAGACGTGCGCGCCGCCACCGGCTGGGTCGGCGTGATGATCTTGTCGCCGTTCCTTGGCGCGATCATCTATGCCATTGCCGGCATCAACCGCATCCGCCGCGCCACCATCAGCGCCATGCGGCCCGTCGCCGGTGAAGCCGAGACAGCCAAACACGACCACGACATTGCGCTCGAAGCACTCATTTCAGCCGAATTCGGCCAGCGCTTTGCCGGCCTGAAGACGCTAGGCGACAGGGTGGCGCGGCGCGCACTGACGTCGGCAAACGCGATCACGATCCTCAGGACCGGCGACGAAGCTTACGCAGCAATGTGCCGGGCGATAGACAGTGCACAGCGCAGCATTCTGCTCGAGACCTACATCTTCGACAATGACGAGATCGGACGACGTTTTGTCGGATCGCTGGCCGGAGCGGTCCGGCGCGGTGTGACGGTTCGCGTGCTGATCGATGCGGTGGGCGTGCGCTATTCCGTGCCCAGCATTCTTGGGACACTCCGGGAAGCCGGCGTCACCGTCGATCTGTTCAACGGCAACATCGTCATGGGCCTGAGACTTCCCTATGCGAATTTGAGGACGCACAGGAAAATCCTGATCGTCGACGGCGCGGTGGCATTCACCGGAGGCATGAACATCCGCAAGGGGTTCTCGGCTGAATTCGCTGGCACTGCCAGCTCGGCGGATACGCATTTCCAGGTCACGGGGCCGGTCGTGGCCGACCTGTTCGCGGTTGCCGCCGAGGACTGGCGTTTTGCCGGCAACGAGGCCCTCAAGGACGAGGTCTGGCACGTGGCAAAGCCCTCGCCGCCTCCCGGTCAGCCGATCCTGATGCGGGCGGTGGCGTCGGGGCCGGACGCCAGCATCGAAACCAACCACAAATTGCTGACGGGGGCATTTTCCGTCGCCCGCAAATCGATCCGCATCATGTCGCCCTATTTCCTGCCGGACCGGGAATTTGTCAGCGCGCTGGTCACGGCTGCCCGGCGCGGCGTCGAGATCGACATCGTCGTGCCCGCGGTCAACAATCTCTTCCTGGTCGGCCGCGCCATGACGGCGCAGTACGACCAGGTGCTGAAGCACTATTGCCGCGTCTGGCGTCATGAAGGGTCATTCGACCATTCGAAGCTGTTGTCGGTCGATGGCGTCTGGGCCTATGTCGGCTCTTCCAACCTCGACGCCCGGTCGCTGCGGCTGAATTTCGAAATCGACCTGGAGGTGCTGGATACCGGCTTTGCCGCCGAGATCGAAGGGCGCATCGGAGCGGCAATCGCTTCCGCCAAACCCGTCACACTCGCAACCTTGAAAGCGCGGCCATTTCTCATCCGGGTTTTTGACCGGTTGTTATGGCTGGGATCGCCCTATCTCTAATGCATACCGCCTCGAAGTGGTCCCGGTTGTGAGAGAACGATATGCATAGAACAAAGAATCAGGACATCGAATAGCAGGCCTATGGACATAAACGGACGCAGCCTTCCTGAAACAGTGCTCCTGTCGATCCGCGGCAGGAAAGCGCGCAAGGCGAACGCGACGCCGCGCAAGCACATTGAAGGCGCCCAGATGGTGGTCGCCTCTTACAACGTCCACAAATGCATCGGCACCGACCGCAGGTTCGACCCCGAACGCACCGCCCGCGTCATCCGCGAGATCGGCCCCGACGTCATCGCGCTGCAGGAGGCCGACAACCGCTTCGGCGATCGCGCCGGGCTGCTCGATCTTGCCCGGATCGAACACGAAACCGGGCTTGTGCCGGTGCCGGTTTCCGGAAGCGGCAAGGGCCATGGCTGGCGCGGCAATGTGCTTTTGTTCAAGCGCGGCACGGTGCGCGACGTCCATCAGATCAAGCTTCCGGGACTGGAGCCCCGCGGCGCGCTGGTTGCCGAGATCGACCTCGACGAAACGCGCACTCTGCGCGTCATCGCCGCGCATCTCGGCCTGTTGCGCCGCTCGCGTTCGGAGCAGGCCCGCGTCGTGCTCGACATCATGAGCAACCAGGATGAAAGGCCGACCTTGCTGCTCGGCGACCTCAACGAATGGCGGCTGGGCAACCGCTCGGCGCTCAAGACGCTGCACGCCACCTTTGGTTTCACGCCGGCGGCGGTGCCGACTTTTCCCTCAGGCCTGCCGGTGCTGGCGCTCGACCGGATCATGGCCAACCGGCACGGCATGGTCTCGTCGGTGGAAGCTCATGATACGCCGCTGTCGCGGGTTGCGTCGGATCATTTGCCGCTGACGGCGTTCGTCAGCCTGTAACTCATCCGTCCCGCAGCCAGACCAGCATCTCACCGGGTTCACGGTTGTCCCAGGCAAAGTACGGGACGGCGGTGATTTTCGTTTCGCTCACCGTCGGCGGATCGGTGCGATAGAGCCCGGTTTCCCAGTTTTCCTGGGCTTCCTTGCTGGCAAGTGCCGAAAGCGTGACGATGCCGCCGAGCAGGTTCGGCTCGGCATGCGCCTCGATTGTTGCCGTTCGCGGCAGAGCGATCCGATGCAACTGGCCGGCATTGTCGGTCTCCTCGACGCAATAGATCAGCGGACCGCGCGCAAGTGCGACGCGGCCGATGTCCTGACGCACCTCCGGATTGGCGAACAGACGGGCGATCGACATTTCGAGATCGAGTTCGACCCGGTCGCCCTGGCGCCACTCGCGCCGGATCGCGGCATAGCCGTCGCTGGTGATGCCGTCCAGATCGACGGCGGCGCCGTTGATCTTGAGCGCCGCCTTGCCGCACCAGGACGGGACGCGCAGGTGCAAGGTGAATTCCACCGGAGCGTCGGCTTCGATCCGGATCGAGACCGCGCCATCCCAGGGATAATTGCTGGTCTGAATCAGACTGACCGCCCGGTTCGATATGTCGAAGCGCGCGGTGCTGTCGCCGTAGAGATGAACGGCCAGCGCGTCGTCCGACAGGCTGTAGAAATAGCTGCCGATGGAGGCGACCATGCGGCCGATATTCGGCGGGCAACAGGGGCAGCGATGCCATTTCCAGCGATTGTGCCTGCCCCGGCTCTCCAGCGGGTTCTCGTAGAAGAACAGCGAGCCGTCGAGCGACAGGCCGGAGATCGAGCCGTTGTAGAGTGCCCGCTCCATCATGTCGGCGTAGCGGGCGTTGGGACCCATGCCGAGCATGCGACTGGCCCAGAACACGAGGCCGACCGAGGCACAGGTCTCGGCATAGGCGGTTTCGTTGGGCAGGTCGTAGTCGCTGGTAAAGCCCTCATTGTGCGCCGATGGCCCGAGGCCGCCGGTGACATAGAGGTTCTTGGTGGTGAGATCGTTCCACAGACGGTCGAGCGCTACCCTGAGCGTGTCGTCGCCATATTCGGTGGCGATGTCGGCCATGCCGGAATAGAGGTACATCGCCCTGACCGCATGGCCGACGACCTTGTCCTGCTCGCGCACCGGCTTGTGCGACTGGTTGTACTCATAAGTCTTGAAATGATAGGCCTTCGGGTCGGCGCCGCGCGCACGCGCCTCCTCGTCGAAATAATGCGGCTGTTGCCCGCGCTGGTCGATGAAATACCTGGCCAGGTCCATGTATTTCTGCTCGCCGGTCGCCCGCGCCAGCTTGACCAGCGCCAGCTCGATCTCCTCATGGCCGCAATAGCCCTTCTTCTTGCCCGGCTCCGGACCGAAGGTGTCGGCGATATGGTCGACGTAGCGGCACATGATATCCAGCAGCTTGCGCTTGCCGGTGGCCTGGTAGTAGGCGACCGCGCCTTCGATCAGATGGCCGGCGCAATAGAGCTCGTGGCAATCGCGCAGATTGGTCCAGCGCTTGCCGGGCTGGATGCGCTGGTACCAGCTGGAGAGATAACCGTCTTCCTGCTGCAGTCTGCCGTAGAGGTCGATGACGGCATCGATCTTCGTCTCGAGCGCCGCGTTCTTGCGCCGGTAGAGCGAATAGGCCGCGGTCTCGATGGTCTTGCCCCAATCGGAGTCCCAGAACATCTGCGTCGTCACCGTCGAGCCGGTGAAGCCGGGGCTGGCAGCCTCGTCGGGCGACGGCGAATGGAACGGAATGACGACGCCCGGCGAGGGCCGGTCCGGGTCGATCTGCTCCAGCATGCGCGCCTCGACGCAGCGCTCGTAGAGGATGTCGGCGGTGCGCGACGCCACGGCATCGACACGGTTGCCCCAGAAGCCGCGGACATCGACCTGCGGCACCGGCAGTGGGCGGAAGGCGAGTTTGCCGGGCTTGGCGGATGGTTGAACGGTCATCGTGTCACTCCGTTGGATATTGGTCATTCACGGCGGGTCATTTCACCGCGCCGGCCATCAGGCCGCGGATGTAGAAGCGCTGCAGCAACAGGAAGAGCACCAGGCACGGCACCATCATCACTGTGACGCCCGCCTGCACGGCGCCCCAGTCGATGGCGCCGAAGCGGCCCGACTGAAGTGCGGTCATCATGATCGGCAGCGTGAATTTGGACTGGTCGGTCATCAGCACCAGGGCGGCCAGGAATTCGTTCCAGGCGCCGAGGAAGGCAAACAGCGCGATGGTGACGATGCCCGGCCAGACCAGCGGCAGCATCACCTTGAGCAGCATGGTGACGTTGTTGGCGCCGTCCATGCGCGCGGCCTCCTCGATCTCGCGCGGCACCGCGTCGAAGGCGTTGCGCATCATGAAGATCGAGAACGGCAATTGCAGCGTGACGTAGACCAGGACCAGCCCGGTCAGCGTGTTGTGCAGGCCGACCTTGGTCAGCACCAGGAAGATCGGCGTCAGGATCGACTGGAACGGGATCATGATCGTCGACAGGATGACGATGAAGAGCACATCCTTCATGGGAAAGCGGAAGCGCGAAAAGCCGTAGCCGGCGAGCACGCTGACGATCACCGACAGGACCACCGTCATGGAGGCGACGTAGAGGCTGTTTTGCGCCGGCAGCCAGAGGCCGTCGCCAAAGGTGTCGAGCGTGCGGTAGTTCTCGACCGAGAAGCCTGTCGTCGGCCATGGCGGCAGCGGCGGCTGGCGCGCCTCCTGCGCCGGCTTGAAGGTCGACAGCACGGCCCAGACGATCGGCGCGATGAACAGCACTGAGGCGATCATGCCGGTCGAATGCTCGGCGATCCTGAGCCAGAGGCGGCTGCTGCGGCTTCTTGCCTGCGCCATCAGTCGATGCCCTCCGGCTTGCGCAGCAGCCACAGCTGAACCAGGCTGAGCGCCACCAATATGGCCAGCAGGATCATCGACAAAGCGGCGCCATAGCCGAGCTTGAACGAGACGAAGGACTGGTTGAAGATCCAGTAGACGGCGGTCAGCGTCTGGTTGCGCGGGCCGCCGCGCAGGATGATGTAGAACTGGTCGAAGGCGAGGATCGAGCCGGCGATCGACAGGATCAGCGCCAGCGCCAGCGTGCGGCGCATCAGCGGCAGGGTGATGGCGCGAAAGCGCGCGAACGGCCCTGCCCCGTCGATCATCGCGGCTTCCTGCAGATCGGTCGGGATCGACTGCAGGCCGGTCATCAGGATGATCATGGTGAAGCCCGCCACCTTCCAGACGACCATGGCGATGATCGACCAGAAGGCCGGCTGGAAGGTCGCCAGCAGGTTGAACTTCTTCGCGGTCAGGCCGAGGTCGTAGGCGGCAGGGCTGAACAGGCCGGAATCGACATTGAGCAGCCACGACCACAGCAGGCTGGCCGAGGCGAAGCCGACGACCGCCGGCATGAAGAAGGATGTCCGGTAAAAGCCGGTCAGCCGCCTGGGCTTTTCGATGAACAGCGCCAGCGGAAAGGCGACGGCGAAGATCACGATGGTGACGATCACGGTGTAGTAGGCGGTGAAGCTCAGCGCGTTCCAAAAACGGTTGTCGCGCAGGATCGCCCGGTAATTGTCGAAACCGATGTAAAAATGCTCGCCCATCAGCGGCCAGTTGTGCAGCGACATCCAGGCGGTCATGCCGAGCGGAATGATGAAGAACACGACGACCAGCGCCACGGCCGGCGCGACATAGAGCAGGCCGATCCACTGCCGGCGGCCGGCGCCGACGAGTTTTCTGGCGCGTGGCGGGGTGGTGGTGATGGCGGTCATTTACCCTCCCCACAAGTGGGAGGGTAAGGAGCGCCGGCCGCCCGTCCAGGGAGACGATCGGGCGGCCGGATCAGGACCTGCGACGGCAGGGGCGTCATGCGCCCTCGCCGCCGGCCAGTCCTTATTTCTGCGCCTGGTCGATGATCGACTGCATGGTCTCTTGTGCATTGGCGATGGCGCCATCGACGTCGTCGCCGAAGACGACCTCGTTGATCATCTGCGTCCACGGACCGTTGGCCGAGTTGATCAAATCGTTGAACACCACGGAATAGGGCGTGCGGCCCTTGGCCATGGCTTCGGCGGCGATCTGGTAGCGCGGATCGAGATCCTTCAGCGCCTCCTTGGCGATGTCGCCGCGCACCGGCAGGCTGCCGTATTTGGCCAGGATGGTCTGGCCTTCTAGCGAATAGGCGAAGTCGAGAAACTCCTTCACCACGGCGAGCTTCTTGGTGCCCTTGGTGACGACGAAATTGTCGCCGCCGGCAAACGAAGACCAGCCGCTGTCCTTGCCCGGCAGGAAGGTGACGCCATAGTCGATATCCGGATACTGGGTGTTGAGCGCGCCGATGGCGAAGGCGCCGGACGGCGAAATGCCGATATTGCCGGTGGCGAAGGCGGCAAAGAAGTTGGCGCCGGTGTCGGTCTGCGCGCCGGCCGGCACCAGATCCTTCTTGACCATCGAGCGGTAGAGGTCGATGGCGCCGCGCAGCTGCGGGCTGTCCAGCGTCGCCTTCGAGCCGTCCTCGGAGAGGATGTCGCCGCCCGAGGCCCAGATCAGCGGCGTGAAGGTGAAGATATTGCAGCCGCCGCAATTGCCGGAGAAATAAAAGCCCTTGATGTCGCCGCCGAGCGCGTTGACCTTTTCGGCATCGGCCTCGATCTCGGCCCAGTTGGCCGGCCCCTTGTCCGGATCGAGCCCCGCCTGCTTGAACAATTTCTTGTTCCAGATCAGCACCGAGGCGTCGGCCGAGAACGGCAGCCCATAAATGTGGTCCTTGTAGGTGCCGGTCTTGACGTGCGCCGGCGACAGGCTGGCGAAATAGGGCAGCGACTTCGCCCAGTCGGTAATGTCTTCGAGCTGGCCGGCGGCGGCAAAGGACGGCGTGTAGATCAGGTCGAGCGACAGCGCGTCGGGCGCCGTGCCGCCGGCGGCGGCGGCGCCATATTTCGGGATGATCTCGGCATTGGGAATGATGTCCAGCTTGACCTGGTTCTCATGGCCCTTGTTGAAGGCATCGACGATGCGGGGCATGAAGTTCGAGCCGTCGGCGCGAACCCAGATGTTGGCGGTGTCGGCGGCAAAAGCTGTTGCCAGCGTGCCCAGAATGCTCGCAAAGGCGAGCCCGGCGATCATGGTCTTCATGGTTCTCCTCCTCATGGTTCAGTTCTCCTCCCTGTAACCGCGCTCCCCGCGCGGCCTTTGCTTGATGCATGTCGTTGTCCCAAACCGCTGCGCACTTTTGGGCGACAGGCATTGGTCTCAGCCGCCCGGCGGACGGCCGCATGACTGACGCACCACCAGCCGGCACGGCAGTTTTCGAATGCCCGGCGCGGCGGGTTGGCCGCCGACGAGCGAAAGCAGTGTGAGGCCGGCCTCGCGGCCGAGCGCCGCCAGGTTCATGTCGACCGAGGTCAGCGGCGGGCGGGTTGCCTCGGCCACGATCTCCCAATTGTCGAAGCCGATGACGCCGACGTCGCCAGGCACGCCTAAGCCGCGCTCGCGCAGCGCATCGATGACGCCGCGCGCGATCTGGTCGTTGCCGCAGAACACGGCGTCGGGTTTCTCTCCCTTCTTGTTGAAGAGCGTTGGGCCGTCGAACAGCTTTCCGACGGCTTCATGCCCCCAGGCTTCCGACCACGAACCGAGCAAGGGCTCGCTCACAGGCAGGCCGTGGGCGGCCAGCACATCGCGAAAAGCCTGTGCCCGCTCATTCACCACGGCAAAACTGGCGGGACCGCTGACATGGGCGATGCGCCGACGCCCGAGCCGGCAAAAATGCTCGACCGCCAGCCGCGCCCCGCCGGCATCGTCGGAGACGAAGGCGACGGCATCGGGATCGGGCTGGCTGAAGGCGTAGATCACTGGCACGCCGAGATTGGCGAGGTCGACCGGCAAATGGCGGTCGATGCGCTTGCCGCTGGCGATGATGCCGTCGATGCGCTTGTCCAGCATCGCTTCGACATGCAGTTGCGCCAGCCGCGGATCGTCCTCGACATTGCACATGAACACCGACACGCCGGCATCGACCAGCGCATCCGAAATGCCCGACATGACCGGCAGCGAAAAGCGGCCATAGGTATCGTTGGTCAACAGCCCGACGGTAAAGGAGCGGCGCCGCAGCAGGCTCTGCGCCAGGCTGTTGGGGCGAAAGCCGAGCCGCTGCGCCGTTTCGCGAATGCGCTGCCGCGTCTCGGCCGTCATCCGCCCCTGCCCGTTCAGCGCCTTCGACGCCGTGGCCACACTGACACCAGCCATCGCCGCGACTTCACGCAGGGTGATGGGTTGTTTGGCGGGTGGTGGCGAAGCGTCGGAGGGCATTGGTCGGGAATAAGTCTCGGATTGGGGAAAAGGTTTTCTCTTACGGCTCGTTACCTGTCGAGGTGGACATCGGCGGTTGCGGCGGGGTTTGGGAAAAGGTTTTCTCAGAGGGAGATTAGGATGAGAATTTGGGTATGGCAAGTGGGTGTGGGGAGTGGAGACGCGCGATCGACGAGGTTCTTCTTCATGACCGCGTCGCGCAGAAGGGTGATTGTTGAGCAGATATTCTGATGTCGCCTTTTGGGGCCGGAAGCGGACTTGCGGCTTGGAGGCTTGGAATGTGAGAAGCGGACGTTCAGGCGCCGCCATGCATCGACGCCCTCTGACCCATCTCGGAAGTCGGCCGGATAGACTCCAGGCCAGATGACCAATACAATCCCAGATGCCGGGTTTCTGAAAGTATTCAACCCACATGGCCGAGATTCGAGCCCAACGCCGCCTTGCCGCGATTCTAGCTGCTGATGTCGTTGGCTTTTCGCGCCTCATGGAGCACGACGAGGCTGGCACACTGGCCGCTCTCAAAGCGCGGCGGCGCGATGTTCTGGTTCCATTGGTTGCCCAGTACCACGGCCGCGTGGTCAAGGTGATGGGCGACGGTGTGCTGGTGGAATTTGGCAGTGCGGTTGATGCCGTCCAATGCGCCGTCGAACTGCAGAAGGGTTTTACCGGGGCCAACGAGAGCGTGGCCGAGGCCTACCGCATCGTCCTGCGTATCGGCATCAATCTGGGCGACGTCATCGTAGAGGGCAGCGATCTCTATGGCGACGGTGTCAACGTAGCAGCCCGGCTGGAGGGTCTGGCTGAGCCCGGGGGCATCTACGTCTCCGCCACCGTGCACGATCATGTCACCGGTAAGCTGACATTGGCGTTCGACGATCTCGGCGAGCACGCGCTCAAGAATATCGCAAAGCCGGTGCAGGTTTACCGCGCCGGAACAGGCGGGACCGGCAAACACGCGGTGCAACCGGTGCATCAACTCCCGGATAAACCATCGATCGCGGTTCTGCCCTTTGTCAACATGAGCGGCGATCCTGAGCAGGAGTACTTTTCCGACGGCATCACCGAGGACATTATCACCGACCTTTCGAAGGTGTCCGGGCTCTCCGTGGTCGCGCGTAATACCGTCTTTACCTTCAAGGGCAAGGCGGTATTAATCGAGGAAGTGGCGAAGAAGCTGAATGTTGCCTACGTCCTGGAGGGAAGCGTACGCAAGGCTGGAGGACGGGTGCGCATCACGGCTCAGCTAATCAATGGTCTTGGCGGTGACCATACCTGGGCCGAGCGATATGACCGGACGCTGGACGATATCTTCAAACTGCAGGACGAGATTTCCAAGACCATAGTCGATGTCCTCAAAGTGAAGCTGTTGCCCGAAGAACTGGAGACTATTACAAACCGCTCGACCGACAACCCAGAGGCTTACGAGACGCTGTTGATGGGCAGGTCGTTCCTCAACAGGGGAGTCGAGACGAAGTTTATCAAAACAGCGCAGCGACTGTTTGCTAGAGCTGTTGAAATTGACCCAAATTATGCGCGCGCTTATGCCGCTTTGGCTGATTGTGAGTGGCTTCTGTTAACTTGCAACGATCCCGACGCCAGCTTCGAGGCAGTCCTTTCCAACAGCTCACGGGCGCTGGAACTTGAGCCAGGTCTCGCCGACGCCCATGCATCACGTGGCGGGGCCTTGTTCGTAAATGGCCGGTATGCCGAGGCGGAAGTCGAGTTCGAGCGAGCTTTAGAATTAGACGCTAGCTCTTCCGATACCTATTTCGCTTACGGCCGGAATTGTTTCATTCAAGGTCAATACGAGAAAGCTGCCGGTCTGTACCAGCGTGCTGTATCGTTGTCACCCGATGACTATCGGGTCTGGACCAATCTAGGGATGGTCAATGTTTCACTCGGCCGCAGCGACGACGCCAAGGAAGCAGCAAGGCAAGGTGTGCTGCGAGTGGAAAAGGAAGTCAAAGCGCATCCCGACAATGCCACCGCGCTATGTTACGGTGCCGCAATGCTGGCAGAAATTGGCGAGATTGAACGCGCGCTGTCGTGGGCCTCTCGTGGGGAAATGTTCGCCGGAGACAACATTCCGGTTCAGTACAACTTAGGCTGTTTTTATGCGAAGCTGGGCAAGACGGAGCAGGCTATCGATTGCCTTGAACGTCAGCTAACTGCATCACATGCTTACCTCGTTTTGCGCGTGCCTTGGATGCGTCAAGATAGCGACCTCGACTCGCTCCGCGCTCATCCCCGTTATATCGCGCTTGTCAATCGGATGGTGGCCCAAATAACCGCGACTGGGGCTCGAATATCAGCAGGCCACGAGGGAGTGAAGCATTGACCCTGAATATGATGCCCAGAAAATGAGTTGGTTGAGGGCAGGTCCGTTCCAGGCGCAACTACGCCCTCAAGCGCGGTCGCCGGTAATGTCCGCCGTCAGGTGGTGGCACAAGTCAACTTTAACGGCCGACATGGGGCGCAAAGCAGCCTTCCGCAGCGTCGAAGTCGAAGAGCCTTGGAGGGCAGAACCCGCCATTTACCAAGCTCAGCTACATGATCCAAACAGTCCCTGCGGTCAGATGCGATGGCGGAGCGCGTCGATGATCACCGCCATCGCAGGGGAGAGCTGTCGCCTGCTCGGATAGTAGAGGTGATAGCCGGCAAATGGCGGACTCCAGTCGTCAAGCACGAGCCTGAGGCGTCCCTCGGCGATGTGGTGGCTGACGAGGTTTTCCGGGACATAGGCGATCCCGAAACCGCTTGTCGCAGCCTCGATCATGGGAATGGACGAGTTGAAGGTGAGTTGGCCTTCCACCCGCACACGAAGGTCGCGGCCATCCCTGGCGAATTCCCAGGCGTACAGTCCGCCGAACGTCGCCTGCCGCATATTGATGCAGTCGTGATCGACCAGGTCCTGGGGCGCGGTCGGAACCGGATGGCGGGAAAAGTAGTCCGGCGAAGCCACGGCCACGAGCCTCCAATCCGGCCCGATGCGCACCGCGATCATATCCCGGTCGATGCTCTCGCCAAGCCGCACGCCTGCGTCGAAGCGCTCCTCCACAATGTTCTTCATGCCGTTGTCGCTGTAGAGCTCGACGCGCACGTCGGGATTGTCGTTGAGCAAGGGCTGGAGCTTCGGCCAGACGGTCGTCTGGAGCGCATGGTCGGACAGGGTGATGCGGACCGTTCCGGAGGGCTTGTCGCGAAAGGCCACCAGGCTTGCAAGGTCGGATTCAATTTCCTCGAAGCGGGGAACGAGAGATTGGAAAAGTCGCTCGCCGGCCTCGGTCGGAGAGACGCTCCGCGTCGTACGCGTCAGCAGGCGGACGCCAAGACGAGCTTCGAGCTCCTTGATTGTCGAACTCAGGGTCGACTGCGAGGTTCCGAGCTTTGCCGCCGCCCTGGTGAAACTGCGCTCCCGGGCGACCGCCACGAACCAGAGCAGATCCTTCATGCCATCGCGCTGCATAGGGCACCTCCCATCGGACATTCATATCATGAGCAGATAAGTCCATGCGGATTGCTTAGTCTACTTAAATGGGTTCCCCTGCAATATCTTCTGGCAGCGATGGGGATTGGCGGCTGATCCGTCCGGTCGCTTTGCCAGGATGCCAATCATGGAAACCACATACGACACAAGGCTTGTTGAAAACCGCGCCGCATGGGGCGCGGTGTTGTCGATGGCGCTGTGTGTTTTCGTGCTCATCGCATCGGAATTCATGCCGGTCAGCCTGCTGTCGCCCCTAGCGGCCGATCTCGGCATCACCGAGGGCCGCGCGGGACAGGCGATCTCGATTTCGGGCGCTTTCGCCGTCGTGACCAGCCTGCTGGTCGCCGGCCTCACGCGCCACATCGACCGCCGACTGGTCGTGACCGGCTTCACCCTCCTCCTCATCGTGTCCGGTCTGGCTGTCACCTTCGCCCCGAACTACGCGTTGCTCATGGTCGGCCGGGCGCTGCTCGGCATCGCGATCGGCGGGTTCTGGTCGATGTCGACCGCGATCGTCATGCGCCTCGTGCCGCAAGACATGGTTCCGAAGGGTCTCGCCATGCTGAACGCCGGCAATGCCATTGCGGCCACCATCGCGGCGCCGCTGGGCAGTTTCCTTGGCGCCTATCTCGGCTGGCGCGGCGCTTTCTTCCTCGTCGTGCCGTTTGGCCTCCTGGCGCTGGCCTGGCAGTGGACAAGCCTGCCGGCGCTGCCGCCGCGCCGGCGGAAGCGTGCCGGCAATCCGCTGGCGCTGCTCGGCCGTCTTCCCGTCGCCACCGGCATGGCGTCGATCATGATGCTGTTCATGGGTCAGTTCGCGCTCTTCACCTATCTGCGGCCCTTCCTCGAGAACGTCACCCGGCTCGACATCGCCGCCCTCTCGGCGGTCCTGCTGGCGATGGGGCTGGCCGGGGTGCTCGGCACATGGTGCGTCGGCCGGCTTTTGCGCACGCGTCTGTTCAGCATCCTCATCGTCATCCCGCTGGTCATGGCTGCGCTGGCCGCCGCGCTCATCGCCCTCGGTGCACTCCCGGGTCCCACAGCGCTGCTGCTCGTTGCCTGGGGCTTCTTCGGCATGGCCGCGCCGGTTGGTTGGGGCACGTGGCTCAGCCGAACGTTGCCGAACGACGCGGAGGCCGGCGGCGGGTTGCAGGTAGCCGTCATCCAGCTCGCCATCACCGGGGGCGCCGCGATCGGCGGCACGCTCTTCGATACGGTCGGCTGGTGGGGACCGTTCACTCTGGGCGCGGTGCTGCTCTGCGGATCGGCGCTCGCCGCCCTTGCCGCAGCGCATATGGCCCGGAGGTCTTTGCCATGACGATCGAACATGCGCCGCTCAGCCGCCGGACATTGCTCGGCGTCGCGCTCGCGGCGGCGGCACTGCCTCGCACAGCCGCCAGCCAGGAAGGCCAATCTCCCGTCAGCCAGGAGCCCACCGACATGAAGATCAGGATGGTTTTCAACGGCCGCACCATGACCGCCACGCTCTACGACAATCCCTCGGCGCGCGACTTCTTCTCCATGCTGCCGCTCGACCTCGAGATCGAGGATTACGCCCATAACGAGAAGATCGCCTATCTGCCGCGCAAGCTGACCGAGGAGGGAAGCGGTCCGTTCGCCGACGAGCAGCCCTACGACCTGTGCTATTTCATGCCCTGGGGCAACCTGGCCATGTTCTACGCCGACTACCGCCATCCCGGGCTTATCAGGCTTGGCCGCTTCGACGAGGGCGAGCAGGCCCTGCACATTCGCGGCAAATTCCCGCTTCGCATCGAGCGCATTTGAGGACGCAAAGGAGATCACCATGGACATTCTTCGCGCCGGCACCAGGCCTTCCGGCAAGGGACCGCCTGACTGGTTCACCGGAACGGTGCGGATCGATCCGCTCTTCAATCCCTTCGACGCCGAGCGGGTTCAAGGCGCACAGGTGACCTTCGAGCCCGGCGCCCGCACCGCCTGGCACACGCATCCGCTCGGCCAGACGCTGATCGTCGTCTCCGGCCTCGGCCGAGTTCAGCGCGAGGGTGGCCCGGTCGAGGAAATCCGTCCGGGCGACGTCGTCTGGTTCGCGCCCGGCGAAAAGCACTGGCACGGCGCGTCACCTCGGACCGCCATGACCCACATTGCCCTCCAGGAGGTCAAGGACGGCAAGGTCGTGGACTGGCTGGAACATGTCAGCGACGCCGACTACGGCGCCTGATCTCTCCCCTCGAAAGGAACCAACATGCTTGCAACCGTTCTTCACAAACCGGGCGACATCCGCTGCGAGGAAATCGCCGATCCGAAAATCATGCGGCCGACGGACGCCATCATCAAGCTGTCGGCAAGCTGCATCTGCGGCTCGGACCTGTGGCCCTATCGCGGGCTGCAGCCGGTCGCGGGGCCGATGCATATGGGCCACGAATATTGCGGCATCGTCGTCGAGGTCGGCGCAGAGGTGCGCACGGTCCGCCCCGGCCAGTTCGTCGTCGGGTCATTCTGCCTCTCGGACAATACCTGCCCGCATTGCCGCTTCGGCTTCCAGTCGTCTTGCGTGCAGCGCGAGTTCATGTCGGGCGCGCAGGCGCCTTACGCTCGCGTACCCTTGGCCGATGGCACACTGGTCGCCACCGCCGAGGTGCCGCCGGCCGACCTCATCCCTGACCTGCTGGCGGTGTCCGATGTGCTCGGCACCGGCTGGTATGCGGCCGACGCAGCCGAGGTCCGCGAAGGATCGACGGTGGTGGTGGTCGGCGACGGTGCGGTCGGCCTGATGGGCGTGCTTGCGGCCAAGGAGATGGGCGCCGAGCGCATCATCGCCATGAGCCGGCACGCCAGCCGCCAAAAGCTCGCCCGCGAGTTCGGCGCCACCGACATCGTCGCTGAGCGCGGCGAGGAAGGCGTGGCCCTCATCAAGGAACTCACCAAGGGCGTCGGCGCGGACTCCGTGCTGGAATGCGTCGGCACGGGAGAATCCTTCGACCAGGCGCTGGCCTGCTCCCGCCCCGGCGGCACCATCGGCTATGTCGGCGTGCCGCACGGCGTGAACTTCGACGGCCAAAAACTATTCTTCGGCCAGAAACGCATGCTGGGCGGCCCGGCGCCGGTGCGCCGCTTCCTGCCCGACCTGATGGACCGTGTGCTGCAAGGTCGGATCATGCCCGGCAAGGTCTTCGACCTCAAGCTGCCGTTGGCCGAGGTCGCTGAAGGCTATCGCGCCATGGACGAGCGTCGCGCCATCAAGGTCATGCTTTCGGTGTGAGCAAGATCGGGCGGACGGCCTGTGCGCACCCACAACTCAGAAAAGGAACAACGACATATGACTATGAGATTAAAGATTGCCGCCCTTGCGCTTGCCCTTTCGGTCGCCACGCCGGCTCTCTCGCAAGAATCCGCGATCATCGGCGCATGGCGCATGATTTCGCTCGAGGCCGGCGCCGAGGGAAACCTGAAGCCCGTGTCCTATTCCGGCCAGGTCATCTTCACCGAGGCCGGCACCCTCTCGGTGCAGGCGCAGAACCCCGATCCCAAGGCGCCGGACACGCCTTACACGGCGAATGGCTACGAAGCCTATTACGGGCCGGTCGCCATCAACGACCAGGACAAGACCTTCGTCATCACCATCGAGTCCTCCCTGGTCCGCAACCTTGTCGGCAAGAGCATGAAACGCAAATTCGAGGTCTCGGACAACAAACTCGTCCTCACGCCTGACAACCCGGCCGAAGGCTGGCGCGTAACCTACGAACGCTACTGATCCGAACAGTTGGGCTGCCGATGACCAGGATGGCGCGGATGTCAGACCGAAATGGCGTCATGGCGGAACTGGTGCCGATCATGGCGGCTGTCTTCGCCGGCTTCCTGCTGATCGGCCTGGCGCTACCCGTCTTGCCGCTGCATCTTCACCAGCAGCTTGGCTTCGGCCCCTTCGCAGTGGGACTGGTGACGGGCAGCCAGTTCGTCGCCTCGATGCTGTCGCGCATCGGCGCTGGCAACTATGCAGATGGGCGCGGCGGCAAGCGGGCCGTCGTCGTCGGCCTCATTGCCGCTGCCCTGGCCGGGTTATTTTACCTCGGCTCGCTGGCATTGCTCGACCGCCCGGTAGCGTCCGCATCGGCGCTGTTTGCCGGCCGGGCGGTACTGGGCGCGTCCGAGAGCTTCATCATCACCGGCGGCGTCGCCTGGGGCCTCTCCGTTGCGGGCGGACAGAACTCCGGAAAAGTCATAGCCTGGGTGGGCACGGCGATGTTTGCGGCGCTCGCGCTGGGGGCGCCGGTCGGATCTGCGCTTTATGCGGCGAGCGGTTTAACCGCGATCGCGCTCGCGACGATCATCCTGCCGCTGGCGACGCTGCTTGCCATCCTGCCGATGCGCGGCACCAGCGCCGCCTCGGGCAGCGTGCCGCAGTCATGGAGGAGCGTGGCGAAAGCGGTCTGGCTTCCTGGCGTCGGAGCTGCTTTCAGCAGCCTCGGCTATGGTGCTATTCTGGGCTTCGGCGCCCTGCTCTTCGCCGAGCGGGGCTGGCAGCCGGTATGGCTTCCTTTCACGGCCTATGCTGCGTCTCTGATTGTGGCAAGGCTGTGCTTCGGCCACCTGCCCGACAGGCTTGGAGGCGCACGCGTCGCTGTGATCTTCGTTGTGGTCGAGGCGGCAGGGCTGATGCTGATCTGGCTTGCGACCGGGCCTGTTGTCGCCGCAATCGGAGCGGGTCTGACTGGCCTCGGCTACTCGCTGGTCTATCCCGGTCTCGGCGCCGAGGCCGTAAGCCGTCTTCCGTCGCGCAGCCGCGGCCTGGCCATGGGACTCTACACCGTCTTCCTCGACGTGGCGCTCGGCTTCGGCAGTCCGGCGCTCGGCCTGGTCGCCGCGTCGACCGGGCTGCAATTCGTCTTCTTGGCCGTCGCGGCGGCGACGCTTCCGGCGTTGGGCATCGCTCTGCTGCTGGGTCGCCGTAGCGCTCCAAGATAGACAGCTCGCCGGCGTCGTCCGCATGAGGTTCGCTCATATTCTGTTTCCGGGTTGCCACCAACGCTGAAGCCCTCCCCCGCAAGGTGCAGCGAGCGGCCGGCCAAGCTCCCCGCCCAGACACACTCCAGAAACAAAATTCAACAGTTCGGAAAAACCGGCGAAAAGATCGGGTGGCATAAGCTTCCCCGTCGGGATTCCGGGCACTTCCTTTTTGGAAGCCCTCCACCAACAAAATCGCAGCGGCGGCGCAGTGCCTCCTCCAGCGGCGGCACGAACAGCCGGGCGATGCCCGGCGAGGACGAGAAAGTATGGACATGGACTACGATATCGCCGAACTGGACAGCGACGCGGCAACACCGATCGGCGGCCTGCCAGGCATCGATGCGCTGGCACGGATCGCTCGCGGCCCGACAAGGAACGGCCAGGTCCTGACGGGCGCCGACTTTGCCCGGCAGCCGGGTGAGCGGCTCGATACGGTGTTCGAGCAGCTCGCCGTAACGTTTGCCGCACTGCCGGCGGTGATCTCCGAAGGGCGCGTGTGGACCTATCAGGAGCTGAACAGCCGCGCCAACCAGTTCGCCCGCATGCTGATCAAGCACGGCGTGCGGCCGGGCCACCGGGTCGGGCTCATTCTCGACCGATCGGCGGAAACCTATGTCGCGTTGCTGGCGGTGATGAAGGCGGGGGCTGCCTTCGTGCCGCTGGCCACCGCGTTTCCGCAGGAGCGGATGGCGCTGATCATCGAAGACGCCGCCGTCAGCATGATCGTCACCATCGCCGCCTATGCGTCGCGCGCCGGTCAACTGCCCGTTCCGCATGTGCTGATCGACAGCGCCGCCGCCGAGATTTCCGCGCAGTCGCCCGCGCCGCTGAAGCCGCAGGCGGCCGACGACATTTGCTACATCCTCTATACCTCGGGCACCACTGGCAAGCCCAAGGGCGTGGTCATCACGCACCAGAGCTTCGTCAATTTCATACACGTCGCGGCCGCCTCCTACGGCTACCGGCCGGGCGACCGGGCGTATCAGGGCATGACCATTGCCTTCGACTTTTCCTCCGAAGAGATCTGGGTGCCGTTCGTCGCCGGCGCGACGGTGGTGCCGGCACCTGGCCAGATGCCGCTGGTGGGCGAGGAACTGGCGGATTTCCTGCGCCTCCATGACATCACCTGCATGGCCTGCAGCCCGACATTGTTGTCATCGATGACATCGGACGTTCCCAGCCTGCGCACGCTTTTGGTGGGCGGCGAGGCCTGCCCGCACAATCTGGTGGTGCGCTGGTCGAAGCCGGGCCGGCAGATCCTCAACACCTACGGGCCGACCGAGGCGACCGTCACCGCAACGATGGGGGCGCTGACGCCGGACCGTCCCGTCACAATCGGCGCGCCGTTGCCGACTTACTCGATCGTCATTCTCGACGCTTCGCTGCCGCAACTTGCCGAGCCCGGTGAACTGGGCGAGATCGGCATTGCCGGCATCGGGCTCGCCGTCGGTTATCTGAACCGGCCGGACCTGACCGACCAGAAATTCATCGCCGATTTCGTCGGCCTGCCGAACAACCCGTCGCAGCGCATCTACCGCACCGGCGATCTTGGCCGGATCAACGATAGCGGCGAGATCGAGTATGCCGGGCGCATCGACACGCAGGTGAAGATTCGCGGATATCGCATCGAACTCGGCGAGATCGAGGCGGTGCTGCTCGACCAGCCCGAGATCGCCCAGGCCGCCGTGACCACCTGGGAGATCGAGCCCGGCCGCGTCGAACTCGTTGCCTATTACGCGCTTAAAACCGGCGTAGCGGCGGTTTCCCGTGCGGATCTCGCCCAGACGATGAAGCGGCGGCTGCCCGACTACATGGTGCCCGCCTATCTGGAGGAACTGCCTGCCATCCCGATGACCGTCTCCAACAAGGTAGACCTGCGCCAGCTGCCGAAGCCGACGAGCATCCGGCTTTCGGCCGATCGCACGATGGTGCCGCCCGCCAATGAGGACGAGCGTTTCCTGGCGGAAGCGCTGGCCACGGTGCTGAAATTCGGCGCGGTGTCGGTCGAGGATCACTTCTTCGACGATCTCGGCGCCAACTCCTTGCTGATGGCGCATTTCTGCGCGCGCGTGCGCACCAGGAAGGAATGGGCGACGACGTCGATGCGCGACATCTATCTCTATCCCACAGTGGCGCGCCTGGCGCTGCATCTGGGGGTAGCGGAGGAGATGACGACGGCAACCAACGAGCCGGTCCTCACCCGCCGGGCCTCGAATTTCGCCTACTGGACCTGCGGCGCGGCGCAGCTTTCGTTCTACGGCCTCTACAGCTACGTGGCCCTCTGGGCGATCAATGACGGCCTCAACTGGATGTATGACGCGCTCGACGATCCGCTGCAGCTCTATATCCGGTGCGTGGCGCTCTCGGCCGCCGTGTTCTTCGGCATGTCGGGCTTTGCAGTCCTGGCGAAATGGGTGCTCATCGGCCGCTGGAAGGCCGAGGCGTTTCCGATCTGGGGCGTGCGCTACTTCCGCTTCTGGGTGGTCAAGACGTTGATCCGCACCGCACCCGTCGTGCTGTTCCGCGGCAGCCCGCTCTACAGCCTCTATCTGCAGCTGCTCGGCACCAAACTCGGGAAAAACGCCGTCATCGAATCGAAGTCCGTGCCCGTCTGCACGGATCTTATTTCCATCGGCGCCAACACCATCCTGCGCAAGGAATCGATGATCCTCGGCTTCAGGGCCCAGTCCGGTTATATCCACACCGGGCCGCTGACCATCGGCCGCGATGCCTTCGTCGGCGTCGGCTCCACGCTCGACATCGACACCAGGATCGGCAACGGCGCCCAGCTCGGCCATTCGTCCTCGCTGCATCGCGGGCAAAGCATTCCCGACGGCGAGCACTGGCATGGATCGCCGGCGGTGCCGACCACGGCGGACTATTGCAAGGTGCGCAATGTCAATCCTTACCAGGTCCGGCGCTTCCTCTATGAAGCGCTGCAGCTGGTCGGCCTGTTTGGCCTCGTCACCCCGCTGCCGCTCCTGTTCCACAGCTACTGGGAATATGTCGGCGACGACTATCAGGAGACGATCGGCCTTGTCGCAATCGGCACCACGGTCACGCTTTTCGGCTATATCGCGGCGGCTTTCCTGGCAGCGACGCTGGTGCCGCGCCTGACGAGCCTGATCTTGAAGCCGGGCCGCACCTACACGCTTTACGGTTTCCGCTACTGGCTGCAGACCGTCGCCGAATTCGCCAGCAATTCCCGCGTGCTCGGGCTCCTGGCCGGCGACAGCTCGGCGATCGTGCACTACATGCGCGCCATCGGCTGGAACCTCAACAGAGTGGTGCAGACCGGTTCCAATTTCGGCTCCAACCAGCAGCACGAAAACCCGCTTCTGTGCGAGATCGGCACCGAGACCATGGTGTCGGACGGGCTGTTCATGATCAACATGCACAAGTCCGCCTCGGCCTTCAGGCTCGAGCCGACGCGCATCGGCGAGCGCAACTATCTCGGCAACAACATCTATTATCCGCCGGACGGGCGCACGGGCGACAACGTCCTGCTCGGCACCAAGGTGATGATCCCCATCGACGGGCCGTTGCGCGAGAATGTCGGCCTTCTCGGTTCGCCCGCCTTTGAAATCCCGCGCATGGTGAACCGCGACAAGGAGCTTATCGCGGGCGTCGACGAGGCAGACCGGCGCCGGCGCATCCCGTTCAAGAACCGCCACAACCTGGTGACCATTCTTCTGTTCCTGGCAACGCAATGGGTCATGCTGTTCGTCACGCTGGCGATCTGGGACCGGGCGCTGAACTACTATACGGAATGGGCGGAGGTGGCGCTGTTCGCCGCCGTCATCTTGACCTCGGCGATCACCATTCCGTTCTACATTCTGGTCGAGCGGGCAAGTCTTGGTTTCCGCGGCTTGAAGCCGCAGATGACGACCATCTACGACGTCGCCTTCTGGCGCCACGAGCGCCACTGGAAGCTGGCGGATTCGCCCATCGTGCGCCTGTTCGCCGGCACGCCGTTCCGGCCGATGATCCTGCGCCTGCTCGGCGTCAAGGTCGGCAGCCGGGTCTATGACGGCGGCAGCAATTTGACCGAGCGTTCGCTGGTCGAGATCGGCGACGACGTCACGCTCAACGAGGGCTGCGTGATCCAGGCCCATTCGCTGGAAGAAGGCGCGTTCAAGTCCGATTTCATCCGCATCTGCGATGGCTGCACGCTCGGGCCTTCCGCCTTTGTCCACTACGGCGTGGTGATGGGCAAAGGCTCGATGGTCGACGCGGACTCCTTCGTGATGAAGGGCGAAGAGCTGGAGCCCAACTCGATCTGGCGGGGCAACCCGGCCAAGCTGCATCGCTTCGTCGAGCCGCTGCCGGAGGATAGCGTCAAGGCAACGGCTTGATGGGCGCAGACGTCCGTCTCGTTTCGCTGGCTGCGGCCAACCGGGCCCTGGTCGCGGCTCTGGAACTGGCTGCGGATCAGATGGATTTCGTCGCCAGCAATGCGGAGTCGCTGGACGAAGCCGAAACCGACGGGGACGCTCGGCCGCGCGTCGTCATGGCAGGGGATCGCGTCGTCGGTTTCCTGATGTACGAGGCGCCGCAGGACGACGACGAGGCGCGAATCTACCGCTTCATGATCGATCGCGTCCATCAGGGCCAAGGCTACGGCAAGGCCGCTTTGCGCGAAGTGCTGGATGAAATCATGCGGCTCGGCCACATCAGCCACGTTTCGATCTGCTACGAACCTGGGAATGAAGCGGCACGCCGCCTCTATCGCGCTGCCGGTTTCGTCGAAGAAGGGCCCGACGAGGACGGGGAAATGATCGCCGACCTCGCTCTGCGGGGCGAACAGCCATGACGCGCCCGCTCGATGCCGGCGCCAGCCTGTCGGCGCAGTTGCTGGCGGCGATGGCCGCCATGGCACCCGCCGGCGTTCGGATCGGATGCCGCACGATCCGCGAAGGCGATGAGAACCATTTGCTGCCGCAGGAAGCACACTCCATCCCGTCACGCCTGCCGCTGATGCGGCGGGCGAGTGGCGCGGCGCGGTGGATCGCGCACGAGTTGCTGGCGGATATGGGCTTGAACGACGTCGCTATCCTCCGCGGCTCCTCCGGCGCACCGGTATGGCCTCATGGAGTAACGGGGTCGCTGGCTCACGACGACGAGATGGCCGTGGCGGCCGTCGCGCCGCTCTCCCACGTCGCCTCGCTCGGCATCGATATCGAGCCCGCTTTGCCCCTGCCCGACGACATCTTCGCGCTGGTTGCAGCCCCCGCTGACCGGATCGACGCAACCGACCCGTATCTTGCCGGTCGCATCCTTTTTGCCGCCAAGGAAGCTGTCTACAAGGCCGCCTACCCGCTTGATGGCGAAGTGCTGGGCTATGAGGACATCACCGTCGATCTCGACGCAAGCGACGCTGTGACGAAGACGGGCCGCAGAGCGAGACTGGTTTACTGCGTTGCTCCGTGTGTGGTCGTTCTGGCGTTTGTCGATGGTGTCCGAAGCGCCCCCCTTTAAGCGCGAATGGGCCAGCGCCCGACAGCTGCTCAACAAAGCGCATTTTGTTCGCAGAGCGGTCGCAAGGAGCCTGTCTCGACCGTACAGTTCAGCAATGGCGTGGTGGCGCTGGAATATGCGGCTGGGAAGGTGTGAGACGCTGGTCGGGGTAATCTCCCCCCTTGAGGGGGAGAATGTCGCCGAAGGCGACAGAGGGGGTCGGTCCGTCCTGACGCACCTCCTACCGACCGCAGGAGGTCGAGCTTCACGCGAGACGACCCCCTCTGGCCCGCCGGCCATCTCCCCCTCGAGGGGGGAGATCGGCAGCTCACCCTGCTTTCTTCCCCCGCTTGCCCTTGGCACGCGCCTCGACCACTCTTTCCACCTCGCGCTTCAGTTCGTCCTTGACCTCCTGCGTCTCGGCAAGCAGCGTGTCGATCTTCATGAAATCGAGCACGCGGTATTTCGACACTGGCGGGCGGATCAGTATGTCGGGGGGGCGCTGGTTCAGCTTGTGGGCGATGATCGACTGCATCATCAATTGCGTGGCGCCATACATCAGGTCGACCGTGGTCGGGTGCTTGCGCTCGGCCTCGCTCGGCGCGCCGACGACGTCGATGGCGATGATGATGTCGGCGTCGTTTTCGATGAGGTCGAACGGCACCGGATTGTAGATGCCGCCGTCGATCAGCACGCGGTCGTCGCGCGTCACCGGGCGGAACACGGCGGGAATGGCAGCCGAGGCGGCGAGCGCCGAATGCAGGTCGCCCTCGTCGAAGACGGCCAGCTTGTGACCGAAATAGTCCGTCGCCGTCACCTTCAGCGGGATTTTCAGCTCGGCGAAGGTTTCCGGGATGGCTTCCGGCAGGAACGCCTTCAAGATGCGCTCTATGTTGAACTGGCTGACTCGGATGCCGCCCTGCATCGCCTCGGCGATGGTGCCGGGACGCGAGCGCCACATGCGCGCCGCCACCTCGGCGCGGCGGCCGAGGATCGAGCGGGCGTAGTCCTCGATGTCCTTGCCGCTCATGCCCGAGGCCATGCCGGCGCCCATGATGGCGCCGATCGAGGAGCCGGCGATGGCCACGGGCTTGATGCCGAGCTCGTCCAGCGCCTCGACGATGTGGATATGGGCGAGGCCGCGCGCGCCGCCGCCGCCAAAGGCGATACCGAAAGTCGGACCTGTCATTTGGCCTCCAGCTTCGGCCCGATGCTCATGATCGCGGGCGCCGGCGTCAGCAGCTTCTTCGCCGCTGCCTTGACCTGATCGAGCGTCACGCCGTTGATGAGCGCCGCGCGGCGCTGCACGTAGTCGATGCCGAGATTGTCGAGCTGCAATTCCACCAGGGTCGCGGCAATGGCGCTGGAAGAATCCAGATTGCTGATAGCATAGGAGCCGACCATGTATTTCTTGGTGGCGTCCAGTTCGGCCTCCGTCGGCCCCTCCTCGGCCATCTTCTTGACCACCTCCTTGACGATGCCGAGCGTCTCGGCGGCGCGATCGGAACGCGTTGCGGTGGTGATGATCAGCGCATTGGAATGCTGGTGGTCGACCAGGTTGGAATCGACGGAGTAGGCCAAGCCGCGCTTTTCCCGCACCTCGTCATAGAGGCGCGAGGTGAAGGTGCCGCCGCCGAGAATCTGGTTCATCAGCACCGCAGGGAAGAAATCCGGCGCATCGCGCTTCACACCGGGATAGGCAAACTGCAGCGAGGTCTGCGGCAGGTCGTAGTCGACCTCGAGCTGCTGGCCGAGCTTCAGCTCGGTATCGGCAACCGGTTGCAGCACCTGCTTTTCCGGCAGATCGCCGAAGACCTCATCGAGCTTCCGTTTCAGCGTCGCGGCATCTATGTCGCCGACCACCGCAACATGCAGGCCGCTGCGGGCGAAATTGGCCTTGTGGAAGGCAGCCAGATCCGCTGCCGTGATGGTGGCGATGCTGTCCTTGGTGCCCTGGTCGGGCCTGGAATACGGATGTTCGCCATAGATGGCGCGCAGCCATTTGGTTTGCGCGACGGTGTTGGGGTCACGCTCATTGGCGATGATGCCGGACAGGATCTGGGCGCGGATGCGGTCGATCGGCGCCTGGTCGAAGCGCGGGCTGGTGACCGCCAGCCTGAGCAGGTCTAAGGCCGCATCCTTCTGCTCGGCCAGCATCCGCATCGCGCCATAGGTGCCGTCGCGCGCCGCTTCGAAGCCCATCTCTGCGCCGGCATCGTCAAGCTTGATCTGGAAGGCCTCGCTGTCGAGGTCGCCGGCGCCCTCGTCGAACAGGCCGGTCATCAGATTGACCAAGCCTTCCCGCCCCGCCGGATCCTGCGTCGAGCCGCCATCGAAGACGAAGCGGATGGCGATGATCGGAATGGAGTGGTCCTCGACCAGCCAGGCATTGACGCCCTTTGACGAGGTCACCGGCTGAATGTCCATCGCGTGCGCGGCAAGCGCCGGCAGGATGAGGAAGAAGATGCCGAGGAACAGTGTGGCGAAGGCGTGGAGAACCGCGATGCGCCTATGAGTAATCGCATCAGGCCATTGATCGCCAAGGTCAGTGCCGCCCCTCATCGCCCTGCCGGGCACTTCTCCCCGTATAGTGACGGGGAGAAGGGGGCTCGCCGCGACGCTGGCGCTCTTCTTACGATGCTGATGGTTGGCGAAATCGGCGATGACAGCGCCCCTCTCCCCGTCACTATACGGAGAGAGGATGCCGGCAGGCAGGTGAGGGGCAGCGCCAACGCTCAATCTTGTCATCATCAATTCCCCGCCTGTTGCTGCGGCAAGAGATAGCCGGTCGTCGTACGGTCGAGCAGCAGATAGCGTGCGGCGACCGCCTTGATCTCATCGGCGGTGACCTTGCGAATGCGGTCCGGCCATTCCTCGATATCCCTGACGTTGCCGCCGGTGGCGAGCTCGGCGCCGTAGAGATTGGCCATCTCGTCCTGCTTGTCGCGGGCGAAGATCATGGCCCTGATATAGCGGGCCTTGGCCTTCTCCAGCTCGTCCGCGGTGACGCCGTCCTTGACGATGCGGGCGATCTCGGCCTCGACGGCCGCCTCGACGTCGCTCAGCTTGGCGTCGCCGCGCGGCGCGCCATAGACGGTGAAATTGGTGGCGTCGAGCATCGTACCCTGGAAGAAGGCGCCGGTCGCCGATGCGATGCCTTGCTTGACCACGAGCTGCTGGTAGAGCCGGCTGCGGCTGCCGCCGCCAAGGATCTCTCCCAGCAGGTCGAGCGCCTCGGCCTCGCCCGGTTTTGCCGTGTGGTAGGACGGAACCACCCATTGCGTCGAAAAGCTCGGCACCGAAACGCGCCCATCGGTGAGCGTCACCGTCCGCTTGGTGTTCTGCTCCGGCTCGACCGGGCGGATGCGCGGGGGCAGGTCGGGACCGCGCGCGACCTTGCCATAGGTTTTTTCGGCCAGCGCCTTCACGACCTCCGGCTCGACATCGCCGGCCACGATCAGCACCGCATTGTTGGGCCGGTAGTATTTGTCATAGAAGGCAACCGCATCGGTGCGGTTCAACTGCTCCATCTCCTGCATCCAGCCGATCACCGGAATGCGGTAGGGCTGGTTCTGCCAGAGCGTCGCGTCGACCTCTTCGTCGAGCACCGCCTGCGGATTGCTGTCGATGCGCGCGCGGCGCTCTTCCAGGATCACGTCGCGCTCGGTCTTGATGACCTCGTCGGTCAAGATGAGGTTGCGCATGCGATCGGCCTCGAAGCTCATCATCTCACCAAGTGCCGGGGGCGCCACCGTCTCGTGGAAGGCAGTGTAGTCATATGAGGTGAAGGCGTTGTTGGAGCCGCCGATGGCCGATATGGCGCGGTCGAACTCGCCCGCGGCGTGGTTGGTCGTGGCCTTGAACATCAGGTGTTCGAAGAAGTGCGCTATGCCGGACTTGCCTGGCGGCTCGTCGGCGCTGCCGATCTTGTACCACACCATATGGGTGACGATGGGGGCGCGATGATCGGGAACGACCACCACCTCCATTCCATTGTCGAGCAGGAAGTTGGCCACCTTGCCATCATCCGCGGCCAGGGCCGGGCCGGCCATGGTCAGCGCGGTGGCGAGCAAGGCTCTCCGCAGCCATTCAGTATGAAATGTCATTGATGGCTCCGGTTGTTATCGCGCGACGATAGGCAAGGTTAGCCGCGGAGGCAAAGTGAATTGTGCGTCATTTTGAAGGCGCCGGTCGCTCCACCCTTACGCAAGCTCGATGAACCGGACCACCGTCTCGCCGTAGTTTCGTTCATCAACCACCGAGAATTCCGGCCCAATCTCGAAGGGCGCCGAGGCGGCTTCCTCGACCACGCAGAGCGCGCCGGGCAGCAACCAGCCGCCATCCCTGGCCGAGCGCAGGGCGCGCTCGCCAAGGCCCTTGCCATAGGGCGGATCGGCGAAGACCAGGCCGAATGCCGCAAGCGTACCGGCCTCACCCAGGGCGGTCGCGTCGCGGCGGAAGATCTTGGTGCGGCCGGTAAGGCCAAACGCTTCGACATTGGTGCGGATCAGGCCGCGCCCTTCGGCCGATTCTTCGATAAAGACGCCATAGGAAGCGCCGCGCGACAGCGCTTCGAGGCCGAGAGCGCCGGTGCCGGCGAAAAGGTCGAGCACGCGCGCGCCCTCGAGCTTGTCGGCAAAGCGGTGCGCCAGCACGTTGAAGACGGCCTCGCGGGCGCGGTCGGTCGTCGGGCGGATGGCATGGTCGCGCGGCGTCGCCAGCGGACGCCCGCGAAATTGGCCGCCGACGATTCTCATTTATGCCCGGGTCTCATTTAAGGCCGGATCTCATTTAAGTCCCGGCATCATCTGGTCCTCGGGCCCTTGGGACCGTTGCGTGGCCGCTCGCCGCCCCGACCGCCATCCGGACGCTCGCCACCCGACTTGCCGAACGGCTTGGCGCCGCCTGGCTTGCCATAGGCGGGCTTGCCATAGCCCGGCTTGCCATAGGACGGCTTGAATGACGCCTTGCGCGCCTTGGCCTCGGCCGCCTTGGCGGCATCGGCTTCCGCCCTGCCCTTGCCGATCGGACGCGCGCCCGGCGCCATCCAGACATTAGCCTTGCGCTGGCCCGGCGGATCGATCGGCCGCTGCTCGCGCTCGGGCTTCTTGCCGCCGCGCGGTTTGTCACCAAAGGCGCCGCGCGGCTTGTCCGAAAACTCGCTGCGCTCGGGTCTCGGGCCGCGTTCGCCAAAGCTCTTTTCCGGCCTCGCGCCCCTTTCGGGACTGGTCGACAGCTTGCCCAGTGCTTCGTCGCGGCTGCCTTCGCGGCGCTTGCGGTTCTTGATCAGACCGCCCTCGCCGATCGGCCGATGGTCACCCTCGCGGGTGACTTTCGGCCGTTCCGGCTCCGCGTCACGCTCTCGCCGCACCGGCTGGTTGGAAAACGGCTTGATGATCTCGGCGTCGAAATTGGCGCCGGATTCCTCGACCAGACGCTCGCCGAGTTGGTCGCGAAGCACGCGGCCCTTGATCTCCAGCACATGGCCTTCGGCGAGATCGTCGAGCTGGAACGGTCCGTAGGAGATACGGATCAGCCGCGTCACGTCGAGGCCGAGCGATCCAAGGATGTTCTTCACTTCGCGGTTCTTGCCTTCGCGCAGGCCGATCGTCAGCCAGGCGTTGGTGCCTTGCTCACGGTCGAGCGTCGCTTCGATGGCGCCGTAGAAGACGCCGTCGACGGCAATGCCTTCACGCAGGCCTGCGAGCATGCTTTCCTCGACCTTGCCATGAACGCGCACGCGGTAACGGCGCAGCCAGCCAGTGGCAGGCAGTTCGAGCACGCGCGACAGACCGCCATCGTTGGTGAGCAGCAGCAGGCCTTCGGTGTTGATGTCGAGGCGGCCGATGGTCATCAGCCGCGGCAATTCGGCCGGCAGCACGTCGAACACGGTCTTGCGGCCCTCGGGGTCGCGGTTGGTGGTAACAACGCCGGCAGGCTTGTGAAACAGGAACAGGCGGGTGCGCTCGATCGGCGGGATCTCCATGCCGTCGAGATGGATGATGTCGCCCGGCATGACGTTGAAGGCCGGCGAGGTCAAAGCCCGGTTGTTGACCTTGACACGGCCCGCCGCGATCAGGTCTTCGGCGTCGCGGCGCGACGCCAGGCCGGCGCGGGCCAACCGCTTGGCGATACGCTCGCCGGCTTCTTCCGCATCTGCCGGACGCGGGCGCGGCTTGAAGGCGCCGCCAGATGCTTGCGGCCAGTCACCACCGAAATCGCGCTTGGGGCGATCGCTGAAGTCACGCTTGGGACGATCTCCGGCGTCGCGCTGCGGGCGATCGCCAAAATCGCGCTTTGGCCGGTCAAAACGCTTTTCGCCCTCGGCGGAAGCAGGCCGATCGCCACGCGGTGCGTAGGGCTTGCGCGGCCCTTCACGCTTTTCGAAAGGCTTGCCTTCGGGACGCGGCCCCTTGCTGAATGGCCGATCGCCGCCCTTGAAATCGCGCTTTGGCCGCTCGCCATCGGCCGCAACCGGCCGATCGCCGCGCGGTGCATAAGGCTTGCGCGGCCCCTCGCGCTTTTCATACGGCTTGCGTTCACCCTCGGCCGCCATAGGGCGATCCCCACGCGGCGCATAGGGTTTGCGCGGCCCTTCGCGCTTTTCATACGGCTTGCGCTCGCCTTCGGCTGCCATCGGCCGGTCACCGCGTGGTGCATATGGCTTGCGCGGTCCCTCGCGCTTTTCGAAGGGCTTGCCTTCGGAACGCGGACCTTTGCTGAATGGCCGGTCGCCACTTTTGAAATCGCGCTTGGGCCGCTCGCCCTCAGCCACTGCCGGCCGGGCGCCGCGCGGTGAATAGGGTTTCTTGGCCCCGAAGGAGGGTTTGCCGCTTTTGCCGGCGGCGCCATCGCGGCGCGGCCCCGCGGCTCCAGGGCCGCTTTTGCCCGGGCCTTTGTGGCGCGGAGATTTCTTGTCGTTGTCGTCCATGTGGCCTTTGCCTTGTTGCGCTGCTACAGCGTGGCGCATCCTTTCGGACGCGCAAAGGACGCTATAGCACTTTGATTTGGCGCATGATCATTTCCGAAAATCTGTTCCGATATTCGGGTTGACGCGCTCCATAACAGGATCACCGCCAAGTGGCGAGGAGATAATCGGAATGGAAACCGCGTGAAGCGGCCGGATTTCATGGCGCTGGCGCTGAAAGAGGCGCAAGCCGCCGCCTTGCGCGGAGAAGTTCCGGTTGGCGCCGTCATCGCCAGCGGCGACACGGTGGTGGCATCCGCCGGTAACCGCACCCGCGAACTTGCCGATCCGACGGCGCATGCCGAAATGCTGGCCATCCGTGCGGCCTGCCAAACGCTCTCCAGCGAGCGGCTGACCGGCCACGACCTCTATGTGACGCTGGAACCCTGCGCCATGTGCGCAGGCGCCATTTCCTTCGCCAGGCTGCGCCGGCTCTATTTCGGCGCGGCCGACGAGAAGGGCGGCGCGGTGGTCAACGGCGTGCGCTTCTTTGCCTCGCCGACTTGCCACCATAAGCCCGACATCTATCCGGGCATGGCCGAGGCCGACGCGGCGCTGCTGCTCAGGGAATTCTTTCGGGAAAGACGCGAAACGTAGAGCCTTCAGCTACCGAAGGCGACGGTTCCTACCAGGAGGGCAGCCAGTCGAAGAGCCCGCCGCTCTTGCCCTTGGCGGCCGCTTCCTTCTTGAGGCGGCGTTCCTTCTTGTATTCATCCTCGCCGAGTTCGCCCTGCGGCGCCGTGTCGGAGGCAGCTCGATAGGCCAGAGGCGGCTCGCTCAGATATCTGCGAGTGTTGGGGTCGCCCTGCTTTTGCTCTGCGGTGCGGCGCTGGATCTCGGCGGCGCGGCCCTTGTCTGAATCCTTCGGCGACCAGGCCGGCGGGTGGCTGGAGCCCGAATCCGCCAGCGCCTTCTTCACGGAAGCCGGATCGGTCTGCACGTCATCGACGATCCCCGACTGATAGGACGGGTCGTCCTGGTGGGCAGTGGCGTCGGCACGCAGGCGGGCGCGGCGCTGCTCGGGCGATTCGGGCCAATCGGTGCTCGCCGTCTCGATGCTTTCCTGCGGCGGCGGCAGCACTTCCTTCTGCCCCGGCGCCGGCTTTACCAGCTCCGGACGCGGCCTGTAGTCGATCTGTTCCTTGTGCTTGGGCGTGATGGCGAAGGCGCCGGAAAGGTCGCCGGCAAGCTGCTCGCCAGCCGTCTTGTCGGTGCCGTAGGTCGGCGAACCCATGCAACCGGACAGAGCGAGGCCGGACGCGACAAGCGGCGCCAGCAGCGCAACGCGCATGGAAGTTCTGTCGATCATGCCAAAAAGTCCCACTCTAGACAGCCTCTCGATCGCCACCGGCCGAAGGTCCGGTCCCCATCGTCCACGCTCTTGCGACGGAATTCCGGCGACAATTTGTCTTCCGGAGTTTCGTCTGTTTAGCTGAACCACTCGTTAAGGGCAACGCGCGGGCGGTTTTCACCCGCCCGCCCTGGCATTTGTGCACCGGCTTATGAGCGCTTACAAACGCCCCAGAGCCTTGAGTTCATGCAGCACGGCGGCATCGCGGGCAGACACGTCGGGGAATTCCACGTCCTGCCCGACATCGGCGGTATAGCGCCACGAGCGCGCGCATTTGACCAAGCCGCGGTCCTCGGCCTTTTCAACCACCACCGCGACACCCCTGACGTCGTCGAGCGCAAAGGCGCCTTCCGGCGCCTTGCCGTGGGCGATGACGAGATCGCTGGTGATCGCCATTTCGGCCATGTCGACATCGGCGATCGCGGCTTCAAGCGCGGCATCGTCGAGGGTCACGACCGGCACGGCTTCCAGCGAGGCACCGATGACCTTCTGAGCGCGTGCGATCTCGAGCGCGCCGGTGACGACTCGGCGGACCTGCCGCACCTTGCGCCATTTTTCCGCCAGTGCCTCGTTCTTCCAGTCGGCCGGAATCTCGGGGAACTGGTCGAGATGCAGCGAGACAGCATCCGGATGACGGTCGAGCCAGGCTTCTTCCGTGGTGAAGGGCAGCATCGGCGCCAGCCATTTCACCAAGCAGTCGAAGAGGTGGCGCACCACTTGCACCGAGGCCTTGCGCTTCACGCTGGCGGGTCCCTCGCAATAGAGCGCGTCCTTCCTGATGTCGAAATAGAAGGCCGACAGCTCGACCACCATGAAGTCGAGCAAAGTGCGGGTGATGCGTTTGAACTCGAACGCGTCGTAGCCCGAGCGCACGACCTCATCGAGCTCGGCCAGCCGATGCAGCATCAGCCGCTCCAGTTCCGGCATCTTGTCCAGCGGCACCTCCTCGCCATCGTCATGGGCGAGCGTGCCCAGCATCCAGCGGATGGTGTTGCGGAGCTTGCGGTAGGCGTCGATGTTGGTCTGCAGCACGTTCTTGCCGAGACGCTGGTCTTCCCAATAATCCGTCGTCACCACCCATAACCGCAGAATGTCGGCGCCGGACTGCTTGATGACGTCTTGCGGCACGACGGTGTTGCCGAGCGATTTCGACATCTTTCGCCCCTCCTCATCCATGGTGAAGCCATGGGTGACGACGGTGTCGTAAGGTGCCCTGCCCCTGGTGCCGCAGCTTTCGAGCAGCGAGGAGTGGAACCAGCCGCGATGCTGGTCGGAGCCTTCGAGATAGACGTCGGCCGGCCATTTCAGGTCCGGACGGTCTTCCAGCGTGAAGACATGCGTCGAGCCCGAATCGAACCAGACGTCGAGGATGTCCATCACCTGCTTCCATTTGGAGGCCTCGTGATTGCCGAGGAAACGCTCCTTGGCGCCGGCAGCGAACCAGGCGTCGGCGCCTTCCCTCTCGAATGCGTCCATGATGCGCTGGTTGACGGCTTCGTCCTTCAGCACATTGCCGTCCTCGTCGGCAAAGACGGCGATCGGCACGCCCCAGGCGCGCTGGCGCGACAAGACCCAATCCGGGCGTTCCTCGATCATGGCGCGGATACGGTTCTGGCCGGCCGCCGGCACGAAGCGTGTGTCATCGATCGCCTTCAGCGCACGGCTGCGCAGCGTCGTGCCGTCGCCGAGGTCCTTGTCCATATAGACGAACCATTGCGGCGTGTTGCGGAAGATGATCGGCTTCTTCGACCGCCACGAGTGCGGATAGCTGTGCTTCAGCCGGCCGCGCGCGAACAGCGCGTTGCGCTTGATCAGTTCGTCGATGACCGCCTGGTTGGCATTGCCCTTCTTGCCGTTGTCGTCGATGACGCGCGCCGCCCCGCCTTCGCGATCCGGGCCAAAACCCGGCGCGTCCCTGGTGAAGAAGCCGGCATCATCTACAGTGAAGGGGATGGCAGGGTCGATGCCACGTGCGCGCAAATCCGATGCCGCATCCATCCAGGCATCAAAGTCCTCGCGGCCATGGCCGGGCGCGGTGTGGACGAAGCCGGTGCCGGCGTCGTCGGTGACATGATCGCCGGCCAGCATCGGCACGGCGAATTCGTAGCCGCCGCCGAGACCTTTGAAGGGATGTGAAAGTGTAAGGCTTCCAAGCTCTTCGACCGAAACGCTGCGAAGGCGATTCAAGGTGACCTTGGCCTTGGCCGAAGAGTCTTCGGCAAGCGCATCTGCAAAGATCAGCTTTTCACCGGGCTGTGGACCGAACGAATTTTCGGCTGCGGTAACTTCATAAAGGCCGTAGCCGATCCGTGACGAATAGTTGACGGCACGGTTGCCGGGGATCGTCCACGGGGTTGTCGTCCAGATGACGACGTGGGCATCCCTCAGTTCCTTGATAGCTTCCCAAGCGCCACCCAACTCGGGTGTCGTGACAGTTCTTCCTGATCCAGCGCCGACGATCGGGAACTTCACCCAGATCGTGTCGGACTCATAGTCCTGGTATTCGATCTCGGCCTCGGCCAGTGCGGTGCGCTCGACGACGCTCCACATTACCGGCTTGGAGCCGCGATAGAGCTGGCCCGACATGGCGAACTTCAACAACTCCCCGGCGATGCGCGACTCCGAGTGGAAAGCCATTGTCGTATAGGGGTTCTTGAAATCGCCAACGACGCCGAGCCGCTGGAACTCGCCGCCCTGCACCGTGATCCAGTTCGCGGCGAAGTCGCGGCATTCCTTGCGAAACTCGTTGACCGGCACCTCGTCCTTGTTCTTGCCCTTGGCGCGGTACTGTTCCTCGATCTTCCATTCGATAGGCAGGCCGTGGCAGTCCCAGCCGGGCACGTAATTGGAGTCGTAGCCGCGCATCTGGAACGAGCGGGTGATGACGTCCTTGAGGATCTTGTTCAGCGCGTGGCCGATATGGATGTTGCCGTTGGCGTAGGGCGGGCCGTCATGCAGCACGTATTTTTCGCGGCCGGCGGCCGCCTCGCGCAGCTTGGCGTAAAGGTCCATATCCTGCCAGCGCTTGACCAGCAGCGGTTCCTTTTCCGGCAAGCCGGCGCGCATCGGGAAATCCGTCTGCGGCAAATAAAGCGTCTTGGAATAGTCGATCGTTTCAACAGTGTCGGTCATTGGTCTGCCATGTGCATTGCCCGGCGGGCGTAAAAGCTCGGGCGTGAACTATCATGATTTGGAAAAAGCGCGAGGGGGCGCGCAAAACTCCCGGCGGCTCCGGCGGCGCTCAGGCCGCCCGGAACACCGGGCCTGTAATTCGTATCGTCAGCGCACGAAGGCGCGAAAAGCTAGTCATTGCCGGGCTTTTAGCCGAGAAAGCCGCAGGAATAAAGCGTCTCTTGTTCGATTCACTTACATCGCGAAGTCGAAGCGATAGGTGGTCGAGACGCCGACCGTGAACTGGTTACGGTCGCCGCGCTCCTTGACCAGGCTGGAATCGGCGGCCGGGCCCATCAGGCGCGCATATTCGCCGAACAGGCTGGCGGTCATCGGATCGGTCACCTTCCAGGTGATGGCGCCACCAAGGCCGGTCGATTTCAGGCCGCCGCCAGGATGGTATTCGCTCAGGCCCGAGGCCGCAGCCTCCTTGGCGTTGACACCATAATAAGAGTCGAAATAGCCCGACGAGGCAAAGGACACGCGTGGTCCGCCCGAAATTCTGACAGTCGGCGTCACGTCGTAGAAAGCATCGGCGGCGATGTCGGCGACAAAGCCATCATGGGCACGAATGCCATGGCGCAGTTCGGCGCGGGCGCGCAGCCAGTCCGTCGGATAGATTTCGAAGAAGCCGCCGACCTCACCGCCCCAGCGCACCGGGTCGAGGCCCTTGAGCTCATCCTTGCTGTCGCGGGAAAACAGGAATTTTCCGGTCAGGCCGGCGCGGACGCCGCCATCGTCGACCAGCGCCAGCGAGATGTTGTCGTTGCGCGAGGTAAAGCGCGCGGCCGGGCCGGCTTTGCCCAGCGAGATGATCGGAGATGCGCTGAGCAGATAGCTGTTGGAGCCCTCGAATTTCGGCGCGACCATGCCGGTGGCGCCAAGCGTCAGGTACCAGTCGCCGGACATCCAGCCGAAGGCACCCTCGCCCGCATTGGCGGTGGACACAGTGAGCAGCGCCGAGGCGAGAAACAGCGGAATCGTCCAGACAATACGCATCATCACCCCATACGCGAAACAAACGGAGAGAACACCCGGCAGCCAAAGCCATGGCGCCGGTTCGGTAAAATTTGACTTAAAATCTACAGCAGTGGCGGCAACTGCGACCCTGTTTTTTTGCGCTGTGGCCCATTTGAACAGGGCGCCGCCGGGCCTGTGGCGATTTGACAGAAATAGCGAGGTTGCCTAAATTCGCGTTAGTGCAGACTAACATGAACAGATGGACCGCGCTTGGCGACCCGACCAGGCGGACGATCTTCGAACTGCTGGTCGAACAACCCTGTTCGGTCGGGGAATTGGCTCGTGCGCTTCCTGTCACCCGGCCGGCGGTCTCGCAGCACCTGAAGGTGCTCAAGGACGCCGGCCTCGTGGCCAACACACGGCTAGGCAAGCAACGCATCTACCGGGTCGAACCGGAAGGCTTGGCCAGCCTGCGCGCCGAACTCGACCGGTTCTGGAGCAAGACCTTGGCGGCCTACAAAGTGTTCGTCGAACAGCCCTTGAAGGAGCAGGAATGAGCACACATCAACCGCCCGTGAGGCACTCCATCCTTGTCGAGGCTCCGATCGCACATGCCTTCAAGGTCTTCACCGAGGACTTCGGCAGTTTCAAACCCAAAGAGCATAACCTGCTTGCGGTGCCGATCGCGGAGACGATCTTCGAACCCCGCGTTGGCGGTCACGTCTACGACCGCGGTGTGGATGGCAGCGAGTGCCGCTGGGCACGAGTGCTGGCCTACGAGCCGCCGAACCGACTGCTTCTGAGTTGGGATATCAGCCCTCAATGGCAGATCGAGACCAATCCGGACAGGACCAGCGAGTGGGAAGTCCGGTTTACGGCGGAGACGAATAGCCGGACCCGCGTCGAGATCGAGCATCGCAATCTCGAACGTCATGGCGAAGGCTGGGAAGGCGTGCGCTTTGGGATTGACGGTGATCGAGGCTGGCCGCTGTATCTCAGGCGATTCCAAGATCTTTTTGCCAGCAAGGTGACCTGAAGGAGCACAATTATGGAACCCTATTGGCTAAGCATCCTCGGTGTACTGATCCTCTGTCTTTTGTCAGTCGCGCTGGCGGTTTACTCGGGTTCGTCCAAGGGATTTGCCGGAGCGCTTTCCGGTCCGGTGATCCCGGCCGACGACGCCAATCTCCTCTACAGGATCGACCGCGTGCATATGAACTCGGTCGAGGCGCTGGCGCCTTTTGTCGTCCCGGCGGTGCTGGCCATGATGGTTGGCGTTGGGTCGGCCACGTTGGCGACCATTGTCTGGGTTCATGTGGCGATACGCCTGCTTCACCTGGGGGTTTACCTACGCGGCGGCAATGCCGCCAAGGGTGGCAGTGTCAGAACGATCGTCTACGTCTCTGGAGCGATCGTCACGCTTGTCCTCGTCCTTGTGACTGGGTGGGCTGCCATAAATTGACACGTACGCGCGAACTTCAAGCCACCGACGCTTTGTTTATTTACTAGCCGTCGCCATCGGCTGGACGTCCGCTATAGCCGGGGCTAACCTCCCGGCAAGGTGCCAGGCGATTTCGAGGAGATGCAGCAATGACCCTGCACGGTGATACCCTGAAAGATGCGATCGGCCGGACACGGGACAAATGGGGGTGGTTCGTCGCGCTCGGGGTGCTGCTGCTCATCTTCGGCGGCATTGCCTTCGGCAATCTGTTCATCGCCACCGTCGCCTCGGTCTATGTCGTGGGCTGGCTGATGCTGATGGCCGGCATCATCGAGATCGTGCATGCCTTCGGCGTGAAGACCTGGAGTCGCTTCTTCTATTGGCTGCTCAGCGGTCTACTTTATGCCGTTGCCGGTTTCTTTGCCTTCGACAATCCGCTTCTGGCCTCGACGGTGCTGACCTTGCTGCTGGCGGTGGCGCTGGTCGCTTCAGGCGCGCTCAGGGCCTGGGTCGGCTATAGCCACCGACCGGAAAAGGGCTGGGGCTGGGTCGTCGCGGCGGGCCTGATCAGCGTGCTGGCGGGGCTGACCATCGCCATGGGCTGGCCGGTCAACAGCCTGTGGGTGCTCGGCCTGTTCCTGGCCATCGACCTGATCTTCCAGGGCTGGAGCTTCATCGCTCTCGGACTGGCGTTGAAGAAGTAGGGGCTTGAAGAGGTAAGCGGCCGGAAGGCTCAAAAAGCGATGGCGCCGTCCAGATCCGAAAGCGGCCTGACGCCGGCCAGCAGCGCGCGCGCCTCCGCCTCGTCGCGCTTCATTTGTGCCACCAGCCCATCGAGCCCATCGAACTTCACCTCGGGACGCAAAAAGCCGAAGAGCGATACGTCGCAGATCTCGCCATAGAGATCGCCGGCAAAGTCGAAGACGAAGGTTTCGAGCAGCGGCGCGCCATTGTCGTCGACAGTCGGGCGACGCCCGAAGCTGGCGACACCATCATAGAGCGTGCCGTCGGCGCGGCGAAAGCGGACGGCATAAATCCCTTCCTTCAGAGTCGTTTCCGGCGAAAGCCTCATGTTGGCTGTCGGGAAGCCGAGCGTGCGGCCGAGCTGCTGGCCGCCGATCACTTCGCTTTCGACGGTGAAGCGGTAGCCGAGCAGGCCTGCGGCCTCGGCGACCTCTCCCTCGCAGAGCAGCTCGCGGATACGGCTCGACGACACCACCTCGGCGCCCTCGTCGCGAAAGGCGTCGACCAGGGTGACGCCGAAACCATGGCGCTCGCCTGCCGCCATCAGAAACGCAGGACCGCCCTGCCGGTCCTTGCCGAAGTGAAAATCGAAGCCGGTGACGGCATGGGTGATGCCGAGGTTCGTCTCCAGCACATCGGTCACGAAAGCCTCGGCCGACAGGCCGGCAAAGGCGCGCGTGAACGGCTGTTCGACGAGTGCGGCAAAGCCCAGATGCGACAGCAGCCGCGCCTTCATCGGCGGCGGCGTCAATACGAACAGCGGCATATCGGGCCTGAACACCTTGCGCGGATGCGGGTCGAAGGTCAGCACTAGCGCCGGCACGCCGCGCCGCCCGGCTTCGGCAAGCGCGCGATCGAGCACCGCCTGGTGGCCGCGATGGACGCCGTCGAAATTGCCGATCGCCACCACGCCGCCGCGCAAATGCGGCGGCAGCGGCGCGGTTGCTGAAATGTGTTCGAAAGCTGCGCTCATGCAGCAACCCTACCGCAGTCTCGGAATGACGGCGACCGGCCGGTAGCCGTGCTTTTGCAGAAAGGCTGCAAGCCTGGCGGGGTCCGGCTGCATGGGATCGCCATAGTCGCGCGCGTGAATGCCGCCCGAGACGTAAAGCACGTCAATGCCGTTGTCGGCGGCGCCCTTGACGTCGGTCATCATGCCGTCGCCGATGGCCAGCACCTCGGTGCGCGCGACGTCTCGGCCGAGAAGCACGGCAACCTCCCGCAGCGCTACGTCATAGACCGGCGCATAAGGTTTTCCGGCGATCAGCGTGCGGCCGCCAAGCTGGGCATAGTCGCGCGCCAAGGCGCCGGCGCACCAGATCATGCGCTCGCCGCGTTCGACCACGATGTCGGGATTGGCGCAGATGAAAGGCAGGTTCCTGGCGCGCAGCCGGCGCAGCAGATCGGCGTAATCCTCAGGCGTTTCCACCTCGTCGTCGAACAGCCCGGTGCAGACCGCGCCGGAGGCCTCGAACTCCTCGACGAGCTCGACGTCCAGACCGTCATAGAGGGTGAAATCGCGGTCGGCGCCGATATGGAAGATTTTTCGTGGGCCTTCGGCGATAAGGTCGCGGGTCACATCGCCTGAGGTCACGACGCGGTCGTAGGCGGCGGCGGGAACGCCGATCGCATTCATCTGCACCACCACATCGGCATTGCGGCGCGGCGAGTTGGTGATCAGGACGACCGGGACCTTCGCCGCACGCGCGGCGGCAAGCGCTTGGGCAGCCGCCGGAAAATGCCATTCGCCATTGTGGATCACGCCCCAGACATCGCACAGGATGGCCGAGTAGGCGCCCGACAAATCCGCGAGCGAGCCGATGATATCAGGCGAATCCGCCATGCCGTTTACCTGCTGTGACGATCATTGCGAGAGCTGCAGCCGACGGTCCGCCGCAACCGGCCCCGCATTAACCGAAGCGTTTCATCCTGTCACCAGCTTTTCGGCACGTGCCAGGCTGTTGCGCAACGGGCTGATCGAAGGTTGCACAGGCAGGAACCACCCTACTCCGAGCTTCGGTCTATCGAAACAATGTCGCACCGCTGATCACCAGGGCCGAGTGGTTAACGAGCCTTGAAAAGATGGGCCTATGTTGAACGCATTTCAGCAACCTGAAATTTAACGATTTTGTGGGCATCTTCGGACCGATATTGGGGTCCTGGCAGGGGTGCTGAAGGCATGATCCGCAGATTTCTGAACGACAGACGCGGCAACTATGCCGGAATAGCTAGAACAGCCGGCCAGTTGGTTCGTTCGCGCGATGGGTCGATGATGCCTGTGGTCGTGTTGCTGATCATCCCGCTGATCGCCGCCGTGGGCCTTTCGGTCGACTACACATCGGCCGTGAACACCAAAGACGGTATGCGCAATGCGCTCGATGCGGGCATCCTGGCGATCACGACGATGCCGACCAACACCAGCAAGGGCGATCGCGAGGCGATGCTGCAGCAGTCCTATAAGGCCAATGGCGGCCTTGGCACCGCAACGCTTAACAACGTGACGATCGACGCCTTCGGCAGCGCGAGCTTTACCGCTTCGGCGAGCTATCCTATGCCGACCGACTTCATGTCGATCGCCAATATCAAAACGGTGCAGATCGGCGTGAACTCGGCGGTGCGCAAGACGCCGGCGCTGGTAGAGACGACATTCAAGGTCAGCAAAGTGTCGGGTCATTGGGGCAAGACGATGACCCTCTACGGCACCAAGTTTGGCGCGACCACAGCCAAGCCGATGATGACGATCGAGTACGCCTATAACGGCTTTGGCGATCCGAAAGGCTATGGTACGACCATCGTCAAAAAGATCACCAATGCGGGCGGCGCCGACATCATCACCACGGTCCAGAAGCAGGAGTGCAAGACCGCTACCGTGAAAAATTTCAACAATCTTCCGGCAGGGGCCATCACCCAGACCAGCGGCAGCACTAAATACCTGACGACCTGCACCAATACGATGTATCCTGCCAACAGCGACGGCGCGATAATCGATGTCAGCCAGATCAACGAGCTTTATCTCGAGATGAATGTGCCCTCGGGAAACCCGAAGATACTGAAATCGAACGATCCATTGACGTCAAACCGCCTCTACATCGGCCCGAGCGCCACCGACATGCCCGAAGTGGCGACCGGGAATAAAGTCGACATCTTTACCTCCGTTCCCTGCGGCCAGACCGGCTATCAGGCTTGGGAAGACGGCGGCAACCCCGTGCCGGCACCGGTTGCCAATGCCGACTTCTTCTACAGCGTGCAGGGCAAGTGCGATTACAACCAGCGGCCGTCTGAGACGGTACTGACGCAATAGAGGGCTGCCGCCCGCAATATGACCGATCCGAAAGTTCAGAGGGATGATGGCCTCGTGAGGCTATTCTGTGGCCGCGATACGGACTGCCGCGCGCCGCCTTGCTGTGAGCATCATAGCCAGTTGGAGACGCCAACTGGTTAGCGCCTGGTGAAGCGCTATCCGCGCAATCGAGCAGTTTCCCAAACCCGTCCTTCAACGTTTTGTGAAACTGTGGCGGCATTGAAGAATCCGCAGGCGGGGCCGCTTACATCACATGCGTGAACTCTGGCGCACATTCCGGCGTGACTTCTGGCGTGACCGCCGCGGCAATTACGCTCTGATGACCGTTGTGGCGATGGTGCCACTGATGGGCGGCGTGGCCATGGCCGTCGACTACACCGGCGTGGTCAGCGAGAAGCAGAGGGTGGTCAACGCGCTCGACGCCGCCAACTTCGCCACCGCGCGCCGGCTGGTGGAAGGCGCCACCGACGACCAGTTGCGGGCCTATGCGCTCGACTTCTTCAAGGCAAACCTCAACGACGTCGATCCCGCCGACACGACGCTCAGCGTTACGCTGCCCAGCAGCACGACCGGCGGCGGCATCGTCAAGCTGTGCGCCAGCCTGGTCTACAAGCCCTATTTCCTGCCGGCAGCGGCGATGCTGATCGGCAGGACGTCGGAAAACGTCACCTACTCCGTGTGTTCGCAAGTCCGGCTGAAGAACACGCTGGAAGTGGCCATGGTGCTCGACAATTCGGGGTCGATGTCGAACACGGGCACGGGTGCCGGACAAAAGCGCATCGACCTTCTCAAGCAAGCCGCCAAGCAGCTCGTCGACACGCTTGCCTTGCAGGCCGCGATGATCAAGCAGATCGACAAGCCGGTCCAGTTCAGCCTTGTGCCGTTCGCCGCCTCGGTCAATGTCGGCGCCAGCAACGACAACGCGTCGTGGATCGACGCCTACGGGCTGTCGCCCATCCACAATGAGAATTTCGCCTGGTCAACGCTTAACGCAGCCGACAAATATGCCCAGAAGATCGGCGGCATCTGGTACAAGAAAGGCACTGGCTGGGGTGAGCAGGAGGGGCAGATGCTGACCCGCTTCTCGCTCTACCGCGACATGAAGGTGGTCACCAGCCACGAGCGCATCGTCGGCAGCAAACGCGTGGTCTGCGACAAATATCGCGCCAATCATACATGCTCGGACAGCCACAACGAATACGACTACAACGACACATACGGACCGTTCGCCAGCTGGCAGGGCTGCGTCGAAGTGCGGCCCTATCCCTATAATGTCAACGACGCGCCGGCCTCCGGCGGACCGAACAACACCGGCACCGGCGTCGGCGATCCCGCGACCATGTTCGTGCCGATGTTTGCGCCGGATGAGCCGGGCAATCATTGGTACATAACGCAGGACCCCGACGAGGTGGCCCCCAAGACCTATGGCGCGGCCAACAGCTGGTGGAACGACGATCCGGCGAGCACCACCGGCAAGACCAGGCAATCCAACATGGCCAAATATTTCCAGCCACGGCCGATGAACGCGCCGGTGCTGGGGACGGGTGCCGGTCCGAATTACAGCTGCACCACCACGCCGATCACACCCCTGACCGACGTCGCCAACGCCGCCGGGCTGACAAAGATCAAGGCTGCGATCGACCTTATGGCGCCCAACGGCAACACCAATGTGCCGGAAGGCATGGCCTGGGGCTGGCGCACCGTCTCCAGCACGGAGCCTTTCACAGGAGGACGTCCTGAGACGGAGCGCGGCAACGACAAGGTGGTCATCGTGCTCACCGACGGCGAGAACACCTATTCGACGGTGAGTTCCGACCCCGCCGGCAACAAGTCGACCTATGCCGGCTATGGCTATGCCGGCGTCGGCTACAACGGCACTGCGGTCACCCGCCTGTTCGGCGGCACGTCGAGCGCCATCGGCCAGCTCAACTATTCGTCGAGCAACTACACCGCCGCGCTCAACGAGCAGATGGCGACGCTGTGCAACAACGCCAAGGCGGCCAACATCATGGTGATGACGGTGGCGCTCGACATGTCGACGACCGACGCCGGCGACAAGAGCGCGATGGAGGCACTGAAGGTGTGCTCGTCGGACTCGCGCTTCCGCAAGGATCCGACCGACCCGAGCAAGCCTGCAAAACTGTTCTGGAACGCGACCGGCGCCACGCTGTCTGACAATTTCAAGGAAATCGCAAACGAGCTCTCGAACCTGCGCGTGGTGAGCTGAGGGTTGAAGCTGCTGATCTTCCCCCTTGCGGGGGAAATTGACGGCTTCGCCGCTTTCGACATTTTTCGACGCTGGCGCAAAGTCTCCGGCCATCATGCTCTTGCGGTGAGTCAAAACGCGTGCTCGGTATCGTCACCGCCTCCCGGAGATTGCCCGTGCCCGAAACCGCCAACCATCTCGCCTTCGCGCTGGTCTGCCTGGGCATGGTGCTGACGCCCGGGCCGAACATGATCTACCTGATCTCGCGCTCGCTGTCGCAAGGCCCCAAGGCCGGGCTGATCTCGCTCGGCGGCGTGGCGGCCGGCTTTCTGTTCTATGTCGTATCGGCTGCGCTGGGCATCACCGCGCTGCTGCTTGCCGTGCCGTTTGCCTATGACGCACTGCGCATTGCCGGCGCGCTCTATCTGCTATGGCTCGCCTGGCAAGCGGTGCGACCCGGCGGGCGCTCACCATTCCAGGTGCGCGAACTGCCGAAGGACAGGCCGCGCAAGCTGTTCGCGATGGGCCTGATGACCAATCTCCTCAACCCCAAGGTGGCGGTGCTTTATCTGTCGCTGCTGCCGCAGTTCATCTCGCTGGGCAAGGGCCATGTGCTGTCGCAGCTTCTGGTGCTCGGCGCCACGCAGATCTCGATCAGCCTGACCGTCAATGCCATCATCGCGGTAACGGCCGGTTCGATCGCGACCTTCCTTGCCGGACGGCCGCTATGGATGGTCATCCAGCGCTGGATGATGGGCACGGTGCTTGCCGGGCTGGCGCTTAAAATGGCGACCGACGCGCAACGCTGATCGGAGGCAACGCGCCGAGACTACATCGGCCGCCGACCTTCCCATTCGAATCGATCGGCCGAACCCGCACGGAGGCCAGCGATTGAGATTTTCGCGGCCCTGCCCGGCAAAAGCCATGATCGCCGCTAAGTCAGCTCGCATGACAATGATCTGCAGCACCAATCACCCGCTCGCGCAAACCCGCTCTGGCGCAGCAAGTCCAAAACCAAACAGGCGCCTGCTGCTGATCGGCCTTGCAGCCATGGCCGGCCTCGCTGCTTGCAGCACGGTCTCGGTGCCGACCGGCGAAGGCGCCGGTGTGTCGTCCTCGGCCACCGCGACGCTGGCCGGCATCCGAGCTTCGGCCGGACTGCCGGCGCTGGTGCCGGACGCCCAGCTCGAGCAGGCCGCTCGGCAGCAGGCCGGCTATATGGCCTCACGCGAACGCATGAGCCACACGACGGGCTGGGGAAAGGATTTCGCGTCGCGGATGAAGGACAATGGCGTGCGGGGCGCCGCCGCCGAGAACATCGCCGAGGGCCGCTTCGACCAGCAGAAACTGTTCGACATATGGATGCATTCGGCTGGCCACCGCCGCAACATGCTCGATCCGGATTTCAGCCGCTTCGGCCTCGCCTATGTACGCGACGGACGCGACAGCGCCATCCGCTACTGGAGCCTGGTGCTCGGAAAATAGCAGCCAGCGGTTACGGCGCGAGCCAGCCGTCAGCCTTTCGCGATCAGCTCGCCGATATCCCCAGCCGACAGGGGTTCGCTGAAATAATTGCCCTGCACCTCGTCACAATTGTTCTTGCGCAGGAAGGCGACCTGGTCTTCCGTTTCGACACCTTCGGCCAGCACCCGAAGGTTCAACTTCTGCCCCAGGGAAATCACGGCGCCAGTGACCGCCTGATCGTTCTCGTCGGTCGCGAGATCGTTGATGAAGGACTTGTCGATCTTCAGCCGCGCCACCGGAAACGTCTTGAGGGCGCTGAGACTGGAATAGCCTGTTCCGAAATCGTCGATCGATATCTGCACGCCGAGCTTTTGCAGTCCGTTCATCGTTGCGACCGCCAGCTCGAAATCCTGCATGATCAGGCTTTCCGTCACTTCGAGCTCGAGATACCTCGCCTCCAGGCCGCTTTCCTTCAATGCGTTGACGACGCGGTCGATCAGGTTCTTCTCCCGGAACTGCCGCGCCGACACGTTGACGCAGACGGTTACGGGCGACAGACCGGCGCGCTGCCAGGCTTTGTTCTGCCGGCAGGCTTCGTGCAGGATCCAGTCGCCGAGCGGCACGATCAGCCCGGTCTTCTCGGCGGTCGGGATGAACATCGCCGGCGAAACCAGGCCTCGCGTCGGGTGGTTCCAGCGCACCAGCGCTTCGACGGCGAAAACCTGCCCCGATCGCAGATCCACCTGTGGCTGATAATGCAGAGCGAATTCCGACCGGGCGAGCGCGTTTCGCAATTCCTCCTGAAGCAGGAATTTTTCATGTGCCGTTGAGTTGAACTCCGGGGCATAGAACTGGAAATTGTCGCGGCCGAATTCCTTGGCGCGATACATGGCGGCGTCGGCATTGGCCAACAGCGTATCCGGGCTGGTCCCGTCCTTCGGGTAATTTGCGATGCCGATGCTGGCCGTCGTTCTCAGCCGATGCTCTCCGACAAGAACCGGTTCCGCGATCGCATCCCTGATCGTCTGCAGGGTTTCCGAGACCACATCGACATTGGTGGTTTGGTCGAACAGGACGATGACAAATTCGTCGCCGCCAAGCCGCACGACGGTGTCGGTGGCCTTCACGCATCCAACCAAACGGCTGGCGACGGTCTTGAGGAGTTCGTCGCCGGCATTGTGGCCAAACGTATCGTTCACCAGTTTGAAATTGTCGAGATCGATGAACACCACCGTCATCCAGCGATTGTATCGCTGCGCGTAGAGGACCGCCTGGGAAAGCCGATCCTCCAGCAAAGCGCGATTGGGCAGGCCGGTCAGCGCATCATGGTTGGCCATGAAGTGGATCTGGTCTTCCGCCAATTTGCGCTCGATCGCGATGCCGGCAATGTGTGTGGTGAATTCGATCAGGCGGGTCTCGGCATGGGTGGGTTCGCGCACGGTCATCGAATACATGGCAAAGGCGCCCAACACGACGCCCCGATGCGACAGGATCGGGGTTGACCAGCACGAACGATAGCCATGGGGTGCCGCCAGTTCGCGGTAATCGTCCCACAGCGGATCCTGCAGAATATCGGTAACAATGACCGGTTCCCGCCGGTAGATGGCGGTTCCGCAGGATCCCACCTTGGGACCGATGGCCGCCCCATCGATGGCGCTCGTATAGGCTTTCGCCAGGCCCGGCGCCGCACCGTGACGCAAATGAATGCCGTCCTTGTCGAGCAGCAGGACGGAACCGAATATTCCCTTCAACTGAGCCTCGACGAAGCGCATGAGGCGGTCGAGCACGTCCTCCAGCGGCGCGCTCGTGGCAATCATTTCGAGGATCTGCGCCTGCCCGCTGCGAAGGACATCCGCCTGCTTGCGGGCGGTGATGTCGTGGGCAATGCCAACCAGGCCGAAGATTTCATTTTGGCGATTGCGCAACGGCACCTTCGTCGACGAAAGCCATTTGCCGTTCCCCGACGCATCGACGACAAACTCTTCCGCGTCGATCACTGGTTGTCCGCTCTTGAGCAGGCGCTGCTCGACCAGGCGAAATTTCCGCGCAACTTCCGGGGGGTGGAGATCAAAATCGGTCAAACCGATCATGTCGCTGGTCTTGTTGCGGCCGCTATCGGTCGCAAGGGCGCTGTTGACCACGACGAAACGGCTTTGCGTATCCTTGACCCAGAGATAATCGGGCACCCAGTCGATCAGCGCCTGCAGCGAAATGCGCTCGTCGACGATCTGCCGATTGGCGAGGAGTTCAGTGATGTCCTCATGCGTGGCGATCCAACTGCCATCGGGCATGGGCTGGTTACGGATCTGGATTGTGCGACCATCGACAAGTTTGGCGGTCCAGAGCCGCGAAGCCTTGCCCGAATTGATCGAGCGAGCCGTTGCGAGATAGGTGTCGGCGGCCGTCGCCGCCGTGCCGGCGGCAACGCGGCGTTCGACGATTTCGCTCAGTGTCACGCCAGGCCGCAATTCCTCGGGCGCAATGCGGTAGATTTCCGCATAGCGCCGGTTGCTCAGGATCAGCCGTTCATCGGCATCGAAAAAGCAGATGCCTTGCGAAATATTCTCGATCGCAGTCTCGAAGCGCAGGGTCTGCCCTTCGAGACCCGCAATGGTCGTGCGAAGTTCTCCCTCGAGCGTATCGTAGGAAACGTCAGCCAGTCTTGCCAATGCGGCTACGCCCACCGGCCCGCGCGCCCCGACGGATCTTCTGGATGACTTCGTGACCAAACAGACCTCCTCCGGTTTGGCACCTGAAACAAGAAAGGGCCTCTGTCGTGCCAGACGAAAGTCGACTGACAATGTTACAGATGTGCTAATTCAAGATGAACTGTAACGGAATTGGAGGCGTCAGCAACCACATACCAAAGGTGCAAATGTCATTTCAAATCAACTTCCAACGGCTCATTATCGATATTCTTTTGCACACGCGGGTTTTGACGATCATCCGAGCAACAATCATCAGGGGCAACCAGCTTGCTGCCAGCGCTACCGGCGCCCGCCTCAATCCATATGCGCGGCAGGAGCGGCCGCGCCGGCCGGAGCGGTCTTCGGCTTGCGCAGCAGGAAGACAAACGGAATGGCAACCAGCGTCATCACCATCAGCAGTTTGAAGTCGTTGACGTAGGAGATCATCATCGCCTGGATGTTGACCATGCGGTCCACCTGCGAAAGTGCCGTCGGATCGCCGCCTGCTGCCGCCGGCGAGGCCGCCCACAAATTGGGGTTGAACGGGTTGATGAAAGCCGACAGTTCGGTGTGATTGACCTGCGTGTTGCGCACCATGAGCACCGTCACCACCGACACGCCGATCGACGAACCGAGATTTCGAACTAGGCTGAACAGGGCCGTGGCGTCGGTGCGGAAGCGCACGTCGAGCGTGGCGAAGGCCACCGTCGACAGCGGCACGAACACCATGCCCATGCCGAGGCCCTGGATGACGCCGGAGCTAAGGATCAGCCAATTGTCCATCTGCGGCGTGAAGGAGGACATGGTGTAGAGCGACTGCGCGGTGAGCAGAAAGCCGATGACGACGAGGATCCGGGCGTCGATCCTGCTCATGAGCCGCCCAACGACAAGCATCGAAATCATCGTGCCGACACCGCGCGGCCCCAGGACGACGCCGATGGTCACGGTCGGATAGCCGAAGATGGTCGACAGCATCGGCGGCAGCAGCGACATCGAGGCCAGGATCAGCACGCCCATGACGAAGATGAAGGCCAGACCGGTGACGAAATTGCGGTCGAGGAAGATCTTGGGGTCGATGAAAGGACGTTCCGCCGTCAGTGTGTGGATGATGAACACCCAGAAGCCGGTGATCGAAAGAGCAAGCTCGATCCAGATTTCGACCGAGGAAAACCAGTCGACCTCGCCGCCGCGGTCGAGCAGCAGCTGCAGTGCGCCGACGCCGAGCGAAATCATGGCGAAACCGAAGAAATCGAAGCTGCGTATCCGCCGGGCAATGACCGGCAAATAGGCTGCCATGCCGAGGAAGGCGATGATGCCGACCGGCAAATTGATGAAGAACACCCAGCGCCAGTTGAAATTCTCGGTCAGCCAACCGCCCAGCGTCGGACCCAGGATCGGCCCCAGCATGATGCCGGCGCCCCAGATGGCCATCGCCTGGCCGTGGCGTTCCCTGGGGTTGATGTCGAGCAGGAAGGTCTGCGACAGCGGCACGATGGCTGCGCCGAACACGCCCTGCATCAGCCGGAAGAACACAATGCTCTCCAGGCTCCAGGCAATGCCGCACAGCATCGAGAACACGGTGAAGCCGACAACCGCCGCCAGGAACAGTTCCTTGCGGCCGAAGCGGTCGGCCAGCCAGCCGGTCACCGGCGTCATGATCGCGGCGGCAACGATGTAGGAGGTCAACACCCAGTTGATGTTGTCGGGCGACGCGCCGAGGTCGCCGGTCATGGTCGGCAGCGCGACATTGGCGATCGTGGTGTCGAGCGCCTGCATGACCGTCGCCAGCATCAGCGCCACGGTGATCAGGCCGCGATGCGGCACTTCCTTGAAAGGTTCTGGTGTGGTCATGATGCGGAACTTCCGACAGGTAACAATAACGTGTACACTAGGTTTCCGGGCGGCGAGGCCTTCTCTGGTGAAGAGACCCTCATCGCGGTGGGACGCGATCTATCGATGTGGGGGTTACATCGATCGAAGGTCTCGACACATCAGGCGCTTGCCGCCCGGAAATCCAAGGTCCGAAGGATGGGCGCCGAGATGGTCCAGGTTCTGGGCAGCCCGCAATGCGGCCCGGTCCAATCCACCCCTCGTTCAACCTGCCGTCGGACCGATCCTGTCATCTCAACTTCACCTCGCCTGCGGCGGGCGTTCTGCCGGGCCGTGATCCTGCTTTTCGAGATCACGGTCCATTCACAGTCTATTGTGCTTCGCCTGCGGTGGCGTGGCCGAAGATAGCGGGGAAGCCGCGGGCAACGCCGGTATCCACCGTAACCGAGGCGCTCATGCCGGTGCGCAGCGCCATTTTGGCGTCGGCATCGGTCAGCTCCAGGCGCACCGGAATGCGCTGCGTGACCTTGACCCAGTTGCCGGTCGCGTTTTGAGCTGGCAGCAGCGAAAACTCCGCGCCGGTGCCGGCGCCGATCGCCTTGACGGTGGCTTCGAAAGTTCTGCCCGGATAGGTGTCGACGACGATCTCGGCCTTCTGGCCAGGCTTCATGTGGGTAAGCTGGGTTTCCTTGAAATTGGCATCGATCCAGGTGTCGCCGGTCTCGACCAACGCAAACAGCGGCGTGCCGGAACCGACATACTGGCCGACCTTGAACGAGGAGGCCTGGCTGATGACGCCGTCGGCCGGCGCCTTGACCGTGGTCTGCGCCAGATCGTAGGCGGCCTTGTCGCGCGCGGCGAGTGCGGCCATCACCGTCGGATGCTTGTCGGTCTCGATATCGGGATTGCCGGCGAGAGCCGCCTTGGCGCTGATGATGCCTTGCTCGGCAACGGCCAGTTGCTGCCTGGCCTTGTCGAGATCGTTCTTGGCCTCGTCCAGCGACGATTTGGCGTTGATGCCCTTCTGGGCAAGGTCGGCGGCGCGGTCATACTGCGACTGCGCGTAGTCGACCTGGCTGGCATCGGACTTTTCCTGCGCCAGCGCCTGGCTGTAGGCGGCGCGCAGCTGTTCGATACCGACGCGTGCGACTGCGACCGCCGCGTCGGCCTGCGCCAATGCGATCCGGTAGGGCTCGGGGTCGACGGCAAACAGCACATCGCCCTGCTTGACCTGCTGATTGTCCGAGATGCCGACCTGAACGATGCGGCCGGCCGTGTCCGAGGCGATCGACACCTTGGCCTGCTGCAAATTGGCGTTCTCGGTTTCCTGATAGCGGCCGCCGGTCACCCAGACATAACCGCCACCAATGGCCAGCGCGGCTGGCAGTGCGACCATCAGCAGCAAGCGGCCGATGCGGCGCTTCTTGACCGGAGCCGGAGCGGGTTGAACCGGGGGAGCCACCGCGACAGGTGCTGCGGCCGGCTGTGCAGGCGCTTCGGCAGCCGGCTGTGCAGGCGCTTCGGCAGCCGGCTGTGCCGGCGTCTCGATCTTGGTAACATTCTCGTCTAGTTTGGCTGCCGCGTTCATGCTGCTGCCCCTTCCGTACTCTTCAAGGACGACGTCTCGCCGTCCGCCAGGTTTTGCACGATGGTGTCCAGCGCCCGGATCAGGACGCGGCGGTCGTCCGGCGAAACGCCGACCAGCGATTCCTCATAAACTTCGCCGGCAAGGCTTTTGACCTCGGCATAGGCCGCGTTCGCCTTGGCTGTCGGGAAGATCATGCGCACGCGCCGGTCAGTTGCATCGGAGCGCCGTTCGATCCAGCCGCCCTCCTCCATCCGGTCGACGAGGCGTGAAACGCTGATCGGCTCGATTTCGAGAAGTTCGGCGAGGCGAGCCTGGGCGACGCCGGCCTCCTTGGCGACGCGAACCAGAAGCCGCCATTGTGCCGAGGAAAGGCCAAGACCGCTGGCGCGCGCCTCGAAGCGCTTGCGCATAAGGCGCTGCACGTCGTGGACCAAAAAGCCCAATCTATCTATGCCGTCGGAAACCATGAGCGGTATATATTATAAGCGTGCTTACCATTCAAGGCGCCGCATTGCGCCAGAGCCGAAAAAGAGGGATGGCAGCCATGCAGATGCGGTCAGGGCACAGGCAATGACGGTTGCGGATGACCTCCCGACCGAGACGTGAATTGCCGTCGAGAACGCCGTGAGAAGAAAGGTCGTCTTGCGCGTCCTCGCCACCGGCACACCTAGGCTTTCGGCGGCATTTCGCCGGCGGCGAAGGCATCGAGCCGGCGGTGGTTCCACAGGGCATAGGCAAGGATGGTGCCCGCACCCAGCGCGCCCGGATATTGTCCCAGCGAGCCAGGCCGAGGCCGCCCAGCAGCGGCTTTCCACGATGGTGACCTGCCACAGTCGACCAGCGCCCTTCGATTTTACGACAGGCGCAATTTCGATCAAACTGGCCTCGCAAAAGCCGACAAAATGTGCCGCCAAATGCGAGGAGACCTATGAACCCGACCGAGAAAGCGCTGTGGTTTGTCGAGAGCCATCTGCCGGAAGCGATCTCGCTTGAAGATGTCGCGCAAAGCAGCGGCGTCTCGCGCTTTCATGTGACGCGCGCCTTTGGCGCCGCCACCGGCCGTTCGGTGATGGGCTATATGCGCGCGCGCCGGCTGACCGAAGCGGCGCGCAAGCTGGCTTCCGGCGCGCCCGACATCCTCGCGGTCGCGCTCGATGCCGGCTACGCCTCGCACGAAGCCTTCACCCGCGCCTTCCGCGACCAGTTCGGCACGACGCCGGAACTGGTGCGCGCGCAGGGCAGCCTCAGCAATCTCGATCTCGTGGAGCCGATCCTGATGGACCAGTCCTTCCTCGCCTCACTGCCGCCGCCGCGCTTCGAGACCGGCCGTCCCTTCCTCATTGCCGGCCTCGGCGAGCGCTACAGTTGCGAAACCAGCGCGGCCATTCCGATGCAGTGGCAGCGCTTCGGTCCCTATATCGGCAACATTCCGGGCGAGACCGGTGACGTCGCCTATGGCGTCTGCGTCAATGGCGACGATGCCGGCAATTTCGACTATATCGCCGGGGTCGAAGTTTCGGATTTCTCGGACCTGCCGAAGGAGCTTTCGCGGGTGCGGGTGCCGGCGCAGAAATACGCCGTGTTCACCCATGCCGAGCATATCTCCACCATCCGCCGCACCGTCAACACGATCTGGAACAAATGGCTGCCGGCCTCGGGTCACGATATAGCCGACGGCCCCGAATTCGAGCGCTACGGCCCGGAGTTCGATCCGCGCAGCGGCAATGGCGGGCTGGAGATATGGGTCCCGGTGGCCTGAACGCCGCTACAGCTCCAGGTTCCAGTTCTGGCCGACCAGATCCTTGCCGAAGGCGTGATGGCGCTCTTCGTCCACCAGCCTGAAGCCGGCACTCTCGTAGATGTGGCGGGCGGCGGTCAGGATGTCGTTGGTCCATAGGGTCAGCGTCTTGTAGCCCTTGGCACGAGCAAAGCCGATGCACTCCTGAACCAGCCGCTTGCCGATGCCGAGGCCGCGCGCCGATGGTTCGACATAGAGCAGGCGCAGCTTCGCCACCGCGTCGGATTTGCGCACGACGAAGACCGAGCCGACCACCTCCCCTTGCCGTTCGGCAATCCAGCTGCGTTCCCATTCTGGATCGAAGGATTTTACGAAGGCGCCGAGGATTTCGGCGACCAGCGCCTCGTAGGTTTCGTCCCAGCCATAGTCCTGTGCGTAGATCTGTCCTTGGCGGCGCACCACCCAGCCGATGTCGCCGACCTGCAAGGGGCGCAGCATATACGGCACTTTGGACTCCGGGCTGTCGCCCAGGAGTTGCTGCACCGTCTGCATGGCCTTGACCAGCCGGTCCTGTTCGGCAGCAGGAAGCCGCTCCAGCAAGGCCGCGACCTGGTCGTGCGAAGCCCGGTTCAGCGGCGCGAAGGCCTGCCGCCCCACCGGCGTCAGCGTGATCGACGACTGCCGCGCATCCGACGCCAGCGGCGCGCGTGCAATCAGCTGCAGGTGCTCGAACTTCTTCAGGAGCCGGCTGACATAACCGGCGTCGAGGCCGAGATCGCGGATGAGATCGCTGGCGGTCAGGCCATCGCGATGCGCCAGTTCGTAGAGCACCCGCGCCTCGGTCAGCGAGAAGGCGCTTTTCAGCAGGCCTTCGTCGAGCAGACCTATCTGGCGGGTGTAGAAGCGGTTGAAAGCCCGCACCGCGTCGATGCGTTCCTTGCCGGGTTGATGATGGATCGTCATGGGAAGCCTCCTGCCCATCAACGATCGGTCATTTATTTGACTTAGTCAAGTATCGAGGAGATGCTCCCCCGGTCGTGTCTCAGGCGATGGCGCGGCGGCGCCGTGCGATCAGGACGAACAGGCCGAGCAGCACGACGCTGGCCGCAGCACTGGCGGCGGCAAATTCCGGCACCGGCCGAAAATCCTTGCCGTCGATCAGCAGCGATGCCGCGACCGGGCCGATCGCCAGACCGAAAAGCTGGGCCGCCGGCACCAGAAGCACGGCCGTGCGCGTCTCGTCGGCGGTGATCGCCAGCCGGATCTGATAGGGCACGATGAACAGAAGGATGAAGCCCATGATCAAGGCCGCGACCCAGAAAACCGTCAGGCCGGGGCTGCCGGCGAGCACCACGGAACTGGCGACGGCGACCACGCCGATCGCCACGATGGCGAAGCGGTAGTCGATACGCGCCTCGAAGACGGTAGCCGTCATTGCGCCCAGCACCTGCAATGCCAGGCTGGCCGAGACGATCAGGCCGACGCTGCGGCCATCGATGCCGTATTGTGCGCCAAGCGGCTCGAGAAACGCCCAGACCGAGCCGAAGAACATAAAGTAGCAGAAGACGCACAGCAAAGCGGCAAGCGAAGGAACGGTCAGCACATTGCTGAACTGTTCCTCCTTGGGCAGGTCGGCATAGCTATCGGGAACGATGAAGGCGACCGCCACCGAAGCGATGCAGACGACGGCAAGGACGATGAAGCCGCCTGCCGATCCGGCGGCCGGGATGACGTAAAGCGCCAGCAGCAGGGCAAGGGCGCATTGCGCCAGGGTCTGAAGGGTGACGAAGAAGCCGCCGATGCGCTCGGCCCGGCGCGAACGGGCGATCAGTTCCGTGGCGACCGCCACCAGCCCACCCTCGGCGAGGCCCGCCACCGCGCGGGCGGCAATCAGCGAGGTCGAGGTCAGCGCATCGGCGGTCGCCCCGTTCGCCAGCGCCAGCAAGAGCAGAAGGACGGCACTTTTCAAGCGCATATTGTGGGCGGACAGCATCATGGCGATGGCCGCCGATCCGATGCCGATGGCGATCATCTCCGCCGTGGCGACCAGCGCGAGTTCGTCGCCGCTGACATGCCCCTCGGTATAGAGCGCGCCGAGCAGCACCGGCTGCAGCCCGAGAATGAGCAGGCCGACCGAGCCGATCCACAATGCCGAGGCGAGTTGCGCCCCAGTGGGGTTGCCGACCAGCCAGTCGCCGTTCCCGGCATCCGCGTTACCAGCAGAAGTCACGGTCGCCTCCCAACGTCCTTGCCTGACGGCAAAAAAACTGACAGTCTGTCAGCATTTAGAAACTGATACTCGATCATATTCGTTTGTCAATCAGTAGCGGGACTTGGCACCAACAAGGCTGGGGATGGTCTTGGCGATCGAATGGTCTGGGCGATCGAGAGGATGGCGGCATGAACGAAGCAGTGCAGATGACGACCGAACCGAGGCGCAGGCCCAAACAGGAGCGCAGCCGCGAGCGCATCGACGCCATCCTGTCGACGACCATGCGGCTGATCGGCGAGAAAGGCATCGACGCCGTCACCATGAAGGAAGTCGGCGCACAGGCCGGCGGGCCGATCGCCACCGTCTATCATTACTTCCCCAACAAGTCGGCGATCCTGGCGATGCTCTACGAGCGATTCTCCGAAGTGAGCCGCGCCCGGCTTGCCGCGATCGTTGCTGACGTCGGCGGGCTGGGCGACGTCATCGCGGCGGCCGACCGGCTGCTCGACGACTACTATGAGCGCGTCGCCGGCGACCCCGCCATTCAGGACCTGCAAAACGCCATCCAGGCTGACAAGGCGCTGAAGAATCTCGACATCGCCGAAACCCGGCACCAGGCGACGATGTTCTGCGACCATGTCGGCCCCTTTCTCGCGCCAGAGCGACGCAATGAGTTCGGCCGTATGGTTTTCCTGATCTTCCAGCTGGCCGGCGGCGTCGTGCGCATGGCGCTGACCCAGAACCAGGAGGAAAGCCGCCACACCATCGAGGACTACCGGTCGATCATCCATACGCAGTTGGGACTGTTTCTCTAGCGCCCGATTCGACCCCGTCCGGTCTGGTGGATGAGGTTTTCGAAGCCGTCGGCCAGGTTGGCTGTGCCGGCGGCAACAATCTTCGACAGGTTCCTGGCGCGACCTGGGGTCTTGTTGGCATCGAGCAGCACGGCCCTGCCCTCATGCACGACAAAGTCGAATTTGCCATAGTCGAAGCCCAGCTTCCGACGCAAGGCGCGCAGTTCGTCGGGAACCGCAACCGGCTCCCGGCGGACGGTGTCGTCGCCCTTGACCAGGCGCTGCGGCGAGACATAGCGGGTGCAGCGCTCCCGATCGCCGCAGAATATCCAGAACCGCGCCGCAAACCCGTCGGGCTCGATTTCGGGAATGAATTTTTCCACGATCAGGTCGGCACGCCTGAAAATCTCCGGCGCCACATCGGCCAGCGAGGCATGCACCTGATAACGGCCGAAGGTCTGCGCGCCCGGGAAAGGCACTGCCTTGCCGGCGCGAACGGATTTTCGGTTGAGCTGCTCCTCGGGCGTCCCCCAATGATTGAGGTTGCTCTTGACGATGACCTGGCCGCTCCAGTTGGCACCCTCCTCGAGGATCGCACCACTGATGCGGCGCTTGGAAATGTCGGTTGCACCAAGATTGAGACAAATCGGAAATCCGCGCGCGTAGTCGACATAGTCCGATGGCGTCACTGTCGCGTCGACATGCAGGACGGCAATATCGGCGTTATGACTTGCCGAGGGTCCACGCATGATCTGCACGGAGTGACCGCGCCGTTTCAGCTCCGCCAGGACGTCGAACAGCATGTAGGGGCTGTCCTGGCGCAGCAGGAGGCCCCGCCGGCTCTGGAAGCGGTCAAATTCATGCGTTATGACGGCAATGCGGGCCATGGCCTTTCCTGCATGAGGTAACTCGCAAGGCAACCAACAGCCTGGAAGGAAATATGTCCAGCCTTTCCCCAAACCGTTCCGCATGACTGAGCATTGGGACGCAATTCGCCGTCATTGGCGGCTTCTCGGGTCGCCGCTGTGTCCGCCCCCGGAAGCTGTCGCCGCCTATGAGCGCGAACTTAGCCTGCAATCAGTCGATGTGGTGCTGCTCGGGGTCACGCCGGAGCTTGCCGGCCTCGGAAGGACCATGCTCGCGATCGACGAGTCCACTGCCATGATATCGGGCATCTGGCCGGGCGATACCGCCTCACGCAAGGCGGTGATCGGCAACTGGCTGGAGTTGCCGCTGGGCGACGAAAGCGCCGGGGCGGTGATCGGCGACGGCTGTCTGTCGGCGCTGGACTCCTCGGTTGCACGGCAGGCGCTGCTTGCCGAGATCGCGCGTGTGCTGAAGTCCGATGGGCGGGCTGCATTGCGCGCCTATGCAAGCCCTCAGGTGCCGGACGATCTGCAGGAGGTCCGGGCGCTGACGCTGTCCGGTGGTGTCGCGACCTTCCACGAACTCAAATGGCGCATTGCCATGGCTTGTGCCGGCGGCGATCCCGACCGCGCCATTCCGGTGCGGGCGATCCTCGACGCCTTCGATGCGCTGTTTGCCGACCGGGAGGCCCTTGCCGCGACGACCGGATGGGAGATGCCGGTCATCGGCACCATCGATGTCTATGCGAATTCGCAGACTGTCTACAGTTTCGCCCCGGCGGCGACGCTGGTCGAAGAGGCGAGCCGGTTTTTTGACAGTGTCCGCCTCGCGCCGACAGGGACCTATGGGCTGGCTGAACGCTGTCCGCTTCTGGTGCTTATATCGCCGCGGCGCCGGTAGGGTCTGCCGTCGGATCGCGGCACGGCTCCAATTGGCACAATTGTGCTCACCGTTCGCCTTGACTCTCGAAAGCCACGCGCTTATTTCAGCGCACGTTAGCACTCTCCCCAGGTGAGTGCTAACGCACATCCGGCACCGCCGGATCGAGGAACAGCTCTCACCGTTCTCATTCGAGGAAGAAAAAATGGCAAAGTCGAAGTTCCGCCCGCTTCATGACCGCGTGGTCGTACGCCGGGTCGAATCCGAATCCAAGACCGCCGGCGGGATCATCATCCCGGATACGGCAAAGGAAAAGCCGCAGGAAGGCGAGATCATCGCCGTCGGCTCCGGCGCTCGCGACGAAGCCGGCAAGCTGGNCATGACCGCGTGGTCGTACGCCGGGTCGAATCCGAATCCAAGACCGCCGGCGGGATCATCATCCCGGATACGGCGAAGGAAAAGCCGCAGGAAGGCGAGATCATCGCCGTCGGCTCCGGCGCTCGCGACGAAGCCGGCAAGCTGGTCCCGCTGGACGTCAAGGCCGGCGACCGCATCCTGTTCGGCAAGTGGTCGGGCACCGAAGTCAAGCTCAATGGCGAAGACCTTCTGATCATGAAGGAATCCGACATTATGGGCATCATCGGCTGATNCACCGAAGTCAAGCTCAATGGCGAAGACCTTCTGATCATGAAGGAATCCGACATTATGGGCATCATCGGCTGATCATCGGCCTCACCGTCAACTAATTTCGGGCTTGATCGCAAGCCCCCTGCCAGGAGCTAAAAAATGGCTGCTAAAGACGTAAAATTCTCCCGCGACGCCCGCGAGCGCATGCTGCGCGGCGTCAACATCCTCGCCGACGCAGTGAAGGTCACGCTCGGCCCCAAGGGCCGCAATGTCGTCATCGACAAGTCGTTCGGCGCACCGCGCATCACCAAGGACGGCGTCACCGTCGCCAAGGAAATCGAGCTTGAAGACAAGTTCGAAAACATGGGCGCGCAGATGGTCCGCGAAGTTGCTTCGAAGACCAACGACATTGCCGGCGACGGCACCACGACCGCGACCGTTCTGGCGCAGTCGATCGTCCAGGAAGGCCACAAGGCCGTTGCCGCCGGCATGAACCCGATGGATCTGAAGCGCGGCATCGATCTGGCCGTCACCGAAGTCGTCGCGGCTCTCGGCAAAGCTGCCAAGAAGATCAAGACCTCCGAGGAAGTTGCCCAGGTCGGCACGATCTCGGCCAATGGCGACGAGTCGGTCGGCGCCATGATCGCCGAAGCGATGCAGAAGGTCGGCAATGAAGGCGTCATCACGGTTGAAGAAGCCAAGACCGCCGAGNGAGAAGAAGCTGTCCAACCTCCAGGCCATGCTGCCGGTTCTCGAAGCCGTCGTGCAGACCTCCAAGCCGCTTCTTATCATCTCGGAAGACGTCGAAGGCGAGGCTCTGGCCACGCTGGTCGTCAACAAGCTGCGCGGCGGCCTGAAGATCGCCGCCGTCAAGGCGCCGGGCTTCGGTGATCGCCGCAAGGCCATGTTGGAAGACATCGCCATCCTCACCGGTGGCCAGGTCATCTCGGAAGACCTCGGCATCAAGCTCGAGAATGTCGGCCTCAACATGCTCGGCCGCGCCAAGAAGGTGTCGATCTCCAAGGAGAACACCACCATCGNGAAAAACCTAGCGCCTTCGGCATCAAGCTCGAGAATGTCGGCCTCAACATGCTCGGCCGCGCCAAGAAGGTGTCGATCTCCAAGGAGAACACCACCATCGTCGACGGCGCCGGCAAGAAGGCCGAGATCCAGGGCCGCGTTGCCCAGATCAAGCAGCAGATCGAAGAGACCACGTCGGACTACGACAAGGAGAAGCTGCAGGAACGTCTGGCGAAGCTCGCCGGCGGCGTTGCGGTGATCCGTGTCGGCGGCGCGACGGAAGTCGAAGTCAAGGAAAAGAAGGACCGCGTCGATGACGCCCTCAACGCGACCCGTGCGGCCGTGGAAGAAGGCATCGTTGCAGGCGGCGGCGTCGCTCTCCTGCGCGCTTCGGCCAACATCAAGGTCACCGGCGTCAATGCCGACCAGGCTGCCGGCATCAACATCGTTCGTCGTGCACTGCAGGCTCCGGCCCGTCAGATCGCTTCGAACGCAGGTGCTGAAGCTTCGATCGTCGCCGGCAAGATCCTCGACAACAAGGGCGCGACCTACGGCTACAACGCCCAGACCGGAGAGTATGGCGACATGATCGCCATGGGCATCGTCGACCCGGTCAAGGTCGTTCGCACCGCTCTCCAGGACGCGGCTTCGGTCGCCGGCCTGCTCGTCACCACCGAAGCCATGATCGCGGAGGCTCCCAAGAAGGAGTCGGCTGGCGGCGGCATGCCTGGCGGCATGGGCGGCGGCGGCATGGGCGGCATGGGCGGCATGGATTTCTAATCCAAGCTATCTGGCTTATGCATACGGAAAGGGCGCCGAGAGGCGCCCTTTTTTGTTTTGGAAAGCGGATGGTTAGGCGGCGCTGTCCGCCTGCCGCGCAACCTTGCCTGCAAGCACCGCCTGCTCGACAAGTGCCGCCACCTCGTCGGCCACCACCAGCACCGGTGCACGGTCGCGGGTGGCCCGCGCAATCACCATAACCCCTTCCAGCGACGATTCGATCAGCAGCGCCAAAGCGTGCGCGCGGCGTTCGGGCACCCCTGCCCTGACGAAGGCCTGTCGCAGCAAGCCGATCCATTGCTCGAAAGCCGATCGGCAGAGTTCCGCCAGTTCCGGCACATCGGTGGGTGAATCCAGCACCACCGGCGCGATGGGGCAACCCAGCGAAAAATCATTGTCCTCCAGCATGCGCCCGACCGACTGGTAGATGTGATGGACGGCCACTGCAGGATCGCTTTCGGCTGCCAGTGCTTCGCCCAGCCTTTTCGTGACGTCGGCAACGCTGTTGCGCGTCACCTCGATGACCAGTTGGTCCTTGCCGCCCGGGAAATGAAAATAGAGCGAGCCGCGCGGCGCCCCGCTGGCGCCCAGAATGTCGTTGAGCGAGGTGCCGTGATAGCCGCGCTGCCTGAGCAACAGGCCTGTGGTCTCGAGTATGCGGGTGCGGGTGTCGTTGGCCATGTCAACCTCTGTCAGCAGTGACGCATTATAGGCCTCGCCAAGAATATGACAATCGGTCTATATAATATGTGGATCAGTCTATATACTATTAAGGAGAGTGACATGCGCAGCTACCGGCTCGAAGGGTTTGGTGGAACCGAATCCCTGGCGATGCGCGACGAGGCGCGGACGGAACCGAAACCGCATGAGATCGTGGTGCGAGTCCGCGCCGCCTCGCTCAATCGGCGCGACACGATGATCCTTGGCGGCACCTATCCGTTGCCGGCGCGGCAAGGCATCGTGCCGCTGAGCGACGGCGCCGGTGACGTCGTCGCAATCGGCGATGCCGTCACCCGTTTTGCCGTCGGCGACCGCGTCACCGGCAGCTACTTCGCCCGCTGGATCGATGGCCGCATCAATGCCGGTCTGATCGACCAGCTCGGCTGTACGCTGGACGGCATGCTGACTGAGTTTGCCGTGCTCGACGAACAATGGGCGGCGCGACTGCCCGATCATCTGAGCTGGCACGAAGCGGCGACGCTAACCTGCGCCGGCGTGACGGCCTGGAACGCGGTGACCGGGACCCGGATTCCGAAGCCTGGTCAATGGGTTCTCACCATCGGTTCGGGTGGCGTTTCGCTGTTTGCTCTGCAGTTCGCCAAGTTGCTCGGCTGCCGGGTTGTCGCCATCACATCGCGCGCGGAGAAGGCCGACAGGCTGCGGGCGCTGGGCGCCGACCTCGTTGTCTCCAGCACCGACATACCGGAATGGGGCGGCTGGGCGCGCGAGCAGACAGGCGGCATCGACCTCGTCGTCGAAACCGGCGGCCCGGCCACCTTCGCGCAGTCGCTGATTGCCAGCACGCTTTATGGACACATCGTGCTGCTGACGCTGCAGGACGCCAGTGGCAGATCGATCGAGATGCCGGCAGCGCTTTATCAGCGCAGCCTCGCCACCATCAGCCGCCTGTTCGTCGGCAGCCGCAGCAATCTCGAGGCCATGCTGCGCGCCGTGTCGCAGCATCGCCTCAAGCCCGTTATCGACAGGGTCTTCCCCTTTGCCGAAGCCCCCGAAGCGTACCGCCACTTCCAGCAGGGCGACGTGTTCGGGAAGGTTGTCATCGACTGCGCCTGACCCAATTGCCCGCTTTTCAACCCCGAATCAGGAGAACGACCATGACCATCCGTGAAGCTTCCGCAGAATGGCAAGGCACGCTGAAGGAAGGCGGCGGCCGTCTGCGGCTTGGCAGCGGCGTCTTCGAAGGCGCCTATTCCTTTCCGTCGCGGTTCGAGAACGGTCCGGGCACCAATCCCGAAGAGCTGATCGGGGCAGCACATGCCGGCTGCTTCTCGATGGCGCTGACCTTCATCCTCGGCCAGGAAGGCCACGTCGCCCGCACCATCCGCACCGTCGCCAAGGTGCATCTCGGCGCGACCACCGCCGGGCCGACGATCACCCGCATCGAGCTCGAAACGGAGGCGGAGGTCACGGATCTCGCCGAAGACGAGTTCGAACGCCTGGCGCAGTCGGCCAAGGCGACTTGCCTCGTCTCGCGCGCCTTGGCCGGCGTGCCTCAGATCACCCTAAAGGCCGTGCTGGTCAAAGCCGTCAAAGATCAATGAAACCGGGAGAATATGATGAAACAGGAGCTTATCATGGACGCAGTCGGGAATGATTTGTCCCGGCAGACGGCCGAGATCATGCATCGCTTCAACGATGTGTTCCAGCTGCACGATCCGTCCGCGCTTGCCGAGTTGGTGGCGCAGGATTGCGTTATCGAAAACACCGTGCCGGCGCCGGACGGCGCCCGCCATGCCGGCAAAGAGGCATGCATTGACCTATGGTCGGCGATCGCCACCCAGCCCGGCACGCGCTTCGACCTCGAGGAAACCTTCGTCGCCGGTGAACGGGCGACGATCCGCTGGCGCTACTTCATGGCCGACGGCAACTCCATCCGCGGCGTCAACCTGATGCGTGTCGCGGACGAGCTGATCGTCGAGGCGATGGGTTACGTCAAAGGATAGAAGCGTTGCCCGGCACTCCCGTTCCCAGCCCGGAATCTCGCTCAAGTCGAGTTTCCGGGCCGGTTTTCTGGTCACTGGATGACGCGGTGCAGCTTCACCGTGGTGCTGGGACTGTTCTGGATGGTCTGGAAGATCACGCAATAGCGATCCGTGAGTTCGAGCAGTTGGTCGAGCTGACTTTGGGGAGCGTCGGTGTCGATGTCGAACCGCAAGCGGATTTCCTTGAAGCCGACTGGAACACCCGCAGTCACGCCGAGCGTGCCGCGAAGATCGACGTCACCTTCCGCGGAAACTTCGGCGGACCTGATCGGAATTTCGAGCACGGCCGCCGCCGCGCGCATCGAGACACCGGCGCATGCGATCAGCGCCTCGAGCAGCATGTCGCCGGAGCACAGTTCCTGGCCGCTGCCCCCGGCCATCGGATGAATGCCGGCAAGCGCCAGCCCGCGTCCGGTCTCCACCTTGCAGGTCACGGTGGACGCGTCGGCGACGCCTTTGGCCTTCAAGGTGAGGAACGCGGCCTTCGCATCCCTGCGATAGAGATCCTTGATCGGCTCCTGCGTGGCGCGAAATGTTGCGATTTCCATGAACAATCTCCTGTCTTGAATTGTCGTTGTCAAAAATGGCGAGCAGTGGCCGGGCCTTATTCCGGCACCGCGATGCCGGAGCCGCCGAGCTCAGCCGGAAAGTCCCTGAGCTTGGGCAGCCCGTCCTTCATCGGCAGCACGGTCTCAGCGTAGTTGACGTGAACCCCAGGCGTGAATTTCACGCCTGGTATGGTTGCCGCATAGACATCGACCAGGCCGAGCGGCGGATGAACGGTCATCAGATGACCACCGCATTTCGTGCAGAACTGGCGATCGCTCATTTCGGTCTTCTCGAACCCGGACAGGAACTCCGCGCCCCTGGTGACCTTGACGTTCTGAGGCTTCCACAGCGTGAAGGCGTTCACGGGAGACGCCGACCACGATCGACACGAACCGCAATGGCAATAGCCCATTGCCTCGGCGGCTCCGTGCACTTCGATTTCCACGGCGCCGCAAAAACACCCGCCCTTATGTACCGTCATGACTTTTGTCCCTGGTTGGTTTCGACAGCACTCAGCGCCCACTCTCGGCAGCGCTTGAGCACCGGTGCAGGTTTAGGAGTTCTGGCCGCGAACTGAATGATACGGCGTCCGCCTCGCTTGACAGCGCGTCCGGAACTCGAAAGGGATGGCTCACCGGCTAGCCGGGTGCGGGACGAAACGGAATGGCCGGGGATGCTCTGTCTGACCTGTTGAGGACGGTACGCCTTACCGGCGCGACGTTTTTTGACATTGAGGGCCACGAGCCGTGGGCCGTCTGCTCGCCGGCGCCATCGTCCATCCTGCCGAAGATCCTGCCCGGTGCGGACCATCTGATCTCCTACCATGTGGTAACGGCCGGTCGCTGCTTCGCGCGCATCATCGGCCAGGAAGCGATCGCGCTGGAGGCCGGCGAAGTCGTCGTCTTCACCAGGAGCGACCCGCACATTATGTCCAGCAATCCGGCGTTGCGCGCCGATCCGCCGACAGCCGACGTTCTCGACATCGCAACAGCCGGCCGGATGCCGTTTTACATCAACTGCGCCGGCGACGGCGCGACCTCGGCCAGGCTGGTTTGCGGCTATCTCGCCTGTGATGCACAGCCTTTCAATCCACTGCTCGAGGCTTTGCCGCCGGTGATCAAGGCCGGAGATGCCAAAGGCGATGGCGGCTGGCTCAGCCAGTTCATCAACCTGGCTGTCACGGAGGTGGCGCAAAAGCGCGCAGGCAGTGAAACGGTGCTCACCAAACTGAGCGAACTGATGTTTGTCGACGTGTTGCGCCGTTACTTGGAATCGCTGCCGCCACAAACCACGGGATGGCTGGCTGGCCTGCGCGATCCGCACCTGGCGAGGGCACTGGCGCTGATCCACGACCGGCCGGCGCATAACTGGACGGTGGAGGCGCTGGCGAAGGACTCCGCGCTGTCGCGCAGCGTGCTCGCCGAACGCTTCACCAGGCTGGTCGGCATGCCGCCAATGCATTATCTCGCCAAATGGCGCATGCAGATCGCCTCGGAGCTGCTCAGCGCCGGCTCCAGCAACATGGCCAGCATCGCCGCTGAAATCGGCTACGAATCCGAGGCAGCGTTCAGCCGCGCCTTCAAGAAGATGATCGGCCTTCCGCCCTCGGCCTGGCGTCTAGGCATCCGGACCGGATCCGGAACCGACGAAGAGTAGGCCGAGGCCTGGCAGCTCATGTTCTATCGATCAGCCAGCGCCAGCTTGGCGCCGAGCATGACAAAGGCGCCGGCGAAGGTGCGGCGCATCCAGGTCAGCACCATCGGCCCCGACACGACATGGCTGCGGATCGAGGCCGCAAAGATCCCGTAAGCGACGAAGACGACGAAGGTCAGCAGCATGAAGACGCTCGAGAGTTCGAGCATCCTGGCAAATGCGTTCGGTTCGGTCGTGCTGACGAATTGCGGCAGGAAGGCAAAGAAGAAGATCGACAGCTTCGGGTTCAGGATGTTGATCAGGATACCGGAGGTGATGACCTTGGCTGCCGAGCGGGGTGCCGCGTTTTCATCGACGCTCAGGCCGCCCTTCTCCTTCAGCGTGTTCCAGGCCATGTAGAGGAGATAGGCGACGCCGAGATATTTCAGCGTCTCGAAGGCGACAGCACTTGTGTGCAGCAGCGCCGCCAGGCCGGTGATGGCGGCGGCCATATGCGGGATGATGCCAAGCGTGCAGCCGAATGCAGCAGTGATCGAGGCGCGCGCGCCTCGCGAAAGCCCGGCGCTCAGCGTGTAGAGAACGCCGGTGCCGGGCGAAGCCACGACGATCAGCGACGTCAACAGGAATTCGATGCTCATGGTTCCTCCAACGCCCTGCCCGTGGTGGAAGCTATCGGGGGATGTGGGATCAGGCAAGGTGGGCGTCGGCTAGATCGTTGGCATCCCGTGCGCCTTGCGCGCCATCAGGCAATCGTCGCCGCCAGGCATGCAGGCGTGGCAGACGTCCGGGCGGATCTCGTAGATGCCGCAGGCTGTGTGCTTGCCGATCTCGCCCGTAAGCGCCGAACAGCGCACGCCCTCGCAGCGCATCCCGGACAGGTCGGCGGACACGAACTTTTCCGGAATCCGGTCAAGTTGCGCATCGTCCTCGGTCGAGAAGCGCGGCCATTCGGCCGAGTAGGAACAGCAGGCGCCGCAGCTCTGGCAATCGAAAACCGGCTGGTCGTCCTGTTTTGACGACCGGATATCCCTGGCGGCCAACGCGACCAGCCCAGGTGCTGCGAGATTGCGATCGGCTTGGTGCGGCAAGGCGCTATTTCTTCTTGCCTGCCTTGCCCTTGGGCGTGGCGGCTGGCGCCTCGAACAGATCGGTTGCCGACGGTTCGGCGGCCTTCGGCGCGGCAGCGGGCTTGGCCTGCTTTGCAGTGGCAGCAGCCGGCGCTGCCGGCTGGTCCTTGGTGGAAAACTTTATGGCCATGTCAGTCCTCGTCGGAAAAGCGGGATGATGGTGCGCGCGGATTGCGCAAGCGGCCGATCAGCGCCGAGACCGCTGTGATGTTCATTTCCTCGGGCGACCAGTTCCTCGCCTCGGCAATGTGGTGCGCCGCCAGTTCGCGATGCGTGCTGCCGCTATAGGCGGCATCCTGGTAGGTCACGCGCTCCTGGGTCTTTTTGTCCTCGCGGACATATTCGACCAGATAGTTCGGGGCTTCGGCACGGCCGCGCACGCCGACGCGCACCTGGGCATCGCCATGCGCGCGCTTGCAGCGCTCGAGCTTTTCCAGCACACGGCGGACATATTCGACCGGCTTGTCCAGGCCCGGGACCATGGACGCTATGGTCGCATCGGCATCGATCGGCGTCGGCGGTATGCGCTTGGTGGCCATCAGCGTTTGCCTGCCCGCTTCGGCAGCGCCGCAAGGGCTGCGGCCGCTGCCATGTCGTCGGCTTCCTTTTCCTTGCGCAGTTCGCGCAAGCGCGCGGTCTTGGCTTCGCGCGCCTCGCTGACGGCATCACGCTCGGACAGGATGCGGTTGAGTGACATCGACTGGGTTTGCGTCTTGCTGAACAGCGAGCCGGCCTGGTCGGCGGTCTTGGATTGAGTGGTCAAAACTTTCTCCTGACGGGAGCCTGGTGCCGATAGAGCGAGAGCGGCCTTCGATTACGATCAAAGCAATACGGCAGCGGGGCAGTATGGGCGGTTCAGATTGCTGGAGCGTCCCTTAGCACGTTCCGGCCGGCGTGCGGCGCACTTTTAGCGGCATGACGCATAAAATGAAAAAGGCCAGGCACCGCCTGACCTTCCATGAAAGCGCCGCGCATCCAGTTGGATGCGCAAGGCGCTCCTTTCAGCCTTTCATCGGTGCCAGTACATCCGTGGTCACCGGAAGGCCGAATTCCTTATCAGGCCGCCTTCAACTGGTCGGCGGACATCTTGCCCGACTTGTTGTCGCGGGTCATCTCGTAGCCGAGCTTCTGGCCCTCGACGATGTCACGCATGCCGGCGCGCTCTACGGCCGAGATGTGGACAAAAACGTCGGCGGAGCCGTCGTCAGGCTGAATAAAACCAAAACCTTTGGTGGCGTTGAACCATTTCACTGTGCCGGTGGCCATGAAGAACCCTTTCCCTGGCAAATATTCGTTCACCATCGTGCGACTGCACAACAGCGTTTTGTCTCGATTTTTGATGGGGAAGTTCGTCAAAGGCGCGCATCATGCGCGGATAACAAAAGTCGGTCAAACAAATATCGACATGTTTCTTATAGACTTCTTTTAGCGCCGAGTCAATTTCTGGTTTGGCCGGAGCCCAAATTCAACCTGAGGGTGCCTGAGGCATAAGCCTCAACTGACGAGGTGGCGGAGCTCAAGGCGTTCCAAAAAATATTCCACGCCCCGGAACCAATCGCAAGCCGGCGCATTTCCGTGGTGTCAGCAATTCAGAGAGCAATCTCGGTAATGCTGGCAAAAGAACGCCTCCCGCACATTAAACGGTGCGAGAGGCGTTCTTGTAAGTGCCGTTGTCTGACGCAATTCCCAAGGGAAAACCGTTTCACACTTTCCTTAAACTCACGCTGGCGGCCTACAGGATCGCGCTGATCAGCGGCAGGATCTCGTAGCGGAAACCGCGGCCGGAGCTCGACACCGGATCGCCGTCGGTGACCGCTCTTGCCTCGGCTTCGCTGCCGACACGCAGGATCAGCAGACCCCAAGGGCCGGCCGGGTCGGCGACCGGCCCGGCCAGGATCATGGCGCCCTCGGCAAGCTTGCCGCGCAGATAGTCGGCATGCCGGCCCATCAACTCCCTCTCCTCCTCCGTCAGGGTGAAGGCGAAGTCCGGCCGAGGCGGGATCAGCCGGCAGTGGAAGATTGTTGGCGCGGTAGTCTCACGCGGTCCATCATTGCTGGCCATCGGTCACTCACCGTGATGTCATTAGTGGTCCTATTCGTCCGGGCCGGGTTCCGGCCAAGTCTCCTTCGCTGCTTCCGCATACCAGTGCCGCATCGCCGGCGTTGCCAACACGGCGTCGACGTAGGCGCGCGTGTCGGGCGCGAGCTTGCCGCCATAGGTGTCGAAGCGGGTGACGACAGGTGCATACATGGCATCGGCCGCGGTGAAATGACCGAACAGGAAGGGGCCGCCTTTGCCGTATTGTTCCCGGCACTGGCGCCAGATCGTTTCGATGCGCGCGCGCTGCATTTCGCCTTCGGCGTCGAGCGGCTTGTGGGCCTTCGGCCGGCGCAAATTCATCGGCCAGCCATAGCGCACCTCGCGAAAGCCGGAATGCATCTCGGTCGCCACCGAGCGAGCCAAGGCGCGGGCGCCGATATCCTGCGGCCAAAGTTTTTTCTCCGGAAACAGGTCGGCAAGATATTCAAGGATGGCAAGGGTTTCCCAGACGATCCTGCCATTGTGATTCAACACTGGCACAAGGCCGGTGGGCGAGACTTTCGCCAGAGCGGCAAAGGTCTCGGGCGTGCGCAGGCGCACGAAACCTTCCTCGAACGGGATCTCCAGATGCTTCATCGCCACCCATGGCCTCAGCGACCAGGACGAAAAGCACTTGTTGGCGATGATGAGCGTAAATTCAGCCAAGGCGGTCTCCCCAAAATTTCGTCACACTAGTCACACGATACGACGCGGCAAAGCGTTTCGGCGACCATATAAGCGACCAGATGCGACGATGATCGCCGCCCAGGGAACCTAAGCCAAGCCGGCCCGTTTGCCTCCTGCGAATGAATCCCCGGAATCCCAGGAGATGCAAAGATGGTGAACAAGGATCAGGTTGCCGGCGTGGCCAAGCAGGTCAAGGGCTCGGTCAAGGAAGCCGGCGGCAAGGCGACCGGCAACAGGCAGACCCAGTCCGAAGGCACTGCAGACAAGACCGCCGGCAAGGTGCAGAAGGTCTATGGCGACGTGAAGGACAAGATCAAAAAGGCGCTCTGACCCGATCTCGCAGGCAATGAGGAAGGCGGCTCAAGGCCGCCTTTTTCTTGTCAGAGGCTGAGGCTCTTGCTGAAGGCGCTGGTGAACTTGACCTCGCCCTGGTCGCCGGCCGCCTCGCCCAGCACTACGTCCATGCTGTCCCCGGTTACCCTCACCAGCGCGAAGCCGCCCATATAGGCGGCCTTCGGCTTGAACAGGTCGAGGCCATCGCTTTTGTAGATCATCGGCACTTCGTGCTGATGGCCATGGAAGATGGCGATGACATTGTAGCCCTTCAGCGCCGCCAGCAGCGCCTGGCGGTCGGCCTCGCTCCACCAATGCGGCGCGCCTGCGCCGTCATCGTCATAGGTGCGCTTGGCCGGATCCCAGCGCTCGACCGAGAAAGTGTCCCAGCCATAGTGCTGGAACAGGATGACGGGACGGCCATCCGCCGCGTAGATCGCCAGATCCTGCTTCAGCCACGGCAGGCTGCTCACCGCGCCATGGCCGGTGTCGCCGGCAAAGCGGTGGGTCTGGACGAGATGCAGGCCGCCCCAGTCCCAGGAGTAGCAGTCGGTGTCGATATCGTATTCGGTGGCCGGCACCGGCGGCTTGAAGAATACGCCGGGGCGGTGGTTGACCTCGACATAGTCGCGCAGTTCACGCCGGTACCAGTCGACATGCGGCGGCGAGCCGTTCTGGTCGAGATCGTGGTTGCCGAGCCCGACATAGACCGGCATGTGCACGCGATCGGGGCCGACGCCCTGTTGATAGCGCTGGCTGAACTGCAACAGTTGCGTGCCTTCGCTGGGCTCGGTGATCTGGCCGCCGCCATCGTCGGTGATGTCGCCGCCGACAACGAGGCCGAGCGGCGCATCGATGCGGCTACCGGCCGAACGCAGGCGGGTTGCAACGCCATCGATCTCGACTGGCCATTGCCGGCCGGCCAAGCCATTAAGGACAGCGACATTGCGCAACAGCGCGGCATCGGTCTTGCCTTCCTCCAGGCAGTTGGGGCTGAGGCCGCTCGACATGCGGCAGGCATGGACATCGGCGATGAACAGAAAGGTGGCGTCGATGGGCTGGATGCGCTTGCCGGTCTGGCCAAGCGCGGCGCGCGGCAGCATACCAGCCATGGCAAGGCCGGCTGCCTGTGTGAGGAAATTGCGACGGGAGAGGACGAGCTTACGATTCATGACCTGAAATTCAGCACAGCCGGCGCCCCACCGTCCAGTTGCCAGGAATGGCAGGTCGACACGGCACTGTGGCTCTGGCATTTCTTGGGTCATGCTGGCGCGCAGCAAATACAAGCAGAGGGGGAGGATTTCATGAGAGCCGTTTCGATAGGCGTGGTGCTGGCTGGGTTGCTGCCGGGGGCTGCGGTGCATGCCGCCGATTGTGTCGACGCAAAATCGGCCAAGGCCGGCTTCGTTCTGGAAATGCCTGGCGTCCGCAGCGAGTTTCGGCCGGTGGCCGGCGGCATGGTGTCCGTCGCCAACACCTACGAATCGCAATCACCGCAGACACAGTTCCTGTTCGCAGGCCTGGTCGAAGTGTTTCGCGACAGCGATACCGGACGGGTGGCGACGATCCCGTTTTCCGATCTGCGAAAACTGTTTCCGCTGAAGACGGGAGCCAAGAGCACGATCGAATTCGTCGAGTTGTCGCCGAACAAGCAGCCGAAGAGCACCAAGACACTGAGCCTGGTCGTCAAGGGCAAGGAGACGTTCAGCGTCGGCGGCTGCAAATACAACGTGCTGGCGGTCACGGAGACCTTCAAGAACGGCGCCGGCGAAACGCTGGACACATTCACCGCGCTTTATGCTCCCGATCTGCAAGCGTCTCTCGCCCGGCGTTACGACGAAGGGACCAGCGCGGAATCGGTGAACGGTTACGAGACGATCAAGCCGCTTTCCAACTAGAACAGCGCAGTTCCGGCCTCAAGGTTTTCCCGGCCGCAGCAGGATCCTGCGACGCCGCTTCGCTCTGCTCGGGAATGGCGGCGTTGAGCTGCCCTGAAGTTCGGCCAGGCAATCGCGCAGCACGCTGGCATCCTGTGCCGCCTTGGCCATCGACATGGCGCCGGAATAGGCGGCGATGGCGAGTGCCGCAAAGCGCTCGGGGTCGGTGCCCTGCTCCCTCCCCGACTGCTGGTCGGCTCGCACCTTGTCGGCAACCGCCTGACGCCATCCGGCAAAGATATCGTCCAGAGCGGCGCGGAAATCCGGGTCAGCGAGCGACAGTTCATGCGCCAGATTGTTGAGCGGACAGCCGCGCACGAAGCCTTGCTGCTCAAGCTCGGTCGCCACCGCATCGAACACCGCGCGCACGCCTTCGCGCGCCGAGCCTGCCGCCCGTACAGGGTTGATCCAGGTTTCATCGAGGGCCGCTGCCACGCGCTCCTCGATCACCGCCAGAGCGAGCGCCTTCTTCGTCGGGAAATGATGATGCAGCGCGCCGCCGCTGACGCCTGCGGTCGTCATCAGCTCGCCAAGGGCGGATGCATGATAGCCACGCGCCTGGAACGACGCTTCGGCGATATCGAGCACCTTGTTGCGCAGCCCTTCGGGATCGTTGGTGCGTTTTCGCGGCGGCCCTTTCGGAGCCCGAGCAATCTCTGCTGACATTTGCCAACGATAGCAGATTGACAAAACAGGACAACCGGTCTGTTTTATAAACCGGATGATCATCCTGTTTTTTGGAGACGACACAATGACCGTACCCCTGAATGCGCCTGCGGCGGCAAAACTGCTCGCTTCGCCTGTCGTCGAGTTGCGGCAGTACACGCTGAAGCCGGGCCGGCGCGAGACGCTGATCGACATCTTCGACAGTCGGTTCATCGAAGGCCAGGAACACGCCGGCATGACCATCATCGGACAGTTCCGCGACCTCGACCGCCCCGACATGTTCGTCTGGCTGCGCGGCTTCGATGGCATGGAAGCGCGGAAGCAGGCGCTCACCGCCTTCTATGACGGGCCGGTGTGGACGGCGCACCGCGACGCCGCCAATGCGACGATGATCGATTCCGACGATGTACTGCTCTTGAAGCCGGCATGGCCAGGCGCCGGCTTCGATCTGTCAGGCTCGCAGCGAGGCGCCATGCCGGCGGATGGAAAGCCGAGCGCAGACAATGGCTTGACCGGTGTTGTAGTCATCCAGATTCATCATCTGCGGTCTGGCGCCGAAGCCGATTTCGCCGGCAATTTCGAAACGGATGCCGTTCCGGTCCTTATCGGCGCCGGCGGACGGTTGCTTGGCGCCTTCATCACCGAGCACGCCGAAAACAGCTTTCCCCGCCTGCCGGTGCGCTTGAGTGAAAACGTCTTTATCGCGGTGACGGGTTTCAACAGTCCCGTGGCGCATGCCAGTTACGAAGCCGCAGTTGCCGCTTCGCCCCAATGGCAAGCGGCCGATGTGACCTGGCGGACCGAAACCTTGCGCCTGACGCCGACGTCGCAGTCGCTGCTGCGGTAACCGGATCGGCACGCGGCCAACCGAAGTTCATACTGAGCGATAGGCCGGCGGCTTGACCGCCCTCGCCGATCGGCATTGCTTCGTGACGCGGGCAACAGCGAGAGCATTCGATGCGACTTGGCCTTCAATGAGACTTTCTGGCAAGCGAGCACTGGTGACCGGCGGCTCGGACGGCATCGGCCTGGCCATATCGGAAGCTTTCTTGCGCGAGGGCGCCGACGTGCTGATCATCGGCCGCGACACCAGCAAGCTCGAGACCGCCCGCGAGACACTTGCGGCGGCGGGCAACGTCGGCACCCAGTCGGCCGATCTCTCGACCTTTTCCGGCATCGATGCCGTGGTCGATCGCGCGAAAGCAACCGGCCCACTCGACATCCTCGTCAACAATGCCGGCGTCGCTTATCTGGTGCCTTTCGAGACCGTCACCGAGCACCAATTCCAGCAATCCTTCGCGCTCAATGTGACGGCGGCGTTCTTCCTTACCCAGCGGCTGCTGCCGCATCTCGGCGCCAACACCTCCGTCATCAACATCTCGTCCTACTTCGCCGACAAGATGATCCCGAAGCGGCCGTCGAGTCTGTATTCCTTGTCCAAGGGCGCGCTGAATTCGCTGACCAAGTCGCTGGCCTTCGAGCTTGGTCCGCGCGGCATCAGGGTCAATGCGATTGCGCCCGGCACGGTCGACACCGCCATGCGGCGCAAGTCGATCGACAACCTGCCGGCGGCAGCGCAGGCCGAGCTGAAAACCTATGCCAAGCGCAGCTACCCGCTCGGCCGCATCGGCCAGACCAGCGATCTTGCCGGCATCGCCGTCTATCTCGCCAGCGACGAGGCGGCGTGGACCAGCGGCGGCATTTTCGCGATCGATGGCGGGTATACGGCGGGGTGACCGTTTGGACGGCCCTCTGCCTCGAACAAGCGGAGCACTTGACCAAACTTCCGATACCGCGTCTGTCTGCAGATTGAGCAATGCTTCAGACATTCGTGGTGCCATGCCGTCTATCGATCCACTGATCCTCTTCTACACAACGTTCTTCAGCAAACCCGTCGATATCGCGTCGATACAGTGCGAAATGCCCGGGCGGTGGACACTGGACAAACGACGGATTTCCGAGGCCGCGGCAGTCGTCTTCCATATTCCGAACTTTCGCGAAGTTGGCGATGCCTACAAATACCCTGGTCAATATTGGGTCGCCTGGTCGATGGAATGCGGCCAAAACTACAAGCGACTTGCCGACCCCAAAACCATGGGGCACTTCGATATCATCATGACGCATGAATCCCGGTCCGATGTCTGGGTACCCTACCTTCCGCGTGCGGTGTGGTGGAAAGATGCGCTGGCCAGACCAATCGTGCCGAAAACGGAAGAAGCGCCGGTCGCACTCTTCCAGTCGGCCGGCCTGAATTATAGCGGCCGTGTCGATTTGGCGAACGAACTGGCGCGCCACATCAAGATCGATTCTTATGGCCGATATCGCAACAACCGATCGGTCTCTGGCCCCGATCTGGGCTCGAAGACCAAGATCGAAACCATTGCGCGGCACAAATTCTGCCTGGCCATGGAGAACTCGATCGAGGCCGACTATGTCACCGAGAAAATCTATGACGCGTTCATGGCGGGCACGGTGCCGATCTACCTTGGCGCTCCCAATGTGGACGAGTTCGTTCCGGAGCACTCCTTTATTGACGCCAGTGCCTTCGCCAGCGCCAGCGATCTTGCAGCCTATCTCCAGCACCTGATCGCAACGCCGAAAGACTACGAGGCTTATTTCGACTGGCGCTCAAAGCCATTGCCCGACAATCTCGTCAAACGGGTGCAATCATTGGAAACACCCGCGTTCTGCAGACTGATGAGCGTCGTGCGCCAGCGTCTGGAGGCGCGGACAAGCACGCCTTCCGGACGGCGAACACTTCCGTTCGGCTATAGATCCTATCTCAGGACAAAGCTGCGCCGTTGGAGGAAAAAGGTTCCGAGCTGACGGTCCGCGATCAGGCGCGCTTTCAGCAAAATACGGAGGACAAAGAGCGTCTCTTGCGACGTCGAGACGGCTTCGACCTTGCCGCCATGCATCTTGGAAATCTCCGAGGCTATGTGGAGGCGCTCCCAGGGTGGAGTTGAAATTCTCGGCTTCGCGATCCGAAGCTCGATCCGGATGCGATGCCGGATTTTGGTCGGGAAACTGAACAGAAGGACAAGTGCATAAGCTACCTCATCGCTGCTGTTGCCAGTGAGACGCCGGCACTGATGGTAGTTTGTGTGGCATCGTCGCTCGTATGTAGACGAGAATTGCGCATTGCTGATCCTGGGGGAAGTTTGCGTAGAGCAATCCGCCAGCTCGACATGATCTTATCGAGCTAAATCCGCAAGTTTCCGTCCACTTTATGGGATCAAGCCGCACTGAGGAGCAATTTCCTTCACACGAAAGTGGAGGGTGCAGGATCCCGAAGGGCGGCGCTACCGCTTCAACCGATTTACTGCCTGCCGGCCGCAATCTCTGCTTGAAGGCCATTGTGCAACGCGATACGCCGTTGCCGAATTCGATCGTCGGAGAGACAAGTGACCGCTGCCAGGACCAGAACCGAAACCGACACGTTCGGCCCCATCGAGGTTGCCGCCGACCGTTATTGGGGAGCGCAGGCGCAGCGTTCCCTCGGCAATTTCAGGATAGGCTGGGAAAAGCAGCCGGCCTCGATCGTGCGTGCGCTCGGCATCGTCAAGCGAGCGGCGGCGGAAGCCAATATGGAGTTGAAGCGGCTCGATCCGGCAGTCGGCAAGGCGATCATCGAGGCGGCGCAAGAGGTGATCGACGGCAAGCTGAACGATCATTTCCCGCTGGTCGTCTGGCAGACCGGCTCGGGCACGCAGTCCAACATGAACGCCAACGAGGTGATCTCCAACCGGGCGATCGAACTTCTGGGCGGCGTCATGGGCTCTAAGAAGCCGGTGCACCCTAACGACCACGTCAATATGAGCCAGTCGTCGAACGACACCTACCCGACAGCCATGCACATCGCGTGCGCCGAGCGCATCGTGCACGATCTGCTGCCGGCGCTGAAGCATCTGCACGCTGCGCTCGAGGTCAAGACGAAGGCCTTCGCCCACATCATCAAGATCGGCCGCACCCATACGCAGGACGCGACACCCCTCACGCTGGGCCAGGAATTTTCCGGCTACGCCGCGCAGGTGGCCTCTTCGATCAAGCGCATCGAGATGACGCTGCCCGGCCTGCAGGAACTGGCGCAGGGCGGCACCGCCGTCGGCACCGGCCTCAACGCGCCGGTGGGCTTTGCCGAAACGGTGGCGGCGCGCATCGCCGAAATCACCGGCATCGCCTTCGTCACCGCGCCGAACAAGTTCGAGGCGCTCGCCGCGCATGATTCCATGGTGTTCTCGCATGGCGCCATCAACGCGGCGGCCGCCGCCCTCTTCAAGATCGCCAACGACATCCGCTTCCTCGGCTCCGGCCCGCGCTCGGGCCTCGGCGAACTGTCGCTGCCGGAAAACGAGCCGGGTTCCTCGATCATGCCGGGCAAGGTCAACCCGACCCAATGCGAGGCTCTGACGCAGGTCTGCGTGCAGGTGTTCGGCAACAACGCCTCGCTGACCTTCGCCGGCAGCCAGGGCCATTTCGAGCTCAACGTCTACAACCCGCTGATGGCCTACAACTTCCTGCAGTCGGTGCAGTTGTTGGCCGACGCCTCGATCTCCTTCACCGACAATTGCGTCGTCGGCATCGAGGCTCGCGAAGACAACATCAAGACCGCGCTCGACCGCTCGCTGATGCTGGTGACCGCGCTGGCGCCGACGATCGGGTACGACAATGCCGCCAAGATCGCCAAGACCGCGCACAAGAAGGGCACCACCTTGCGCGAGGAAGCACTGGCCACCGGGCTGGTCAGCGAGGCAGACTACGACCGGCTGGTGCGGCCGGAGGACATGACGCATCCGGGTTAAGCGATTCCAGGGAAAGTGCCTTCCTCGAAGCGCGCAGCCCTTCCTCTTTGGAATTGCGTCAACTAGAAATCCAAATTTTGTGGCGGGACAATTTGCTCCCGCCGCTGCTGGCCGCGACAAGAATTTTGCGTCGGTCGAACGATCCCGAAATGTACGTCCTGTGAACAATGTGTCGCCGGACGGGCGGCTTTGGTGAACAGTCGGCTTGGTCTATCTGACGGGACATCAACCCTTTTCGGAGAGCCACCATGTCCATCAACACTTCCGCTGCCGGCGCCGGCATCGCGTCCAACAGCTCCACCACCATCCTGCTCGGCCGCATCCTGCTCGCCGCCATCTTCCTGCTTTCCGGCTTCGGCAAGCTCACCGCCATTTCCGGCACCGCCGGCTATTTCGGCGCCATGGGCCTGCCGGTGCCGACCATAACGGCCATTGTCGTCGGCCTGATCGAATTGCTCGGCGGCCTTGCCGTGCTCGTTGGCTTTCAGACCCGCATCGCCGCCTGGGTGCTCGCGGTCTTCACCATCGCCTCGGCCTTTGTCGCCCATACCGGCTGGGCCGACCAGAACCAGATGATCCATTTCCTGAAGAACGTCGCCATCACCGGCGGTTTCCTGCTGCTGGCTTCCTCGGGCCCTGGCGCCTACTCGATCGACGCCAAGCGCGGCTGAGCTTTCCCTCCCAAGCCTGAAAAAAGCGGCGTGGAATTTTCCACGCCGCTTTTTCGTTGTCTGCCCAAGCGCGCACGCGTCCCATCCCTGCTAGGATCGGTCTCGAACAGCCGGCGGACAGACAACGGAGATGACCATGCCCCGCGATGCATTGCTTCTGATTTCCCGGCTGCTGCTCGCCGCCCTGCTCGTTCCCTCCGGCTACCACGCGCTCGCCGACATTGCCGGGACGACCGGCTATTTCGCCGGCCTCGGCATGCCATTGCCGACGCTTGCCGCCTGGGGCACCGGGCTGTTCGAGTTGATTGCCGGTCTCTTGATACTGGTCGGCTTTCAGACGCCGGTCGTTGCGATACTTCTTGCCGCTTTCTGCATCGTTGCAGGCTCCATCGGCCACTACGGCCAGGGCGGCGATGACCCGATGCTCACCTTCCTGCACCAGCAGATGCTGATGAAGGACATTGCCATCGCCGGTGGATTCCTGGCGCTAGCCATGGCCGGCGCCGGGGCCTGGTCGATCGACGGGCGCCGCGCCGCGGTCTGATATCGTCAAATATCGTCCCGGTTGAACCATCGACGCCCGTGCCAGGTCGACCCCCACTCCGTCTCGGCTTCGTCGAGCCACCTCTCCCCCGATCGACGGGGTAGAGGAAGGGCGCGAGCCTATTGCCGCCAACGCTTTCCAACGAGGCTCCCTTCCCTTTCCCTCCGGAGGGGGAGGTGGCGCTGCGAAGCAGCGACGGATTGAGGAAGCCGGTGCTCGAACGCGAGGCCGACGACGACATGGTTTTGCTGTCAGGCCGCGCCTACTTCACCGACACGCTCTGCCCACCCTCGACCGCCAGCACCAGACGGCGGTTGGTGATCCGCGCCAGTTGCGCCAACCGTCCGGCCGGGCGTTCGCCGTAAAGATCGGAAAGTGAGGCCGGCAGCACCAGCGCCAACGTGCCATTGCCGCGGTTTTCCCATTTCAGCCGCGGCATGACGCCGGGCATAGCCGCAGTCAGCAGATAGACGACGCGCAGCACCGCCGCCAGAATGCGGGCGCGCTCGAGATAGCGCGGCGTCGCCAGGCCGCGGATTTCCGGCGCCGCATCGTTGAACACGCCTTCGTGGCGGAACAGGCCGACCAGCGCCAGGAAGGCACGGCCGGGGTGATCGACGCCGATGAAGGACGCGTGGGCAATGATGTTGAGCGACTGCTTGCCGCGATATTCCGGGTGTGCGCGCCAGCCTATATCGGCCAGCAGACAGGCAGCGTGGCGATAGCGCGCCTCATCCTCCGTCTCGTCGATGCCGAAGGCGGCAAAGGTCTTGTCCGTCCATTCGACAAGCTCATGCGCATGGGTGACCGAGCGCGACCGCAGCCGCGCCAGTTCCTCCGAAGCGGAGACCAGCGGATCGGCCTTCTGCTCGGCAGGGTCGAGCAGCGAATAGAGAAACCCTTCGCGCACGCCCAATGCCGAGACGATGATCTTCGACGGCTGCATCGCCGCCATGATCTCCTGCAGCACGACCGCGCCATAGGGCAGCAGCGAACGGCGGTTCTTCGACACACCTTCGATGCCCTTGACCTTCTCGATCTCGCCTTTCGCCACCTGCTTCAGGAAATTGGCGGCGCTTTCGACACCGATCTCATAGTGGTGCATGACGCCAAGCGGGTAGTTGGTCATTTCCATGTGCAGCCGGGCAAGGTTTCGCCAGGTGCCGCCAACGGCGTAGAAGGGCCGTCCCAGCCCGCCCTTCAACAATTTGGCGCGCGCCAGTTCGTCGCGGGTGATCTTTGCCGCCTGGGCGAGCGAATTCCTGGCCATGTCCTGCAGCCGCAGGCCACCCAGCGGCAGTGTGATGCCGTCGCCGATCGCCTCGCCATTGATGTCGATAAGCTCCAGGCTGCCGCCGCCAAGATCGCCGGCAATGCCATTGGCGGGGTGGAAGCCCGAAATGACGCCAAGCGCCGAATAATGCGCCTCCTGCCGGCCAGTGAGCACGCGGATCTCGGTCTTGAGCACATCTTGCGCGCGGTGGATGAAATCGGGGCCGTTGATCGCTTCGCGGGCCGCGGCCGTTGCCAGCACAAACATGTGCTCCGCACCCGCCTGATCGGAGAGCGCGCGGAAACGGCGAAACTCCTCCATCGAGCGCGTCACCGCCTCGGGATCGAGCTTGCCGGTCGAAACGATGCCGCGGCCGAGGCCGGCCAGCATCTTTTCGTTGAACAGCAAGGTCGGCGAGCGCGCCAACCCTTCATAGACGACAAGGCGGATCGAGTTCGAGCCGATGTCGATGATGGACAGCGGCCGGCGATCCTGCAGCCGGCCTTGGGACGTTGAAATCATCAGCCGGTGTTCTTCTTGCGACGCTTGAACTGCGCGATGCGCTTGGGCGCATGCGACTTCAGCGCGTCACCCCGTCCCGACAGGCTCGGATTGGTCATGAAATATTCCTGCGCGTTGAACGGTTCCTCACCCTCCTCCAGCACGACGCGCCGGGAGGTTCCGTCAGCCAATACGTCGAAACTTTGCTGGTTGTCCATGATGTTGCCCAGCATGATCTGGCCAAGGATCTGTTCATGCACCGTTGGATTGGTGATCGGCACCATGGTCTCGACGCGGCGGTCGAGATTACGTGGCATCAAGTCGGCCGAGGCGATGTAGACGATCGCCTCGTCCGACGGCAGGCCATGGCCGTTGCCGAAGCAGTAGATGCGGCTGTGTTCGAGGAAGCGGCCGACGATCGACTTGACCCTGATGTTTTCCGACAGGCCGGGCACCTGCGGCCGCAGGCAGCAGATGCCGCGCACGACGAGATCGATCTCGACGCCGGCACGGCTGGCGTCATAGAGCGCGTCGATGATGTTGGGATCGACGAGCGCGTTCATCTTCATCCAGATGCGCGCCGGACGGCCAGCCAGCGCGTAGGCGACCTCGTCGGCAATGTGCTTGAGGATACGGCTGCGCAGCGTAAACGGCGAGATGGCGATCCGCATCTCATCGGTCGGCTCGGCATAGCCGGTGATGAAGTTGAACAGCTGGGCGACATCGCGCGCGATCGTCGGATCGGTGGTGAAGAAGGACAGGTCGGTGTAGATGCGCGCGGTCACCGGATGGTAGTTGCCGGTGCCGAGATGCACATAGTTGCGCAGCTTGCCGTCCTCACGCCGCACTACTAGCGACATTTTCGCATGGGTTTTGAGTTCGAGGAAGCCGAACACGACCTGGACGCCGGCGCGTTCGAGGTCGCGCGCCCAGCGAATGTTGGCTTCCTCGTCGAAGCGCGCCTTGAGCTCGACCAGGGCGGTTACCGACTTGCCGGCCTCGGCCGCGTCGACCAAGGCGCGCACGATCGGGCTGTCGTTGGAGGTGCGGTAGAGCGTCTGCTTGATCGCCACCACCTCGGGGTCGGCCATCGCCTGGCGCAGGAATTGGACCACCACGTCGAAGGATTCATAGGGGTGGTGGACGACGATGTCCTTCTCGCGGATGGCCGCGAAACAGTCGCCGCCATGCTCGCGGATGCGCTCGGGAAAGCGTGGATTGTAGGGGGTGAACTTCAGGTCGTCGCGTGGCACGGCGACGATCTCGGAAATCTGGCTGAGCGCCAGCGGGCCGGTCAGAACGCTGATGCGGCTCGAAGAGACGCCAAGCTCGCCGGCGACGAACTCGCGCAATTCGCCGGGCATCGACTTGTCGAATTCGATGCGGATGACCGAACCGCGGCGGCGCCGCTTCAGCGCCGTCTCGAACAGGCGCACGAGATCTTCCGACTCTTCCTCGACCTCGATATCGCTGTCCCGGATGATGCGGAAGGTGCCGGAACCCTTGACCTCATAGCCGGGGAACAGCTTGCCGATATAGAGGCCGACAGCCTCCTCCAACGGAATGAAGCGAACGTGCTGCTTGCGGTCGGGCAGACGGATGAAGCGCTTCAGCGCCACCGGCAGGCGCAGAAGAGCGCTCATCTCCTCGCCATTCTTGCGATGGCGCAATTGCAGCGCCATCGAGAAGCCGAGATTGGGAATGAACGGAAACGGATGCGCCGGGTCGATCGACAGTGGAGTCAGCACCGGGAAAACCTGGTCCTGGAAATGGTCTTCCAGCCAGACTTTTTCATCCTTGGTCAGTGCATCGCGGGTGATGCTCTCAATGCCTTCCTTGTTGAGCAGCAACATTAGCGCCGAAAGGCTGTTCTGCTGGTCCTCCTGCAGCCGCTCGACCTCGCGCAGCAATTGTTCCAGCTGCTGCTCCGGCGTGCGGCCGTCGGGGCTCTTGAGCGCAATGCCTTCGCGCACCTGGCCCGCAAGGCCGGCGACGCGGACCATGAAGAATTCATCGAGATTGGCGGCCGAAATCGACAGGAAACGGACGCGTTCGAGCAGCGGATGGTGCTCGTTCTGTGATTCCTCGAGCACACGCCGGTTGAACTGCAGCCAGGAGAACTCACGGTTGACGAACCGATCGGGGTTGCCGCCCTCGGGGCTCGCCACCTCGACATTGATGAATTCGCTCTGCACCGGCTTCAGTTCGTTCATGGTTCCTGCTCTTCCCCGCCAACCGTCCTTGGAGCGCCGCTGGACGTGCCATGCCTCTAACACGCTTTTGTGGCGCATGACCCTTCGGCGAAAACCGTTCCGATTTCAGGGACATGCACTTAACCGGCTCAACGTATCCTCTGACAGGCTTTTGCGACAGTTTCATTTCAACGATCTTGCAAACAGGCCTGTTATGTTCCAGATGCTTTTCGACGAGATCAAGGAGACGATGATGGCAGGCGGTTCCATTCCCCATTTCCAGAACGATGCGGGCCATCCGGCAATCGACATCGGCGTCAAGGAATTCATGTGCACCGGCGCCAACCCGCCCTTCGACCACCCGCATGTGTTCCTCGACATGGGCGACGACGATGAAAAGGTCTGCCCCTATTGCTCGACGCTCTACCGCTATTCGGCGAAGCTGAGGGCGACTGAAACGCTGCCGGCTGGTTGCCTTTATATCGACCAGGCCGCCTGATCCTTCCGCGACAAGCCCGATGGAAGACATCAGGTCCCGGCAGGTCATAATCGCCGGGGCCGGCATCGCCGGGCTGACCGCCGCCCTTGCCTTCGCCGGACGAGGTTATTCCGTAAAGCTGATCGAACAGGCACAGCACCTCGAAGCGGCCGGCGCGGGCATCCAGCTTTCGCCCAATGCGACGTGCATCCTTGGAAAGCTCGGCGTTCTCGACCGGCTGCTGCCGGCAGCCTCGCGGCCCGAAGCGGTGGTGCTGAAGGATGCAGCGACGCTGCGTGAACTGGCGCGGGTGCCGCTTGGGCAAGCCGCCGAAGCGCGCTGGCAGGCGCCTTATCTCGTCGCCCACCGCGCCGATCTGCAGGCAGCGCTGTTGGCGCAAATGGCTGAACGGCCGCAGATTGAGCTCGTCACCGGCGCCCGCGCGACCGGCATCGTCAAAGACGCGCAATATGTCGCCGTGACCGCCGAAGTGGACGGCCGCGAGATCGAGGCACGCGGCAAACTGCTGATCGGCGCCGATGGCGTCTGGTCGGCGGTCCGGGCGCAACTCGCAGGCGAGGACTTCGTCAAAAGCCGTTTTTCGGGCGAACTCGCCTGGCGGGCTACAATCGCAGCCGACGGTGCGGCCGGAGAAGCCTTTGCCGCGATCGTCGCCGCCGACTGCGTCACCACGTTCCTGCATCCAGGCTTCCACATGGTCGCCTATCCCGTCAGCAAAGGCCGGGCCTTCAATCTCGCGGCCTTCACCAAGGGTGAGCGCATGGCCGAAGGTTGGTCGGGCCATGCCGATCCCGCGATCCTCACGGCTGCCCTGCGCGGCACCGCGCCGGGCCTGACGAAGCTTGTGGCACTGGCCGGCCCATGGACGGCCTTTCCGATCCACACCGTCGAACAACAGCGGTGGACAAGCCCGCAGGGCATCGCGCTGATCGGCGACGCCGCGCACGCGATGACGCCGTTTGCGGCGCAAGGTGCCGCGATGGCGATCGAAGATGCCATCACGCTTGCCGACGCTATCGCCGATTTCCCTGGCGATCTGCCCAGAAGTTTTCAAATCTGGGAAAATCTTCGGCGGCCGCGTGTCGCCAAGGCCGCGCGTCGTGGGGCCGTAAACCGCCTCGCCTGGCATGCTGCCGGCCCGGTGGCGATCGCCCGCAATCTGTTCCTGGCCATGCGCTCGCCCGACAAGCTCGCCGCCGACCTCGACTGGCTCTATGGATGGCGAGCGGACACTCGGCAGTCTAGATCGTCGACGTAGCGATCCTTCCCACCCCCTCTGTCCTGCCGGACATCTCCCCCGCAAGGGGGGAGATTGGATGTCGCCGGCGCCTTCGCCAAAATCGCCGGCGTTGCAGCAGGAGCGCCGCGGGCAAAACGGCTGATCTCCCCCCTTGCGGGGGAGATGGCCGGCAGGCCAGAGGGGGGTGCTGTCCCGCTGACTTCAAAAGATCCAACACTGTCGCGATGCGATGAAGGACTGCTAGTTATAAAACCGCATCGACAAGCCCAGCGAGGCCGGCAGCGGGTTCCACCAGCCGGTGCGCAGGCCGGCGGTGCGCAGGCCGGCGGCTGTCCAGGTGTTGCAGCCGACAAGCGCGTTGAAATGGCCGTTCGCCTCGAAGAAGCGGTCGAAGCTGGAATAGGCGGCGTTCTCGATGACGACCGGACCATGCGGCCCTTGCTGGAAACTCGCGTCGATATAGTCGAGCAGCGCTGCAAAATGCTCCTCATCGATGTCGAAACCGGTGACAGCACGGTGCGGCTCGGCGATGGTCCCGGCGATATCGACATGCATGACCGAGGCGTCCAGTGTCAGCGCCTTGAGGACGGGCACTGCCTTCAGCTGCGACCAGCTCGGCGTCTCCAGATAGAAGGCCCGGCCGCCCCAGCCAAAGACGATGTAGCGCACTTCTGGGGCGTCGACGGGGATGCCGGCAGCGACCAGGAAATGGAAGCGCCGGCGCACCTCGTCATCGACGGGAATGGCGATGTCGGTGTGGATCGGATTCTCCAGCACCAGAATATGGCGCGTGCCCTCACCCGCCGCTGACGCCGGCCACAGCGGACGCGGCACCAGCGTGCCGAGCGTGGCAGCGAGCGCGACCACGATAATCAGCATGGCCAGGAAACGCAGGGCTTTTCTCATGCGGCGGCGGCTTTGCGTTTCAATGGAGAAGATCGACCCCAGATAGCAAAAGAGCCCGGCCGCATTGCAGCCGGGCTCTTTTGCTTCGCATGAAAATGCTCAGTGCAGGATCTGCGACAGAAACAGCTTGGTGCGCTCGTGGCGCGGATGGTCGAAGAACTCGGCCGGCGTGTTCTGTTCGACGATCTGGCCCTGATCCATGAAGATCACCCGGTTGGCGACTTTGCGGGCAAAGCCCATTTCGTGGGTGACGCACAGCATGGTCATGCCTTCCTCGGCCAGGCCCACCATCGTCTCCAGCACTTCCTTGATCATTTCTGGATCGAGCGCCGAGGTCGGCTCATCGAACAGCATAATGCGCGGGTTCATGCACAGCGAACGCGCGATCGCCACGCGCTGCTGCTGGCCGCCCGACAGCTGGCCCGGATATTTGTTGGCCTGTTCGGGGATCTTGACGCGCTTGAGGAAGTGCATCGCGATTTCCTCGGCCTGCTTCTTCGGCGTCTTGCGCACCCAGATCGGTGCCAATGTGCAGTTCTCCAGGATGGTCAGATGCGGGAACAGGTTGAAGTGCTGGAACACCATGCCGACCTCGCGGCGCACCTCGTCGATCTTCTTGAGATCGTTGGTGAGTTCCTTGCCGTCGACGATGATCTTGCCCTTCTGGTGCTCTTCCAGCCGGTTGATGCAGCGGATCATGGTCGATTTGCCCGAGCCCGAAGGACCGCAGATGACAATGCGCTCGCCGCGCATCACCTTGAGGTTGATGTCCTTCAGCACATGGAACTCGCCATACCATTTGTGCATGCCGATGATGTCGATTGCGACATCGGTGGTCGAGATGTGCATCTTCTTGGCATCGACCTTGATCTCTTCGGCGCTGACGGCGTTTTCTATGACCATGGCAGGTTCCCCTTTTTGTTCTGTCTTTTAGCTATGATGCATGTCGTTGTCCCAAAACCGCTAAACACTTTTGGGCGACATGCATCAACGTTTGTGGCCGGTGTCGAGCCGGCGTTCCGTGTACATCGAATAGCGCGACATGCCGAAGCAGAACAGCCAGAAGACGAAGGCTGCAAAAATGAGACCGGATCTCGCGGTCTGTGGCGTCGCCCAATTGGCGTCCGAGAAGTTCTGCTTGACGACGCCAAGCAGGTCAAACATCGAGATGATGATGACGAGGCTTGTGTCCTTGAACATACCGATGAAGGTATTGACGATGCCGGGGATGACCAGCTTCAGTGCCTGCGGCAGCACGATCAGCACCATCTTCTGCCAGTAGCCCAGGCCAAGCGAATCCGCCCCCTCATACTGGCCCTTGGGGATCGCCTGCAGGCCGCCGCGCACCACTTCGGCCATGTAGGCGGCGGCAAACAGCGAGACGCCGATCAGCGCCCTGAGATATTTGTCGAACGAAACACCAGCGGGCAGAAACAGCGGCAGCATGACGCTGGCAAAGAACAGAACGGTGATCAGCGGGATGCCGCGAACGAACTCGATGAAGACCACGCACAGTGTCTTGACGATCGGCATCTTGGAGCGCCGGCCGAGCGCCAGCACGATGCCCATCGGCAGCGACACGGCAATGCCGACAAAGGACAGGCTCAGTGTCACCAGCAGCCCGCCCCATAGCTGGGTCTCCACATGCGGCAGGCCGAAGATGCCGCCGACCAGGAGCACGAACGCGATGATCGGCAGTGCCAGGAATAGAAGAATGGCGTTCAACCCCTTGCGCGGCACGCGTGGCATCAGCAACGGCACCAGCAGCGCCACGAACAGGACGGCGACCAGGATCGGCCGCCAGCGCTCTTCCAGGGGATAGCGGCCAAGCATCAGCTGGCCGAACTTCGCGTTGACGAAGGCCCAGCAGGCGCCTGACCAGCCGTCCGGCTGGATGCCGCCTTGCGCCACCGTGGCGCATACAGTCCGGTCCGGCCCCGTCCACTGGGCGTTGATGAAGGCCCAGTTGACGATGGGCGGCACGATCATCATCACCAGCGCAATAGCCACTACAGTCAGGATGACGTCGCCCACCGAACCGATCAGGTTCTTGCGAACCCAGGCCAAAGGCCCCCGCACGCCGGCCGGGGCTTGTTGAGCGAGTGCCATTTCGGTCCGCACCCAGGAGGTATCATGTTCCTGCATGGTCTTACCTCTCCACCAGCGCCATCCTGGCGTTGACCACATTCATCACCGCCGACGTCACCAGGCTGATGATGAGATAGACGACCATCATGATCAGCACGCCCTCGACCGCTTGACCGGTCTGGTTCAGCACTGTGCCGGCGATCGCCGTCAGGTCGGGGTAACCGATGGCAATGGCCAGCGACGAGTTCTTGGTCAGGTTGAGATACTGGCTGGTCAGCGGCGGGATGACGATCCGCATGGCTTGGGGAACGACGACAAGCCGCAGGATAGATCCCGGCCGTAGCCCCAAGGCGCCAGCCGCTTCGGTCTGACCCTTGCTGACGCCGAGAATGCCGGCGCGCACGATCTCGGCGATGAAGGAAGCCGTGTAACAGGACAGCGCCAAATAAAGAGACAGGAACTCCGGCCCGATCTGAAAGCCTCCGGTCAGGTTGAAGGTCGATTGTTTTGGAAAGTCGAAGCTCAAGGGAAAGCCGCTCAGCGCATAGGCCAGGAGCGGCAGGCCGACGATCAGCGCCGCCGAAGTCCAGAATACGGGAAACTGCTGGCCGGTTGCCATTTGCCGCTGGCGTGCCGTGCGCGCGACAAAAAACGCCATGGCGATGCCGACAAGCAAGGCGACAAACATCAGCCAGGAGCCGTCGCCCCAGATAGCGCGCGGAAAATAGAAACCGCGTTGGTTGAGGAAAGAGCCGAACGGCAAATTGAAACTGTCGCGAGGCGCCGGCAGTACCGCGAGCACGCCTGAATACCAGAAGAAGATCACCAGCAGCGGCGGGATGTTGCGGAACACCTCGACATAGACCGTGCAAATCTTGCGAACCAGCCAGTTGCGCGATAACCGGCCGACGCCGACAATGAAGCCAATGATGGTCGCGGTGATAATGCCGGCAACGGCGACTATAATGGTGTTGATAAGCCCGACGACAATGGCCTGGCCATAGGTCGAATCAGAATCATAAGCGATGGGCCTGACTGGAATGTCAAAGCCTGCTCGGTTGTTCAGGAAGCCAAAACCGGAAGTAATATGCAGGCGCTGCAGGTTGACGATGACGTTGTGGACGATCCACCAGACGCCCGCCACCAGCAAGATGACAACCACCGCCTGGAAGAAAAACCCGCGGACTTTCGGATCGTTGATGAAGGAACCGCGGCTCGGCTCCTCGCGAAGAACTTCCTGCGATGCCATTGCTCATCCCCTGGAAAGAGAAACCGGAAGGCAGATGATCTGCCTTCCGGATCACATTTCGATCAGCGGATCGGCGGTGCGTATTGCAGGCCGCCCTTGGTCCACAGCGCATTGATGCCGCGCGCGATCTTCAGCGGGCTGCCGGTGCCGACATTGCGCTCGAACATCTCACCGTAATTCCCGACTGCCTTGACGATGTTGACGACCCAGTCATTGCTCACGCCAAGGTCGGTTCCGATCTTGGTTTCGGCTTCCTGACCGAGCACGCGCTTGATCTCCGGATTATCCGAGGTCTTCATCTCTTCGACATTGGCCTGGGTGATGCCCAGTTCCTCTGCCTGCAACAGGGCGAAGTAGGTCCACTTGACGATATGGTACCACTGGTCGTCCCCCTGGCGTACGGCGGGGCCGAGCGGCTCTTTGGAGATGATCTCGGGCAGCACGACATGGTCGGCCGGCGCACTCAGCGTCAGGCGGATGCCATAGAGGCCGGATTGGTCGGTGGTGTAGACGTCGCAGCGGCCGGCGTCATAGGCAGCGTTGACCTCTTCCAGCTTTTCGAAGACGACCGGGTTGTACTCCATCTTGTTCGCCTTGAAGTAATCGGCGAGGTTGAGCTCGGTGGTGGTGCCGCTCTGCACGCAGACTGCCGCACCTGAAAGCTGCAGCGCCGAATTGACGCCAGGCAGTTTCTTGGCGTTGATCATGAAACCCTGGCCGTCATAATAGGTGACGCCGATGAAGTTCAGGCCAAGCGCGGTATCGCGATTGATGGTCCATGTGGTGTTGCGCGACAGGAGATCGATCTCGCCCGACTGCAACGCGGTGAAGCGCTCCTTGGCGCTGAGCGGCGTGAACTTGACCTTGGAGGCATCGCCGAAGACTGCACCAGCGACAGCGCGGCAGAAATCCGCGTCGATGCCTTTCCAATCGCCTTTGTCGTCAGGCGCCGAGAAGCCGGCCAGGCCCGTCGAGACACCGCACTGGATGAAGCCCTTCGCCTTGACGGTATCGAGCGTTGTCGCCGACGCGGCCGAAGCCATCCATCCAAGCGCAGCGGCACCGAGAATGCCAATTGCAATATGTTTCATAACCCACAGACCCTTTTCTGTTTTCAGGTAAACCCTGATCCTCAGGCAAATCCTGATCTTTTCCCGCGTGAACCCGGCTCCCATCCGGCTCATTCCGGAACCTCGCGTCGTAACCGACGCCCGGCCCCTCCCATTCACGAACTGCATCGAAGGCGATTATCTCTGTGAGGTCAAGGGAAATGACCGTTTCACGACAGCTTTGAAAACCAATTGCCGCAAATGCCTGAATTGCGGACAACACCCTCAGGAAAGCAGCAAGCCCCGCAAACAAAAACGGCAAAGTCCGTCGACGCTAATCCACATCCACTCATGAAATCCGCGGCTCTGGATTGCCACGCGTTCCAGACTATTCATAGGGGAATTGGCCTATGCAAAGGGCACCGCGTGGCGGGCGCCCGCTGTTGCACGGCCAATGCCGCCGCTCTATGGCTAGCGCTTTCACCACAAGGCGAAGAGCAATGGCGACTGACGGCAACGAAATGGGTATCAACACGCGGCTTGCCCATTCGGGCAACAATCCGCACGACTATTTCGGCTTCGTCAATCCGCCGATCGTGCATGCCTCGACCGTGCTCTATCCCAATGCGTCGGTGATGGCGGCGCGCAGCCAGAAATACACCTATGGCACACGCGGCACGCCGACCACCGATGCGTTGGCGCATGCGATCGACGCGCTGGAAGGCTCCGCCGGCACAATAATCGTGCCGTCGGGCCTGGCGGCGGTGACCGTCCCGTTGCTGGCGTTTCTCTCGGCAGGCGATCACATCCTGATTGTCGATTCCGTCTACCATCCGACCCGCAATTTCGCCGACACGATGCTGAAGCGGCTGGGTGTCGAGGTCGAGTATTACGATCCGCATGCCGGCGCCGGCATCGCCAGCTTGATCAAGCCGAACACCAAAGTCGTGTTTACGGAATCACCGGCCTCCAACACCTTCGAGGTGCAGGACGTTCCGGCGATCGCCAAGGCGGCGCATGAAACGGGCGCCATCGTCATGATGGACAACACCTGGGCAACGCCGCTCTATTTCCGTCCGCTCGACCACGGCGTCGATATCTCGATCCATGCGGCGACGAAATATCCGGCCGGGCATTCGGACGTGCTGCTGGGCACAGTGTCTGCCAATGCCAACTGCTGGAAGCAGCTTTGCGAGACGTTCTACACGATGGGCTGCTGCGCCGGCCCCGACGACGTCTACCAAGTCCTGCGCGGCCTGCGCACGATGGGCGTTCGGCTGGATCACCATCAAAAGAGCGCGCTTTCGATTGCCACCTGGCTTGAAGGCCAGCCCGGCGTGGCCCGCGTGCTGCACCCGGCGCTTCCCAGCCACCCCGACCACGCGGTGTGGAAGCGTGATTTTTCCGGCTCGAGCGGCATCTTTTCCATCGTGCTCAAAGGCGGCGGCCAGAGACAGCAGCATGCCTTCCTCGATGCGTTGAAAATCTTCGGTCTCGGCTATTCCTGGGGCGGCTATGAGAGCCTTGCCGTGCCGGTCTTCCTCGGCGACCGTACCGTCGCCAAGGGCCCCTATGACGGCCCGCTGATCCGGCTGCAGATCGGGCTTGAGGATGTCGAGGACCTCGAGGCCGATATCCTGCGCGGGCTGGAAGCGGCCGCTGCGGCATGACACCAGCAAACTTGCCAAGCTGATTCCGCTAGCCGGCTTAACCCGTTGAAAGGATTGGCGAGCGACTTTCGTAGGACGATCGACCTCGCAACCCGCTCATGGGTCGACCAAGCGCAATGTTATTTCCCCAACGTGCGCTTTTTCGGATCGGTTTGACTTTCAAAATCGTCGGGCCAACGCCATTGCAGGCGCTGCGCGCACAATTCCAGCCGGACTGAGCTTGCCATGGCCTTTCGTCTCTTTGTCCCCATTCTCGCCGGCGCGACGCTGCGCGAGCGCCTCATCGCCTGCATCGGGGCGATGATCGGCATTGCGCTGACCGGCGCGATCGGCGCGCTGGTGCTTGGCAATGGCCCGCATGTGCCGCTGCTGGTGGCGCCGATGGGGGCGTCGGCGGTGCTGCTGTTCGCGGTGCCTGCAAGCCCGCTGGCGCAGCCATGGTCGATCATCGGCGGCAATACAATATCGGCGCTGGTCGGCGTGATCGTGGCCCATTTCGTCCATCAGCCCGTTCTCGCCACGGGCATTGCCGTGGCGATGGCGATCGCCGCCATGTCGTTCTCGCGCTGCCTGCATCCGCCGGGCGGAGCCGCCGCACTGACCGCCGTGCTCGGCGGGCCGGCCGTGATCGGTGCCGGCTTCCTGTTTCCGTTCGTGCCGGTGGCGCTGAACTCCATGATGCTGGTCGCGCTCGGCTATGCTTTCCACAGGCTGTCGCGACGCAGCTACCCGCATGTGCCGGCCCCTGCCCCGAAAAGCACGCACGGAACCAGCGATCCGCCGGCTCAGGAGCGCATCGGCTTCCGGGCCGAGGACATCGATGCCGCGCTGGCTGCGCTCGACGAGACCTTCGACATCGACCGCAACGATCTCGAACAACTGCTGCGACAGGTCGAACTGCAAGCGACGATGCGCGCACACCGAACCATGTTGTGCGAGGACATCATGTCGTGCGACGTGATTTCGGTCGATGAACACGCGTCCGCCGATCGGGCGCGTCATCTGCTGCTCGACCACAATATCCGCACGCTGCCGGTTGTAGACAAGGACGCCAGGCTGGTCGGCACCGTTGGATTAAGGGAATTGGCGCGAGCCGACGAAGCCGTCGGAAGCGTTACCTCGACAGCGTCGACCGCCGCCGCCGGTACGCCCGCCATGGCCCTGCTACCGGTGCTCACCGACGGCCGCACCCATGCAGTCATCATCTTGGACGGGGACAGCCGCATCCTTGGCCTGATCACGCAGACCGACCTGCTTGCGGCCACGGCGCGAGTGCAGGCTGCTGACAAGCCGCTGGCGGAAGCAGTATTTCTAGGCGCCGTCGGAGCCGGGCGAAAATGGCCGGGAACCTTTTGCCGGCGATGTCATCCAATGTCTTGATCGAGGTTTCGGACGGGGATTGGATCGAGGAACTGGCCATGCCTGCTATGTCTTTACCAATGCCCACGGCTGCTTCAAGCGAGATGCTTCTCGTGCGCCGCGCGCTGGCACGCGAAGGCAACGCCTTCTGCATCATCATGAAGACCCATAATCAGCGGCTCTATCGCATCGCTCGCGGGGTGGTGCGCAACGATGCCGAAGCCGAGGACATCGTCCAGGAGGCCTATGTCAGAGCCTTTGCCCATCTCGATGCCTTTCGCGGGGAGTCCTCATTGGCCACCTGGCTGTCGCGCATCGTCATCAACGAGGCGCTCGGTCGTCTGCGCAAAAGGCGGCGGACGGTGGCGAAAAACCCGCAAGCCGAAATCATCCAGTTCCCCCTCAATCCCAGCGACGATCCGGAGCGGACGATGGCGCAGCGGCAGATCCTCGAGTTGGTGGAACGGGCGACCGACAGCCTACCCGATGTTTATCGGACGGTGTTCGTGGCGCGGGTTATCGAGGGGCTCAGTATCGAGGAGACCGCCGAGCTGCTTGGCGTGCGGCCGGAAACCGTCAAGACAAGGCTACACCGCGCCCGCGCCCTGGTACGCAAGGCACTCGACGACCAGATCGGGCCGGTGCTGCTCGACGCCTTCCCGTTTGCCGGCCGGCGCTGCGACAGGCTGACCAGCGCCGTCATGCAGCGGCTCGGCCTGGAGAGCTGATCATCGGCTGATTTGGCCGATTTCCCCGGGAACGTTTGCCGCCGCTGCGCATCCAATGACCGTCAACTGAAAAACACGGCCCGGCGCGATCCCGCGTCCGGGCGAAGGAGATGCCATGGTTACCCGACACACCGCCGCCCTCGCTGCCTTGCTGCTGCTTGGCGCTGCCCCGCTCGCACAAGCCGCCGACAAGCCGACGGACCCGCAGATCGCCCACATCGCCTACACGGCAGGCGTCATCGATGTGGAAGCCGCCAAGCAGGCGATCAAGAAATCGAAGACCAAGGAGGTCGTGGATTTCGCCAACGACATGGTGCGCGATCACGAAGCGGTCAACGCGCAGGCACTGGAACTGGTAAAGAAGCTGAAGGTGACGCCGGAAGACAACGCAACCAGCCAGGCGCTGACCAAGGCTGCGGCCGAGGAGCGGGCGAAGCTCGCCAAACTCGACGGCGCAGCCTTTGACAAAGCCTATGTCGACAACGAGATCGCCTACCACAAACAGGTCGACGGCGCGCTTGAAACCCTTTTGATCCCATCGGCCAGTAATACCGAGTTGAAGAGCCTGCTGGAGACCGGCCTGAAGATTTTCCAGGGCCATGAACAGCACGCCGAGCATGTTGCAGGTATGCTGAAGTAAGGACCAGGCTATGTCGAAACGGCAGCTGTGGATTGCACTGGCGCTGGTCTTCGGGACCTCACCCGTGCAGGCCGAAACCATCCAGGTCACCATCAACAAACTTGTCTTTTCGCCGGCCACCGTCGACGCGAAGGTCGGCGACACGATCAAGTGGGTGAACAAGGACGTGTTCGCACATACGGCTACCGTCAAGGGTGGCTGGGAAGTGATGATCCCGCCGAAGACAACAGCGAGCCTGACCCTGCGGAAGGCGGAAGCGGTCGAATATTTCTGCCGCTTCCACCCCAACATGAAAGGTCATGTGGCCGTGACGGCGCCTTGATCCCGGTCCGCAAGCCCGTCCTGCTGCGTTGAGGCTCGCCTGGCTTCATCCGGACGGGTGATGTGTGTCCACGAGCCGTCACAGCCCGGCTGGCGCCGTGCGATCCAGGCATCCAGCCCTTCGCGCAGATCAGCGGTCGGAGCCATGCGGGCGAACTGCTCGGCCTCGACAGCCAAGCCTTCCGCGATGCTCTGGTTCAGGCCCCTCGCCACTGCTGTGAGGATCGAGGCAATTGCTGCAGGAGAATGTCTGGTCATGCGCCGGGCAAGATCAATTGCGGCGGGCATCAGCTCCTCATGCGGCACCACCTGGTTGACGAGGCCGAGTTCGACGGCGCGGGGCGGCGGGAACCAATCGCCGGTCAACAGCAGCTCGAGCGCCCTCTTGCGCCCTGCCAGTCTCGGAAGCCGCTGCGTGCCGCCGAAAGTAGGCGGCATTGCAAGGTTGATCTCAGGCTTGGCGAACAAGGCGCGGTCGCTGGCGATAGCGAGCGGCACGGCTTCGGTGATCTCGCAGCCGCCGCCGAAGGCGATGCCGTTGACGGCGGCGATGACGGGCTTGCGGAATGCCTCCAGCCTTGCCGTCAGCCGCTGTCCGCGCATGACGAAGTCGCGCAGGGCAACGTCGACGCCGATGGCCACGCTGCCTGAGAATTCATGGATGTCGCCGCCGGCGGAGAAGGCGCGCTCTCCTGCTCCAGTGAGGATGACGGCGCGGATGGCGTCGTCGGTCTCGGCGGCATCGAGGAGCGCAAGCAGGCGATCAATCAGCGCATAGTTCAAGGCATTGAGCTTTTCCGGCCGATTAAGTGTGAGGATGGCGATCCCGTTGCGGGCCTCGGTGAGCACAAGCTCGGTCATGTCTTTTCCTTCCCTGTGTTTGTCGACGGAGAGGATCAGGCTTTCGGTTGTATGTATATTCACTAGTCGGTATACTTGCGTATGAGCGAAGCACTAAGCCCTACCCGCAAACGCATTGTCGATGCCGCAACGAAGCTGTTCTATGCCGAGGGGATCGGCCGCGTCAGCGTCGATGCAGTGGCGGAAAAAGCCGGGCTGACCAAGCGCACGCTCTACTATCATTTCAAGAGCAAGGACGATTTGATCGCGGCCTATCTCGACGGTCGCGACCAGCCGAACCTCAAGCAGATGGCCGGCTGGTTCGAGACGGCCGAAGGCGATGTCGAGCGCAAGGTCGAGGCGATTTTCACCAATCTGGCGCGCGTGGCGAAGCACCCGAAATGGAGAGGCTGCGGCTTTCTGCGCACGGCAGCCGAACTCGCTTCCATGCCCGGACACCCGGCCGTTAAAGCGGGGGCGCGGCATAAGCAGAATTTCGAGACCTGGCTGGCCGGCGAACTCACAGGCCACGGCGTCGACGAGCCGCGGACCCTGGCGCGCGAAATCGTGCTTTTGATGGACGGCGCGTTCTCGATCATGCTGATCCACCGCAACCCCGACTATGTCGAGGCCGCCGGACATGCAGCTGCAACGCTGGTTCGGGCAAGGTCAGGGTCGGCGACTATCCGCTAGAGCGTTCACCGTTTAATGGAGACGGCGAAACACGCTATCTCTTTGTTTTGACGCAATTCCGGACCGAAAAACCGCTTCACACTTTTTCCTGGAATTGCTCTAGAATCCAGCCGCCAGCCATGCCGTCCCAACGGCAAGGGTCAGCAGCGTCAGTGGCAGGCCGACCTTGAAGAAGGCTGAGAAGGACAGCTGCGTGCCGGCCGCCCGCGCCTGTTCGGCGACGATCAGGTTGGCGACTGAGCCAAGCAAGGTGAAGTTGCCGGCCAGCGTCGAGCTCATCGCCACCACCAGCCAGGCACGCCCGGGGTTTTCAAGGCCGGGTACGAATGGCCGCAGCGCCAGCACGGCCGGAACATTGCTCATGATGTTGGAGAGCACCGCGGTGAAGCCCGATAGCCGCCAGACGTCGTCCAGCCCGAGGTTCTTGGCCGAGGCGATGATGTCGGGCGTCAGCAGCGTCTTTTCGGCGCCGGCGACAACGATGAACAGGCCGGCGAACATGAACAGCAGCGGGCCGTCGATCTCGCGGTAGATGCGTGCCGGCTTGATGGCGCGGGTGAGCAACAGGATGGCGCCGCCGATGAGCGCTGCCTTGGCAACCGGAACGCCGGCGAAGAAGGCGATGGCCAGGCCGATGCAGACAACCACCGCCTTCAGCACCTGTCCCGGCAGCATGCGGCCGCGATAGACCTCCGGGTTGAGATCGGCGGTGCGGGCGAATTCGGCGCGGTAGACGATGCGCACGATTACGATGACCGCGACGAGGCCGAAGAGGGCAACCGGCGCCAGGGCGGCCGAAAAGGCTGGGTAGGAAATTCCCGACAGCGCGCCGATGACCATGTTCTGCGGGTTGCCGGTGATGGTGGCGACGCTGCCGCAGTTGGACGCGGTGGCGGTGGCGATCAGATAGGGAATGGGATTGCGATTGATGACACGGGTGACGTGGACGACGATCGGCGCCATGACCAGGCAGATGGCGTCGTTGACCAGGAACGCCGACAACACGCCGGTCAACAGCGTCACCATCACCAGCAGCACGAAAGGCGCGTGCGCATGCTCGATAGCGTAGGCGCCAAGCGCCCGGAAGGCGCCCGACACCTTCAGATGCGCCACCACGATCATCATGCCGAGCAGCAGCGTAATGGTGTCGAAATTGATGGCGCGATAGGCATCTTCCATACTGAGTGCGCCGATGGCGATCATCGCCGCCCCCCCCAGCAAGGCGATCCCTGCCCGGTCGAGACGGAGGCCTGGAATACGCCCGATTGCGACGCCGGCATAAGTCAGGACAAGGATCAAAAGTGCCGCTGCGCCCATCAATGTCATTGGCAGACATCCTTGTCCAAACGAACCGACGCAGGAACGGACTGTTCCCGCCCAGGCATTTGCCGGGCAGCTTTAACGCCGCTCCAGCAAAGCGAAAGCCTATAACGATCCGAATGCGAAAATCGGTGGGCAAAATCGCGGGTCGACCGATGCCGGGAGCAACCGGAGCTTGACTTTGAGACGGCCGAAATTGGGAACGAGACACGCGCGGCGGACTGCCGGTGGCCTGAGATCGCCATCCGCGAAACTTCCCCCTCGGAAGGCTCGTGATCTATGTGATTAAATTCTAATTTAGGCTTTCCGGGTATGGATAGCTTAGCCGTATTTCGGCCTTGGGGTTTCAGATGGTCCAGGTTCTTGAGAGGGAATGCCGTGTCTCGGAGAACGAGGCTCTGCTGGCGCGTCCGATAGAATGTCCACAATGCCACGGAACCCGCAAGGTGTTTGTCTGTGCCCGGTGGGCGAGCTCGAACGGCCATTGCTGCCCTGGAGGAACACACCGGCTCAGGTGCCCCGGTCACAGCGTCACGTGCATGGAGTGCGAAGAGAACCTTGAGCGTATCTGAAAGCGATCGCGACCATTTCCTGTTCGGAAAACGCAAAAAGCCCGCTCCGGCGAACCGGAGCGGGCTTTGCAACAATACGCCAAGAGTACCCTGCTGAGACCAGTACCCTGCCGAGAGCCGACCCGCTTTGCGTTTCCGCCACTGCAATAAATTGGTAGCGGCACTTCCAGAAAAAGCGATTGTTGGCTAACCGCCGTCGGATTACTCGCCCGACTGGCCGTCGCCAGTCACACTGCTGCCCAGAATTCCAAAGTCCTGAGACTTTGTTCCTTGTCCCGCAGTCAGGAATCCATCCGCATCCAGGCCGCGCCGCAGCAGTTCCCGCACTGCCGCGGACCGGCTTGGCATGCGCTTTTCGAAGCGCCAGTTTTCCAAGGCAGCCAATTCCTCGGCTGTCAGCATGATCTGCAGTCGCTCGGGTCGTTCCAGCTCGGCCATTCGCGCCTCCAACCGTCAAGACCAAAAATATGGTGAGTTAGTATGTGTCTCAATTGCAGTATAGCTAGGGGTCCCCGTGCAGCGCGTCAAGAGAGGCTGATGGGTGACTCACATAAAAGACCAACGATGAGGAAGACACGCCGATAGCACAACCCTCGCAGTCTTCTAACTACTTGATTTACTTGAGAATATTTTATATTCTTCTTGCCATCTGAAGGTCGTTGGCGCATCTTGATCACGACGGGACAACCGGCTCCTGAAAGGAAGGTCTCCATGCGCTACGGATATTCGGCTCGGCTACGGGAGGATCTCAATTCACGGGTCCTGGGCGCGCTGCGCTCGCGCGGAATGGTCAATATTGCGGTGGTTGCCGAGGACATACGATTGCGTAACCTGGACGAGAACGTCGCCCTTGAAGACGTCGAGCGGCTTGTGATGCAGACGGCCCAACTCTACGGCGCGGTGATGGAATTGGACGGACTGACCTCCGTCGAGGCGGGGAGATTGACTTCGCTTGCCGACGATAAGCACGAACTGTCTGGCATCGGCAATTCCGACACCACAGGCGGCCAAACCGCTCCCCTGCTGGGATTGTCCTAAGCGCGACCCTCTCTTTCAATCGACAAAATCCGCGAGAGAGATTTGGACCGAACTCGGCGGCGCCTGGAGCGTCCAGACGACGCCTTGTCCCCAAATTCCAGTTGTCCGGTGCCGCTAAGCGCTTGTGGCGCAACCCGCTGGAGGACGACGGAGCCAAAACCGCGGCGCGTCGTCCCACTCATTCGGCGGCCTCGTTGTAGAACGTGATGCGGCCCCGTGTGTCGATGGTGTAGGCTGCAACGGGCAACGCTCCCAACAAACTGGCGGGCCCGACACCTGGGATTCCAATCCCCGCATGTTGGATGACGTATTTCCCTACCCCAAATTCCCCACCTGCTCGATTTGCCCGTTCCGCGGTAGCTGAGATGCACGTGCGAGGTTTCGGTTCCCGTCGTCCCCTTGGGACGGCAATTGTTCTCCTGCGAAAAGGCGATCACCCGCCGGGCGGCGCCGGATCTCAGGGCTCGCGCAAATGTCGACAACGAAGCGCAACTCAGGCCGTCTTTGTCGGAAGCTCGTCAACCCGAGGCGGTTCTCCCGTTAGCCCCGCCTGACGCCAGCAACAAGTTGCCTGGGACTGTGTCGCCGATGGCAAACGACAACCATTGCGGCAAACAGGCCCTGATCGGCATCCAGCTTCAAAGGCTGCGGAACGTTGTTTCGCGGCCTTTACGCTGCGCCGATGGCTTCGCATCGACAGGAACCAATCAAGGGCCAGAGCGTTTGCCGCTGCGTACTCTTCTCAGACGTAGCCAGACGGAGTGAGGGACATGGCTTCATCGGTACTTATCGGCATTCTAATCACTTTCCTGGTGATCATCCTGGTGCTCTATCTCATCCAGCGTCTGCCGCTCGATGGCCGCACGAGGCAGATCGCGCAGATCGTTGTCCTCATTATCGGCATCATTTCGCTGTTGAAATACCTGGCCGTATTTTAGGATAAGGATCGCCATGACATCCCAAACAATCGCATGGATCATTGGAACGGCGTTGTTTGCAGCAACAAGCACGGCCCACGCCCGACCCGACACGCGTTCGATGAGCTGCGAGGAGACGCAGCGCCTGATCCAGAGCCATCACTCGGCGGTGTTGACGACCGGCCAGAATACTTACGATCGCTATGTCCGCCAATACGGCAACGAGTGCGACTGGCCGGAGGTGCCGGTCGCTGCCTCCGTTCCGACACGTGATCGCCAGTGCCGTGTCTATTGGTGCCGGGAACCGGTGTTCGATTTCCCGAACTGACACATCCAGCAGCCTTGCGGCGGTCGTTGCCATGGCGCTCCCGGGTTCAGACGATGCTTTGCGCGAGGCGACATGGAACCCTTGCGCTGCGGGTGAATTGATTGTGCGCATGGCGCTGCAAGATGTAGTGGTGTGATGCCCAACCAGATGGAGGAGCGGTCATGCCCAATGATACAAGGCGGAGCGGCAGCTGCCTGTGCGGCGGCATCCAGTTTTCGGTGACGGGAGATCCCTTTCGGATTGGCCTTTGCCATTGCAAGGACTGCCGCAAGGCTAGCGGGTCGGCTTTTTCGGCGTTTGCAGTGTGGCCGCTCGAGGCGTTCGAAACGACGGGTATCGTCAGCAGCTACGGCGACAGAAGTTTTTGTCCCACCTGCGGCGGCCGGGTCCCTTTGGTTCGTGAGAATGAGGTGGAAGTGACGATTGGCAGCCTCGATGAGGTGCCCACCGAAGGGCTGGAGCCCAGCTATGAACTCTGGGTCAATCGCCGTGAGCACTGGTTGCAACGCTTGCCTGCCGCCCGGCAATTCGAGCACGACCGGGTCGATGACGAGCCGACAAACCGGACAGCCGAACCAATTTCTGACGGTGTCGAGACGCCGTCTAGCTTGCCGCAACGCAAGTCGGCCTAGCGCGAGCGGCGCAGACAGCCGGCAGGCAGGAAATCGTTCTCGAAACCGCCCGATGCCGAACGGAGCGTCCCCGGTCAGCTGGAATTCGTCTTGTGGTTGCAACGATGCTACGTTTGTTTGGAAACGAGAGCTTAAGACCACGCAATATCGTTACGTCAACTATGCTGCCCAAGCATCTCGTGGTGTGAACTGAAGGAATCTCCCTTTCTTGTACAAAAAGAAGCTTTGTTTATTTTCTTTCCGTCACATATTGTAGCGAATCTTGAAGCCGGATGGGGCGGCTTTCATGCAGCCAGCGCCTTCGCAGGATCGCGGTCCGCACGTGCAATATCCACTTCACGGCAATCTTCATGCAAGCATAGTCAGCGCAAAGTTCATGCGCAGACATTGGGGGGGCACCAATGGACCAGCCGAGCAAAATGGAGAACCTGCAGTTCGCGCAAGGGATGCTGCGGGAGCTTCGGCAGAAAGCCGAAGCCGACGGCCAGAAGCTTCTGACCTACCTCATCGACATGGCCTACCTTGAAGCCAGCGACCGCATCCGTGCACATTGGGTCGGCAATCACGAGCCCGAAAACCGCAGGGCCAAGGGGTAGTGTCAAGGGGTAAACCCGAAACGGGGCTATGGTTGCCCCCACGGGGCGTTTTTAACCAGACGCCTGGGGCCGGCGAGACCATTGGTCAGTTGGCGATACCGGCTGAGATGTCAGCCAGAGCCTCCCTCACCCGAGTTTCGCTGACGCCGCGCGTGTCCTTGACCCAGCTGGGCGTCGAAAGCGGCGGTTCGATAAAGCGAACATGGTTGTTTACGGGCCCATGCACATAGGGGCGATTCAGCCCGTAGATGAGCGCGCATGGGACGTTCAGGGCAGCGGCGGCGTGGGAAATCCCGCCATCAACCCCGAGGAACATGGTTGACGCAGCGATCTGGCACATCGCGTCAGCAATCGACGGGGTCGAGGTGAAGTCGATTGCCTCAGGAATGGCGGCGCGGATTTTTGCGGCACCGGCGTGCTCGCGCGGTCCGCCCACAATCCAGATTGCCCAGCCGCGATCATGATGGTCTCTGGCGATCGAAATGAAGCGCTCGACGGGCCATGAGCGGAAATTCTCAATGTCGGCAGTATAGAGCGCCAGTGCCGGTCGGTCGGCATCGATCTTCTTGTGCTGGCGCCATTCGTCCAGTTCGGCCGGATCGACCACAAGCCGGGGCGCCGGCCACTCTGCGCCCGCAGCCGGCTTTTCGCCAAGCGAGGCAATCGAGCAGACCTCCTCGAACAGCCGCGTCTTGCGGGGTCCGAAGGCCCATAGATGGGCCAACCAGCCGGCGGGGAAGCGATTGAGGAGGCCGAATTGCAACTCCTGCGGATAGCCGATGCGCTCCTCTATTCCGGCCATGAACGCCATCAGCGCCGCCTTGGTGCTGCTGGTCATCAGATAGGCCGTACGGTAATTTTCCTTGCGCAACTCGCCAACCAGGCGGCTGCGCTCGCCAAAACCGGGGCGCTGATGACGCTTGGCAAGCGCCCAGCCCTTCCTGACATGCGGCATCAGGCGCGCCAGCGGCGCTGCAACGGGCGAGGTGACGACATCTATGGGGCGATCAGGAAATCGCGCGGCAATGATCTGGATGGCGGAATGGCAACGGACGAAGTCGCCGACCGCGGGGAAGCCGACGAAGAGGATTGGATCGCCGGTCGTCAAGGAAGCGCTTCGCCGTCAAGGATGCGGGCATAGAGATCCAGATAGCCGCGCGCCGCTTTTTGGATGGGAAATCTCGTCGCGGCCGATTCGCGGCATTGCTGAGGCGTAAGGTCGGCGACGGCCTCGAAAGCGGCCGCAAATTCTTCATCGGTCTCAAAGAAGCGCCCGCTGTCGGCATCGACCGTCTCGGGCAATGCGCCTCGCGTCGTCGTCAGCACCGGAGTGCCGCACAACATGGCTTCGACCGGTGCGTTGCCGAACGGCTCCTCCCAGGCGATGGGGTTGAGGAAGGCTCGCGCTTCGCCGAGAAGGCGAAGCTTCGGCTCGCCGTCAACGATTCCGTGGAAACGGTATCGCCTGCCAAGGCTCTTGAAAAACAACCCTTCGCGGCGGGTCTGACTTCGGCCCAGCAGTTTCCAACGCGAGCCACCGGCGATATCGAGACCGAAATCGAATTTTTTGGCGAGATCGACGGCGCGGTTGAGGCCTTTGCTTGATCGTGCAATGCCGGCGAGAAATAGCAGGCGGTCGCCCTTTGCAGCCGACAAACGATAGGCGTCCACCGGAAAGCCATTGTAGACGAATGTCTCGCGCCCATGCTGGCGGGCATGATTGGCGCTGATAAAGCTCCAGTTCGCAACTGGCATGGGCTGGTCCGGCATAAAGCCGCGCTGCGTATTCAGCGTTGGAAATGGCACCTCGACGGGCCAACTATGGGTGTGGACGATTTGCGTGTCGCGCGGAATGGCTGCCCGGCATTCGGCATCGGTCGAAGCGTGCCGGACTTCGAAGAGCGGGTGGCTGGAGCCAGGGCCAGCGATCACCACGACTTCGTGTCCGAGACGAACCATCTCCGTGGCCAGCCATTCGACCTGACGCTGAATCCCACCGTAACCTCGGCAGGGTATTACGCCCTTCAAAACGAGCGTCACCCGCATTGACCTTGCCTCACAATGCTCTCAAAGACGGCCCAGTTGCGTCACGGGCTGGGCATTGTCAAGGTCGCGCCAGAAACGCAAAAAGCCGCGGCGGCCTCGATCGGGTTACGGAATCGTTAATCAGCGCTTGCTACTATACCGGATGACCAAGAATCTCGGCAATGCACCCAGGACCATCTCCAGGCAACAGCCAAAGACCTCCGCTCTTGGTGGGCTGACGCCCGCCCTGTTTCCCCTTGTGGTCGTCGCGCTCGGATACATGATCGGTCGGCAATTCTTCGGCTTCTAGGGCGACTCGTCTAGGCGCGCACGGTAAAGGCTCGCGCCACGCGGGGGACGCCGTCAATGTCCACCCAACCTCCAAAATCAACCGGCGGCACCGTACGCCGCTACCCACTGCCCCGCACGTAAGCAAATTTTGTGCAATCACGGGAACGTGATATTCACTGATCACCGGACAAAGGGGGCGCTGATGAGGTGTCTGGTGATCAATCTTGATCGTTCTCGCGATCGGCTGGCGCATGTCGCGTCCGAGTTCGGCCGGATCGGAGTACCATTTGAGCGTGTCTCCGCCATTGATTGCCCCGATTGCTGCTCTGTCGCCAAAAGCCCGCTAAGCGCTGCTGAGGTTTGCTGTTTCCTGAGCCACCGCTCGTGTTGGGAGATCGTTGCGAACGGCGCGGATCAATATGGCGCGGTTTTCGAGGACGACGTCGTTTTCGGCGCGGGCGCCGGCTCGCTGCTTGCTTCCGATCGATGGGTGCCGCGCGATGCCGATGTGATCAAGCTGGAAACGCATTTTGCCAAAGTGAGGGTCGGACGCAAGGAAGTCATGCCGGCGCTTTGCGCACAGCACCATTTTGTTTCGGGACGAGAGCGCTTTCCAAGCCTCGTGCGACGGCCCGGGAGGCGGCCAAAACCGTTTCTCGATCGAATTGTCGGAGAAGCGGTGCGAACCTTCGCCTATCTTCGAAACCAGAGCCTGACCGGAACAAAGAAGATCGAGGCCGTCGCGTTCTCAGGCTCTGAGGTCGACGGCAAACCCGTCCACGGCGCGTTCATCTATGGGCAGCCCGAGCACGGCCACCTCAACAAGGCGGCCGGCATACCGATCGCGCGGAAGAATAGTTCGACCGCCAGATAAGCAGACGATAGCGGCTGCGTTACGAAACAGCCTTTTCGCGGACCGGAAGCTTCCAGCCCGGCCTGACAAAGTGGCAGGTATAGCCGTTGGGGTATTTCTCGAGATAGTCCTGATGCTCTGGCTCCGCCTCCCAGAAATCGCCCACCGGCGCAAGCTCGGTGACGACCTTGCCCGGCCACAGTCCAGAGGCATCGACATCGGCGATGGTGTCTTCGGCGACGCGCTTCTGCTCGTCGCTGGTGTAGAAGATCGCCGAGCGATAGCTCATTCCGACATCGTTGCCCTGGCGGTTCCTGGTGGTCGGATCGTGGATCTGGAAAAAGGATTCGAGCAATGTGCGAAAGCTGATCCTGGCCGGATCGAAAACGATCTCGATGGCTTCGGCATGGCTGCCGTGGTTGCGATACGTGGCGTTGGGCACATCGCCACCGCTATAGCCGACGCGGGTAGAGATCACGCCGGGATAGCGCCGGATCAAATCCTGCATGCCCCAGAAACAGCCGCCGGCAAGGACTGCACGTTCGGTGGACGTCGCCATATCATACCTCCATTGGATTGCTCCTTAGGTAGGCATTGTCGCTGGCTTCTTCCAGCATCTCAAGTGCATCACTCGTTGCCGGCCGAGCCGAACCGCCGCACGATGACCTCGAAGACGATGTCGGAAATCCACATGGCCGAGACGCCGATCAAAAAGGCGGCGGCGAGCGTCGTGGTGTCGTCGGCCGGATCGGGGATAGGCATGCCGGTTGCCCTGAACCAGGCGACGGCAGGCAGCGTCAGATACGCAGCCGCCAGCGCCCCGCAGATCGGCGAGGCAATCATCTCGCGCAGCTTGTAGCGATGGCGCGACAGTGCTCGCAGCACGCCGCCGGCTAGCCCGGCGGCGACGACCGGCCCCTTGATGCCGAGCATGTCGAAGAGGTCGTGCATCGGCTAAGGCCTCCATCCGCAGAGCTTTTGTCCCTTGCGGTTGTGCGCCAGGAGCGCTCTCGCCTCGGCGTCCGACAGGACGTCGACGGCTTCGGCCGACAGGCGCAGCGGGCTCGAAATCGCGCAGAAGCCGCCCGAAGCAGTCGTGCACCCGGCAAGCGCCACAAGCAGCGCAAGCATCAGTCCCTTGCCCATGATTTCAGCTCCTTTCGAACAGCGTCCGCCGGCAATGCGCCGACGTCGTTCTGCACCTGCTCAGCGACCGCGCGCGCCGCGGCCTCAGCGGCCGCCAGTTTGCCGTGCTCGGCCCTGGCGCCGGCCAGCCGCTGGTGAGCGCCCCAGCAAAGGGCGGCGATGACCGATGCCAGGAAGCCCAGCAGCGCTTTGTTGCCAAGCAGGACGGCGAGGAGCGCGCTCACAGCAGCCACCCGGCGACAAGCCCGGCGGCAAAGCCGATAGCATAGGGTTTCGCGGCTTCGAGATAGGCGATGAGCAGTTGTTGAAACCCTTCCATGTCAGTGCTCCCAGCCGGATTTGCGGGCCAGCCAGTGCCAGGTCTCGGTGACCAAGGCGATGGCGAGACCGGCGGCGATCTCCAGACCAGCTTGAATGTCGGGGTCGGAAGAAAATGCCGCCGCGTCGTCGGCGCCGAGCAGGCCACGCGCGACCAGAACACCGGCGCCGTAACGCAAGCCGATGCGGATGAAGACGGCGATCATGTCGAACTCCTTGCGAAAATCGATTTCAGGATTTGAAGCAGCGCACGCCAGAACGGCAGGCGTTCGACGGGGCTGACGGGCCCGCCGGTAGACACCGGCGGCATCGCACTGCCGGGCTTCGGCGAGAGCGCTGATGGCTGGGGCGGGGTGCCCGGCAAAGGTGCCGGAGCGGGCTGTAGTGCCGACATCAACAGCGCCTGGGAACGGACCGACCGGATGCGATCGCTCCAACCCTTGCCGAAAACCGGCCAGGTCGGCAGCCGCCGCAGGAATGCCAGGCGGGCATCGCAAAGATCGTCGATGACTGCGCCCGGTGGCCTGGCGCCGACAGCTTTGAGCGTGGCCGGGCCGATCCTGCCGTCCTGTGCGGTGCCAACTGCCGCCTGCAGATATTTAGCCGCCCTGCCCGGCCCACTGTTCACGGCGAAGTCGAAGACGGCATAGTCGACACCGCCGGGAAGCTCGGCGCCCGCAGCGGCATTCCAATAGAAGCGGCGATAGACCGTCGCCACCTGAGCATCCGTGATATGGCGAAGGTCGACCTTCGTCGCATCCGCCTTCACGTAGCGGCGGAAATTGGCCAGCGTCACGCCCTTCATGGTTGCGCCGCCGGGATCGGCCGGATTGTCGGACCAGCCGCCTTCCGATTTGAGGACGAGCGCAAGCGCCCGCGCGAAGTTGCGGTCCATTGGGGTTTTCCTTTCTGCCCGCGAAAGGCAGGTTGTCGATTTGCGAAGCTGCTTGCGGTTAGGCGTCGATCATCGAGACAACGTCGCTGGAGACCTTGGCGGGGCGGTATTTGGTGGCGTCGGCCGGAAAGGAGATCGGAACGGCGAATCGAGCGACGGCACCATTGCCGTCGTCGCCGCTGCGATGGTGATCGAAGATGCACCTCCGTATGCAGTGTTAGGAAGAATTCCGGCAAAGGTGATCAAGAAGCGCTTCGACGACGAAAATAGCCGAGGCTTATTGAGATTCGGTGGTGGATTGGGCAGACGCCATATCTCGGAAAGAGAGAGCGGCCTTTTGATCTTTCTTTTGAAGAATTCACTCGAATTTATGCTAGGCCCATGCCCTAATGACAAGCCGCCAGCTTGCATTGGTAATATTTAGAAATCCACCAGTGTCTTTGCGTGTAATCTGAACGGCACTAGAAGCCTGCGACCCAAATCTAACGACCATATTTGTAGCATCGGGAACGACACTTAGGCCTCGATTGGTGCTTGCTTCGTGCGATCCAATCGAGACAGGTTCTTCGTCTCCAATAGAATAGCCACCCTCAGCAGTGGTGCACTGTAAGAATGCAAGGTAATTTTTCGGCTTCACCCCCAGCCCATGAGCCAACGTCAGCGACCCGCCGGATGTGATCGTCTGTTGCGGGCTTTCATAAAACTTCTGAAGCAACGCCGTGGACGACTGGACATAGCGTGCATCCTGTTCGGCCTGCGACCATTGCAGCTTGATCCATCCTCCCCAGGCACCGCCAGCCTGCCTGCGCCGCCATAGCTTTTGGTCTGCCGCCGTAGTGTCGTTGACGAAATCATGCACCGTCTGCGTCCGGTAGCCAGTGCTTCCGTGCGCTTCCACAAACCCCAGGAACCAATTTACGCCGTCTGGCGCATTAGCCGCCGCCGAGGCCATATACCAGCCGTTGTCCAGGGCGTTGTTCCAATCGGTGATCGTCTGCGCGACGACACCAAGGTTGGGTCGGCTATCAAGTTTCAGATCAAACCCAGCCTTGACGAACCCCGTTGTAGCCAATTGCGTGGTATTCGTTCCAGGCGCTGCGGTCGGCCCCGTTGGCGTCCCGGTAAATGTCGGGCTGGCCTTCGGCGCCAGGCTGGACACCGCGATCCCACTATCCTTCCCCACCTTGCCCCTGGTGCCCGCGAAAGTGACAATATTGTCGGTTGCCGAAGACGCAGGCCCCAAAAAATCTCCTACTCCCGTCCCGTCGGCGCCTCTGTCGCCGGCACGGTCGAACATCAGCCAGATGCCGTTGGCCACCGTCGGCAAAGTGCCGGCGCCGCTGACATAGGCGAGCGTCAGTTTGCGGTAGCGCGTCGCGGCCATCAAATCGTCGCGCAGTTTCACCACCTTGCCGTCCTTGCGATGGTAAAGCCGAAATTCCTCGAACCAGGGCAGCAGCGACGAGAACACCTTGAAGCGGCCGGACTGCATGCGGTCGAGCATCTCCATCAGCCCGGCCTCGACCGAGACCGAGCCGTCGGCGAAGCGGGCGTGGCCCGACAGCATGTTCAGCCCATGCGCGGAATATTGTCTGGCAAGTGCGGTGCCCGCCCCTTCCAGCGTCTCGCGGCGGCCGTCGCGCGGCCAGGCCCAGGGCAGCCACTCGCCCCACGGCTTCAGGGCCAGTACCTGCATGGCCGGCGTCTGCTGCGAGGCCCGCGCCGCCTTGGAGATATAGACGACATCGGCCTCCGTATCCCAGGCCAGCTCGACCGCGGCCGACGGATGGTCCCAGCCGAAATCGAGGGCGCCGATCCGCGGCCAGTAGCGCGGCAGCCGGAACGGCTCGCAGGCGATCAGCTCCTCGGCAATCGGAAAGATGCGGCCGGAGCCCAGCACCGGAATGCCCTTGGCCCTCGCTTCGCGCTCATGTTCGGGATAGGCGGCGATGATCGCGGCACGCTCGTCCGGCGAATAGTGTTCGACGTCGTCTATGGTCATGAAGGTGACGTGACGGGTCATGCAAGCATGCTCCAATAGAGTGTGGCCATTGATACCACCGCTCATCAATGCGAAGCTGACCCAAGACTTGGGGGAACACATGATTCGGATTGCAATCGTTGTCGCCATTGCCGCCAGTGCATCGGCATGCACCAGCCAGGCGAATGTTCCTTACGATACGAGTAAAAAAATCTGCAGAACCCGTACCGATCCAGGAACAGGGTTCAAACGCGAGGTCTGCGTCCCCGACACTCCCAATCAATCCTGTATGCTCTATATATACCAGTATACCGGTCGAGAGAAAATATTGTGCGGCCCATTAACGCGCAAATCGCCAACCGCCGAGGGTCGTGCCAGGCAGCTTGCGGGCACCAAATATCCCTGATTGGACTCATCAACTGCCTTTGATGCGGATCACCTTTGGCGCCTGCGCATCCATGAACATGTAGCACCTGCCGAGCAGCGCCTATTTGCCGAGCTCATCGAACACATTCTGCCCCAGCGGCGTGATCAGCACCTCGCCCGTAGCCAGCCCATCCTGGGGCGGGCCTCGATCTCTTGCCAATGCGCATTCGCAACGTCGGAAAGCACGACATTGAAGGCTGGATGATTATAGCTGACCAGCACGTTGCCATCATCCATGTCGGACGGCTTCATGTCCGGGTGATAGTTGTAAATCATGGCAAGCGTCTGGATGGCGGCCATGGCTGCCGCCTCATCGGACAGGCCGGCTTCCGTCAGCACGCAGGTGCCGTTTTCAAGGATGGCAAAGTCACGGCCTCTGTCGAAGTAATAGCCGAACCGTTCCTCGATGCGATCGATGGGTTGTGAAAACGAGGGTCGCCATTTGGGCACCTGGGGCTTTGATACCTCAGCACCACCCGCCGGCGACACGACAAGCGACGACAAACCGCCTGTCAATACCTGCCGCCTGTTCATGGACTTGGTTCCTCGACAACCTGGCCACCAGTCTGGTCGCGGTTCGCGATTCCGCAACGCGCCGAAACGGGAAAGCTTCGCTCTCATCTTTTCCTTTATCGCTTTATGCGGTAGGTCTTGCCGTGCATCGGCGACATCGATGCGTCTGGGCTGGTCCATGCTGCGCGGCCTGTACTCTACGCGGGTGGGACAGCCACTCTTTGCCATGACAGATCTATTCGAGGCGATGCGCCTGTCCGCCGAGGACAGCGAGGTTGCTCATCTTTTTTTCAGCGAAGGCGGTAAGATCCTGCTGCCACTCGGCAAATCGACAAATGCCATGACAGGTCAGGAGATGCTGGAGCGGCTGCTGTCGTCCCCGCATGATGACGATGGCGCGCTTGCCAACGACCTTCTCGGCGAGCTCGGCAAGACGGTGCCGTTGGAAAGCCTTCGTCTCCTGCTGACATCTGCCAATGCTGAGACGCGAGCGGCGGGTGCGTTTATTGCCACCTTTCAAAACCAGAACATAAGTTCGATGGTGGGTGAGCTGGCCGCGCTGCTTGGGGACAGCTACCCGCGCACGCGCTTCGATGCCGTGGAGTCTATCTTGCGATGCAGTACGCGGAACGATGGTCAGCATCTCGCGCAGGCGTTGTTTGCCCTTGATGATTATCACGATGGTGTACGCATGGGAGCCGTCAAATTTGTGCGCTTTGCAAAAGACTGGCAGTTAAAGCTTGCGCGTCAGCACGCCGCGTTGCTCAGGCCGCAAACGCCGTTTTCGGCGATCGCCGATATCTCCGGGCAATGGCGAGATGATGCATCAGGCATGATCCGTGCGATGCTCGACCATTCAGAGCCGGTAGTGCGCCGTTACGGCCTGGGGCTGGCCAGCCGGGCGAGGTTGGTCGTTGTTGACGCGTTCGTCGAATGGGCGCAGGCGTCCGCCGATCCTGAAATCAGCAAACTGGCAACCGATTGCATCGAGCACAACCAGATATCGCACCACGCCGTATGGCAATCATCATTGCCGGCAATCGCCTGAGGCACCGCTGATCTCGAGGTCAACATAGCGACGTGACAGGACGTAGAGCCTGCCGAACTGATTCAAAGTAATGTCGTATGATGTTGTCCGCGCACGATATTTGCGCCGGGCGTGGCGGTTCTTACCTTCTCCCCTTGTGGGGTGAGAAGCGGTCCGCGTGGCGGACGAAAAGCCAATTGCTTGGCTTTTCGAGCTTCGAACGCCCTGAGCCTGCGAAGGGCCGGGTGGTGGCCGATCCAACCTGCCGGGTCCCCGCCGCTCCGCAGCGTCCCGGCATTCGCCGGCCTTTCGTCGTGCCACTGGCACGACGATTCGCTTCGCGAACCAGCTGCTCACCCCACAAGGGGGGAAGGGAGAACCTCCTGCGCCGTCAAGAACCGCAACACCACGTCGCTCATGCCCAGCAGCGGCGTGAACGTCACGATGGTGATGCCGCCCGTCGCGTTGGTGCGGGTCAGGCCTTCGGAATAGATATCGAGCGGCGGCTCCTCGTCGAACCAGACGCCGTGCAGGGTTTCGCCCTGCCACTTTTCGCGGCCCTTCTCATAGCTCTTGAACGAAAGCACCGATTCATCGGCCTGCACGTCGCCGCCGCCGCCCCAGCGCACCACGATGCTGTCGAGCGCGCCCGGGGCGCCGCGGCCCATGGTCGTGTGCAGGATGGCGTTGGCCGGGATCATGCCGGTGCCCCATGCCGCCTGCTGCTGCGGCGGGCCGACCAGCACGCGCTGCGGGTTGTCGCGCGTGCCCTCCCCCGTCACGCCGGCAGCCCATAGCCTGACGGGGGTGTCGAAGGTCTTGCCCTGCCACCACGCGGGGTAGCGGCCGGTGAGATGCATGGCCCATTCGGCGCCGCCGGCCCTGGTCTTGCCGAGCTGGTTGCCGGCCATGAACAGACGTTCCCGGTTCTGCGCGCCGGCGGCGTGAAACTGCGCCTGCCTGGGATAAGGCCGGTAGGCGGCAAGCTGGTTAGTCCTGCGCCTGCGGTCCAGCTCCTGCAGCAGCGCCAGATAGTGGCGGCGCGCCTTCAGGCTGGTCGCCAAACGGCCCGAGGACGGCTTCGAGGCCGCGGATGCGGCGGCGGATCTCGTCATCGCTCAGGGCTTCCAGATTGTCAGATGAAACATGCAAATCCTTGGCCAGATCCTTGGGCAGCACCGATTGCACGATCTTCAGATACTGGTCGGGCTTGTCGGCCCGGACCGCGGCAAGGACGCCGGCTCCATGGGCGCGGAAGTCGGCGCGCACCGCGTCGAGGAAATCATCGCCAAGCGTCTTCTTCGTCCGCTTCGGCTTGGCAGCGGCGGCGGCAGGCGCCTTGCGGTCAGGGCGCGCACGCGGCGCCGTCCGGTCAGCCATGATCCGAGATCCCGGCGGGCTCGGCAGTCGCTGCCTGCTTCGCCGGCCCCTTGATCTTGCCGGACTTGATCTTGCCGGACTTGCGCCGTGCCGATTTTGGCCCTGACCGTTTTGGGGCGGCCTTGCGGGCTGCATCAGCGGCCGGCGCGTGGCGCTTTCCGGCAGACGCGGCTTTCAGGCTTGCCCTGGCGATCGCCCTTGCGTCGTGCGCGCCGCGCGGAAAGCCGAAGCCGCCGATGGCATCGACAGGACCACCGCGAACCATGCCGATCAGCACGCCCGGCACGACCGGCTCCATACGGCCGATGCGCGCCTGCGGGGCAGCGCCCTCGAACACGCCAATGGCGCTGACGACCTCGCGGCCGTCATCGTCGGTGATGATGGTGGCATAGCGGTTGGACAAGGGAGGCCTCGCGGATAAGGCAGAATGAACCGAGGATAGCGTTCCTTCACGCCCCCCTCTGTCCTGCCGGACATCTCCCCCTCAAGGGGGGAGATTGGCAGCTCCAGGGTCGCGACCAATTTGCAGCGCCGACGATTGGCGAAAGCAAGGCGGCAGTCCGATCTCCCCCTTTGAGGGGGAGATGGCCGGCAGGCCAGAGGGGGGTGCTGTCCCGCCGACATCCGATATCCGCACGTTGTGGGCATCAGGAAAACAAAACCCGCCTCGTGGGCGGGTCGGTGGCGCAAATCAGCACCATGGACAAATCATAGCAAAGCTGCCCTCACCCGTCAATGCAAAAAAGGAAATAATTCCTACTTCGGTCAAAGCCGCGTCTTGGCGCGGCCGCGCATTGCGCGAGGGCCGCTTCGATGGGATGCTGGGCCTCGTCGGAGAGCGCAATGAGCGATGTGACCAATCACTATGGCAGCGGCGGCATTGTCGAGCGCATCCTGTCGGCTGTGCCGGACGCAAAGGCCGGCAGCCTCGCAGCCAAACAACTCTATCCGTTCGATCAGCTTCATGGCCGCGAGCTGATCGCCACGCAGGACCATGCCGCGCGTCTTGCGCCCTCCGCCGGCGATCGGGTTCTGGACATCGGCAGCGGCATTGGCGGCCCGGCCCGGTTCCTTGCCGAGACCTATGGGTGCAGCGTCGACGGCGTCGACCTGACGCAGGCGTTCGTCGAGGCATCCCGCCGATTGACCGAGCTCTGCGGCCTAGGCGACAAAGTGCGTTTCCATGAGGCCGATGCGACAAGGCTGCCTTTTGCGGACGACACATTCGACGCGGCAATCTGCTTCTATGTCGGCATGAATATCGCTGACAAGGCGGCGGTCATCGGGCAAGCGTGGCGCGTGCTGAAGCCGAAAGCCAGGCTTGTCTGGACCGAGGCGGTGCTGGCGGACGGCGAGCCTTACTATCCCTTGCCTTGGGCGGTGTCGTCGGCGGCCAGTCATCTTGTCGACGGCGAGACCCTGAAGGCTCTGTTTGCTTCAGCCGGATTCCGGGTCGACGATGTCATCGACGAAACCGGCGATCATGTCGAGCTGGCGTTGAAACGGGCAAATTCCGGCATCGTGCCCTCGCCCGCCCAGCAGCAGGCCAATGAGATCGTGCTCGGCGCCGAGTTCGTGCATCGGCGAAAAAACTACATAAGCAGCCTGAGCGAGGGAAAACTCGCGTCACTGGCCGTCATCGCTTCCAAGCCGGCCTGAAAAACAAAACCCGCCTCGGCGGCGGGTCGGCGGCGCAAATCAGCACCATAGGCAAATCATAGCATAGCTGCCCTCACCGGTCAAGATATGTCAGGAAAGAATTCCTACATCGACATCGATCGGAGACTCGGCGATGCTAGCGCTACCACATCCGGCGTCAAGTCATATGCATATGTTCTAAAGTGCCATGCCGTCGGCGGATGTTGTCTGATAATTTGCCCTTTGGCATCAAGGGGGCAAAAGAAGCCATGTCTGAGGACAAAATCCGAAATATAAATCTGACCGCCGACATCGTCGCGGCATTCGTGCGCAACAATTCTGTGCCGCCGGATAGCCTGCCGGCGTTGATCGAGAGCGTCAATGCAGCGCTCGCGGCCGTGGACAATCCCGTTGCTCCGCCGCAACCTGCGCCTGAGCCCGCGGTCAACCGCAAGCGCTCGGTAACGCCGAATTTCATTTACTGCCTCGAGGATGGCAAGAAGTTCAGGTCGCTGCGGCGTCATCTCGGCTCCGCCCATGGCATGACGCCGGAAGCCTATCGCGCCAAATGGGACCTGCCCGGCGACTATCCGATGACGGCGCCCAGCTACGCCGCCAAGCGATCGGAGCTGGCAAAGGAGTTCGGGCTCGGCATCAGGACACCCGAGGCGCCGGCCGCCAAGGCGCCGGCCAAGAGCAAGNGAGCTGGCAAAGGAGTTCGGGCTCGGCATCAGGACACCCGAGGCGCCGGCCGCCAAGGCGCCGGCCAAGAGCAAGACCAAGGCGTAAAGGCACGCCCCCTCCGTGCCGTACGCCTGCTGGAGGACGATCGTGGTGGCCGGAGAGCCCAATGACGTTCGCGTGGAACGTGTCGACCGCCGCCAATGGGCGGTGCTGGTTGCCGAGAATGGCACGGTGACCCAGCATCTGTTCATGGCCCAGGAAGCGGCCGAGGAGTTTGCCGACGGCGAGCGGACAAGGCTCGGCCTTCCCGCCAGGCCGCCGGCGGCGGATCCGCTGGCCTGAACAGTCCTTCAACCGGCTGCAGGATACAAGACGCAGCCTTCGACAGGCCGTCTAGCGACTGGTCATTAGCTGGCTCTTATGGAATCATTCCACTCCAACTCGGGGGAGAGCGGGATGGACAAACCAGCCATGGCATCCGTGTTCAGGATGCGGCAAGCGCCAGCCACTGTTTCGGGCGTTCGCAGCGTCGGCCAAGGCCAGGCCGATCCGGTCATCGGCAGAAGGCCGCTCGGCGAGGCGATCCGCTTCGTCATCGACGCCCATCCCCATTACGACATCAGCTGCGTTTCGATCGCCTATGGCGACGGCTCGGCCCCGCGCCTCGGCAGCCGGGAGGTCAAGGCGCTGTGGGCCGAATATGGCCGCCGCTGGATGGAAGAGTAGCGCAGGCCATCGACGGACGCCTATCGCTTGTATCCCCGTCCGGATCGTAACAGCGGCTCATGCGTTGAGCGTGAGCCAAATGGGAGCAACAGCCATGAACGTCGCCAATCTGCAACTCGAAGGCCTGCTGATGGCCGTCGCCTCGATCAATCAGGTGCTGGTGCGCAAGGGCCTGCTCACGGTGGAGGATATCGACATTGCGCTGCGCAAGGCCGAGGCCATCGAAACCGGCGAGGAGCGGTCCGACGGCATGTCGGAGTCCAACCGCGACGCCGTCAACTTTCCGATCCGACTGCTTGAACTGGCCAATCAATGCCAGCCGGAGGCGGACATGCCGTCCTTCTCGAAACTGGCCCGCATGGTCGGCCAGATGAAGGAACCCTACAACGACCAGATGTGAGGCGGTCTGCCGACGCGGGGCCTCACCCTCGGCCGAGTTTCGAGGCCAGCACGCTGCCCGGTCCATGCACGGCGGCGAACAACAAGCCGGCGGCGAACGGGAAATGGGATATGAAGGCGCCGACCTCGGCCTGGTTGCCGGTCCAGTGCGACGGACCGTGGAAGGCAAAGCCGAGGAAGACCACATAGACGGCGGCGACCAGGGCAGCCGGCGTGAAGAATGCTCCGGTCAGCAAGGCGATCACCAGCAGCGTTTCGAGGATCGCGGCGCACCAGGCCAGAAACAGCGGGAACGGAAAGCCGGCGGCGGCGATGTAGCCGGCGGTCAAGCCCATATCCATGAACTTGAGGCCGGCGCCCATCGCGAACAGGGCGGCCAGGGTCAGGCGGGCGATGAGAATGGCCGCGGTCTGCCATGGCGATTGAACGGCTTCCATGATGTCCTCCAAGGGTTGCAACGGGTTTCGCCCCAAGGACGGGCGCCACGCCGCCGATCCTACACCAGCCCCCGAAATTCTTTCGCGGCAAAGCCGAACCTCGCAAAGGAGGCGCTTGCAATCCTCTTGCCGCGAGTGGCCGCTCAGAGCTTCGCCATCAGCTCCCGCCCCAGCCGCTTCGGCGGCTCGGCGCGCAGCACCACATTGGTCGTCACCGCGCCGTAGCGGCCGATGGCGTCGACGATGCTTTCGAGGTCGGGCGGCGACGGGACGACGACCTTGACCAGAAAACAATCCTCGCCGGTCACCCGCAGCACCTCAACCACTTCCGGCATGGCCGCGAATTTCTTCAGGCAGGTCTGGATGTGCTCATGCGTGGTGCGCAGGCGGATCATGGCCATGGTGCCGAGACCGAGGGCGGTGGGATCGATCGCGGCGCGGTAGCCGGCGATGATGCCGCGCTCCTCCAGCCGCTTCACCCGCTCCGACGTCGCGGGCTGGGACAGGCCGACGCGGCGGCCGAGTTCGGAAATGCCGATGCGGCCATCCTCCTGCATGATCTCGATGATTGCCATGTCGGTGGGGTCGAGCCGTGGCCGGTAATCGCCGTTTGCCATGAACACCTTCAATCCATCGGAATTCTTCGTCGCTTTCCGATGATCTCTCATTCCGCGAACAAGGAGAAGCCCTAGGATTGGGACATCATCTGCGGCGAAGAAACAGGATTTTCCATGACCGACTTCATCATTCTGCCGGGCAGCGGCGGATCGGGCGAGGCCCACTGGCAGACACGCTGGCAACAGGCCGACCCGGCGATGCGCCGCTTCAGCCCGGCAAGCTGGGAGCTGCCGGATTTCGACGACTGGGTGGCGGCGCTGGACGTCGCGGTGTCACAGGCACAGACCCCGCCGGTGCTCGTCGCCCACAGTCTCAGCTGCCTGCTGGTCGCGCATTGGCAGGCGGTGTCGAGCCGTCGGATCGGCGGGGCGTTTCTGGTTGCGGTTCCCGACCCGGCCTCGCCGGTCTATCCCGCTTACGGAATTCCCTTCGCCGATACGCCGCGCGGGCCGCTTCGCTTCCCCTCGCTGATCGTGGCCAGCACCGACGATCCCTATGATCCGAACGGCTATGCCGGTGAGAAAGCCACACAATGGGGCAGCGAACTGCACATCGCCGGGCCGCTTGGTCACATCAACAGCAATAGCGGGCTGGGCGACTGGCCGGCGGGAATGGAGCTGCTGACGGCCTTCGTGAGAGAGAGACAGGCCGACCACGCAATCGCACCGTAGGCGCCCGAAGCGTGCGCGCGGGCTTGCCCCGACTTGTCCCGCCAGCCATCTCTCGGGAGGGGCCTTTGTGAGGGAGCCTGCGAATGGTGTCCGTCCGATATCTGGTCCGCGATGTCGATCTGTCCATCGCGTTTTATACAAAGCATCTGGGCTTCGCGCTGAAGCAGCAATTCGGTCCGGCGATGGCCATCCTGACGCGCGGCGACCTCTCGCTCTGGCTCGCCGGCCCCTTGGCGTCGGCAGCCAGGCCGATGCCGGACGGCCGGACACCCGAGCCGGGCGGATGGAACCGCTTCGTGCTCGAGGTCGAGCAATTGCCGTCAATCGTGACTAAGATGGGCGAGGCCGGCGTGCGGTTCCGCAACCAGATCGTCGAAGGTCCGGGCGGGCGACAGATTCTTTGTGAAGACCCGTCCGGCAACGTGATCGAGCTGTTCGAGCCCAGCTAGACTTCGGCCGTCGCCTCGGATTCGGCGCCGGGCTTTGCCTGGCCTTCCCACTGCCGCTCCGCCTCTGCTTTGCGCTTCGGACAATCCTCGTAGTCATGCTCTCGCGAACCGCAATAGGAGCAGCATTTTGCCGGCGTGTCGGTTCGAAGCATTGTGGCCATGCACAAGAATGCACGAAAATTCATCCGGTTGCAGCAGCGTCTGCGACGTCGCTGCTGGGATGCGTGACCGCCAGCCTGGCGACGCCGCTCAATAGCCGCCGACGATCGGCAGACTCTCGCCGGTGATGTAGCTTGAACATTGCGGCCAGGAACACATAGGCGGGCGCGATCTCCTCCGGCTGGGCCGGGCGCTTCATCGGGGCTCTTGGCGCCGAATTGCGAGACATCGCCGCCTGCTTGTCGGACGGGTGACCAGCAAAGGTGGCGGCAGACATTGCGCGCGGCGCGTATTCGTCCGGCCTATATCAAAGTTAAATGCGGATGGTGGGGGTGAGGTGGTAGGTGATCGCCATGGGGGACTCTCAACGCGCTCGAGGTGTCCCATGGACGTTCGAAATCTGATTGCCAAACTGTCTGCCGCGGTACTGCACCGCCGCGCCGCGTCTTCGCCGATACTGTACAGGCCGATCCGCAACTCGCTCGCCGACATCCCGTTGAAGCCGGCGCCGCGGCCGCCTTATCGTCCGCATCGGCCGATCTGGCCGGCAAGCAACATGTAGCTCGCCGGGCTGCAACCAGTTTGTGATTTCCTCGTTTATGGCGATCCCGTTTTCAAGGAGGCAAGTGATGAGATCGATCCGGGCGAGACGCGAATGGCTTGGATGGTGAGCGCATGAGCCGTTTTCTGCCCCTGACGATCAGATTCGTGGACGGAAGCGCGATGACGGTGTCGTCGATCGCCGACGCCAGGAGGGCGCTAGGCGGAACATGGAAGAACAAGCAGACGGCGGCCTACAAGGCGGCCGACAGGCTGGTGGACGACGCGTTGAACGGCATTTGCCGCCCGGACATCGCCTTTGCCGCTTTCCAGAATGCCGCCGCCCAACAGGGCTTGCTGAAGCCGGCCAAGCCAAGTGCCGCCCTTGCCATGCTCGACGAATTGGCGTCGCTGGATGGGCATCGTTGAAAGACCGGCTGACGGATTGCCTGCGATGTCATGGCGAACGCCGGATAGCCTATCTCGGCTCGCGGTTCATGCTGAGATAAGTCGGGTCGAACTCGGCGATTTCCACCAGCTGCTGCCAGTCCAGAATGGTCACCATGTAATTTGCCCAGCCGATCACACCGATCTTGCGCAGCGCGCCGATGACCCGGTTCATGTGGACGACCGAAAGCCCAAGCACATCGGCCAGTTCCGCCTGCGACAGGGGAAGCCGGAAACTCATGCCGTTGGTCTGCTTGACGACCTGGAGCCGCACGAACAGCTCGCACACAAGATGCGCCAGATGCGAAGTCTTGGACCGCCGGCCCATGGCCACGATCCATTCCCGATGGATGGCGCCATCGACGAGCGTGTCCAGCCAAAGCAAGCGGCTGAGATGAGGCGCCTGTTCGGTGATCGTCCTTAGCCGACTGTGGTCGGCGGCGATCACCCGGCATGGCGACAAAGCTATAATGCCATGGTCCATTGTCTTGAGCAGGAAGGCGTGCAAATCGACAAAATCGCCTGGCACCTGCAACGAGGTGAACTGGCGGCCGCCATCCTCCAGCACCTTGTAGCGCGCCGCCAGACCCTCGATGATGAGCGTGCTGTAGCCTGGCCTCGATCCCTCTGAAACGATGTCCTGACCGGTGGCAAAATCCATCTCGATGGTCATGGCGGCGGCCAGCAGCCCCTTTTCCTGCTCGGACAAAGCGTCATGCTGGCCAAGGTTGAGATAAAGCGGTTCTAGCATCGAGGATCCAGTTCGAGATTTCGTGGACATTCGTGGCCTAGCCAAACGCCGGAGATCGGGTGCGGTTGCAATCGGCCGGCACGGCGACGGCTCCTGGCAGGAAATCTGCTCAGGACACAGTCGCATGGAACCATGGGTGCGGGTTGGGATTTAATCCATGTCGCTCAAAAATGGCCCCGATTTTGAGACAACGACATGCATAAAAACACAGACCTGAAGCGCGTCGCCTGCGTCCTTTCAACCGCGATGCGCCTTAGCGTTCTCACGCAGGGATCCTTGCACACATGGAACGGTTCTACTTCGACTTGTACAACGCCGAGACCCAGATTGATGAAGAGGGGCAGCTTTTTCCCAGCCGGGAGCGTGCGGGAGCCGAAGCGCTGCGCATATTGCACGATGTGGCGCGCGACGAGATTCCGGAGGGCGACCACCGGCGGATCACCGTCAAGATGCTGAACGAGAACAGGGAGCAGATATTCGAAGCGTCGCTGACCATGGCGTCGCTGTGGAGTTGAACTCGTCGACCCTGTCGAGGACTGTATGGAACCTCTTGCCCTCCCCTCTGTTTCCTAAGGAGGGCCAGCGGCAGAAGCTGCACGGCTGATTGACTGGAGGCATCTATGTCCTTGCAAAAGCTTCATCCCGAGCAGGTCGACGACACACGCAGGCTTGCCTATTCGACCTTTGCCCCGGCGCTGATCGGTTCGCTCACCAAGCGTCTGGCGCGGTGTCAGGGCGTCAAGGAACTGGGCGCCCTGGAAAAGTCGCTCATCCGGCTGATCGAAGACTCCGATGTCGATGGGCCGCAAGCCGAGGCGATGAAAGAGTTCGCAATCGAACTGGTGGTGTCGACGATATCGGAAGCCCGCGCTCACCCCGACACCAAGAGCGATGTCGAAGCCGTTGGCGAGCGCCGCGCCGAAGGCCGCTCCGAGAACCCGCAGACGCTCGAGGAGCAGTTGCAATCAGGCCTCGAAGACAGTTTTCCGGCCAGCGATCCGCCCGCCGTCGTCTCGACCGCCATTTCCGGCGCCTCGAAGGACCTTGTCGGTACAGATGAGGTGTTGCGCCGCAAGAAGGAGGCGGCGCAGCGAAAGCAGGAAAAGGCCGACGCCGGTTAGCCGGACAAGTCGCGCGAGCCCGAGGCGATGAGAAGCCGTCAGCCGAAGCGCTTTTCCGGCGACTGTCCGCTGGCCGGTGACTGTTCGCCGGCCCGCGCGACGATCGCCTCGAGCGGCTCCGGCCGGTGAAGCAGAAAACCCTGGCCATAGGCCACGCCCATACCGCGCAGAATGTCGAGCGCTTCCTGCTGTTCGATCTTTTCGGCCACCACCGCGCAGCCGAGACTTTTGGCGATGCCCGCTATGGCCGAGACGATCTCGCGGTCGAAACGGCTTTCCGCGATATTCTCGATGAACGAGCCGTCGATCTTGATCTGATCGACCGGAAAGCGCCGCAAATATTCGAACGAGCTCATGCCGGCGCCGAAATCGTCGAGGCTGACGCGGCATTGCCGCTCGCGCGCCTTGCGCACGAACTGCTCGGCGGCGTCGAAATTGGTGACGGCCGCGGTCTCGGTGATCTCGAAACCGATGCCGGAATGCGGCGCCCCGGTCTCGGCGATGACGGCGTCGACGAAATCCCACAGCAGCGGATCGCTCAGCGTCTGCGCCGACAGATTGAAGCCGAGCATGATGGCGCCTGACCGCATCGCCTCGCCATGCTGCGAAAGCGCTGTCCTGATGATCCAGCGGTCCAACCGCGAGGCAATGCCGAAGCGCTCGGCGACCGGAATGAATTCGCTGGGCGGGATCAGCTTGCCATTGCGCCCGGCAAGCCGCGCTAGCACCTCGACATGGCGGCTCTCCTTCCAAGGCTGGCCCAGAAGATGGATCTCCTGGCCGAACAGTTTCAGCCGCCCGTCATCCATGGCGTCGACCGTGTCGGCGGCGACACGCGCCGCGTTGAGGCCGCCGGAGCCCGACGCCGCATCGGCCGAAAACACCGCGAAGCGATTGCGCCCGGCCGCCTTGGCGGCATAGCAGGCGTCGTCTGCGCAGGCCAACGCATCGGCAACTGTGGTGGTGGTGTCCTCGACGAAGGCGATGCCGATGCTGGCCGCGAGTTTTCGCGAGGTCGCCGGCAGTCCGAGGTCGGCGTCACGGACCGCCGCAAGAATCGCGCCGGCCAGCGCCTCGGCCTTGGCCGATTGGCAATTGGGCACCAGCAGCGCGAACTCGTCGCCGCCGAGGCGCGCGGCACGCGCCGATGCCGGCAGGCAGCCCAGAATACCGGCGGCGACACCCCTCAGCGCCAGGTCGCCGGCGGCGTGGCCGGCAAAGTCGTTGAGCGCCTTGAAGTAGTCGAGATCGACATAGAACACCGCCAGCGGCAAAGCCCGCTCGGTGGCGATATGCACGGCCAGCAGCCGGTCGAAGGCGGCACGGTTCAACAGGCCGGTCAGCGCATCGTGGTGAGCGGCGTAGGCGAGTTCCCGCTCGCGCTTCTTGTCCTCGGTGATGTCGCGCACGGTGCCGAGAATCTGGCCCGCCGTCTCGGGCGCCGCGATGAAGCGCACCAGCGATTCGACATGGCGGATTTCGCCGTCGCGCCTGACGATGCGGTATTGCGCGGCGACGACGCCGTCGGTCGAAAGCGGCGCCAGATGGGCGCGCTCTGCGGCATCCTTGTCGTCGGGGTGCAGATAGGAATGCCAAAGGTCGGCAGCCACCTCGTCGGTGTCGGCGACCAGGCCGAATATCTCCCTGGTGCGGGCGTCCCAATAGCTCTTGTTGGCGTCGATATCGTGATGCCAGATGCCGGTGCCGCTGGCCGCCAGCGCCAGGCGAAAGCGCACATTGACCCGCTCCAGTTCGGCTTCCGCCTCTTTCTGCCGGCTGATGTCGGTCTGCACGCCCATCAGCCTGACCGGCCTGCCCGTCTCGTCACGCTCGACAATGCCGCCGCGGTCCAGCACCCAGATCCAGTGGCCGTCCTTGTGCTTGAGGCGTAGCTCGGTCTCGATCGAGGCGGTCAGGCCGGAAATGTGCCGCTCTCCGCTGGCCAGCGCCCGCTGGCGGTCGTCGGGATGCGTCAGCTTCAGCCAGAGGTCGTCGCTGTTGGCAAGCTCGCCATCCTCATAACCCAGCATGTGCGACCAGGTCGGCGAATAGAAACAGTCGCCGCTCAAAATATCCCAGTCCCATACGCCGAGATGAGCGCGTTCGAGCGCAAGCGCCCAGAATTCGCCGTTGCGTATTTTCTCTTCAGCCATGCCCTGGTTTCGCTCACTCCGTCGCCGCCACTATGCACGCAAGCAGAGAAGAAAGCGTTACCGGGTGCGCCGCGCCCACAGTGCGGACAAGGCCTGCAATCGTGCCGGACCATGCCGTAAGGCGTCATCATGCGATTGGGGCTCGTCATGCCATTGGCGCCCTGATTGGAACCGCCCTGGCCGGGCCTGGCTCGACGATCCTTATCGCGCGGCGGCGCGCATTGTCCTCGAGCAGGCCGCGCAGTTCCTCGCGGCCGCGCGCGATGCGCGACATCAGCGTGCCGGCCGGCACGCCGAGCATCTCGGCGGCCTCGGCATAGGAGAAGCCTTCGATGGCGACCATGGTCAGCGGGGCACGGCGGTCCGGGCTGATCGCCTGCAGCGCGTCGATGATCTCGCGCGCGGCGACGTTCTCCAGCTGGTCGGCGGGAGAGGCCTGCACCTCGCCGGCCTCCAGCGGCAGCATCGAGGCCTCGCCACGCCGGTTCACCTTGCGCATCTGGTCAATGAACAGATGATGCATGATCGTGAACAGCCATTTTCGCGGGCTCTCTCCCGTCTGCCAGTTGTCCAGCCGCAGCAGCGCCCGCTCCAGGCAGTCCTGGACGAGATCGTCGGCGGAATCGCGGTCGCGCAGCAGCGAGCGCGCATAGCGGCGCAGGCGCGGGATTTCGTCGAGAATTGCTCTCTGCTTTTCGTCCATGACCTTTTGTCTTCGTTTCGGCATGCCGTTGCCGCAAAACCGCTGCGCCCCCGGGTGAGGACAGCTTTGGCTGATCTGAAAAAATTCCTCTGTTCATGCCTGTCGTCGGCTCCAAGAACGCTGGGCACTTTTGGGCGACAGGCATGACGCGCTAGCGCGGCGTGGCGTCGATGGCGACCCGGTCGGGATAGAAGGCGCCGTGGGCGCGAATCTCGGCCATCTCGTCGAAGGGCTGCTCATAGGCCCACATCGCGTCGTTGCCGGTTTCACCCGCCGGCAGCACGTTCCAGTAGCTGGCGTCACCCTTGTAGGGGCACAGCGTCGACCGCTCCGTCTTCTTGAGCTTGCGGAAGTCGATGTCCTCGAACGGGATGTAGAAGGAGAAGGGATGGGGCGGCTCGGTCACCATTTTGGCTTTTGCCGAGGAAGCGATGATGGTGCCGTTTGCAAACACGACGACACGCCCGGTGAAGGGCTCGACGGTGATCACCTTGCCCGGATTGCGCCTGAAGCCGGGTGACGGGTTCGCATGCTGATCCATGACTGCTCTCCTTGTCCGCTGGTGGTTCGATGCCGGTCGACGGCGTCAGCTCTCACTGGTCACTGATGGGCCGGCGACAGCGGTCACACGCGACAGCTTCTGGCGCTTTTCGAGCTGTGGCTTTTCATAGGTCTTCTTCATCGTTCTTCCTTTTCTGACGTCTGGCAGCCGGTCCGCGCGGCTGCCGGTCGTGGATCATGGCTCCAAGGGACAACAGGCGCATCTCCCGTCCGGCCGATGCGCCGCCGAAGGAAATCCGGGCCAGCGTGGCAAGAACGATTCGCATGTGTTTCGCCGCGATCCGACGGCGGTGGATTTATCTCAGCCGGGACGGCCATGCTTGGGCCGGGCGGAACACGGTTTTGGCGAATGCGGCCCTGTCAGCACGACCGCAAGGCTTGGACAGGCGCGAACAGCTACCGGCGCGGCTATGGCGATGGCTGCTTGGCGCCGGTGCACGCCGCGAAATATCGATAATAAAGGACGACAGGTGAGACTCTACAAAATCCAGATGAGTTGCCAGATATTTCGCCTTTTCGGCACGAGAAGCAAAATAAATTTTCGACAGACAAACTTTCACTTCGGAAAAATGTCCATTTCATCTCTGTTAACCAAATATTAACCAAAATTATCCGATACATACCGAAGTTATTCGCTGTCGCAATCCGAATCTAAGTTGTAATAATCATTGCACAGTTCGCTTATGACATTACTGTATCGTTGATGTCTTGCGAAGCATGCAACGGAGGAGCTGTAGGAGTGAAATCCGGGTCAAGACTGTGTTGCGAGGAACGGTCTGCCCGACGGAGGAAACACGCATGAGATTGCTGAAATATGCGCTGCTGGCGGGAGCGTCGCTGCTTCCCATCCTGCCCGCGATCGCCGCGACCGCGACGGGCAGCATGAATGTCCGCATCACGATTACCGACGAATGCAAGGTGCAGACGGCGAGCGATCTCGATTTCGGCTCGCACGGTGTCATTGATGCGAATGTCGACCAGACCAGCACCATCAACGTGCAATGCACGACCGGCAAGTCCTACAATGTTGGTCTGAGCGCCGGAGCGGGCGCGGGCGCAACGGTTGCTGTTCGCAAGATGACCGGGCCGGCGTCGGCGACGATCGACTACACCATCTACAGGGAAAGCACCCGGACGCAGCTTTGGGGCACCACGATCCCCACCGACACGGTCGGCGGAACCGGCAACGGCGCCATTCAGCCGCTGACGGTCTACGGGCGTGTTCCACCGCAGACGACACCGGCGGCGGGCCTCTACACCGACACCGTTGCGATCACCATAACGTACTGACAATCGATACCAACACGAGGACGATCATGCGATCCATGCTTTCACGCATCGGAGCCACGGCTGTTCTGTTGCTGTGCGCCGGTCTCTCACAAGCCGCTTCGCTCAGGGTGGCGCCGACAGGTCTCGAGCTGATCTCGCCCGACGCCTCGGCGGTTCTCAACCTCAGCAACGATGACCCCAAGCGGCCGATCAATGTGCAGATACGCGTCTTCGCCTGGAGCCAGGCTGGCGGGATCGAGACGCTGACGCCGACTACCGACGTCGTCGCCAGCCCGCCATCGACCAAACTCGGACCCAATGCCCAATACGTGGTTCGCGTCGTGCGCGTCAGCAAGGCGCCGGTGCGGGCCGAGGAAAGCTACCGCGTCATCGTCGACGAGTTACCCGACCCGTCGCGCAAGAAGGCCGGTACGGTCGCGCTCGCGCTGCGCTACTCCGTGCCGGTGTTTTTCCGCGACGCCGATGCGGCCGCGCCGGCAGTCGCCTGGAGTGTTTCGCGCAAGGGCGGCAGTCTTGTGCTGACAGCCAGCAATACCGGTGAAAGTCGTCTCCGCTTGTCCAACCTATCCCTGACCCAGAACGGCAAAAAGCTCGGCAACCGAAACGGGCTCGTCGGTTATGTCCTGGGCGGCGCGACCATGCAGTGGCCGATCGGCAGCGGCAAATCACTGTCCGCGGGCTCCGTGCTTTTGAAGGCACAGAGCGATCTTGGACCCTTCGATGCCAACGTTGCCGTCAAGGGCAAGTAGCGTCGCTGTCATCGTCGCGGTTGCGACTTTCACACCTTGCTTGGCGGTGCGTTCGCAGGAATTTCCGGCCGTGACGAACCTCGAACAGCCGGCTTCCGTTTTACCAGCGGGCCGCAGCCTCTATCTCGAGGTGTTCATCAACGACGTTTCGACCAAGCTGGTCGGCAATTTTATCGAGATGCCGGATGGTGGGCTGGCGGCGGCGCCCCAAGAGCTGAAGGAGGTCGGCCTGAAACCGCCGGAGGACATAGCCGACGCCGGCGGCCTGGTCAGGCTCGACCAGTTGGCCGACGTTTCGTTTCGGATCGATGAGGTAGCCCAGCGCCTCTACGTCACCGCCGCCAATGACAGCCGCGAGGCGCGCATGGTCGATCTCGGCTTGCGCTTGCAGGACCGGCCGGCGCCGCAATCGGGCTTGGGCGCGGTTCTCAACTATTCGCTGTTTGCCAGCTCCAACACATTGTTCGACAAGGACGTCGAGCTGTTCCAAGGCGTTTCCGGCGGCTTCGATGCGCGCGTGTTCAGCCCCTATGGAACGCTCAGCCAATCCTTCATCGCCGGCTATTCCGACGGCAGGCTGGGCGGCTTCACGCGGCTCAACACGACATGGAGCTATTCCGACCCCGACCGGCTGATGACCTACCGCGCCGGCGACTTCATCTCCGGTGGATTGTCGTGGACGCGTCCGATCTATCTCGGCGGCATCCAGGCGCAACGCAACTTCCACCTGCGATCGGACCTGGTGACGCTACCTCTGCCCTCCTTCGGCGGCACGGCGGCGGTGCCGTCGACGCTCGAGGTCTATACGCAGAACGTGCGCACCTATTCCGGCGACATCCAGCCCGGGCCGTTCCAGGTCACCAATCTGCCGGTGTTCACGGGCGCCGGACAGGCGCAGGTGGTGCTGCGCGACAGCCTCGGCCGCGAGACCACGGCCACCTTGCCGTTCTATGCCTCCAGCATGCTGTTGCGCCAGGGACTGCTCGACTTTTCCGTCGAGGCAGGGATGGCGCGGCGCAATTTCGGCATCTCCTCCGACGATTATGACGGCCGCGTCATGGGGGTCGCCAGCGCGCGTTACGGCGTGACCGACCGGCTGACATTGGAAGCCCATGCCGAGGGCGGCGCCGATCTGATCAATGGCGGCATAGGTGCTGCCTTCCCGCTCGGGGCATATGGCGCAGCTTCGCTGGCGGTCGCCGGCAGCCATCATGACCGGCGCACCGGCTCGCTGGTCGATGCCAGTGTCGAATTCGGCTATGACGGCTGGGCGATCAACGCCCACATGCAGCGGGCCTTTGGCGGCTATGAAGACATCGCCTCGGTGACGGCGGAGCCGGTTCTCGACCCCGACGACTTCACCCGTTTCAGCGCCGGCGTGCCGCGCGCGGTCGACCAGGTGACACTCAGCGTGCCGATGCCGATCGATTTCTCCAGCCTCAACCTGTCCTATACGCATTTGAAGAGCGCCGAGGGCGAAAGCAGCCAGATCGTCGGCCTGTCCTACAGCCAGGCGATCTTCAAGCGCAGCACGCTCTATGCCACCGCCTTCGCCGATCTCGACGACGACAGCAGCTATGGCGTGTTCGCCGGGATTTCGATCCCGTTCAACGACGAGATCTCGGCGTCGACAGGCGTCGAGCAAGGCCCTGACGGCCTCAATGTCACTGCCGACCTCGCCAAATCGGAGCGGGCCGAGGACGGCAGCATCGGCTGGCGGCTGCGCACCTCGGAGGGCGAGGTACCCAATCGTTCGGCAGCGGTCAGCTACCGCGCGCCGTTTGCGCGTTTCGAGGCCGGCGCCCAGCAATTCGACAAGGACTTTCGCGTGACCGGCCAGATGGACGGCGCCATTGCGGTCGCAGGCGGCGGGGTGTTCGCCACCAACCGCATCGACGATGCCTTTGCCGTCGTCGATGTCGGCACGCCTGATGTCGAGGTCTTGCATCAGAACCGGCCGGTAGGCAGGACCGACAGCAAAGGCCGCATCCTGGTCACCGGGCTCAACTCTTATGAGCTGAACACGGTCTCCATCGACCCGAAGAATCTACCAGTCGACGCGGATGTCCCGGCTACCAAGGAGACCGTCGTCCCAGCCGACCGCAACGGCGTCGTGCTGAAGTTCGGCGTGTCTGAGGCGGCGCAGGCCGCGCTGGTGACGCTGGTCGACTCGAGCGGAACGCCACTCGAAGCCGGGCTTGCCGGCCGCGTCGACGGCGGCACGGAAGATTTCGTCGTCGGCTATGATGGGCAGGCCTACATCAAGGGCCTCGGCAAGCAGAATGCGGTGGTGGTCGGTCTGGCGGACGGCAGCTCGTGCCGAGCGGATTTCCCGTTCGAAGCGGTGCNGCAAGCAGAATGCGGTGGTGGTCGGTCTGGCGGACGGCAGCTCGTGCCGAGCGGATTTCCCGTTCGAAGCGGTGCGAGGCCGGCAAGTGACGATCAAGGATGTGGTGTGCCAATGAAAATCCCAGGCCAAATGATGCGCGCTGCAGTCGTTATAATCCTCGTACTGCTCCCGTCGCTGGCCCGGGCGCAGAGCTGCACCGGTACCGTCACCGACATGAATTTCGGTCTCATCGACACGCTGTCGGCCACCGCAGCCACCGCGACGGCGACACTCAACATGAATTGCACCGGCGGCGTGGTGCGCATCCTGTTCTGTCCGCATATCGGCGCCGGCAGTGGGGGTGCTACCTCGGCGGCAGCCAGGCAGATGGCGAGCGGCGCCAACAGCCTTAACTACCAGCTCTATTCGGACCCCGGAATGAGCGTCGCGTGGGGTTCCTATACCTGGGCCTATGCATCGCGCCCGCCGCCGCAGGTGCTGGTGCCCATTCTCATCGGCAATGCATCCGGCAGCGCCACGATCTACGCTCGGGTGACCGGCGGCCAGTCAGCGGTTCCGCCGGGCACCTATCAGTCGATATTTTCGGGCATCCACGTCGAGTTTCGCTACCAGAACGACCTGCTCGGCAACAGCTGCAACACCGGCTTCGGTCTGACGGCGCCCGATCCGACCTTCACCATCAACGCCACGGTCGCGGCAAACTGCCTGGTCGCCACCCAGAACATCGATTTCGGCTCCAAGGGCGTGCTCGACGCCAATGCCGATGCCACCGGCCAGGTCTCGGTCACCTGCACGCCGTCGACCGCCTATACGGTTTCCCTGAATGGCGGCACGACAGGCGGCACGCCGACCAATCGCAAGATGTCGAAGGGCGGCGAGCGGGTCACCTACGGCCTCTACAAGGACGCCGCGCGCTCGCAGCCCTGGGGTGACGCCGGAACGCCGGGAAGCACGGTGGCCGGCACCGGAACCGGCTTGGCGCAACCGCTCATCGTCTACGGCCGCGTGCCGCCGCAGACGACGCCCTCGGCCGGCGTCTACACCGACACGGTGGTGGTGACCATCACCTATTGATCGCGGCCCGCCTCGCCGTTGGCCGGCGCCAGCCAGCGCGCGTAAATCTCGCCGACGATGCCGCGGCGAAAGACCAGCACGCAGATCATGAAGATCAGGCCGGTGGCGATGGTCACCGGGAAGCCGGAGGTGGCGAGCGTGTTTTCCAGCCCGACGACGAGGCCGGCGCCGACGACAGGACCGACCATGGTGCCAATGCCGCCGAGCAGCGTCATCAGGATCACCTCGCCCGACATCTGCCAGGTGACGTCGGTCAGCGTCGCGAACTGGAAGACGATCGCCTTGGTCGCGCCGGCAAGCCCGGCAAGGGCTGCCGACATGACGAAGGCGGCGAGCTTGTAGCGGCCGACCGAATAGCCCAGCGAGATGGCGCGGTTCTCGTTCTCGCGGATCGAACGCAGGATCATGCCGAACGGCGAGTTGACGATGCGCCAGACGGCGAAGACGCCGATGAGGAAGACGGCAAGCACGACGAAATACATGTTGAGCGTGACGTTGAGATCGACGATGCCGAACAGATGCCCGCGCGGCACGCCCTGTATGCCGTCCTCGCCTTCGGTGAACGGCGCCTGGACGCAGAAGAAATAAAACATCTGCGCCAGCGCCAGCGTGATCATCGAGAAATAGATGCCTTGCCGGCGGATGGCGAGGAAGCCCATGACCAGGCCGAGCACGGCCGCGCCGGCGGTGCCGAGCAGGATGCCGGCCTCGGGCGGCCAGCCCCATGCCTTGACGGCGTAGGCGCAGAAATAGGCGGCGGCGCCGTAGAAGGTGGCGTGGCCGAACGACAGCAGCCCAGTGTAGCCGAGCAGCAGGTTGAAGGCGCAGGCAAACAGCGCGAAGCACAGCATCTTCATCAGGAAGATCGGATAGACGAAGAAGGGCGCGGCTATCAGCGCCAGTATGGCCAATGCCAGCAATACCCGCTTAAGCCGCACGGAGGCGGCGGTGCGCTGGTCGTGAAGGGCTGCCTCGCTCATCTCAGGCGTCCCTTCCGAACAGGCCGGCGGGGCGCAGGAGCAGCACGATCGCCATGATGACGAAGACGACGAGGTTCGACGCCTCGGGATAGAACACCTTGGTCAGGCCCTCGGCGAGGCCGAGCATATAGCCGGTGACGATGGCCCCAAGAATCGAACCCATGCCGCCGACCACAACGACGGCAAAGACGACGATGATGATATCGGAGCCCATCAGCGGACTGACCTGGTAGACGGGCGCGGCGAGAATACCGGCAAGGCCGGCGAGCGCCGCGCCGAGCCCATAGGTGAGCGTCAGCAGCAGCGGCACGTTGACGCCGAAGGCCTGCACCAGCTCCGGATTCTCGGTCGCGGCGCGCAGATAGGAGCCGAGCCTGGTCTTTTCGATCAGGAGCCAGGTGCCGATGCAGATAATGAGCGAGGCCACCACCACCCAGCCGCGATAGTTGGGCAGGAACATGAAGCCGAGATTGGTGCCGCCGGCAAGCTGCGCCGGAACGGCATAAGGGTTGCCCGACACGCCGTAGTAGAAACGGAACACGCCTTCGATGACCAGCGCCAGGCCGAAGGTGAACAGCAGCCCGTAGAGCGGATCCAGGCGGTAGAGCCGCGACAGCGCCACGCGCTCGACCGCCATGCCGAAGACTCCAACGATGAGCGGAACCAGGAGCAGCGCCGGCCAGTAGCCGATGCCGAGATGGACGAGCAGCAGGTAACCGATGAAGGCGCCGAGCATATAGAGTGCGCCATGGGCGAAATTGATGATGCGCAGCAGGCCGAAGATGACGGCCAGGCCGAGGCTCAGCATGGCGTAGAAGGAGCCGTTGATCAGCCCGACCAGCATCTGGCCGAGCAAGGCCTGGACGGGGATGCCGAAGATCATGGTCATGGCGCCGTCACCGAGGGTGTTGCAAGCGGGATGCGTCTGTGCGGCACGTACCCCCACCCGGACCTTCGGTCCGACCTCCCCACAAGGGGGAGGTAGGGCGGTGGCCCTCCACCCTCCCCCTTGTGGGGAGGGTCGCTGCGCATCAGCGGGGTGGGGGTACTGCCGTGGGCTGTCGTCATCATACCCCAAGCACATCGTGCAGCTGTTGCGTGTGAGCGGCAAGCTCGCTTACGGCAAAACCCTCCACCACCTTGCCATGCTCCATCAGATAGAAGCGGTCGGCGATGCGCGCGGCGAAGCGGAAATTCTGCTCGACGAGCAGGATGGTCATGCCGCGCTTCTTCAAGGTTGCCAGCAGTTCGCCGATGCGCTGGACGATGACCGGCGCCAGGCCCTCGGTCGGCTCGTCGAGCAGCAGCATCTGCACGCCCGTCCGCAGGATGCGGGCGATGGCCAGCATCTGCTGTTCGCCGCCGGAGAGTTTGGTGCCGGGGCTGTTGCGCCGCTCCTTGAGGTTGGGAAAGAGATCGAAGATCTCGTCGACGCTCATGCCGCCCTTGGCCACCACCGGCGGCAGGATCAGGTTCTCGTCGACGGTGAGCGTGGCGAAGATGCCGCGTTCCTCCGGCACGAAGCCGATGCCGCGATGGGCAACACGATGCAGCGGCAGGCGCATCAGGTCGCTGCCGTCGAACGCGACGCTGCCGCTGCGCTTGCGGACCAGCCCCATGATGGCGCGCAGCGTTGTGGTCTTGCCGACGCCGTTGCGGCCGAGCAGCGTCACGGTCTCACCGCGAAAAACGTCGAGGTTGACGCCATGCAGCGCATGGCCCTCGCCATACCAGGCATGGAGATCGCGCACGGCAAGCAGCGGCTCACTCATGCTCGGTCCCCCTGCTCGGTCCCCATGTAGGCGACCCTGACGCGCTCATCGTTGCTCACCGTCGCGTAGTCGCCGGCGGCGAGCACCTGGCCGCGCTGCATGACGGTGATCCAGTCGCAGAGGTCGGCGACGACGGTGAGATTGTGCTCGACCATCAGCACGGCGCGGTCCGTTGCCAGCGAGCGGATGATGCCGGAAATGACGCCGACATCCTCGTGCCCCATGCCGGCCATCGGCTCGTCGAGCAGCAGCACTTTCGGGTCGAGCGCCAGCGTGGTGGCGATCTCGAGCACGCGCTTCCTGCCATAGGAGAGATCGCCGGCCGGACGATGCGCGACATCGTCGAGACCGACGACGGCAAGCAGTTCGCGCGCCCGTGGAGTCAGTTGGTCAAGCGCGGCCAGCGAGCGCCAGAACTGGAAGCCGAGCCCGCTCGGCCGCTGCAAGGCGACGCGGACATTGTCGAGCNGATCCTGCCGCTGCTCGGCTGCAGGAACTTGGTCAAGAGGTTGAAGATTGTCGTCTTGCCGGCGCCGTTCGGCCCGATCAGCGCATGGATCTGGCCGTGATGGACGTCGAGGTCGACATTGTTGACGGCGACGAAACCGGCAAAGTCGCGCCGCAGGCCGCGGGCGGAGAGCACCACCCGCGGCTTGATTCCGGCACCGTCCGGCTGGACGGCCACGGCTTGCGCCAGCGTCACTTGGTGACGAGCGGGCAGCCGCTGTCTTCAGCCTTGATGAAGGCCTTGTCGCCCGGAATGGTCGCAAGGTAGGTGTAGTAGTCCCAGTCCTTCTTCGACTCCTCGGGCTTCTTGACCTGATAGAGATACATGTCGTGCACCATCGAGCCGTCGGCCTGTACCTTGCCGTTGGCGTTGATGATGTCGTCGACGGGCATTTCATGGAGTTGCTTGGCGACCGCCTCGGTTTCGTCGGTGCCGGCCTTGTCGATGGCCTTGAGATATTGCAGCACCGCCGAATAGGTGCCGGCCTGGATCATGTTGGGCATGCGGTTGGTGCGCTTGAAGAAGCGCCCGGCGAAGTCGCGGCTCTTGTCGTCGCGGTCCCAGTAAAACCCTTCGGTGAGCACCACGCCCTGCGCCGCCTGCAGGCCGAGGCCGTGCACCTCGGCAAGCGTGAACAGAAGTGCTGCCAGCCGCTGGCCGCCGGCGACGATGCCGAACTCGGCCGCCTGCTTGATGGTATTGGAGGTGTCGAGGCCGGCATTGGCAAGGCCGATAACCTTGGCGCCGGAGGACTGCGCCTGCAGCAGGAAGGAGGAATAATCCGTCGATCCCAAGGGGTAACGCACCTCGCCCAGCACTTTGCCGCCGCTTGCCTCAACAACCTTTGAGGTCTGCTCCTTCAGCGAATAGCCGAAGGCATAGTCGACGGTGATGAAATACCAGCTGTCGCCGCCCTGCTGCACAAGCGCGCCGCCGGTGCCGACCGCCTGCGAGTGGGTATCGTAAGCCCAGTGGAAACCGTAGGGCGAGCATTGCTTGCCGGTCAGGTCGGCCGATGCCGCTCCGGTAACGATGTCGATCTTCTTCTTTTCCTTGGACAACCCCTGGACGGCGAGCGCCACCGAGGATGTCGTCAGTTCCATGATCGCGTCGACCTGCTCGGTGTCGTACCACTGGCGCGCAATGTTGGAGGCAATGTCGGGCTTGTTCTGGTGATCGGCGTTGACGATCTCGATTGGCGCGCCCTGCACCTTGCCGCCAAAATCCTCGACCGCCATCCTGGCGGCCTCGACCGACCATTTGCCGCCGAAATCGGCATAGACGCCCGACTGGTCGTTGAGGATGCCGATCTTGACCTTGCCGTCGGAAATTTCGCCGGCCGCCGCCGGCATCGCAGTCGCCGCAAGCAGCGCGGCTGAGACGAGATAGGATGCTTTCACAGGTGGTTCCTCCCTTGTGGCCGACGCTGGAAAACGCGGCGGCCTTGCAATGGTTCAACAGCTCCGTCCGGTTCTCGCTGAAATCCGGGCCAGCGCCCGCCACTTCTCCTCTTGGCAACCCCTCCGCCCTGGGTGCGCCGGGAACCGTAGCATCACATTTCGCGAGGCGAGAATGCTATTTTCGTAGCATGGCGTGCTAGCGCGGCCGCTACCAGTCGGGCTCAATTGGAAGGTCTTCGGAAAAGCCGCTCGGGCCAGGCAGAGAGAGCGTTGCGGCCGCAGCGTCCAGCAGTGCCCCCGGAAGCCCTTTGAGATGCTCGCTGTCCAGCGGAAGCGCAAGATAGCCCGTGGCAATGCGTGTAGCCGCTTCCGCCTGTTCACGATCTCTCATTGCCTTGACCGCAGACCGATCAGGCAGCGTGGCCAGCCAAGCCTTGTGCAGAGCGAACATTCGAGGGTCGACCGTCGGCATGCTTACGGGATAGCCACGCTCATCGATCGCCACAGCCTCCACCTTTGGAGCGTTGATGAGCCATTGCAGCCCCTCCATGGGTGCGCTGTCGAGATCGTCGGCAAGCTGTGTAATCGAGGTAGTGGCGTTGTCCTTGAGGACATGTCTTGCCTGCGGACGGATCAGGTCGACCAGATAGCCATCACGGTTCGCTGCCCTGAAGGCCCGGGGCTGGAGCGGCTTGAAGGACCTGTCCACTTTACGCAACACGCCTATCAGGCCGGACTGGCTTACCCTCTCGCCGGTCACGAAGCTGATGCGGCGTCGGGAATCGAAGAGCAGGTCGATGTCGCCGGTTGCCGTGAGACCGCTGGTGATCTGGACGCCCGCCAGAGCCTCGTAAGCGAACAGCGCATTCGTGCCGACGACCAGCAACTGCTTGCCCAGCAGGTCTGTTTCGGCGCACCGCCGCAATATCCGTGCGGCGATGGCCGGTACCCTGCCCAACCCCATTGCCACATTGACTTTCGCTAGGCCGTTCAGGCGATCGGCTAGACCTGCCAGCAGATCCTTGTTCTGCACCCTGCCCTCGGAAAACGCAGCGAACGCCTTCTCCGTCTGGCTGCTTTTCGGCCCGAGTGAATTCTCGACCTGCCGGACCTTCCGCAGCAGGTATTCAGCACCGCTGCGCTCAACCCAGCGCATGCTGCCTGCAAAGCGCCTTTGGCGCTGGTCATCAGCACGCTGCCAGGCCTCGTAGACCTGTTGCGTATCTATGAGTTGGCGCCGCTGCTCGCCGGTCAACTCTCTCAGCATCGTTTTCCACTCTTAAGCCAGGATCAAGTTAACATAGTGGAAAACTCTTAATTAACAATATGTTGCTATGTTTTTCCACTATCGCAGCTATCATCCACACGCCGAGTGGAAAATACCGTAAAAACAATAGGTTATGTCCGAGAAAGGGAGGCCAGAACCTCACACGCGGGTTTTTAGCTGCGCGCGCCATGGCAGCCGCTTGCCGTCGCCTCACCGCTTCTGCGGATAGATCGTCTCGCCGCGCTTCAGCATCTCGACAAAAGCCTCGATCTTCTTCCTGCGCCCCGCCTCCGTCTTCATGTTGTGCGTTCGAAACGCCAGCGCGAACCGGTTCTGGGCGGAAAGCTTTGCCAGCATCTCCTTCGCCTTCGGCTCGGCGTCGATGGCGGCCTGCAGATCGTCAGGGATCTTCATGTCCTTGCCTGAGGCATAGGCGCGGTCCCAGCGGCCGTCGGCCTTGGCCGCCTCGACCTGTTTCAGCCCGTGTTCGGTCATGCGGCCCTCCTCGACCAGGCGGGCGACATTGTCGATGTTGATCTTGCTCCAGATGCTCTTCTTGCCGCGCGGCGTGTAGCGCTGCAGAAAGCTCTTGTCGTCGAGCGGCTTGCGTATGGCGTCGATCCAGCCGAAGCACAGCGCCACGTCGATGGCCTGCTTCGGCGTGATCGAGGCGAGGCCCGAGCCGACCTTGTGGACCTTGATCCAGACCTCGCTCTCGCCGGCATGATTTTCGCGCAGCCAGGCGTAAAAACTGTCGGGATCGGGGAATTCATGAACCTTGTCGGGATCGACCTTGAACGGCGCCATCATCACCTCGTTGTTGCCGGGCCGGCTGTATCGGCTGTCGATGCCAGTTTCCGTCAGCGGCGTCGATACCCCCTAGCCTATTGCGAGCCGGCTTGCGCCGCAGCCGACGCCCGTGGCAGTTTCCTGCTGGTCAGCCGGGCAAGGCAGACTGCAATTCGGGGGAAATGCCATGCGAGCGATGTTACTCGGCCTCATCCTTCTGCTGCCGACCTCGGCACTGGCCGAACCGATCGAAACCCAGAAAATCATCACCGCGCTGACCGGCGACTTCAATGGCGACGGCGCCGCCGATCTGGCGATGATCGTCGAGACCGAGCCCGAAGACGATACCATGGACATGCATTTCTTCCTGAGGGACAAAAAGTACAATTTTCTGAAACCCGCCGGCGTCGTGCATGAGCAGGTCTACGGCGAATGGAACGACTACGACCAGCCGCATTATGAGGGCTCCGGCATCGAACCGGAGTTGACCTTGCTGCCCAACGGCTCGATCAAGATCTATCTGCCGGGGCTGATCGGCCCCGGCGAGCGGACCGACATGACGCTGACCATCGCCTGGCGCAACGAAGCCTTCGTCGTCGCCGGCGTGGCCTATGACAGTTACAAATACCAGACCGACATAATCGATAGCAGCTGCGACTACGATGTGCTTACCGGCAAAGGCAAAAGCATGAAGACGCAGGAGGATGGCAGCAAGGTGGACAGTGTCGTGTCGGTCGAAGGCCGGGTCGTGCCCTTCGCGGAGTGGGACACAGGGACGCCTTTTAGGGTATGCGGAGATTGAGGGGGCAGCCAATCTCCCCCACTTGGGGGGAGATTGGCTTTCACTGCAGATGCGGTTTCTTCAAGAAACTGTTGCGGTCGGCGGATTTTACCCTGAGCCAGGTTTCGCGGCCGTCGCGTACGACCCTGAGAGGAATCTCCGAACCCGCCGGATTCTGCCATAGCTTGCGGTAGAAATCGGCGAGCCCGTCGACCTCGCCATCGCGAACGTCGGAGATGATGTCACCCTGGCGCAGGCCGGCCTTGGCGGCGGGGCCGCCTTCGGCGACGCTCATCACCACGACCGCGCCGTTCGACTCGGCCGAGAAGGCGCCGAGCCATGGGCGTGGCGGCTTCGCCACCTGGCCGCGCGTCAGCAGATCGTCGAGGATCGGGGTCAGAAGGTTGATCGGCACGACCATGTTGATGTCGGCGACCTCGCCGTTGCGGCTCATCTGCAAAAGCAGCGAACCGATGCCGAGCAGGCTGCCATCCTGGCCGATGAGCGCCGCGCCGCCCCAGGACGGGTGCGCCGGGGCAATGAAGATCGCCTCGTCGAGCAGATATTCCCAATAGCCGGCGAATTCCTGCTTGGTGACGATGTGTGCCTTGACCGAGCGGCCGGTGCCGTCGGCAAACACCACGGGGTCGCCGATCTTGGCCTTTGACGCGTCACCCAGCGCCACCGCCGGCAGGCCGAGCGGCGCCAGCGCCTGCACCAGGCCGAAGCCTGTCTCCTGGTCATAGGCCAGCGCATGCGCCGGCACGACGCGGCCGTCCTGGTCGGTCAGCCAGACCTCCTCGGCCTCGGTGATGAGATAGCCGATGGTGAGCACCAGCCCGTCGCCGCGGATGATGACGCCGCTGCCTTCCCGGCGCGTGCCCAAGGCATTGGCCGTGAAGGCATCGTCGGGAACCATGGCGCGCACGCCAACGACGGAGCGCAAGAGCGGGGAAACGGGATCGATCGGCATGCTTTCATCCTGGCAGATATGCGTGGGCAGTATCCTCTATAGGTATGCCGCGCTGCACAGGGCGCAAGGGCTTAGGCAACAAGGCAGTCATTTCAGAGGCTGGCGCTGCCCCTCATCCGCCTGCCGGTGTCCAGCCGATAGATGGGTAACACTTTGAACCGGATACATAGGTGACACTTCTCTCCCCCTATGCGTCC
>NZ_AYXE01000020.1:0-87898 GCF_000502235.1 Mesorhizobium sp. L103C119B0 | reverse complement strand
TCGACTGAAGACCCTCAAGGGCCTCACGCCCTTTGAATACATCTGCAAAATCTGGACAAAAGAGCCCGAACGATTCAGGCTCGATCCAACCCATCAAACCTTGGGACTAAACAGCTAGGGCGATTCCTATTTTGAGAGAATCGTAGGATTCCCAAAGCCGGATGTTTGTGATTCATGTGTGGACGGCCCCCGTTGAGCAAGAAGATTCTAACAATGGCAATACTGAAGCGGTCAGGTTCATTCATGTGTTCGGCCTGTTTTTGTGCGGCCTCAGGCCGCTGGCCATGATGGTGTCGGTGGATCGGGCCCTCATCAAGCTGCCGCGCTGCGATGCGCGTTGAATCACTCAGGTTCTCCCGATCCCCGGCTTGACCGGATCTGCATCACTGATGTCGTTCTCTCCTGCCCAAACTGGATGTTATTTCGCGCGACCGTCGTTACCCTCGAGCCATTGACGGCGTCGCGCGGTAGTTTTCCTCACGCGCCATCACCGCCCAGGCGATCCGCGCTACCTTGTTGGCGACAGCGACTGTGACCAGCCGTGCCGGCTTACGCTCGAGCAACTGGTTCGCCCAGGTGCTGACGGTCGTCGCTTTTCGCCGCGTGTATCGGATGACCGCCGTGGCGCCGACGACGAGGAGATGCCGTAAATAGCGATCTCCCATCTTCGAGATGCCTCCCATTCTATCTTTGCCACCGGAGGAATGTTGTTTTGGAACAAGGCCGAGCCAAGCAGCGAATTGACGACCGGAGCGGAAGACTTTTGCGTCGACGACGGTGGCAGCGAGGGCGCTCGCCGTGATGAAGCCGATTCCGGGAATAGTTGAAAGCCGCCGGCAGACCTGGTTCGTGCGATACCACGCCAGAAGCTCGATCTCGATCTTCCGGATTTGTGCGCCAAGCCCTTCGATCGTTCGGGCGAGGAGGATAAGAACCTGTCGCGCCATCGCGGGGAGCGGCCCATCGCCCTTGTCGAGAGCTTCGATTAGACCACGGACATGGGCCCGGCCCTTCGGTGCGACGACGCCATACTCGGCCAGATGCGCCCGCATCGCGCTGATTTGTGCTGTGCGCTGCCGAACCAAGAGGTGGCGAGCCCGATGAAGCATCAGAATGCTCTGGGCATCCGCCGATTTGACAGCCACGAACCGCATTGTCGGTCGCGTCACCGCCTCGCAGATCGCTTCCGCGTCGGCCGCATCGTTCTTGTTGCGCTTGACGTAGGCCTTTACGTAAGCCAGCGGCATCAACTTGACCACATGCCCGAGTGCAATCAGCTCCCGCGCCCAATGGTGCGCCGTCGCGCAGGCCTCCATGCCGATGAGGCACGGCTGCATATCGCGAAGCAACGGGATAAGCTGATCGCGCCGAACTTTTCGACGGAGCACCGCGTTTCCAGCATTATCGACGCCGTGAACTTGAAAGACGTTCTTGGCGATATCCAATCCAATCGTGATAACTTGCATGCGGACGGTTCCTTCCCTCTGATGGTCCTTTGACAACGCCATCTTGGCACATTGCGATGCCGCTGGGTCGGGGGCCGTCCACCCCATCAAGATGCTGGCTGGATTGGAGGCCAGCATCTGATGACGCGAGCGCTTTCAAATGATCTTCGTGAGCGTGCAGTAGCGGCGGTTGGCGACGGGGAGACCTGCCGTGCGGTTGCCTCGCGCTTTGGCGTTGCGGTTTCCTCTGTAGTGAAGTGGTCGCAGCGTTACCGTGCCACTGGCTCGGTGGCGCCGGGCAAGATGGGCGGACATCGCAAGCGCGTCCTTGAGCCGCATCGGGCCTTCATTATGGAGCGGCTTAATCAGACCTCTGAACTGACGCTGCGTCGGCTGAAGGACGAGCTGGATGCTCGCGGGGTCAAGGTCTCGCACAATACGGTGTGGCTGTTCCTGCGCCGCGAAGGCCTGAGCTTCAAAAAAAACTCTGTTCGCCCTTGAGCAGGCGCGTGCCGATATTGCCCGCAGGCGCCAGCGATGGCGCTCTTGGCAAAGCGGTCTCGATCCACAGTGCCTGGTCTTCATCGATGAGACCTGGATCAAGACCAACATGGCTCCACTGCGAGGTTGGGGGCCGAAAGGCAAACGGCTGCGCGGCTTGGCTCCACACGGCCACTGGCGCACGCTGACCTTCCTCGGTGCACTACGCTGGGACCGGCTCGCAGCACCTTGCGTCTTCGACGGACCGATCAACGGCCAATGCTTCCGTGCTTATGTCGAGCAGCAGCTCATCACCGTGCTGAAGCCCGGCGACATCGTGGTCATGGATAACCTGGGAAGCCATAAGTCGGCGGCCATCAGGCAGACGATCAAAGCTGCCGGCGCCAGGCTTTGGTATCTGCCGCCCTACTCGCCGGACCTCAATCCGTGTATGGATGGCTCCTGCGGGTCAAGGGTATCGGATCGGGTTTGGTGAACAGGTCGGTTGCGGCCATGTATACGGCGTCTGAATGTGCAACGGGATCGCTGCGCGCCCTGATGAATATCCGCTTGGAGAACAGGTCCCACTCAATCGAGCGCGCTCGAGGCGCTTCGGATTGATCGGGGTGTCCTGGTTCTTCGTCTCCGTTTGTTCGCCATCACCTCACTTTGCCCTGACCATTCCGAGAGCCTGTCAGGCTGACTGCGGCTCGTAACGCGATCCGTCCCTCAGGACGGCGAATATTGTTCGTGCCATGCGATGCGCCAAAGCGACGGCGACGATCTTCGTCTTCTTTCGCATCAGCATGCCCGATAGCCAGTCCGAGCTCGGCTCGCGCTTGAGTCTGCATCTGAGCATGATCTGCGCCATGGCGCCCAGATACAGCAAGCGTCGGATATAACGATTGCCCATCTTCGAGATCCGGCCCACCCTCTGCTTGCCTCCGGTGGAGTGCGGCTTGGGAGTGAGGCCGAGCCAGGCGGCATAGTCCCTTGCGCTGCCGAAATTGTCGACATCCGGCGTCGTCGCCGCGATGATCGTCGCCGACAGCATCCCCACACCTGGGATTGTGGCTAGACGCTGGCTTGTCTCGCTTTGCGCGTAGGTCTCTTCGAGCTCGTCGGTCAGCCGCTCGATCCGCTTGTCCGTCTCGGCCAACTGATCGAAGAGCAAACTCACAGGCATTCGAGCTACTTCCGGCAGTTGATCCAGTTGATCCTTCAGTCGATTGACGTTCTGCGCGCCCTTCGCCGCGATGACGCCGAACTCCGTCATGTGGGCCCGGATCGCGTTGCCGATCTGCGTGCGCTGGCGAACCAGAAAGTCTCGCGTGCGGTGAAGAACCAGAACCGACGAGCAGGCTTCGCTCTTGATGGCGACAAACCGCATGGAGGGGCGTGTCACGGCTTCACAGATGGCGGCCGCATCCGCAGCATCCGTCTTCCCGCGCTTCACGTAAGGCTTCACATAGGAGGGCGGCATCAGCCGGACGTCGTGCCCCATCTCCAGAAGCCTGCGCCCCCAATCGTGAGAACCTGCGCAAGCCTCCATGCCGATCAGGCATCGTGGACGCTTCTGGAAAAACACCAGCAACTGGCTGCGGCGAAGCTGACGGCGTACGAGAACCCGACCGTTCCCATCGACACCATGGATCTGGAAGACACTCTTTGCGAGGTCGATGCCAACTGTGGCAAGTTCTGACATGGATGGCTCCTTTGCTCGGGACGACAACATCCCAACTATGGCGCAATGCGACGCCGGGAGCAGGAGCCATCCACACCATCAATCGAGCAGGCCTTCGCCAAGATCAAACACTGGATGCGACAAGCTCAGAAACGCACCGTCGAGGACACGTGGCGCCACATCGGCCACCTCGTCGAAACCATCGAGGCAGCCGAATGCAAGAACTACTTCGAAAACGCAGGCTACGCTTCCGTCAAAATATGAAACGCTCTAACATCGCGTCCCGCGTCTGTTCGAGGCGCTCGCGCTGGCGCGCGGCGACGGGCGCTATGGCCGGCTGCTCAAGACGCTCGGGCGCGTTCAGCTCCTCATCCTCGACGACTGGGGCCTGTCGGTCCTCAACGCCGCCGAGCGCCGCGACCTCCTGGAAATCCTCGATGATCGCCATGGCCGCGCTTCTACAATCGTCACCAGTCAAATCCCCGTGCAGCACTGGCACGACGTCATCGGCGATCCCACGCTCGGTGATGCGATTCTGGATCGCCTCGTTCACAACGCTCACCGCCTTCAACTCACCGGAGAAAGCATGCGAAAACACAACGCTCGCGCCCACGCTCTTGACGCAGCCGCTAACACCTGAATCAATGAACAGGTCGGTCGAAGCGGCCGCTCATGATCGCGTGAAATACCTGCTCACGATCAAATGAAATGAGCGCTCACCATCGCGTGAAATGGCTGCTCACAATCAGCGAAATGCGCACCTGGAACGGCAGATGGCCAGCTTGCGTCGTGGCATCGCCGGCTGATCGACAGCTGCGCCGAAGGCGTCATCGACAAGACGGAATTCGAACCGCGTATCACCGGCCTGAAGCAACGCCTCTCCCAGCTTCAGGGGCGACACCAGGCGGCGGTGGAGGTGGCCGAGAACGAACACGATCTCTCACTCCTCGTCAGCCGTCTGGAACATTTCTCCGCCAAGGTCACAGCAGGGCTCGCCGGCCTTGAGCGGACAGGCATGCGGCAGATCATCCGCACCATGGTTCGCTGGGTCGAAATCGACGACGCGCACATCGAGATCATCTTCCGGGTTCCCCGCTCGATGGCCCGGCAGGCCCAAAATCACCAAGCGAAATGACCATTTCCAGGCAACATTGTATAGCGGTTGACGACCCAGCGGCGGGGCAGGACCTGGAAGCCCTTCTGGTCGTCGCGACGGATGATCTCGAGGACGAAATCCAGATAGGCGGCTTTGTCCATGAGCTTCAGCCGGTCATAGGCGCTGTCGGCGAACAGATGCTTCACCCAGGGCCAACGCTTGCGGATGCCGTCCAGGACCGCCTGAGCCCTGGCATTGTCGGAGATGTCGGCGGTGGTGAGGTTGACCATCAAGAGCCGCCCATCCGTATCGACGGCAATGTGGCGCTTGCGGCCGACAATCTTCTTGCCGGCGTCGTAACCTCTTGTTTCAGCTTGCGGAGCCTTGACCGACAGGCTTCTCTATTAGGCGGTTTGAAGTCAAGCGCCTTCTAGTCTTTTCCGCTTCTCCGGCTTCTGATGTCTTTCGCGGGGCATTGCTTCTCTCCGGGATCGGCGCTTTGGCCCTACCCTCTATGGGGATTCAGAAGAATGAGGTGGAACAATCTGTCGAGCGCCTTGATTGCCGATGCTGGGGCAATCGAGCCAGCCAATCGACGAACTCACCGCATCCTCGTCCCGCGAAGGACAGCTTTTCACCGGTAGGTGGGACTTGGTGTCGGCTCAGTCTATCGGGGGCGATGTTTATCAATTTTTCAGCCGGCGACCCGCTCCGTCCCGAACGCCACGTCGTCTACTCCATCGCCACCATTCGCATTAGCAGGCTGTTGAAAAAGGGGCTCGCGGTTGGGGTAGCTCCGTGATTCACTCATTTCGCGAGAATGCGGAGGGTGAATCGTGCGCGGCGGCGACAATCGAACTGGCGAGTTGTTCAGCTACGTTGATCTCGAGGCGCGGGTTCGGCGCGATCATCCACTGCGCGCGATCCGTCGGATAGTGAATGAGGCGCTGGCAGCGTTAGAGCGGGACTTCGCGGCGCTGTATTCGCCGATCGGGCGACCTTCGATCCCGCCGGAGAAGCTGCTCAGGGCAATGCTGTTGCAGGCGTTCTATTCGATCCGCTCTGAACGGCTTTTGATGGAGCGGCTGGAATACGATCTTCTGTTCCGCTGGTTCGTCGGCATCGGCGTTGACGACGCGGCCTGGGATCACTCGGTCTTCTCGAAGAACCGCGACCGGCTGCTGGAGGGCGACATCGCGGCGAAGTTCTTGAACGCTGTCCTGGCGCAGCCCAAGGTGAAGAAGCTTCTCTCCACGGATCACTTCTCAGTCGACGGCACCTTGATCGAGGCCTGGGCGTCGATGAAGAGCTTCAAGCGGAAGGACGGCTTGGATGAGCCACCGTCGGGTGGCGGGCGCAATGAGGAGGCGGACTTCCATGGCCAGAAGCGCTCGAACGAGACGCATGCCTCGACCACTGATCGTGATGCTCGGCTGTTCCGCAAGGGGAAAGGCAAGGAGGCCAAGCTCAGCTTCATGGGGCACGGGCTGATGGAGAACCGGCATGGTCTTCTGGTTGATGCCTGCCTGACGCTGGCCGACGGGCATGCCGAACGAGTGGCGGCTCTGCACATGATCGAACCCCGCGCCGAGCGACCGCAAGCCATCACCCTCGGCGCCGACAAGGCCTATGACGCGGAGGACTTCATTAACGAGTTGCGCTCGATGAAGGTGACGCCACACGTGGCGCAGAACACGAACGGGCGCCGTTCCGCTATAGATCGTCGCACGACCCGGCACGTCGGCTATGTCGTCAGCCAGCGCATCCGCAAACGCATCGAGGAGGCGTTCGGCTGGATCAAGGTCATCGCAGGTCAAGAGAAGACGAAGTTCCGCGGTCGCGACCGCGTCGGATGGGCCTTCACCTTCGCGGCTGCCGCCTACAATCTGGTGCGGCTGCCCAANTTGATCGCGGTGCCGACATGAGCGCGCCGGCGGACTGCAAGCTGATTGACCGCTGGCATATCGTCGAGGCCGATCTGTGCGATTGCGGCTATCTCAGCCTCTGCGGTCCCGCCATGGTCACCATCGGGGCCGACAACACCGGTGAGATCGCCTTTGGCGCTCTGCAAGCCAGCCTCGATCTCAACTACGGTCCCTCGATGGTATTCTTCACATGGGCCGGCTTCGACGAAATGGACGAAGCCACTGGTGATGGCTCCGCCGAACTACTCGACGACGGCTCCATCGAGATCACATTCGCCTATCACAATGGCGATGAGGCCATCCTCAAAGCCAAACGGGACACTTCTTCAACAGCCTGNGATCACATTCGCCTATCACAATGGCGATGAGGCCATCCTCAAAGCCAAACGGGACACTTCTTCAACAGCCTGCTAGTGCCAGACTCTGGGCATCTTGTGCATATGGCGACGCATATTGACGTGCTTTGCGGCGACTACCACAAAGTCGTGGTGCGCAATCGGCAGGCGGCTCAGGTGGATCGTTCATATTTCGCTCATGCAGGCGGTGAGAACTTTTACACTGTCTACCGCATCCACAACCTTCACTTTCAAATCTACGGGGCCATGTTTCTTGGTCGCCCTTCGGATGCCTTCGAGGCCGCGAGGGCACTGGCAGAAAACCTGCCGGAGCCGGTGGTGCGTTACATGCCAGAGATGTTTGAAGCCTTCGCGCCGATGAAGTTGCACGTACTTATCCGCTTTGGCCGCTGGTCCTGCATCCTGGAAGAGGCCTTCCCTGACGATGCTGAGCTCTACTCGTTCAGCACCGTCCTGTTGCATTATGCCCGCACCGTAGCTCTGGCCAATCTCGGTAAAATCCCCCAGGCAGAGGAAAGCGCTAGCCTTTTCGCGGCCGCGCGCGATGCAGTGCAACCCGAGCGCATGCTGTTCAACAACCCATGCGCCGATATCCTCGAGGTTGCCGAAGCGATGATGCTGGGGGAGTTGCACTACAAGTCCGGTCGCGTCCATGAAGGCCTGGACTTCCTGCGGCGTGCGGTCGATCTCGACGACAATTTGCTCTATGATGAGCCATGGGGTTGGATGCAGCCGACGAGACACGCGCTTGGCGCATTGCTGATGGATGCCGGACTATATGGCGAAGCTGAGGCTGTCTATCGCGCGGACCTTGGGCTTGATGCGACGTTGCCGCGTCCTTGCCAACACCCACGCAACGTCTGGAGCCTACACGGCCTGCTTGAATGCCTTAGCCGACGTGGTGGCGCGGTAGAATTCATCGAGGTCCGACAGCAGTTGAATCAGGCTCTGGCGCATGCAGAGGTGCCGATCATGGCATCATGTGCCTGCCGGAGCGCATCGCAATAAGTGGCAAGCATCCGCTCGCCACGTTGCAGCCTCCTCAGCGCCATAAGAGCCAGCATCGAACAGCGTCTCGCACGCGTCCATTGCGCGCGCGAATCCGGCCGTCACTCTGGGGCTCAGTGAAGGGGTGATAGCGAGGCAGAGCTTACCCGCATGGGGCACTGGAGCAGCATCTGGCCTAGCGGATGCTCGAGATCGCGGACCTGCACTGCCACGGTTCGACAAGGACTTCGTGCAGGGCATGTCTGCCCTGCAGCCCCGGGTCATCCGTATGCATGCAACCCGCCTCAACGTCCGCTCAGACGTCGTCTGCCGAATGGCGGCTATCCGCCGAGCTCGCCCCGATAGCGGACCGACGGGTTCCGGCCCCAAACCTGCCAGTCCGCAATGCGCCCAACGTCGGCCGTTAAGATCAGGCTCGCCGTTTCCTCAAAGGAGACGTTCGGCTTGGGCGACATGATCTCCGGGTTTGGCCCAAAGCGGGCCTTGGGTGGCCTTTCAGGCCAAGCTCAGCTTGTCCGCTCAGCCGAACGACGGCGTGGCGCAATGTCAAACGGGCAGTGGCACAGGAGAGCATCGAGGGATCAGCGAGCCCCAAGGGCTTACGGCATGGCTTTGCCTTGGGCGCCACCCACTCCGGATTTCCCCTCAATCTGCTCCAGCCTAGTCACCCGCGGCGACGGACATCGCCAATTCCGGTGTGCCGTTGAAGGTCGGCATGGCTCCGACCGCCGACAAGACCGTCGCGATGTTCATGCGCTACATCCACAACGAAGACGACCCGGTCCCGTCGCCGATCGATTGTGACGTCCAACGCGCCGGCAATCATCGTGCCCGCGCCGGAGGCTGCCGAAGCCGCGCCGAGCAAAGGCCGGCGTGGCCTGTCAGCACGGAGACGGCGGAATGAAAGCCCCAAACCCATCGCCACACGTCGGGTATGGTCCGACGCGATGGCCGACCGCACAATCGCGCTCGGTCGCCCCAACATTTCGAACGGGCCGGCAATGTCCAAAAGATTGACGCCTTCATAATCAGGAATTCCAAGTTTCGTTGGAGGCCCTTCCTACTCGGCGACGAGCAATTCCCGGATATTGATCGTTGGATTTCCGACTTCGCTTAGGGCCAGCACACGGTCCTTGCCTTTCGCGCCAAGCACCTCGATGCGTACCTCGAGCTTCTTGCCGGCCACGTCCGAACGATTGGCCCTCAGGTCGACGTTAACGGTCTCGCGTTTCACACAGCTTGGGCATTTTTTGGGTTCGGTCCCTTGAAAAAAGGCGTGCCGCGCAACTCTCTTGCCGTCCGCAAGGAGTTGGACTTCAAAACTGCCGGATATGGCCAGGCGTGCTATGTTTTTCACGCGAATGGAGAGCCTGGCCTTGCGCGGGATGCTGAACGACTGATCGGCCGAGATATTGCCTCGCGCAACCCTGGCCAAGGCGCTGAACAGCGACGCCGCCGGATCCTCATAGGCGTACTGCGACGCGTCGATCGCCTGAGCGGCTGTTTCCGTGAACGGTTTCAGTTCGTTAAAGGGAGCTACATCCAGCCAATCCATGTCCGGGATGCTGAGCGTCTTGCGAAAGTCTTCAAGCGACACGGCTTGGTGGCGCTGCTGCCATGCCCACCACATGCGCTCCCAGTTGCAATGGAAGAGCCAGAAAATCGGATCGAAGGCCGCAATATCGGGTGTTTGCATCGCAGGACCGCACGACACGTGCCCGTCGTCGTGCGCTTGCTCGATCTGCTGGGTAAAGCTTTCAAACGTCGGGGAATCTAGCGCGCCCTTTATGGTCCCCTCGACATCGCGATCGACCATCTCGGCATGGATTTTCTTGGCGGAGTGCCGTTTTGTCGCCGTGCCGGCGGGGTACTGTGGCGCAGCGTCGCGTTGCAAAGTGTAGCTGTCGAACGGCGGCTGAAACATCCACGCTGGCGGCTGACGGACGACGTTCCAATAGGGCAGCTTGATATCCTCGCACCCTGGAACCGACTGGAGACCCGCCTCGAAGCGGTCGATGAAAATGCGGTGCCAGGGATTGTATCGCTCTTCATGATGAAGGCAGTTTACCGGTGTCGGAAACCAATGAATATCAGCGAGCGCAAAATAGCTCTGCGGATGGTCTGGCGAACGCTCCATGATCGTCCGAAAGGCTAGTGCGAGTCTTTCAACTTCTTCCTTCGACATGTTCTCGGCATCGCGTCGGAACGCCCCGCGGGCGGTTGCCGCCAAACTGGACATTGTCTTCAGGACCTTCGCTGGCGCGTTTCCCATCGGAAATCCGCCACTGATCCAGTTCTTGAACGTTTTAACGCGGTTCTGCGACCAACGCCTTTCCGGTTCCGGAGGCATCGATCCGGATTTGGTCTGGGAGTAGATTGAGGTGGCGTTTGCCTTTACCCCGTCGTAGGTAGCGAGATCGACGCCACGCGGCGCCATATGATCCACATCTATGGCTTCAAAGAAAAATTTGATGTGTTCCAGGAAAGTTGGATTGTCGACAACTTTGTCCTCACTGTCCGGCATAGTGCATCCCCCATTTTAGAACTCACAATCAAGCGGCCAGCCCGCGGATTGACACTGTCCGATGCAACTGCCTTGTCGATTTTGGCAGCATTGGATTCCGCAGGACAGGCTTCTAGGCTGCCGATTGCTGGATATTGCCCTCCAGGGCCACTTGCGCTAGCAACGCATGAGGCACAAAGCCAAATCAAAGCCGCAAACGCAGCCGTGGTGCGAACCTCACGCATCACGGTCGCCTCTCAATTAAAAGAAATACAAACAATCCCTCCTGCGTTATTTTGCACGACTTACAAGGGATTTGCAATAGCCTTGTTAAGTATAGATGGTTAAACTGTATTTTACATAATTGGCGTCTGCTGTCGTGGAGACGCATGGGAGGATAAACACCGCCAAAGGGGGCATCCACCTCGGGTAAGATGTGGCCATGGGGCAACGTCCGCTTCGGTGGAGTCGTTCCGAATAACGTCTCTGGTAGCCCTGCTGCTGTGAACCAGCCCGAGCGGAAGGGCACGCCGCTCGGCTGTTCCGAGATCGCGTCTTAGATGCCAAATGATGCCAAATGTTACGATCAACGGGCAATGGTCCGCGATTCCCAGCAGTGGCTCAGGGTTGTCTTTATTCGGTACATTGCCGATATTCTTGCAGTCCGCCTGCCAGTTGGCTGTCGCGATCGGGACAGATGAGAGCATATAGGTGGCGGACGATTTCCGCGGACGTGCTCTGGCGCATTAGGGAGCCTGATCTGAGCTTGCGCCTGTGGACCAGATGGCACTATTTCTATTGCGCAGTATCCAAACTATGCGAGGCGTCGCTTGAGTGTAGAATTCGATCACGGACCACCTGATCCATTTGCGCAACACTTTGCAGCGATGCCGGACTACGCGCCCTTCAAGCAATTCTTCTGGTACGATTGGGGGCCGGTGTTCTACCGCGGCCGGCTCGATGGGTCGGCACGGGTGCTGTGCATCGCGTCTGATCCGGGTGCGACCGAGAGGCTGGTCGGACGGACGCTGGTCGGCGACGCCGGACAGCGCGTTCAGGGATTCCTCGCCAAACTCGGTCTCACTAGATCCTATCTCTGTCTCAATGCCTATGCGCTGGCGCTGATACCGAGCCAAGCCGCTGGCGGCGACGATGTGCTCGATGCGCCTGACCACAAGGCATGGCGGAACGCGCTCTACGACATGGCGAAGACGGCCAGGGTGCAGGCGATCATCGGGTTTGGAGTGCAGGCGCAGCAGGCGGTAACCAAATGGCCGGGCAAAGGCACGACTCCGGTGTTCAAGCTGCCGCATCCGAGCAGCCGTGACCCGGCGGCACTGGCCGATGGCTGGCGCGTGGCGATCACGCAATTGCGCGCACTGGTCACGCCGGACGCCGATGGGGATACTACCCTTCCCAATTACGAGGCGCAGGTGGCGGAAGCCGACTACCGGCCCATCCCGAAGCGCGACCTCCCCTATGGTTTGCCGGCATTCGTCGGCGACGATGCGTGGCTCAGGGCGCAGACTCCGGCAAAGTTTGCGAGCGTCAGCAGGCCGCGGCCGGACGACCGGCATACATTGATCTGGACGGCGCCGAAGACGGTCTGAACCAAAGGAGGGGCGACAATGCAGGCGAGCAAGCGGGCCTATCGCGGGCGTGTGGTGCAGATGGACGCGGCGTTCAGTGTGCTCAAGGACGCGGTGATCTGGATCGAAGGCAACCGGATCAAGGCGGTGCTCGACGCCGCGGCGACGCCACCGCAGGGGTTCGAGCACATGACGCCCATCAACACCGGCGGAACATTCTATCCGGGGCTGATCGAGCTCCACAACCACCTGGGCTACGACATATTGAAGCTTTGGGATGTCCCTAAGCTCTATTGCAATCGCGGCCAGTGGCAAGGCTCGCCTCCCTACCAGGCCGGCGTGAGCGGACCAATGGGCGTGCTGGGCAAGACGCCCGGCGTGGCACCGGCGATTGCCCGCTACACGGAGGCCAAATGCCTAATGGGCGGGACGACTACGTCACAGGGCATCACCCTGTTCAGCGCGCCGGGACTGATGCGACAGTACAGAGGAATAGTTCGGAACGTCGAGGAGAGTCTCGACAGCACACTGCCCGATGCCAAGGCGCGCATCCCGGACTATGCCGCCAAAGACAAAGACAATTTCCTCGGCTACCTGAAGGATTTTCCATGCCTCTTGATGCATCTCAGCGAAGGGATCGATGCGAGCGCGCGCAAGCATTTCCTCGACCTAGAGATTAGTCCCAATGTGTGGGCGATCGCGGCGTCGCTGACCGGAATTCATTGCAACGCGCTGACGCGGAAGGATTTCGACCGGTTGGCCGCAGTGCGCGCAGGTATGGTGTGGTCGCCGCTGTCAAACTTCATGCTCTATGGCCAGACGGCCGACATTAAGTCAGCGCGCGCGGCGGGCGTGCGGATCGGGCTTGGCTCGGATTGGTCGCCGAGCGGTAGCAAGAATTTGCTACACGAGTTGAAGGTGGTACGGGTGGTTAACTCGGTACAGGCGCTCGGGTTTTCCGATCGCGATATCGTCGCGATGGCGACCATTGTGGCGGCGGGCCTATTGCGGTGGGACCGCTATCTCGGCTCGATCGAAGCCGGGAAATATGCCGATCTGGTGTTGGTTAGGGGCAAGGCCGGCGATGCCTATGAGCATCTGCTGAAGGCGGACGAGACCAGAATCGACCTCGTCGTGATCGACGGCTTGCCTCGCTATGCGATCAAGAAACTGACGGCGGGGTTTTCAGGAACAGGGGAGGTGATCAGTTTTGCGGGTGAGACGCGTTATCTCAATCTCGACGATGCCAACGCCGACGAGATCGTCGCGGGACTGTCGCTGAAGGTCGCCACCAAGACGTTGAGTAATGCGATGAAGAACTTGCCGACGTTGGCAAAGAAGCAGGCCAAGTTGCCACCGTCGCCACTGATGACGATGGCAATGGACGGCGCGCGACGGAGGGTGTTCGGACAGGGTCCGACCCCGCGGGCCGACTGGACTCTCGTTCTGGACCAAGACGAGCCGCCGGACGAGAACTTGCGCCCACGCTTCGACAGCGAGGCGCCGCTGCCCGGAACGATCCGGATGTCCGCGATGCCGACGGCCACAAAGGCGCCAGCGGTTTTGAAGCCGCTGGAACTCGATGAACTGACCGTCACGGGCGATCCCGGCTATTATCCAGCGCTTGCGGGCCAGCGCAACATTCCTCAGGCGATCAAGGACGGGTTACAGCCTTAAAGTGGGGACGAGGGGAGAACTGAAATTTCAGGCCGTTTATTGAATAAGGGGCTCTTCGGTCCGGCTAGGGTCTCCGAGCGTCCGCCTTGCAAACGTAAAGGTCCTGTATCCCAATCCCTGTCTTTTTCTTCGCGGCTCAGTTTTAGTCAATCCACTCGAACGTCGGGCAGGCCGTCTCCCCACTAGTCGAGTCGGCGATCGGAGCCTCCATGAGATCGCGTGCGATCGACGTCATTTCGTGCATACCGTTCATGATCGCGGTGTAGAGCGCATTGGGCGTGCCGTTGATCGCTTCGCCGAGTTGCCGCAGCATCATGGTGTATCGGTTGTTGAAGGCGTCGTTCAGCGCCGCTATTCTGGAACCCTTGGGATAATCCGTTGTCCGGGCATTCTGTTTTATCGGATACACCGCAGTATAGTCGACAGGCATCGCGATGCCTGTCGGCGGTTTGCCGGGGTTGTCAGTCTTTGAAAAGTGCCGTTCGAAGAAGATTTCGCTGAAGCGGTAGTAGTGACCCATATCGAGCGGGTGGTCGACGCTAGCCGCGAGCCTATCCTGGGTCCAAGGCCACGCGCCTTCACCTTGGTCCACCACCGTCCTCAGGGCGGCCTTTGCGCTTTCAAGGTCGGTCACAATCCTTATTGTTCCACCACCTCCCCAGAAAAAATCGCTCTCGAGTTGGTGGCTGCGATCGCCGCTAAACAGCTTGCCTGGAAGCGCGGCATCGAGTTCCTCCAACAGAGAGACGATCTCACCATAGAACTCCCCAATGGTGGGTGCGGGGACATCTATCACGTCGTGCAACCATGCCGTCTTGGTAACAGGTTGCTGTGGCTGCTCGATCTTCATGAAAGTAACCATCGATGCCTTGGAAAATCGCTCCAGGTTGATCGGAAACGTCCGGTCAGCGAAGGGTCGGCCCTCAAACGTCATCGTTAGAGGGTATCTCGGACAGTTCGACTTTCCGACGAACGGACGACCGCCGACAGCATTCATGACATTTGCGACCAGGGCCAAATGAAGCATCTCTTCCATCGCGACACCACGGATGAGGTCCGCCGCTACCCGGTTAGAACTTCGTTTAATGCTGAGAAGGGCCACGAGGTATGGGGGCAGGGTTGCCCACTCCAGTTCCAAGGCCAGTTGCAGTCGAGCCAGCAGCGTTCGGTGCTTCTCCTCTCTTTCAGCTTCGTTCACTAGACGCCGCCTCCCGCGTTCAAATGATCCCCGAGCCTGATAGCCAGAGCCGTGAGCGTCAGGGTCGGATTTATTGCGCCGATGTTTGGGAATACAGCATTCGAGATCACATATAGATTGTCGATCCCATGAACTCTCAGATCGGCATCGACCACGCCATCTTGCTCCCTCGAACTCATCCTACAGACGGAGGCAGCGTGATCTGCGCGCCATGACAATGATTTCGTCCCCGTGGGGGGTGCATCCATAGCTTTTAGTATTTCGCCGACCTGCGCTTCGACATCCTTCATTCGTTGGTCAAAGTCAGGGTCTTTGGTGTACTCTACTTGGGTCATTGGTATCCCGACCCGGTTGTACTTGACCTTGCCGTTCGCTTCCTTGGCGACAGTTACCCGATTATAGTGGCGTCCAAAGACCTCGATCATTCCGTGGATTTGAACGCCATTTCGACCTGTGAGCGCCGCGTCGATCTCGGCGCGAGATTGACCCTTCTGAAGGCTATCGGCAAGTCGAAATCCGACGGCGTCTGGGGGTGAGACGAGCACGTATTTTCCGGCAGCTTGCTGGGGTTCGCTGTCAAAGTGCCGCGACACGAGGGTTGGAAAATCCATCTCGGCCTGGAGACGAAGCGGATTGGCAGGCAACAGCCCTTCGAAAGTAAAGTAAGGATGCGTAACGAGATACCGACCCACCAGATCATGGTTATTGCCAAGCCCATTTCGCCAATCATCTGAAACAGAGCGCTGGAGCAGCTTGGCAGACTCGATGGTGCCGGCGGCGACAATCACCCGATCGGCCTCAACATCTTGAGAGGCTCCGGTCTCGCGATCCCAAAATGTTACACCTTTGACCCTACGCTTTCCGTCTGTGATGATGCGATCGACGATGGCGCCGAGCCGCACCGACAGGCCAGGCCAATCGTTCCACTCGATGAAATCATCGAGGTAGTTGCAAGCAGCGTAGCGCGCACCGAAAGGACAATATTTGCAGGTTCCGGTTGTTTGGCACGGAGCATGCCTCGACGGTTCACCCGATACGCCGCGCCTGGCTATCGGCAAATGGCCAAAATCGAAATCAAGCTTCTTGAGTCCATCCGCGATCGGGCGATCCATCAACGTGAAAGGAAACTCGCGAAACGGGTAGTCGCGACTGCGCTTGAGCAGAGGATCGCGAGAATCCCCCGATACTGCCAAATGGTGTTCGGCACGGCAGTAGAATGGTTCAAGCTCATCGTAGTCGAAGGGCCAGTCGATGCCTTCGCCGGTATTCGACCTCAAATGGAAGTCTTCAGGCTTCAGCCGGAACGCCCAGCCACCCCAATGCAGGGTCGATCCTCCGTACGCGAAGACTCTGGCACCATTGAGCGGCATGTCCGTGCCACCCGCACTAGTGTTTTCACCTGGAAAATCGCGCTGTGGATATGGCAGATCAGTGTACTGCTCGTACGGCGTCTGGCGGGTCAGCATGTATTGCTCCCACAAGCCAAAATCCTTGGTCTTGACCCGGACGCCGGCCTCAAGAATGAGCACCGACGCTTGCGTGTTATCTGCAAGAAGCCTCTGAGCGACGGCGGTTGCAGCCACACCGGAGCCGACGATGACAGTACCGACTTTCATCGTTTATCGCTCCCGATATGGGGTTGGCTCCCCATCGATATTCGCGCCGCCAAAATAGCCCCGATAATTGATCGCGCCGAAGGACTTGAATCCTCCGAGAGCCAGTCGGAGAGAGATGAATTCATTCACCACGAACCGCTGTACCGCCTCAAGTCGCGTGGCTGGGATCCCCGATTGGACCACTCGCGGCTTCTGGGCAAAGAGGCGTTCGAGAGCTGCCGCCGGTCCAATGTCTGCGGTCAAGCTTTCAAAATATGCCGCACCGTCGACGTAGTAACCCTCATACACGGGATTCAAGTTTGTCCTGTTCTCAAGGAACGTTTCAAAACGAAGTCGATAGCCGGTGGGCTGGTCCTCAAGGGACCAATGCTCACCGATCGCGACGAAAATCGTCCACAATGTCTCTATTGTTTCCCGTGCGAGCGGCTTCAGGGATCTGCTTAATGGGTGCATCGCGCGACGTTGATACATTTGGATGTCCCATCTAAGAGTTTATGTTGGAATGGGTGTCCAGCGAAGATCGTCCTGCAGCCGGCGCCGGTACGGCGTCATAACCTGTGAAGGTGTCTTGCGTACATATGCTTCGGCGTCAGCGTGATCACCACTTTCAATCAGGTCTCTGAAGTGCCTGAGCACAGCAGTGTATTGCGGCACGACGTTGGGACTACCTTTCAGTCCGGGTTTCAGGTTCGTCCACACCACTGCATCAAGGTTGTGGGCCAGGGCCCATGCCGCAATGGTTTGTGCACCTCGCCCATTTGACGCTCCATCTGCTTTCCGCCACCAACCAATTGAATACTGAATGTTCTCTTCTTTTATGTCCTCGCGCGTGGCCAGAGCATCTATTGCGGCGGCCTGACTATCGACCTTCATCAGCGCCCACAAGGATGTCACCGTCTCCGGAACGTTGGCGATCACGAGAGTTATGCGCTTTCGGCCTGATTCACGCGCAAACTCAATTGGTAGTATCGGGCCGTCCTTTTCCCACTCGCCAGACAATGGCAAGTTTCTTGGGTCCCAAACCAACGACCCCCAACCCAAGCAAGCGATCTTCATCTGCGTCTCAATGCCGTTCGAAGGCTGAACCCCGACCAAATCCAGAAGCCACCGCCATAGTCGGTACCACACCCCTATCATCAACACTCCCAATCAAAGGGACCAGAATGAATAGGAGTAGTCCTTCTTAGGGAGACAGCAAAGGGCGCGGCGTCCAAAACCGCCACCGACCGCCAAAAGCGGATCACCTGTTGGCATCTTAGGACGAAGGCCTATCGCCGTTTGTCCGAGGATGGACGCTACAGTCGTCCCCGAATGGTGGCAATATGGTTGCAATCCTCGCCACCTTGGGAATGGCGCATGCAATCTATCTCCGTTGTAATATATTGATTTTATTGTGCCTTCCCGAGAGATGGGTGACAGTTCATTCCGGAGACATGGGTTACACTTTTGGCCCTTTGCAAGGAGACAAGGTGCCTTGGAAGGAGTGTAACGTCATGGAAGAGCGGCTGAAGTTCGTCGCCCGGCTGCTGGACGGCGAGAAGATGGCGGTGCTTTGCCGGGAGTTCGATATCTCGCGCAAGACCGGTTACAAGATCCTCGCGCGCTACAACGATAGTGGCCTGGAGGGGCTGACGGATCGATCGCGCCGGCCCTATCGCCAGGCCAATCAGCTTTCGTTTCAAATCGAGAAGCTGATTGTGCGCCTCAAGCAAGACAAGCCGACATGGGTTGCGCCGAAGATACGCGAGCGGCTGGCGCGGCTGTACCCCGATGTGCACAGGCCCGCGATCTCGACGGTGCATGCGGTTCTGGATCGGCACGGCATGGTCGAGCACCGCAAGCGGCGGCGCAACAGGGCGACCGGGACAGCGCTTTCAAGCGGCTGTCGCCCCAACGCGCTGTGTTGCGCCGACTACAAGGGCGAGTTCATGCTCGCCGACCGGCGCTATTGCTATCCGCTGACGATCACCGACTTCGCCAGCCGCTATCTCATCGCCAGCGAGGCGCTGTCGACCACCAAGGAAGCCTATGCCTTCACAGTGTTCGAAAGCCTTCTCAAAGAATTCGGCCTGCCCAGCGCGATCCGCACCGACAATGGCGTTCCCTTCGCAAGCCCCAACGCGCTGTTCAACCTCAGTAGGCTGTCGGTCTGGTGGCTGCGCCTGGACATCGACATCAAGCGCATCAAGCCGGGCTGCCCGCAGCACATTCGTGGAAGCTCTTGTACGCCGCCTTCGCGTCCAACTGGAAGTGTTTGTCGCCGATATGTTGGCCAAAGCGGAGCCGGTGGACCATACCGAGCTCCCTGGACAATTTGATCAGATCGCGGATCCTAAGTGGGTCGATGATCCTGGGGCAAACCCATTTGCCTTCCAGTTGGATGGAAGGCTTCGCAAGCTTTCCAGGGAACGTGGATCCGTTCGCATAGCGTCGCTGGAACGAGAACCTCAGTCTCCGGCTCGTTCTGCTTAGCTCACGAACGTCTGAAAAGGGTCGGCAGTGGAACGGCGGCTTGCCGACGCGATTGCCCCGAAAGCTGACGGCCCGCTTCCGGCCCCAAACCAACCGTCATCATCCGCTAACCTTAATAGTGTCCTGGAAAGAAAGTTGACCCCTCCGGGCCTACGACTTGGCGACGAGTTTCGGCGTTTTTCGACGGTCAGTATGATTTCCGGCGGTTGGAGATTTGTATCGGCCTTTGATGAACGGCCGCTGTTTGGTTCAAAGTGGATGGTCGCGTTATTGTATGGACAGCAGGGTTGCGGCGTCCCTCGGTTGAGTTCACCCGCGGGTTTTTGCTCTTGAGTTCATCCAGATAATCGGCCCACCACTGCATCATGTTGATGCGCTCCTCCCAGTGCTCTGCCCGGGCATAGGCGCGCCGAACGTCGTTGTTCTCAATGTGGGCCAGCTGCCGCTCTATCGCGTCCGGATGCCACTCGCCGCATTCGTTCAGCAAAGTTGATGCCGTTGCTCGAAAGCCGTGCGCGGTAGCTTCTTCCTTGCCGTAACCCATACGACGTAGTGCGGCGTTTAGCGTATTGTCGGAAATCGGACGTGAAGCCGATCGAACACTAGGAAACAGCAGCGATCCACCACCAGAAATTTCCCTGAGTGAAGTCAGGACGCTGATCGCCTGCTTTGATAGGGGTATGCGGTGCGGCCGTCGCATTTTCATGCGTGCTTCAGGGATGGTCCACACCGAGCTTTCAAAATCGAACTCTTCCCATTCAGCTACGCGAAGCTCCCCGGGGCGGGGAAACAGCAGCGCCATCAGCATCAGACCGACCCGGGTTGTAGGCTGTCCGTCAAATGCATCGATCGCCCTCAGCAAACCGCCCAAGGCCTTCGGATCGGTAATCGCGGCGCGAGACGTTACCGTCGGACTGATGAGTGCGCCTCTGAGGGCGAAGGTCGGATCTGTCTCGGCGCGTGCGGTCGCGATTGCGTATCGAAACACGCTGCCGATCGTGGAGCGCAGTCGCCTGGCCGACTCGTATCGACCGCGAACCTCCACGCGGCGGAGGGCGGTAAGGATGGTGGCCGGGTCGATCTCCCGAATGCACTTGTCGCCGATTATCGGATAGGCAAAGTCGAGCAGCCATTTGACCTTGCTGATCGTCCGGTCGGCACGTCCCTCCTTCTTTAGTTTGTCAACATATTCGTCCGCTATTGAGCGAAAGGAGTCCTTTGCCGAATCGGCCTTCCGCAAGCTGCGTTCCTTTCCAGGGTCGACGCCAGCTAGCAGAAGCCTTTTAGCGTCATCGCGCGCCTCCCGTGCCTCGGCGAGAGAGATAAGGGGATAGCTGCCCAGCGCGAGCAGTTTCTGCTTGCCGTCAAAGCGGTAGGCGAGCCGCCAGAGGCGAGAGCCCGTGGGCTGTACCCATAGCTGAAGCCCGCCCCCATCAGATAATTTCACGAGCTTGGAAGCAGGGCGGGCATTTCGACATTTCACGTCGGAGAGGGGCATTCGTCAGGTCTCCCTTGGCTGTTTCGATACCATCAGGATGTCGAATACCAACGGAAATACCATCCCCCCGCCTCGTTGGACCAAATGCTCCTGAAGCGCTCCGTGTCCCGCTTAACCGCGCAAATGCGACTGCAAAAGACCAACAATTCCAAGCGGTTGCAGAAGCTGCAGCGTAGAAGGTTCGGTGAAAGGGAGTGCCGGGGGAAGGGGGGATGGTGCCCAGAGGCGGATTCGAACCACCGACACGCGGATTTTCAGTCCGCTGCTCTACCAACTGAGCTATCTGGGCCTCGCCGGCAAACGAGACATCGCCTGACCGGATTTCAGGAAAGCGCCGTGGGGCACCCCTTGAAAGCGCGTGGGTTATAGCACGGGAATCCGGCCTGTCCAGCGCCTAAGCGCTGATTTTCCGGGGCAATTGTCGCAGACAATACCGACGCCGGCAAAGCAGCAATTGCGTAAGGTCGGCGAAGTGGAATTGCGCGGCCGGCACCGCCCAAACCCTACTTCGGCTCGTCGCTCTCGTCCTCGTCATCCCGCGCGGTGATGACATAGGCGCCCTTCAGCCAGCGGTTGAGGTCGATGTCCTTGCAGCGCTTAGAGCAGAACGGATAGGTCTCGCGCGCCGACGGCTTGCCGCATTCGGGGCAGGGGCGCTTCGGGCGCAGTGGTGTGACCTTATCGTCCAGGCTCATGGCCGCGCGGTATGCCAGCTGGTGTGGACCTTGAAGCCTTCGCCCGAAAGCAGCGCCACCGTCTCGTAGAGCGGCAGGCCGACAATGTTGGTGTAGGAGCCGACCAGCTTGACGACGAACGAACCGGCGAGACCCTGGACGGCATAGCCGCCGGCCTTGCCGCGCCATTCGCCGGAGGCGACATAGGCGTCGATCTCCTCGCGTGGAAGCCGCTTGAAGCGTACCCTGGATTCAACCAGCCTTTGGCGCAGCTTGCCGCCCGGCGTAATCAGGCAGATGCCGGAATAGACCCGGTGCGAACGGCCCGAAAGCAGTCCAAGGCAATTGGCGGCGTCGTCCAGCGTCTCGGCCTTGGGCAGGATGCGGCGTCCGACCGCGACCACCGTATCGGCGGCCAGCACGAAACTTGGCGCATAGTCTTCCTCGCTTTTCAGCGAGGCCAGCGCCTTCTCGGCCTTTTCCTTCGACAGCCGCTTGGCCAGCGAGCGCGGATGTTCGGCGCGCAGCGGCGTTTCGTCGACATCGGCTGGCAGCACGCGGTCCGGCTCGATGCCGGCCTGTTGCAACAGTTCGATCCGGCGCGGCGAACCAGAGGCAAGCACGAGCTTCTGCAGGATGCTCATCGCGGTTCGCGCCGGACTGTTACTTGAAACGGTAGGTGATGCGGCCCTTGGTCAGGTCATAGGGCGTCATCTCGACCAGGACCTTGTCGCCGGTCAGCACACGGATGCGGTTCTTGCGCATGCGGCCAGCCGTATGGGCGATGATCTCGTGTTCGTTTTCGAGCTTCACCCGGAACATCGCGTTGGGCAACAATTCCGTCACGACACCCGGAAACTCGAGGACTTCTTCCTTCGGCATTCGATACCTTTGCTTGGATTGCAGTTCCGGCGCCCTGGAGCGCCCAGGCCGGAATTTCGGCGGAACCTATATGATAATCGTGCGCTTGTGAACACGCTTAGATCGCGTCATATGCGACGCGCTCCAAGGTTTCGTTTTATGCATGTCGTTGTCTCAAAACCGGGACCGCTTTTGAGCGACATGCATCAATCCGCCGCGTTTTTTACCTCCGGAAGCAGAAAACGTCGGCTGATGCGCGCTTTCAGCCGTTCTCTCACGTCGCGATAGCTGGCCATGATCTGCTCGCGCCTGCCGCCGACATCGGTCGGATCCGGCATCGGCCAGTATTCGACGTCGACGGCAAGCGAGCGGGTGAGTTCGAGCGCGGCGTGGTGGGCTTCCGGCGCCAGGGTGACGATCAGGTCGAAATAATCGTCCTCGAGATCGTCCATCGAGCGCGGCTGGCGCTCGCCCAGCGTCAGGCCCTCTTCGGCCAGCACCGCGTCGACGAACGGATCGCGCTCGCCCCTGTGCACGCCGGCAGAGGCGACGAAAGTGGCCGGCGGCAGCATGCGCCGCGCCAGCTGCTCGGCCATCGGTGAGCGCACGGCGTTCATGCCGCACAAGAACAGGATCGAGCGGGGCGCCCCAGTCAGGTCTAACCCCGCCAGTGCAGCACGCAGACCAGCGTGAACAGCCGCCGCGCCGTGTCGAAGTCGATGTCGATCTTGCCGGCCAGCCGGTCCATCAACGTCTGCGAGCCTTCATTGTGCAGGCCGCGCCGGCCCATGTCGATCGCCTCGATATGGCTCGGTGTCGAAGAGCGGATGGCGTCGTAATAGCTTTCGCAGATCAGGTAGTAGTCCTTGACGATGCGCCTGAGCGGCGTCAGCGACAGGATATGGGTGACGACATCAGCACCATCCTCGCGGGCGACCGCAAACACCAGCCGGGATTCGGCCAGCGAGAGCTTCAGCCGATAAGGCCCGGCGCCGTCATCATTGACCGGCTGAAAGCTGTTTTCTTCGATCAGGTCGAAGATCGCCACCGCGCGCTCATGTTCGACATCGGGCGTCGAACGGCCGATCGACTCGTCGAGCTCGACATCGATCAGCCTTGCGCGGGTTTGATCGCCGTCCGCCATCGCCGCCTACATGTTCAGCCGGATGGCGACGGAGCGGCCATGCGCGTCGAGGCCTTCCGCCTTGGCCAGCGCAATCGCCGCCGGCGCAAGTGCTCTCAGCTGCTCCGGCCCGAGCTTCAGGATCGAGGTGCGCTTGACGAAATCGAGCACCGACAGGCCCGAAGAGAAGCGCGCCGAACGCGCCGTCGGCAGCACGTGGTTGGAGCCGCCGACATAGTCGCCGATGACTTCGGGCGTATGGCGTCCCAGAAACACAGCACCCGCATTGCGCATCCTGGCCAGGAAGCCCTCGGCATCGTCGATGGCGAGTTCCACATGTTCCGCGGCGATGCGGTCGACCAGCGGCAGCGCGGCCTCGATGGTCTCCACCAGGATCACCGCACCGAAATCGCGCCAGCTGGCAGCCGCCGTCTCGGCGCGCGACAGGCTCTGCAGCTGCCGCTCGACCGCCTGTTCGACGGCCTTGCCGAAGGCCGGATCGTCGGTGATGAGGATCGACTGCGCCGACACGTCATGCTCGGCCTGAGCGAGAAGATCAGCGGCAATCCAGTCGGGATCGTTGCTGCCGTCGGCCACGACCAGCACTTCAGACGGTCCGGCGATCATGTCGATGCCGACCGTGCCGAACACCTGGCGCTTGGCGGCGGCGACATAGGCATTGCCGGGCCCGACGATCTTGGCGACCGGCCGGATCGTTTCGGTGCCATAGGCAAGGGCGGCAATCGCCTGCGCGCCGCCGACGCGGTAAATCTCTGAAACGCCTGCTAGATCGGCGGCCACCAGCACCAGCGGATTGATGATGCCGCCCGGCGCCGGCACGACGATGACGATGCGCTCGACGCCCGCCACCCTGGCCGGCACGGCGTTCATCAGCACCGAGCTTGGATAGCTTGCCGTGCCGCCCGGCACATAGAGCCCGACCGCCTCGATCGCCGTCCAGCGCGAACCCAACTCGACCCCGACGGCATCGGTATAGCGATCGTCCTTGGGCATTTGTCGCCCGTGATGGGATCGGATGCGGTCACGGGCAAATTTCAGCGCCTCGACCGTCTGCGGATCGGCGTCTTTGTAGGCCTGCGCGATGGCGTCCTTCGACACGGCGATGCCGAGGCTATTGAGGTCGGCCTTGTCGAATTTCAGCGTGTAGTCGACCAGGGCAGCGTCGCCCTCGGCACGAACCCGCGCAATGATGGCGCGCACGGCAGTGTCGACGTCCTCCGATACCTCCCGCTTGGTGGTCAGGAAGGCGGCGAAACGCTGCTCGAAACCGGCATCGGACTGGATAAGCGTAATGGCCATCGGCTGCGTCTAGATCGTGATGAGACTTGGTTGAAATCTCATCACGATCTGACCCTTTGTTGGAGCATGATCTCTGGACAAACGATTCCCGTTTTGTCCAACAAAAACCGGCACCCACTTTTTGGGATCATGCTCTACACCCTGTGCACCGGACGCGAGGTCGCTTCCCAGGCGCCGCCTATGTCGGCAAGCCGCGCCTCGATGCATTCGACGTCGAGCATGATCGCGCCGCCGCCGGAAAAGACCAATTCGACGATGCCGGCCGGCTTGCTGATTTCGATAAAGCTGATTGCCAGAAGCGACAGCACCTCGGCCGGCCGATCGCGGGCAATGCCGCTGGTCTTGGCACCGAGCACGCGGTCGAAATGCAACACCGCCTGGCGCCGCTCATTGTGCTGGCTGAACAGCCCGGACTTCGCCTCCCAGACGAAGCGGTTCATGGTCAATATGAAACGCTTGGCCGAAGGCAGGTATTCGAGATCCGAGACCTTCATCACGGCGTCCTGGACGTGAGCCGAGACGATGCTCAGATCCTGATCGTCGAGCGCAATGAGTTTGAGGGCTGCCATGCCGAATGCACACCTGAAAGTTGGTTTCAGCCTTCTGTTAGGCGGTCTTTCCGGTCGGTGCAACCGCGACACAAATTCAACCCGAGGCTAGCGCCTCGGGTTTGAAGTGTTGGCGGTGAATGGAGGCAGCACCAGACGCCTGTCTGTCTGAAGCAACTGCCGTGCGGTCAAGCCGAAATCCGCTCGATCACCGCGCCGCAATTGGAGAGCTTTTCTTCCAGCCGCTCAAAACCGCGGTCGAGGTGGTAGACGCGGTTGACCGTCGTTTCGCCTTCGGCCGCCAGACCGGCGATGACCAGCGACACCGAGGCGCGCAGATCGGTCGCCATCACGGGTGCGCCCTTCAGCTTGGCGACGCCGTCGACGATCGCCGTTTGGCCGGACAGCGTGATGTGGGCGCCGAGCCGGGCCAGTTCCTGCACATGCATGAAGCGGTTTTCAAAGATGGTCTCGGTGATGCGCGACTTGCCCTTGGCCATGGTCATCAGGCCCATGAACTGCGCCTGCAGATCGGTCGGGAAGGCCGGAAAGGGCGCCGTCGTGACGTCGACCGGCGAAATGCCGGCGCCGTTGCGCTTAACGCGAATGCCGGAGTTGGTCGGCGTGATCTCGGTACCGGTCTGGGCAATCACATCCAACGCGGTCTGCAGCAGCTCGGGGCGGGCGCCTTCGAGCACGACATCGCCGCCGGTCATGGCCACAGCCATGGCATAGGTCCCGGTCTCGATGCGGTCGGGGATGACGCGCACGCGCGCGCCCGACAGCGATTCGACGCCATCGATGGTGATGGTTGGAGTGCCGGCGCCGGAAATTTTTGCGCCCATGGCGTTGAGGCATTCGGCGAGGTTGACGATTTCGGGCTCGCAGGCGGCGTTTTCCAGCACCGTCTCGCCCTTGGCGAGCGCCGCCGCCATCATCAGCACATGGGTGGCGCCGACGGAGACTTTCGGGAACACATAGCGATTGCCGACGAGGCGGCCGTTCCTGGTCTTGGCCAGCACATAACCAGTGTCGACATCGATGTCGGCGCCCAGCGCCTGCAGGCCTTCAAGGAACAGGTCGACCGGCCGCGTGCCGATGGCGCAACCGCCGGGAAGCGACACTTTCGCCTCGCCCATGCGGGCCAGCAGCGGGCCGATCACCCAGAACGATGCCCGCATCTTCGACACCAGCTCGTAAGGCGCGGTCGTGTCGACGATGTTGCGGGCCGAGAAATTGATGGTGCGCGAATAGCCCTCATTCTGCTTCTCGCGGCGGCCGTTGACCGAATAGTCGACGCCGTGATTGCCGAGAATGCGGATCAGCTGCTCTACATCGGCCAGATGCGGCACGTTTTCCAGCGTCAGCGTGTCGTCGGTGAGCAGCGAGGCGATCATCAGCGGCAAAGCGGCGTTTTTCGCGCCCGAAATCGGAATGCTTCCGGCGAGCTTGTTGCCGCCGACAATTCTGATGCGATCCATGAGAGAATGTCCCCTCGGCCCGAAAGGCCGGTTTTCGTCAGTTTGCGTATCGGCCCGTCTAGACCATTGGCCGGCTTGGTTCAAGATTCCTGAGCCCGTTGGCCAAGTTGGCCGGCCAGTGTGGCCGATATCGGTCAGTCCTTGTGCATTTTTTCAGCAGCCGCCAGGCCTTCCGGGCGCTGGTCAGCGTCACCGGTGCGCCGCGAACGCGCTTGCGTCTTGCGCTTCATGAGATTGGCGCGCAACTGCTCGGCCAGACGGTCCTTGCGGCTAGTCCCGTCCTTTTTTGCCGGATCAGCCTTTTTCGGTGGATTTGTCTTGTCGTCCATCGTTCCGTCCCGCCCGCGACTGGCAGGGCCTGCCGTTCAAGGGATAGCTAGCATTGTGGCGCCGCCATGTCAGCGAAACTTGTCTGGCAAAGCCTTTCACAGACGCCTTGCGCTTGCCGGTTCTATATGGCAGAAGCCCCGCCATCAGCGGCTGCGGTAGCTCAGTGGTAGAGCACTCCCTTGGTAAGGGAGAGGTCGAGAGTTCAATCCTCTCTCGCAGCACCAGTTCATTCCCTTTGATTTTAAAAAGATGCAGTCGCGAAGTCGGGGTCTCGTTGCGGACCAAAAAAGCCGGCTGACGTAAAAGTGCCAATCCCGCGCATCCAACCGTGGCCCCCTCGCCCGGAAACATTGAGAGAAAGAGGCTCTACGGGGCCGGACGACTGCTCAACAAGTCCGGACCTGTCAACTCATGAACAGGCCGGACTGGCCGTATCCGGCATGCTGAACACTACCGCTCGCACGCTGAAAGCCAGCCGCCTCGTACGCATATCCATGACAAGAACACAGCTCGCCCAAGGACTTGCCACCGGCCGGCCATCATGATGCCATCTCGCTTGCGGAAGATAGCGTCGGGATTTGGGGTAGAGAATGCTCTTTGGGCGAACGGCAGGTGCGACAGGGCGCATGTGCGCGGCACTTGCCGCGGCACTGGTGTGCCTATGCGCGTTTGGCCCCGCTTTGGCTGAAGAGCCGAAGGCGCTGAAAGGCGTCGCGCTCATCATCGGTCAGTCCGACTACCAGCATGTCGGCAAACTGCCCAATCCGGAAAACGACGCCCGCGCCATCGAGGAGATGTTCGACAAGCTCGGCTTCGAGACAAATGTCGCCACCAATCGCGACGCACGCAAATTGCGGCGCGATCTCGAAGGCTTCGTCGACGATGCCGAGGGCGCCGATGTCGCCATCATCTACTATTCCGGCCACGGCATCGAAGCCGGCGGCGAGAATTATCTGGTCCCTGTCGATGCCGATATTTCGGCACTCGACAATGCCGGCGAAAAGTTGGTGCCGCTGTCGTCCATCGTCGCCGAACTGAAGGCCAAGGTGCCGGTCACCATCGTTCTGCTGGACGCCTGCCGCAACGATCCGTTCCCGCCGGGCACGCTCTTGAAGCTGGCGCAGGGCGACGAAGGCAAGCCGATCGGCGCCGGCGGTCTCGGCGAAACGCGCGGCGTGGTTTCCCTGAAAGGCGGCGCCGAGGCCAAGGGCTCGGTCGACGACAGCCTCGGCCAGGTCATCGCCTTTGCCGCCGAGCCCGGCAAGGTTGCGCTGGACGGTCCGGCCGATGGCAACAGCCCCTATGCGGCAGCGATCCTGCGCCACATCGACACGGTGGGCGGCGAGGAATTCGGCACCGTTCTGCGCATGATCGGCGAGGAGGTCTATCTCAAGACCAACGGCCAGCAGCGGCCCTGGGTCAATGAGAGCCTGCGCCGGCTGCTCTATTTCGGCACCCCCGCCGAGGCGCCGAAAGGTGATGAGGGCGAAATCCTCAGGGAGCGACGCCAGCTCCTGCTGACCATCTCGACGCTACCCGATCCGGAGCGCCGCCAGATCGAAACCATATCGCGTGACGGCAAGGTGCCGATGGATGGGCTCTACGCCATGCTGAAGGCGCTCGGGGTCGACATACCCAAGGATCCGGCTGAGCTCGACAAGCTGCTGCGTGGCCAGACCGAACGGCTGAAACACGTGTTGGCTGAACGCGAGACTTTGAAAAACCCGGACCCCGAAATTGCCAGGCTATCGAAACTCGCCGAACAGGCGGTTCAGGAAGGCGCGCTTGAAGCGGCGCAGAAATTCAACGAACAGGCCAAGGCCCGCATCGGCGAACTTTCGTCTACGGTCGACCAGGCCGAGGCCGAGCTGAAGGCAAAGCGGCTGGAATTCGCAAAGGTCTTCGCCAGCAGTGCCAGGACTTATGAAATCTCCTTCAACTTCAAGGAGGCGGCGCAAGATTACGCCAAGGCCTTCGAGCAGGCTGCCAAATGGAGCGACGAAGACGCGTTCTACTACAAGGCGGCAGAGGCCAACGCTCTGTCGGAACAAGGGGACTTCTCCGGCGACAATGCGTATCTCGCCCAGGCCCTGACAGCCTATGAACAGGCATTGACCTATGTCACCCGCGAAAAGTTGCCGCTGCTTTGGGCGGCCACCCAGAACAATATGGGCGCCACGCTTGCTACGTTGGGCGAACGGGAAGCCGGCCGCGAAAACCTCGACAAGGCAGCTGCCGCCTATGAGCAGGCGCTGACCGTCTATACGCATGACGCCTACCCCGACGACTGGGCATCGACCTATGGCAATCTGGGCACGGTCTACTGGCGGCTCGGCCAGCGCGAGAACGGGACGGCGCTTCTGGAGCGGGCTGTCGCGGCCTTCCGCTCGGCGCTCGAGGTGCAGTCGTTGAAGAAACTGCCGCTGGAATGGGCGGCGACGCAGAACAATCTCGGCATCGTGCTGTCCGAAATCGGCGACCGCCAGACCACATCGGACAGTTTCCGCGCGGCGATCGAGGCGCATCGTGCGGCATTGACGGAATACAGCAGGGAGCGCGTACCGCTCGACTGGGCGCTGAGCCAGGTCAATCTGGGGGCAGCGCTCTATCGCCTTGGTGAGCGCGAAAAGGATATCGCGACCATGCAGCAGGCGGTTGCTGCCTATCAGGCGGCGACCGGCGAAATGACCAGGGAACGCGCGCCGGCGCAATGGGCGACAATCCAGAATAATCTGAGCACGGCGCTGGAATCGATCGGAACCATTAACGGCGATGTCGCCACGCTTGAGCAGGCGCGCGACGCCGCCCTGGCATCGCTTACGGTTTGGACGCGCGAGCACGCCGCGGCGAGCTGGGCCAACGGCCAGCTGACGCTCGGCAACGCCTTGCAGCGCCTCGGCGCCAAGCAGAAGAACAAGGAACTGCTGATGCAGGCAGCCACCGCGTACCAGGCCGCTCTGTCCGAATATCCGCGTGAGAAACTGCCGCTTGACTGGGCTTCGCTGCAGCAGAATCTGGGATCGGTCAACGACACGCTCGGCGATCTCGATACGGGAACCGATTACTACATGCAGGCGGTGACCGCGTATCGTCAGGCATGGGAGGTCTATACCGCAACCGCCGCGCCGGGCGAGTTCGCTTCGATTGGTTACAGCCTTGCAGGCACGCTATCGAACTGGGGCGAACGCGCGGGGGACATCTCGATCCTGCGGCAGGCGATCGATGTCTACGGTCAGGTGCTCAGGGTTCGCACCCGCGACAAGGACCCAGTCAATTGGGCCAAGACGGAATTCCGCCTCGGCTGCGCGTTGATGATGTCAGGCAAGCTGGCCTCTGACGATCAACTGCTGCAGCAATCGGTCGACGCGCTGCGGGCGGCGCTCGACGGGCAGACGAAAGGCGGTGATGTCACGGAGATCGGCCAGACGCGGCGCGTGCTCGGCCAGACCCTGTCGATCCTGGGCGACAATACATCCAACCTGGACTTGCTGGCGCAAGCAGCCGACATGCTGGAAGCCGCGCTCCCCGCCTACTCCAAGGACGCCGACCCGGAGGAGTGGGCCAATATCAACTACGACCTCGGCTTTGCCCGCTACAGCCAGGGCCGGATTGGTGGCGACGCCACGTTCTACGCCAAGGCCGTGGAGAGCTTCGAGACGGCAGCGCGGATCTACGACGGTTTTCCCGACCGCATGCAATGGGCGCGCACCAAGGGCGATATCGGCAATGCCTTGCTGATGGCCGCGGACGGCAAGGACGTCGAGTTGCTCACCCGCGCGATTGCCGCCTATGACGCAGCGCTCAGCGTGGTAACGCGCGAGAATGCGCTGGCTGTCTGGGAGAACAATCAGAACAATCTCGCCGGCGGGCTGTCGAGTCTTGGTTACTGGGCGAACGATGTCGGCAAGCTGAAACGAGCCGCTCAGATCTACCGCGACCTCGCCACGGTGCGAACGATCGCCCGCGATCCCGATCTCTGGATCACCAACCAGACCAGTCTCGCGCAGACGCTGAGCATGATCGCGGCCCGCGAGCCTTCGGCTGAATTGTACGAGGAGGCGATTGTCGTCAACCGGGCGCTTGCCGAGCAGCTCGGTCGCGACCGCGATCCCGAACGTTGGGCCAATGCGCGCAACGAGATGGGCTATGCCTTGACCATGGCCGGCCGCGCCGAAAACAATGTCGCGCATTTCGAGGAGGCGGTGTTGGTCCTGCGCGAGGCGATCGTGGTGCAAAAGAAGATCAATTCGGTGCCGGCTGTCGCCTTCACGCAGGACAGCCTGTGCGACGTGCTGGTCGATCTGGGCGCCGCCCACAAGGACAAGGCGATGGCACAGGAAGCGATCGCCGCATGCCAGGACGCGCTCGTCATCTTCCGTGACAAGAAGATGGACGATCTCGCCGCCGGTTCCGAAAAGAACCTCGCCGAGGCACAGGCGTTGCTGGCCGAGTTGCATTAATCCGAGCCCGCGCTCCCGGATGCGGGCGAATGGTGGGCACGCCCAGCGTTCACGCTGTTGCGCAAGCAGATGTCACCGGCTCGCCATGGCATGACAGAGATGCGATGTGGCAGTATCGGCTTGTGCGCCGGTCGCCACCCGTCATTCAGGACGACAGGTAATCATATTCCGTTGGAGCGCCAGATGACCCTATTCACCCGCCGCGGGCTTCTGAAAACGGCTGCGGTTGCCGGCGGTGGCGGCGTCGGGCTGGCAGCAATGACCAGGCTCAGCGGTTGGGCAGCTGTCACACCTGAGCCGGTGGTGCTCAAGACGGCAAAGATCCAGGCCAGGTTCATGGATGCGGGCGAGACCCGGGATGTCCTGACGTATGGTGAATCAGGCATGCCGCCTGTACTGCGGATGAAAAAAGGCGAGCCCTTTGCCGCGCGTCTCGTCAACGCCATCGACGACCCGACGACCATCCATTGGCACGGCATTCGCGTTCCAAACAAGATGGACGGTGTTCCCTTCCTAGTTCAGCCTTACGTCTATACCGGCGATCATTTCGACTACGCCTTCACGCCGCCCGACGCCGGCACGTTCTGGTATCACCCGCATTGCAACACGCTGGAGCAGATGGGCCATGGCCTCACCGGCGTGATCGTGGTCGAAAACCCCAACGATCCCAAATTCGACGCCGAGGCAATCGTCAATCTGCGCGACTGGCGCCTCGGCGACGACGCGCAGTTCATCCAGCAATTCCGGCCGCGCGATGCCGCAAAAACCGGAACCTATGGCACGGTGCGCACCGCCAACTGGCTCGACCAGCCGCAATTCGACGCGCCGGCCGGCGGGTTGGTGCGGCTGCGGGTCGCCATCACCGATGTCACCCGCATCTACGCGTTTCGCGTCGAGGGTGCGGAGGCCGCGGTCATCGCGCTCGACGGCAATCCGGTGCCGCAGCGTTTTGCGCCCGATGCCTTGCTGCTCGGACCGGGGCAGCGCATGGAGCTCGCCATCCGCATGCCTGACCAGGAGGGCGCGATCGTCAGCCTGGGCGACATCAGGGGCACCAAACCCAAGGTCCTCGCCACCTTGCGCGCCACCGGCAGCTCGCTCAAGCGCGACCTGCGCGACCTCGCACCGCTGGAAGCCAACCCGGTGCCGGAGGTGGATCTCGCCAGCGCGAAACACATCGCGCTCTCGCTCAGCGCCACGGCGGAAAACGTGCCGAGCGACAGCATATGCGGCACGCTAGGCTACTCCTTCTGGGCCATCAACAAGGTACCGTGGCCGGGCGACACGCCGGACCCGACCGCGCCTTTGGCCGAGCTGAAGCTCGGCAAAAGCTATGTCATCGACATGGAGAATTTGACGCCGCAATCGCATCCGATGCATATGCACGGCATGAGCTTCAAGGTGCTGTCGTCGTCGACACGCCAGGTTCAGCCGGTCATCTCCGACACCTATCTCATGCAGCCCAACGAGAAGGTTCAGCTCGGTTTCGTCGCGGACAATCCCGGCGACTGGCTGCTGCACTGCCACATCATCGAACATCAGAAAACCGGCATGACGAGCTATATCAGGGTGGTTTGACGCCGAGGCGGGTCAATCAGCCTCTACTGGGGTTGGCCTCACCTGCCGGGCCTGTTGCCGGAGAAATTGCCGCCGTCCGCTGGTTTCGTTGGCAAAGCGGGGCCGTTCCCTGCTATTCCCGCCTGCAATCAAGAAGCCGTGGACACGCTTGCATGACCAATGTCGCCCTGACCGGACTGGCCCGCGATCTCGCCAGGCGCGCCGCCGAGGGCCGCCCGGTGCGCATCGGCGTCATCGGCTCCGGCGAAATGGGCACCGACCTGGTCACGCAAGGCATGCTGATGCCCGGTATCGAGATCTGCGCCATCTCGACGCGGCGTCCGCACACGGCGCGCGACGCCATCCGCATCGCCTATGGCGACGAGGCGATGGCGGTCGAGGCCGACATGGGTTCGAAAGTCACCGCGGCGATCGAGGCCGGGAAAATCGCCATCACCTCGAACGAGATGCTGGTCACCAATCCGCTGATCGACGTCGTGATCGACGCCACCGGCAAGCCTGGTGTCGCCGCCGATTTCGACTTGAAGGCGATGGAGCACGGCAAGCACCTGGTGATGATGAATGTCGAGGCCGACGTCACGATCGGCTGCTACCTCAAGCAGCAGGCAGACCGGCTCGGCGTCGTCTATTCGGTCGGCGCCGGCGACGAGCCGTCGAGCTGCATGGAGCTGATCGAGTTTGCCTCCGCGCTCGGCTACACCATCGTCTCGGCTGGCAAGGGCAAGAACAACCCGCTCAACCACGATGCCGTTCCGGATGACTATCGCGAGGAAGCCCTTCGCCGCAACATGAACCCGCGCATGCTGGTCGAGTTCGTCGACGGCTCGAAAACCATGGTCGAGATGTGCGCCATCGCCAACGCCACCGGGCTGGTGCCCGATGTGCCGGGCATGCACGGGCCCAAGGCCGACCGCGACCAGCTGGCCAAGGTGCTGATACCGCGCGCCGATGGCGGCATCCTGTCGAAGAAGGGTGTTGTCGACTACACGATCGGCAAGGGTGTGGCGCCGGGCGTCTTCGTCATCGTCGAGGCGACGCATCCGCGCATCGTCGAGCGCATGGACGATCTGCATATCGGCCACGGCCCCTATTACAGCTTCTTCCGGCCCTACCATCTGACCTCGCTGGAAGTGCCGCTGACGGCAGCGCGTATCATGCTCTACGGCCGCCCCGACATGGTGCCGCTGCCGAAGCCGGTGGCCGAGGTCTGCGCGGTCGCCAAGCGCGATCTCGCCACGGGCGAGACCTTCGATGCCATCGGCGAGACTTGCTACCGCTCCTGGACCATGACCGTCGAAGAGGCGCGCGCCAATCTGGCAGTGCCGGTCGGCCTGCTCGAAGGCGGCAAGGTGCTGAAGCCGGTCAGGAAGGGCGAGCTCATCACCACCGACAACGCCACACCCGACCGCACGACCGGGCTGTTCGCTTTGCGCAAGCTGCAGGATGAGATGCTGTACGGGAGCTGAGATTGGATGACAGGCCAGTCGGGCTGGCCTTGTCATGACAACTCCCTATGTTGTAGTGGCACCGAACGGAGGCTTCCAGGATGAATCTCCAGATCAGAGACCCGCGCGCCCGTGACCTCGCCCGGCAGCTTGCCGAAAAGCGAAAGATTTCAATGACCGAGGCGGTGATCGAGGCGCTCGAATCCGAGCTTCAGCGCGAACGTGAAAGAGTTCCGCTGGCTGAGCGGCTGGCCGCCATATCGAACGATCTGAAGGCCAAGGCGGGAAGCGGCGGCAGGGATTTGACTAAGGATGAGATCGACGAGATGTGGGGACATTCCTGATGTTCATCGACACCTCGGTGGTGATCGCTGTCCTCGCCGGAGAGGAAGACGCCGCCGATTGGAGCCGCCGGATCGGGCAGGCCTCGATACGGATAACATCTCCGCTGGTCGTGCTCGAAGCGGCGATGCGGCTTTCGTCGAAGTTGGTGGTGGAGCCGCTCTCGCCGAAAGGGCAATAGGAGACTTCCTGCGCGAAGCCGCGATCGAGGTGGTTCCGATCGAAAGAGGTGATGCCAAGCTCGCGATCCAGGCTTTTTCGAACTATGGCAAAGGTCGCGGCCACCCGGCTCAGCTCAATCTCGCTGACTGCCTGTCATATGCCTCGGCAAAAAGCCGTGGGATGCCCTTGCTCTACAAAGGGAAAGACTTTTCCCACACCGATCTGGCCTGATCCTACTGCCCCAGTTCCACGATTCGGCCAGCAGCTTCGTCAGCCGCTCCCGCCCAGCAGGCCAAATGCTGCCGCGCTCGCGCCATGGGCTGTTGACCTGCTCGCGCAACACGCCTGATCATTGCGCTCGTGCTGACGACGCAGACCATCGGCTGCCATTGTATGATCCATTCATACAGTCTGTCTCTTTGATCCGGGTTTTTCAAACGATGCCGAGATGCCAATCTCGATCAGTTGAACCCCCATTGAGGATTGAAATCGTGCAAACCATTTGGACAAGACGCGAGGCGATGAAAACCCTTCTGGCAACGGGCATGGTTGCCATGCTTCAGCCTCTGGCTTTTGCAGCCAAGGCCGCCGCCAAGCTGAAATGGACCCATTTTCAGGCTGACGAGAATGGTTTCCGCCGCACGCCGGTGCTGCTGACCGGGGAAAAAGAAGCCATCCTCCTCGACGGCGGATTTACCCTGTCCGATGGCCGTGCGGTCGCGGATGCGATCAAGGCGACGGGCAAGACCCTGACGACGATCTATGTCAGTTGCAGCGACCCTGACTATTATTTTGGCCTCCGTCCCGTCGCGGATGCTTTCCCCGGCGCCAAGATCATCGCGGCCGGCGCAACGGTTGCGGCCATCAAAGCCAATGTGCAAGCCAAGCTGGATGTCTGGAGCCCACAGCTCAAGGACAATGGACCGAAGGTCCTGGCGGATGTCGTCATTCCCGAGGCTTCCGATATCACCTCACTTGAAATCGAAGGAAACAAGATCGAGATCGTCACCGTCGCCGATCTGAAAGACCGGCGGTATCTCTGGGTGCCCAGCCTTGAAGCGGTGTTCGGCGGCGTGCTGATCTCGTCCGGCGTACATGTCTGGGTTGCCGACGAGCCAACCGTAGACGACCGCAAGAAATGGATTGCCGCGCTCAACGAAATCGCGTCCCGCAAACCAAACATCGTGGTGCCGTCCCATCAGGTAGCCGGTGCACCGGACGGTCTGGCGGCCGTGGAATTCACCCGCGCCTACCTCGAAGCTTTCAATAAGGAAGCCGAAAAAGCGAAATCCAGCGTCGAGCTGATTGCAGCGATGAAGCGGCGCTATCCCGATCTTCTTGACGTCTCGTCCCTGGAACTGGGCGCAAAGGTCGCCAAGGGTGAGATGAAGTGGGGCTGATACGGCCCCGCGAGCGCCTCGGCTACTTCCCCAATTCCACCGACCGCAGCCGCGCGGCTTCCACCGCCTCGGTCAGCAGCTTCGTCAGCCGGTCTTCGCCCATCAGCACGGCAAGGGCGGCTGCCGTGGTTCCGTTGGGGCTGGTCACCTGCTGGCGCAGGACGCCGGGCTTCTCGCCGCTTTCGGCAGCGAGTGCAGCAGCGCCATAGACGGTCTGCATGGCCAGCAGCCTGGCGGTCTCGACCGGCAGCCCGGCCTTCTCGGCTGCAACCGTAAGCGCCTCGATGAAATGGAAGATGTAGGCCGGACCGGACCCCGAAACCGCCGTCACCGCGTCCATCAGGCCTTCGTCGTCGATCGTCGTCACCACACCGCTCGCCGACAGCAGCTCGGCAACGAAACGCCTGATGTCGTCGGTCACCAGCGGGTTGGAATAGACCACCATCATGCCCTTGCCGATCGCGGCCGGCGTGTTGGGCATGCAGCGGATAACAGGCGCGAGATGGCCGAGTATGTGCTCGAAGGTGGCGACCGGCGTGCCCGCGGCGATGCTGACGAAGGTGGTCCTGCCGTCGCCGAAGCGCTTGTAGGCGGCGGCGACGTCGCGGATCACCTGCGGCTTGACGGCGATGACGACGAGGTCGGGCTCTGCGTCGGCGGGGATCCCGTTCGCGTCCGCGGCGACACTGCAACCGAGGTGCTCGGCGCGCTTGCGCAATTCGGCATTGGGCTCGACCACGAACACGGCTTGCGGGGCAAGCTTGCCGGATTTCAGCCAGCCCGCAAGCATGGCGTAACCCATATTGCCGCAACCGGCGAGAACAAGCCTGATCGTCATTGAGAGCCCTCCGAGACAAGGGTTCTCCTTAGACGCTAGCGGGCAGACGGGAAAGCCCCTCAAGGGGTGCTCAGGCCAGCCGGTCAAGGTCGCCGGCGCACCGCGATCGGCCGCAGCGACACTTGCCGCAAGCCAAGCACGCCGAGCACGAAGAACAGCCACACCGGGTCGCCGCGATGGAAGAAGAAGCTTTCCAGGAACGCGTTCAGCGCCGTGAACAGCACCACCATCATGAAGAAGTCACCGAGATAGATGTTCTCCTTGCGCGGCGGGATGCGCATGTAGTCGCGCAGCGGCGCGATCACGAAAGTGTAGACGGCAACGCACAGCGCCGGGATGCCCATCAGCACCGCAATGTCGAGATAGCCGTCATGGCCATGCACGATGGTCCGGATGTCCCAGGCCCGGTCGAAGGGCTGGTCCTGACTGAGCAGCAGCGGCGTGCCCCAGAAACTTTCATAGCCGTAGCCGGTCCAGGGCTTCTTCGCCAGCATCTCGCCGGAGAACTCCCACAGCGTCGTGCGTCCGGTATAGGTGAGGTCGGGGAAATAGGTGGCCGCCAGCTCTTTCACCGGGGGGATGAAGACGATGCCTAAGGTACCGATGGCCGTCGCAATGATCGCCAGTGCAAACAGGATCGGCGTGCCGAACCGCATGCCGATCAGGCCCGGCAGCACGACGATCAGGATCGAGAACGGCACCAGGCCGGCCGTCGTCTTGGAGCCGGTGTGCAGCATGAAGATCATCGCCGCGCCGAAGATCGCCACGCCCCAGAACTTCTGGCCGCGCCGGAAGAGATAGAGGCCGGCGAAGCTGAAGCAGGCCATGATTGGTCCGGCAATGTTCTTGTGGGCGAACACACCACGCCACAGGCCGGCATGTTCGGGCTCCTGCGAATCGGCCGTATGCAGGGCCTCATGCGGAAAGACGATGAGGCCGATATAGGACAGGCCGATAACGACGATCGCGCAGAATATGATGACTTTCGAAAAACTGTCGGCGTCGCGCGGCAGCACCAGGACCGTCGCTATCGTCAGAACGCCAAGCAGCGTGAAGAAGGCCGCGCGCATGGCCGAGGACGGGTCGGTCGCGTTGATGACCGAAAGCATGAAAAAGCCGAGCATCAGGATCCAGGACGGGCTGAGCAGCGAGCGCACCATCTTGGGGTCGGCGAACGTCAGCAGTGAGAAGGTCGAAATGGCGCCGAGCGAACTGAAGCCGAGCTGGTTGACGATGTCGCCGCCGTCGCCGGTCAGTTCCGCGCCTGCCGGCTGAAACGGCCGGAACGACACGATGACGACGGCAAACAACAGCGCGGCAATCGCCGTCGCCACGCCGTCGCGGGTGACGATGCCGCCCAGCAGCAGCTCGTCAGTTCTTCTCAGGCTGCCTGTATTGCTCATTGGCGTATCCGAATTCGGCAAGCACGCGGCCGAGCGAGACATAGACGGGGTAAAGCGCCGTCGACAGCGATCCTGTCCGCGCCAATTTGATTGCGCCGCGCACGGGCGAGGCTATCAGCAGCGCCAGGCTTTTTGCAAACACCTTGGCGCCGGCGAATGGCGTGCCGGCGCGCTTCTTCTTTTCGACCAGCGTCGAGATTACACCGTTGCGTAAGGATCGGGCGCGGATCCAGTCAGCCTCGACGCGCCGGGCCGGAACGCCTTCGCGCACCTTTGCCTCGGCGCACCAGCCAAGCACGAAACCTTTCTGCGCCGAGCGGCTGAGGAAGTCGGAATCGCCGCCGCCCATGAAGTTGAACCGCAGGTCGAGGAAGGGTGGCCCCATGATGGTGAGCACATTGCGCCCGACCAGAAGGTTGCCCGAGGAATAGAGTGCGGCCACGCGCCCGGTCTGGCGATAGGGCGGCGCAAACACCGGGTGCTCGGCCCATTTGGCGTGAGCAGGATCGGTAAACACCGGCACTTGCGGGCCACCGACAATGTCGGCGCCAAGCGTCTCCGCCGTCCTGCACATGCGCTCCAGCCAGTCCGCGTCGGCGATCTCGTCATCGTCGATGACCAGCAGGTGGCGGAAATCCGGAAAATGCAGGATCGCCGTCTGCCAGCCAGCATTGTAGGCACTGCAATTGCCCCGCTCATGCGCGATGATGACCATGCCCTTCATATCGTCGCGTTCGAACAGCGGCACGGCCGCCTGGGCGCCCTCACGCGCCTCGGCCTCGTTTTCGATGACGATGACGGCGAAGCGCCGGCTGGTTTGCTGTGCCTTGAGCGACGCCAGCGTTTCGAGCAGCAGTTGCGGCCGCTTGAAGGTCGGCAGCGTGACGACGGCTTCCATCGTCTCTGCGGCGAGCCCCGGAGAGCGTCCCGCAATCGAAACCGAACCGTCCGATGGCAAAGGGATCATCCGCTCCAGCCGCATGTTTTGAATCTGGCTTTCGATAACACCGCGACGATAACGTTTCGTTAATCACCTTTCGCAGCGGCGCCTGCCGGTCCGCGCCTTTCAGCCGTTGCGTTGCGTGATTTAATCAAGGGTTCACCCAGCTTTGCTAGTGGCTGACGCCTGGATAGGTGAGATGCATCTGCTGTTCGCCACATCGATCGTGCCCGACGGCGCTCTCGCTTCGGGCTATGAGATCGCCAATGCTGCGATCATCGCCGCCTTGCGGCGCGCCGGCGTGCGCGTCACCGTCATTGGCTTCATCTGGCCGGGCAAGGCGCCCAGCGACCCCGAAAACACCTTCGTGCTCGGCGCCGTCGACGTGCGCACGGAAAGCGCCTCGGCGCGGCAGAAGCTCGCCTGGCTTGGCAAGGCGGTGCTGTCAGGGCTCACCTTCGCTTCCGTGAAGCTGCGCGCGGTTTCCGACAGCGAAGTCCGTGCCGCGATCGAGCGCGCCGGTCCCTTCGACGGCTATGTCCTGAATTCGGTGCAGTTCGCCGGCGCCTTTGAAAAACTGTTCGCCGACCGTCCCTCGATTTTCGTCGCCCACAATGTCGAACATGGTTCGGCCAAAGAGAATGCGGCAGCAGCAAACAGTCGCTTCCAGCGCCTGCTGTTTGCCCGCGAGGCCAGGCTGCTCAAGACCATGGAGGAGCGGCTCTGCCGCCGGGCTCGCTTCGTCTTCACGCTGGCCGAGGAAGACCGCGCCGCACTCGGCGTTGCCAGCGACGACCGCTCGGCGGTGCTGCCGCTGGTGACCACTGCCACGGCGCCAAAGCCGGTCAAGCCGCGCCGCATCGATTGCGACGCGGCGCTGATCGGCACCTGGACCTGGCAGCCGAACCGCATCGGCCTCGACTGGTTCCTGGAAAAAGTCGTGCCGCATCTTCGCCGGAGCTTTCGCATCAGGGTCGCCGGCAACATGCCGTCGGATATCACCTCTGCCCATCCCGGTGTCGAATTTGTCGGCCGCGTGCCCGACGCCCAGGATTTCGTGCGCGGCGCCGCCGTCATCCCACTGATCAGAACCGCGGGCAGCGGCGTTCAGCTCAAGACCATCGAAACCTTCGAACTCGGCCTGCCGTCGGTCGCCACCAGCCGTTCGCTGCGCGGCATCGATCATCGCCCGGCAAATTGTTTCGTCACCGACGATCCGGCCGCCTTCGCCGGCGCGCTGGAGGCAGCGGCGGCCGATGTCAGGGATGTCGATGGCAGCGCCTTCCATCGCCGGCAGATCAAGGCACTGGATGCCGCCATCAGGCTCGGCCTGGAAAAGCTCGGGCCGGTGGGGGAGGAGGTGTTTGCATGAACATGCACACCGCCCGCGCCGCCTTCGGGCTCGATACGCTGAAGACGATCCTTGGCATTTCGGTCCTTGCCATCGGCTGGGATGACGCGATCGCGCTGCTCACTCGTCTGATTGCCGAGCGGCGCTTCACCAAGGTCAGTTTTCTCAACGCTCACAACGCCAACATCGCCTCTACCGATCCGGTCTTTGCCGAGGCGCTCGACGATTTCCTCATCCTGCCTGACGGCGTTGGCGTCGATCTGGCGGCAAAGCTGCTCTACGGCGCGCCGTTCCCGGACAATCTCAACGGCACTGATCTCATTCCGGCCTTTCTGCAGGCATCGGCGAGGCCGCTGACCGTCGGGTTGCTTGGCGCCACCCGCGCCAACGCCGAGGCGGCGTCGGTCAGGCTAGCCGCTCTGGCGGTGCAGCACGAATTCGTCGTCATCCATGACGGCTATTTCTCCCCCGCCGAAGAGCAGGCGATCGTCGATCGCATCGAGGCATTGCGGCCCGACGTGCTGCTTGTGGCCATGGGCGTGCCGCGCCAGGAATTGTGGATCGCCCGTCATATCGATGCCCGCCACTGCACGCTGCCGATCGCCGTCGGCGCGCTGCTCGATTTTCTCTCCGGCACGGTGCCGCGGGCGCCTCTGTGGATGCGCCAGCTGAGGCTCGAATGGTTGTTCCGTCTGTGCATCGAGCCCGGCCGGCTGTGGCGCCGCTACGTCGTCGGCAATCCGGTGTTCCTGCTGCGTGTCGTCAGGCAGAAATTCTCGCGTCGGCCCGAGCCCGCCGGAGAGTTGCGGTGAACAGCCGCGTCGTGCCGAGCCCTGCAGCCGAGACCGGTGCCCTGCCGCAAACGCCGACGGCGGCGGTGGTGACCGCCAGCTATGCGCCGGATTTCGAACGCTGCCGCCTGTTGTGCGAGACCCTCGACCGCCATGTCTCCGGCTTGGCGCATCATTACATTCTGGTCGAGCACCGCGACGTGGCGCTGTTTCGCCAGTTGGAAAACGACCGCCGCAGCGTTGTCGACGAGCGCGACCTGCTGCCGCGCTGGCTGCGTGTGTTCGACGATCCGATGAGCCTCTTTCGCCGTCGCATCTGGCTCAGTCTCAAGACCCAGCCGCTGCGCGGCTGGCATGTGCAGCAGCTGCGCCGCATCGCCATCGCTGCGCATGCTGGAGAAGACGTGCTGGTCTTCTGCGATTCCGACGTCGCCTTCCTCAAGCCATTCGATCTGAGCGCCTTCTGGCGCGACGGCAAGGTGCGGCTGTTCCGGCGCGACGGCGTGCTGTCGAGCGACGGTCACGACGAGCATCGCATCTGGTCGCGCAATGCGGCCTCGGCGATTGGTATCGATGCATCCGAGGTTTCGAACCACGACTATATTTCGACGCTGATCGCCTGGCGCCGTCAGACCGTGACGGCGATGTGCGCCGAGATCGAGAAGGTGCACGCGCGCGGCTGGGTCGAGGTCATCGCTTCAGTGCGCCGGTTCTCCGAATGCATGATCTATGGCCGCTATGTCGACGATGTGCTGGGGGGCGCCGGCCATTTCCACGGCTCGGAGGAATTCTGCCGCGTGCACTGGACCGGGGAGGCGCTGTCGGATGACGAATTCCGCAGCTTCGTCGCCGCTATGGCACCGGGGCAGGTGGCGATCGGCATGCAATCCTTCATCGGCACCGATATCGGCCGCATCCGCCGCCTGATCGGATTGGCTTAGATTGCCTTGGCGGGCTTGCGCAGCGCCGAATAGGTTAGCAGCGCCGAGGCGAGATAGAGCAGCAGGAAGACGACATTGAGCGATACGACAAGCCTGGGCGTGTCGGCAATCGTGGTCAGCACATAGGTCAACAGCACCGCCTTCAGCCCCGCCAGCAGGCCGAGGTTGAGCGCCCTGAGCGCGGTCTGGCCGCGCGCGAACAGCAGCTCGGCCTGGTATTCGACCAGGTTGCGCAGTCCCGGCACGCCGATTGCCAACGCCACCAAGGGCGCCGCCTCGGCGACATTCCGGCCAAGTGCATTGGGGAAGAAATGCAGCACGATGCCGAGTGCGGCCAGTGCCAATGTCGACACCAGGAACACGCCGGCTTCGATACCGCTCTTGACCCGCAGTCGCGACAACAGCTCCGGCGCCCGCATCATCCTCTGCACCAGCATCATCGAGAAGGTGCGGATCGGGATTGCCGTCAGGTCGACCAGCCGCATGATGATGGCATAGATGCCGGCCAGATGCGGCCCGCCGATCGCCAGCACGAGCAGCTTGTCGAATTCCGACTGCAGGTAGAACAGCACTTCGGCTCCTGCAACATAGATCGAATCGGCAAGCCGCCTGAGATAGAGCTCGGTGCGCAGCCTCAGCCGCTGGCGTGGATAATAGAAGCCGAAGGCCAGCAGCAGCGAGGCGGCGTTGGCGCCGATGTAGAACAACGACCAGATCCAGACGCTGTGCTGGCCCGATAGCATGAACAGCACGGCGCCCAGCGCGCGGAACGCCGTGGCCACGATCGACAGCACGGCGGCGCGGCCGAATTTGCCGAGCCCGTTGTTGACGATCAGCACCACCTCGACCGGCCGCCACAAAAGCGCCTCTGCAAAGACGATTGCGGCAAAGACGGCCAGCGGAACGGTGCTGGCGAAGAAGATCAGGTAGACGCCCCAGGAGGCCGCCGCCAGCAGTGGTAAGGACACGGCGCCAAGCAAAAGGAAGCCGGCGGTGAAGGTGCCGATCAGATTGGGGCGGATGGTGGCTGTGCGGTAAAGCGCCGAGATGAAGCCGAAAGCGAGGATGCGCGACAGCATGACGCCGGCCGCCGAGGCGGTGGCGAACATGCCGAACTCGGCAATCGACAGCGTGTTGGCAAGTGCGATGAAATAGGCAAGCGAGAACACCAGCCGCCCGCCGGCGCCGCTGATGGCTGAAAGATAGTCGCGAACCAGCCCCCGTCTTTCGGCGAGGAAGGTGCCGATGCGGGCGAGTGTCCGCCTTTGCGGTATGTCGCTGGCCTGCGTCATATCGAGGAAAGCCGTAAGCCGCAAAGCTTAACGTGCGGTTCTGACGCCATTTTACAGATCCCGGCAATGCGTGGCGAAGCGAGAAACTTTCACTTGCAGACTTCGGAAATTAACCTTTTGTTTCCCATGCCTGTTTAGCGTGACTTAACGATTGGCCGACCGCCGCTCCTGCGCCGTCGAAGGTAAAGTTTCGAGACAATGGTCGACAGGGAAAACCGTGAAGACTGGAGGCGCGAGCGCTCCCTCCTGGCGCTCGGCAAAGCCGTGCGCGGCGATGAGGCGGCGGATGCGTCGGCGGTCTCGATCGGTGACCGGGTGGATCCGTCATGGCGCGAGGACGCCGCCACGCGTCACCGCATAGCCCGCTCGCAACGCGAGGCGCGGTCGAATCCGGCGCCAACGTCACCGCCCGAGCCGCCGCAGTTCCAGGCCGACGGCGAACCCGTTTCGGCCGCCAGCGCGCGTGAGGAGCCTGTTTCCGGCCGGCGTCAGCAGCACGCCGCCTATGAGCTCCGCTCTTTCCACGAGCAGCGACCGGACCGCGACGACGATGACGGGCAGGAATGGAAGCCGCTGATCGATCCGCTCCAGGTCGTCCGCGGCATTAGTCGTTCCAAGTTGCTGATCGTCTCGACTACGATATTGGGCACGGTGCTCGGCGTCGCCGTCGCCGTTTCGACACCGAAGAAATACGAAGCCACCACACAGATGGTCATCGAGCCAGGCGACCTGAAGCTTTCCGACAACGATCTCACCCAACCGGTCGGGCAGCCCGATGCGGCGCTGGCTGTTGTCGAAACCCGCATCAAGATGGTGACATCCGGCAAGGTCCTCGACAAGGTCGTGGCCGATCTCAATCTCGTCGACGATCCGGAATTCAACGGACAGGGCTCTGGCGGCCTTGGCGTCCTGTCGCTCATTCGCTCGATACTGTCGCGCCAGGATGGCCCTGGCGGCGGCGGTGAAGTGCGCCGCCAGGCGCTGGCGGTCGGCAATCTGGCCAAGAGCCTGTCGGTTGAGCGCAGCGGCAAGAGCTTTGTCGTTTCCATCAGCGCCACCACTCAAAGCGCCGACAAATCGGCGAAGATAGCCAATACGACCAGGGACGTTTTCCAGCAGGAGGCGGCCCAATACCAGTTCGGGATGGCCGGGCGCGCGACGGACCAGCTGACGGCCAAGCTCGATGACCTGCGCAAGAATGTCGAGACAGCGGAGCGCAAGGTCGAGGATTTCAGGGCCACGCATGATCTCGTCGACGCGCAGGGCCATCTGATCAGCGACGACCAGATGCTGAAGCTCAACGAGCAGCTCTCAGTCACCCGGGCCCGTACGCTGGAACTCAATGCCCGGGCCGCGTCGGCGCGTTCGCTGGACGTCAATTCGGTCATCAACGGCACCTTGCCGGAAGAAATCAATTCCAACACGATGAGCGAACTGCGCGCGCAATATGCAGTTTTGAAGCAGGAGGCCGACCGCGCCGCCGTGCGTCTGGGACCGCGTCATCCCGAATACCAGGCGCTCAACGCCCAGCTCGACGGCTCGCGCGAGCGCATCGCAGGCGAACTGCGCCGCATCGCCTCGTCGCTGCAGGTCGATTTGAAGCGCTCGGTTCAGCTTGAGCAGGATCTCGCTTCCCGCCTGGCTCAGGCAAAGGTCCAGAGCGGCGACGTCAACAGCGATCTGGTCAGCCTGCGCGAACTGGAGCGTGACGCCACGGCCAAACGCTCCGTCTACGAACAGTACCTTCTGCGCGCCAAGGAGACCGGCGAACAGCAAAACATCAACACCACCAACATCAATCTGATGACCCCCGCGCAACCGCCGCTCGAACCCAACGGACCGTCGCGGGCTGTAATAGCGATGGCCGGCCTGCTGCTCGGGCTTGCTTCGGGCATCGGTGTCGGCGCCATGCGCGGCGCCTTTGCCAGCCTGCGCGGCGCTGCCAATTCGCGTTCGCGCGGCAGAATGGACGAGCGCCCCCCTCCGGTCGAGGACAAGGTCTATCGCGCGCCGCTGCCTGTGGCGCCGCCACCGGCAGCACCTCCGGTGTTGCCGACCGCGGCCGCTCCCGCCCGGAGCCCAGGTCTGTTCGACGGACTGTTCTCGGCGATGCGCAAAGCCGCGCCGGGTAGCGGGACGTCAGGCGAACCCGTCGAGACCTACCGCGCCCAACCAGCCGCCGAATATACAAGGCCGGTGCAGGAGCCTGTGGGCTATCGCCAGCCGGACTTCCGGAACGAGGTTCCGCACGCCAATTCCCCTGCGCAGCAGCCTGGCTACGCGCAGCCTCGTCAGCCGGCTGACTATGCCTATTCGCAGGCTCAGCCGATGCCCGCGGCGTCCGGGCCGTGGTCTTCTCCGCAGCCCGCTGGGGCGGCGCCGGAAGACCAGCAGGCGCAAATCGACGATATCCGCGCCAGCCTGCGCGAATTTCGCGAAGCGGTGCGCGAACTCACCGAAAGCCGTTCGCACCGCCGCTATTTCTGAGCAATTCCAGGAAAAGTGTGAAACGGTTTTCCCGGGAAAAGCGCGTAGCGCGCTTTCCCTTGGGAATTGCGTCAAAACAAGAAATAGAGCGGTTCAGCCTTTCCGTGAAAGGATGAGTCGCTCTGAGCCCGTCAGCACAGAATAAAAGCTGCCGGTTTCGAGTTTACGGCATGTGACGGCGCTTTGACGGGATTGCTTAGGCCAAATTTCGTGACAATGCCGCGCAGCATGGCGCCCAAAAAACGCTGCCGTCGGGCTTTACCCGAATGGGCGGAACGTTTGGAACAACGACATGCACGAAGCAACGTTCAAGGCGCGCGCCGCGCCTTGGCTGGAATGATGTCGAGGATGGTTCATGGCCGAAGTGATTGACGGAAAGATCGTCGCCGCAGACGTGGTTCAGAAGGTCAAGGCCTTGACCGAGGACCTGGTCGCCAAGGGAAAGGCCCAGCCCGGCTTGGCGGTGGTCATCGTCGGCGAGGATCCGGCAAGCCAGGTCTATGTCGCGTCGAAGTCGCGCACCGCCAAGGAATGCGGCTTTCATTCGCTGCAGCACACACTGCCGGCCGACACGTCCGAAGCGGCACTGCTGAAGATCATCGGCGAACTCAACGCCGATCCGGCCATCAACGGCATTCTGGTGCAGCTGCCGCTTCCCGCCCATATCGATGCCGGCAAGATCATCCAGGCCATCGCGCCACAAAAGGATGTCGACGGCTTTCATTTCATCAATGTCGGCAAGCTCGGCACCGGCGAACTCGAAACAGCCTTCGTGCCCTGCACGCCGGCTGGCTCCATGCTTTTGATCGAACGCGTGCGCGGCAAGGATCTTTCCGGCCTCAACGCGGTCGTCGTCGGCCGCTCCAACATCGTCGGCAAGCCGATGGCAAATCTGTTGCTTGCCGCCAACTGCACCGTCACCATTGCCCACAGCCGCACCAAGGATCTGCCGGCGCTGGCCCGCACAGCCGACATTCTGGTTGCCGCCGTCGGCCGGCCCGAAATGATCAAGGGCGACTGGGTCAAACCCGGCGCCACCGTGATCGATGTCGGGATTAACCGCATTGCCGCACCCGAGAAAGGCGAAGGCAAAACCCGCCTCGTCGGCGATGTAGCCTATGCCGAAGCGGCCAAGGCCGCCGGCGCCATCACCCCCGTGCCCGGCGGTGTCGGACCGATGACCATTGCCATGCTGATGGCCAATACGTTAGCCTCAGCCTACCTTGCGGCCGGCTTGAAGCGGCCTTCCTTCTGACCCAGAAAGCAGCTTCTTTGCCGAACCTTACTATTCCCTCTGAACGGCCGGTCGTGGATGATCCCGTTCAAGGGGGCCGGCAATTCGCGTTCCTGCTGGTCGACAAGTTTTCGATGTTTTCGTTGGCAGCGGCGATCGATACCTTCCGCTCGGCCAACCGCCTGCTCGGCCGCGATTTCTATGGCTGGACGACGGTCTCGGCCGACGGCGATCCCGTCATGGCCTCCAACGGCCTGCCGCTCAAGATCGACTATGCCGTCGCCGATTTGCCGCCGGTCGATATCCTGTTCGTGTCGGTGGGCCTGTCGGTCGAGTTCCCCGGCAAGAGCAAGGTGCTGGCGGCGCTGCGCAGCTGGGGCCGGCGCGGCAATGCGCTCGGCGCGCTGTCGGTGGGCTCTTACCTCCTGGCCGAAGCCGGTCAGCTCGAAGGTTATCGCTGCACCATCCATTGGGAAAACCGCGCCGGCTTCGTCGAGCGCTTTCCCGACATCAATTGCACCGGCAACGTCTTCGAGATCGACCGCAAGCGCTACACATGCGCCGGCGGCACCACCTCGATCGACCTGATGCTGGAGATCGTGCGTGGCGACTTCGGCTCGAACCTCGCCAACGGCGTTGCCAACCAGTTCCAGCATGAGCGCATCCGCTCCGCCGGCGACCGCCAGCGCGTCGGGCCGGAGCGCGACCTGACCGGCAAGTCGGAGAAGCTAAGGCGCATCGTCGAACTGATGGCCGACCATCTCGACGAGCCGCTATCAGCCGTGCAGCTTGCCAAATCGGCGGGCCTGTCGGTGCGCCAGGTCGAGCGCTTGTTCCTGCGCCATTTGAGCGTCACGCCCGGTCGTTACTACATGCGGCTCAGGCTTGAGCGGGCGCGCGAACTGCTGCGCCAGACCAACATGCCGATCCTCGACGTGGCCATTGCCACCGGCTTTACCTCGCACTCCTATTTCGCGCAGAGCTATCGGCTGCAGTTCGGCCGTCCGCCTTCCGAAGAGCGGCGCACCACGTACTGACGCGGTGCTGAGCCGGCCTCGGAACAGGCCTCGGCCGGCGCCGATCCTGTTACACGGCAACCGTTCGTAACCCGCTCCGGGGCTTGTGCCCGGACGCGCCGTCAAATAGCTTCCGGCGCGGATCAGAGGGCGGTCTCAAGGAGATTTCCATGGCGGGACTTTTGCGGAGCGTCGCTGCGGCGCTGCTCCTTTTGTCGATGACTTCGCTCGGCTTTGCCGCCAACAAGGTCATCATCATTCTTGACGCTTCGGGCTCGATGTGGGCCCAGATCGACGGCAAGCCGAAGCTCGAGATCGCGCGCGAATCGCTGAGGACCGTGCTGCAGTCGGTCCCGGGCGACGACGAGATCGGCTTCATGGCCTATGGCCACCGCGAAAAGGGCAGCTGCGACGACATCGAACTGATCGTGCCGCCGCAAGCCGGCTCGGCTAGCGCCATTTCGGCCGCTGCCGACAGCCTGAAATTCCTCGGCAAGACGCCGCTGACCGCAGCCGTCAAGCAGGCGGCCGAAGCTCTGAAATACACCGAGGACAAGGCGACCGTGGTCCTCATCACCGATGGGCTTGAAACCTGCGAAGGTGACCCGTGCGCGCTGGGCAAGGAACTGGAGGCCTCAGGCGTCGATTTCACAGTCGACGTCGTCGGCTTCGGCCTGACCGCTGACGAGGGCAAGCAGATCGCCTGCCTTGCCGACAACACCGGCGGCAAATATATCCAGGCCTCGGACGAGAAGGCGCTGCAGGAAGCACTGGTCGAAACCGTCGCCGCGCCGGCTCCGGCACCTGAACCCGCACCGGCGCCAGCCCCAGCTCCAGCCCCTGAACCGGCAAAGCCCGAATTCAATTTCATCCCGAGCGTGGTCATGGCCGAAGGCGGCGATCCGATCACCGACGGCAATGCCTGGGAGGTCTACAAGGCCAAGGCCGATGGCACGCACGGCGAGGCCGTCACCACCCAGTACAACAACTACGAGGCCAATCTCGAGCCGGGCGACTATGTCGTCGTCGCGCGCGCCGACGAAGCTCGGGCGGAACAGAAGGTCAAGATCGAGGCGGGCCAGGTCTACAAGCCGCTCTTCACCTTGAACGCCGGCACCATGCTCATCCATCCGAAGCCAAGCCAGGGCGCCGAGATCAGTGACGAAGCCCATGTCGATTTCGCCTTCCCGGGCGGCAGCACCACCCACTATGGCGACACCAGGATCATCGTGCCGGCTGGTGAGCAGAAGGTGACGGTTGCGATCGGCAGCGGCTCGGTGACCGAGAACATCCAGCTCGCCGCCGGGCAGACTGTGGAAAAAGACATAGTCGTCGGCGTCGGCCATGCCGCCGTCAACGCCTACTACACTGCAGGCGGCGACAAGGCCGACTCCTCGGGCATCAGCGTCCAGATCGTCAAGGCCAAGAAAAAGATCGACGGCTCGCGTGACGATGTCGCCCACTCCTATGGGCCCGACAGCAAGTTCTGGCTGCCGCCGGACGACTATGTCGCGGTCACCTCGCTTGAGCTCGCAACCGTCGAGCAGCCTTTCAGCGTCAAGGTTGGCGACGTCAAGGACGTCAAGGTGACGCTCGATGCCGGCGTGCTGGTGATGTCGGCGCCGGGCGCCTATTCGATCGAGGTGCTGTCGTCGAAGAAGGATATCCAGGGCAACCGCAAGGCGCTCGGCCTGAACTATGGCGACACCTGGCAGCAGACTATCCCGGCCGGCGACTATGTCGTCCTCCGCCACATGTCCGATCAAGGCCATGACAAGGAAATGCCGGTGACGGTCAAGGCCGGCGAACGGAGCGAGATTACGGTTCAGCCGTAATCGCCATCCATCCCTCACCAAAGGGCGGCCTCAAACCGAGCTCGAGCCGCCCTTTTTACAAAATAGGCAATCTGGTCAGGCTGCTCCGAAAGCACTGGCGCCATGGTCGGCGCGGCCGACCAGCTGGCGGAAACCGGCGAACAGCTCGCGGCCGAAACCGAACTCGTTGCCGATGAGATCGATGTCGGCCGTGCGGCGCAGCGCGAGCTCGGGCCCCGGCACCAGCACTTCCAGCGTGCCGGCATCGGCGTCGAGCCGGATGATGTCGCCGTCATGGATCCTGGCGATCGGCCCTTCCTCGACCGCTTCCGGCGTTACATGGATCGCCGCCGGCACCTTGCCGGAAGCGCCAGACATGCGCCCGTCCGTGACCAGCGCGACGCGCTGGCCACGATCCTGCAGGACGCCGAGCACGGTGGTCAGCTTGTGCAGTTCCGGCATGCCGTTTGCCTTCGGGCCCTGGAAGCGGATGACGGCGATGAAGTCGCCGGTCAGCGTGCCGGCCTTGAAGGCTTCGTTCAGTCCCTGCTGGCTGTCGAACACCTTGGCCGGCGCCTCGATGACGCGGCGTTCCGGCTTCACGGCGGACGTCTTGATGACGGCGTGGCCGAGATTGCCGGCGAGCACTTTCAGGCCGCCGGTCGGCTGGAAGGCCTTCTTGAACGGCGCCAGCACCTTCTCGTCGCCGCTCTGCAGCGGCGAGGCTTCACGCACGACGCCGCCATCTTCGCCGAGCCGGGCCTCGACCGCATAGGGCCTCAGGCCTTCGCCCCATACCGTCTGCACATCCTCATGCAGGATGCCTTCGTCGAGCAATTCGCGGATCAGGAAGCCGAGCCCGCCGGCGGCATGGAAATGGTTCACGTCGGCAAGCCCGTTCGGATAGACGCGCGCGAGAAGCGGCACCGCTTCCGACAGGTCGGAAATGTCCTGCCAGGTAAGCGTGATGCCGGCCGCCGCGGCCATGGCGATGAGATGGATGGTGTGGTTGGTAGAGCCGCCGGTGGTGTGCAGGCCGACGACGCCATTGACGAAAGAGCGCTCGTCGATCATGCGGCCGACCGGCGTGTAGGCGTTGCCGAGCGCGGTGATCGCCAGGGCTCGCCTGGTCGCCTCGCGCGTCAGCGCGTCGCGCAGCGGCGTGCCTGGATTGACGAAGGACGCGCCGGGCGTATGCAGGCCCATGATCTCCATCAGCATCTGGTTGGAATTGGCGGTGCCATAGAACGTGCAGGTGCCCGGCCCGTGATAGGATTTGGACTCCGCTTCGAGCAGTTCTGCGCGTCCGGCCTTGCCCTCGGCATAGAGCTGGCGGACCTTGGCCTTCTCGTCATTGGGGAGGCCCGTCGTCATCGGCCCTGCCGGCACGAACACCGCCGGCAGATGGCCAAAGGTGAGGGCTGCAATCACCAGCCCCGGCACGATCTTGTCGCAGACGCCGAGATAGACGGCGGCGTCGAACATGTTGTGCGACAGGCCGATCGCCGCCGACATGGCGATCACGTCGCGCGAAAACAGCGACAGCTCCATGCCGGGCTGTCCCTGGGTCACGCCGTCGCACATGGCGGGCACGCCGCCGGCCACTTGCGCGATGCCGCCAACTTCCTTCGCGGCTTCCTTGATCAGCGCCGGGAAGGTTTCGAAGGGCTGATGCGCCGACAGCATGTCATTGTAGGAGGTTATGATGCCGAGGTTCGGCACCTTGTCGGCGCCGAGCGCCAGCTTTTCAGACGGGCTGCAGACGGCAAAGCCATGCGCGAGGTTGCCGCAAGACAGGACGCCCCGGTTGGCGGTGCGGCTGGACGCCTCGGCGATGCGGCCGAGATAGCGCTCGCGGCCGGCTTTCGAGCGTTGGCGGATGCGTTCCGTGATGGCTTCGATGTCGCGTCTGGCTGTCATGGTCGGTCCTTTCGAGCCCCGGAAGAACGTCCTCCACCGTCTGCCGGGACTACTTTGCGTGAAATCAGGGTGCCCAGAACACCTCTACCGGGGTGGGTGCCGCTTCGAGCACTTTGCGGATGGGCTTTTTCGCACCCGGTCCCATCGCACCGTCGAAGGCGGTGCGCTTGTCCTCGCCTTCTATATGCAGCGCGATGAAGCCGGCGTCGACGATCCGCGCCAGCGGCAGCGTCAACCGGGGTTCGCCGGCGCTTGCCGCGTGAACCGGCAGCACGATCCTTGATGAGGCCGGGTCGAGCAAATCGCCGAGATTCTCGGCGTCGGGAAAGAACGAGGCGGTGTGGCCGTCGCCGCCCATGCCGAGCACGACGACATCGAGGGGCCAGGGCAGAGCCTTCAGCGCCGCATCGTCGGCCGCCGCGGCGGTCTCGATGCTTGCCGCCTCATGGTAGAGCGGCACGAAGTGCGCGGCAGCCGCCTTGTTCTGCAGCAGGTTGGCCGCGACCAGCCCCGCATTCGAGCGCGGCGAGGAGGCCGGCACGAACCGTTCGTCGACCAGCGTCACCGTCACCTTGTTCCAGGCGATCGGAATGGCCGAAAGTGCTGCAAAGAACTTTGCCGGCGTGGTGCCGCCGGAAACGGCAAGCAGGGCCGTGCCGCGCTCGTCGATGGCCTTGGTCAGGCGCGCCGCGACATTGCCGGCAAGGGCTGCCGCCAGATCCTGGCGCCCGGCAAAGCCGTTCCAGTTATAGACGGGCTCGCTCAATTGCTTTCGTGCCATGTCCGCCCGTCGCGTTCGATCAGCGCAATCGAGGCCGAGGGACCCCATGTGCCGGCCGTATAGCCTTGCGCCTCCTGCCTGGCGCTTTCCCAGGCGTTCTGGATCGGGTCGATCCACTTCCATGCCGCCTCGACTTCGTCGCGGCGCATGAACAGCGTCTGGTTGCCGCGGATAACATCCATGATCAGCCGTTCATAGGCGTCCGGCGCGCGGCCGTCGAAAGATGTTGCAAAGCTCATGTCGAGCGGGATCTGGCGCAGCCGCATGCCGCCCGGGCCTGGATCCTTGATCATGATGAACTGCTTGACGCCTTCGTCGGGCTGCAGCCGGATCACCAGTTGGTTGGCTGAGATCGGCCCGGCGCTGTCGCCGAAGATCGAATGCGGGATCGGCTTGAACTCGATGACGATTTCCGAAACGCGGGTCGCCAGCCTTTTTCCGGTCCTGAGATAGAATGGCACGCCGGCCCAGCGCCAATTGCCGATCTCAGCCTTGATGGCGACGAAAGTCTCCGTGGAGCTGTCTTTGCCAAGTTCCTCGACATAGCCTTTCACCGCGCCGCCTGCAGAGGCGCCGGCGCGGTATTGGCCGCGCACGGTGTGCTTGGGTGCCTCATTGCCGTTGATGCGCTTCAGCGCCCGCAGCACCTTCAGCTTCTCGTCGCGCACGGCATCGGCATCCATCGACGATGGCGCCTCCATGGCAACCAGGCAGAGCAACTGCAGCATGTGGTTCTGCACCATGTCGCGCAGCGCGCCGGCCTTGTCGTAGTAGGTGACGCGGTCTTCAAGACCGACGGTCTCGGCCACCGTGATCTGCACATGGTCGATATGGGCAGAATTCCAAAGCGGCTCATAGAGCGCGTTGGCAAAGCGCAGCGCCATCAGGTTCTGCACCGTCTCCTTTCCGAGATAGTGGTCGATGCGGAAGATCTGGCTTTCGTGGAAGTCGTCTCCAACCACGTCGTTGAGCTTGCGCGCCGAATCGAGGTCGCGGCCGATCGGCTTCTCCAGCACGATGCGCGAATTCGGCGTGATGAGATTGTGGGCTTTCAGCTGGTGCGAGATGTCGCCGAACAGCGCCGGCGCAACCGCCAGATAGAAAGCGCGAATGCGGTCGCTTTCGCCGATCGCCTTTTTCAGCTTGTCGAAGCCGGCACCCGTCGTCGCGTCGGCCGACACGTAGGACAGCCGGGCAAGGAATGTCTTGAGTTCCTCGGCGTCGATGTCGGCCGGCTTCACATGCTGGGAGATCGCCTGCTTGGCGAAAGCCTGGAATTCCTCGTCGCTCATTTTCGAGCGCGAGGTGCCGATGATGCGGGTCGGCTCGGAAAACTGGTGGTCGCGCTGGCGGTGGTAGAGCGAGGGAAGCAGCTTGCGTTCCGACAGGTCGCCGGTGCCGCCGAAAATGATGAAGTCGAAAGGATCGACGGGAATGATCTGGCTGGTCATGGTCTGTCCGCTTTGACGCCGCTCGCTGTGACGCGGCAGGATATAATCTAATCGATTTAAACTATCCAGTGCCATGGTGTCACATCGAGGCCAAATCACTGCATATTGATTCGCTCCAAATGTGCCTTGACACTGGCTGCCACCCGGAGGCTTTTCGTCAAGCGATGGTCCCGGGGCTTTCGCGCCTGCAACATAAAGCGGGAATGTGACGAAAGCTAATGCGTGTCGCCCAGAAGTGCGAAGCGGTTCTGGGAGACAGACACGCATCAAACAAAAAGGAAAATGCGCTTGCGACGTGGGTCTTCAATGAGCGGAAAAAGCATGCGTCTGGAAAACAAGGTTGCCGTCATCACGGGTGCTGCGTCAGGTTTCGGCGAAGGCATGGCCAGGCGCTTTGCCGAAGAGGGCGCCAAGGTCGTCGTCGCCGACCTCAACGCCAAGGGCGCGGAGCGCGTTGCAGCAGAGATCGGCCAGGCCGCGATCTGGACCCAGACCGACGTTTCGCAGCGTTCCGAATTCGACGAGATGGTCTATGCCGCAAAAAGCGCCTTCGGCCGCATCGATATCATGGTCAACAATGCCGGCTACACCCATCGCAATGGCGACATGCTCGACGTCGACGAGGCGACCTTCGACCTGATCACTTCAGTCAACATGAAGGCGATCTATCACGCCGCACTTGCCGTGGTGCCGATCATGGAGCGGCAGGGCGGCGGCGTCATCCTGACCACGGCTTCGACCGCCGGTCTGCGGCCGCGGCCGGGGCTCACCTGGTACAATGCCTCGAAGGGCTGGGCGATCACCGCGACCAAGTCGATGGCGGTCGAACTCGCGCCCAAGAACATCCGCGTGAACTGCCTTTGCCCGGTCGCCGGCGAGACCGGCATGCTGGAGAAATTCATGGGCACTGACACGCCCGAGATCCGCGAGAAATTCCGTGCCTCGATACCGCTCGGCCGTCTGTCGACGCCACTCGATATTGCCAACGCTGCGCTTTGGCTCGCGTCGGACGAAGCCGCCTTCATCACCGGCGTGGCGCTGGAGGTCGACGGCGGCCGCTGCATTTGAGCAATTCGGGAAGTACCTCGCTGTTAGCAATGCATGGCAGACAGAGCCACGTCGGCAAGAGTTCGCATTGGTGCGCCGGCCAGCCGAGGAACGAACAGTTGACGTCGTCACGCCGGACCCCAGTTTGACTTCTCGATCCCCCGAAAGGCATAACGGATCGTGGATAGTGTTGGCGGGTGATGAAGATCAGGCAGCAGAAAAGTCGCTACGATCTGGGATGGCGGCTGCGGCTTTACCTGGCCACGCGTGCGCGGGCACAAAGCAAGGCAATTTTCATCGGCATTACCGGAAGCTCCGGCAAGACCACGGCGGGAAGCCTGCTTGGACACATCCTGGCCGGTCATGGTTCGGTCCATACACAGGTTCTGGCCAACACGATGAAACTGTTGGTCTCGACGCTATCCAGGCGAATGGGAAAGGGCGGCAAAACCGACTACGTCGTCTTCGAGGCTGCTGCATTCGGCCCGGATACAATGAAGCCCATGGCCGAATTGCTTCGCCCCAACGTGGCTGTTGTCACAATGGTCCGGCTGGAGCATCGGGCCAGTTTCAAGACTGTGGAAAACGTCGCTCGAGAAAAGAGCGCCCTGGTCGCGGCGCTGGAGCCGGGCGGCTTCGCGATGCTCAATGCCGATGACCCTCTTGTGATGGGCATGGCCTCGGCGAGCGACTGCCGTTCCGTCACATTCGGCACATCGGAGCAGGCGGATTATCGCGTCAGCGATATCGAGGCCTCCTATCCCAAGCCGTTGCGGTTCTCGCTCCACTGGCGCGGCGGTGTGCTCAATATCGAGACGTCGTTCCCCGGCGAGCATTTCTGGCTGCCGACTTCAGCGGCGGTGGCAACCGCTCTTGAGCTGGGCGTGCCTGCGCAGATGGTCAAGCACAGGATCGCGACGTTCCAGCCTCTGGAAAATCGCGGCCAGGTGCTCGTCCCCGCGGGTGGCCCCCACTTCATCGTGGATGCCGCAAAGGCGCCCTGGCATTCGCTGAGCCTTGCCTTCGACATGGTAGCCGGATCGACATTTGGGCGAAAACGTATCGTTCTTGGCCAGCTATCGGATTTTTCCGGCTCGAATAACAGATATGCCCAAGCTTACAGCAGCGCGCGCGAGATTGCAGACCAGGTGATTTATGCCGGCGATCATGCCCATCGCTCCAAGGCGAACCAGGCAGATCGCGACAGCGGCCGCTTCATCGAATTGCGCACGGCGAGGGAAGTGTCGGACTACATCGCCCAAACCGCGCAGCCTGACGAGTTGATCCTGCTCAAGAGCTCGTCCAATCTGCACCTCGAGCGTGTCGCACTTGCCTGGACCCACAACGTCGAGTGCTGGGTTTCGGTATGCGGCAAAACCGAGGGATGCGAGCAATGCGGCCTCTATGAAGTGCCGTTTGAGCAGCACCGTGAGTTTGTGGCGCAGAGAAAATCGAAGCGCCGCAAGCACAGACTGCTGCGGCTCCTCGGTCGCTAGAACTCTTTGGCTCAAGCACGCCAGCGCCCGTTTGACTCTGGAACTTGGCACGACGCATATTAGGCTGAGCTAAAAGCTGGCGGGGTGTGAAACTGGAATCGCTGAAAATTCGCAAGGACTTGGGCTGGGCGCTGCGACGGCTGCAGGCGCGCTGGGTGCGGGCGCGTAACGAGGCGACGTTCATCGGCATTACCGGCAGCTCCGGTAAATCCACATCCACCAGCCTGCTTGCACACATACTGGGCGCCCAAGGCAAGGTGCATCTACAGGCCCAGGCCAATACAATGCCTGCGCTCATCCGAACGCTTTACAAGCGCCTGAGGAAGGCCGGCAAAGTCGATTACGTCGTTTTCGAAGCCGGCGCTTCCGACTTCGGCACGATCAGCGCCATGGCGCAGATGCTGAAGCCGAGTGTGGCGGTGGTTACGATGATCCGTCTGGAGCATTTCGGCAAGTTCAGGACTCTGGAAGCTGTGGCGGGAGAGAAGCGGGCGCTGGTCGAGGCACTCCAACCCGATGGACTTGCGGTTCTCAATTGCGATGACCCACTGGTGATCGGCATGGCGTCTGGCGCGAAATGCCGGATTGCGACCTTCGGCCAGTCCGGCGAGGCAGACTACCGCGTGAGTGACGTGCATGCCGCGTATCCGGAATTGCTGCGGTTCACCCTTCATTGGCGCGGTGGCAGCCTGAATATTCAAGCGCCTTTTCCCGGCGAGCAATTCTGGCTGCCGACTGCAGCGGCCATGGCCGCCGCCTTGGAACTTGGCGTCCCGCCAGAGCAAGTCGTAGCAAGAACGGCATCGTTTGCACCACTGCCCAACCGCTCTACGGTGCAAGAGGTATCCGCGGGTCCGAAATTCCTGGTCGATACGGCCAAAGCGCCCTGGCATTCGCTCAACATTGCTCTGGAGATGATTGCAAAGGCCAAGGCCGCTCGCAAGCGCATTGTGCTTGGGCAGATATCCGACTACGCCGGCTCGTCGAGGAAATACGGCAGTGCGTACAAGATCGCTCGCGAAATCGCCGATGAGGTCATCTACACGGGCGGCAATGCGCATCGCTCGCGCGCCAGCCAGGCCGACCGCGACAGCGGCCGGTTCATTGAGCTTCGCAGTCCCAAGGAAGTTTCGGATCACATCAAACAGACGGCAGTCCCAGGAGAACTGATTCTGCTGAAAAGTTCGTCCAACCTTCATCTGGAAAGGATCGCGCTCGCCTGGACGCACGATGTGAAATGCTGGACCCCGCTATGCGGCAGGTCAGAAAGCTGCCAAATGTGCGGCCTCTATGAGGTGCCGTTCGAGGAACACCGGGATTTCCTGGCGAAGCGCAAACTTGCTCGCAGGAGACACCGTTTCAGGTGGTTGCTCGGCGGCTGACCAGATCTGGCGGCTTGTGTCTCAAGCCCCGGTCTTGATGTAGCTCTTGTAGATCCAGCCGCGCTTGCCGTTGTAGACGATCTGGCACCATTTCTTGCAACTCACCACCTGCACCGACGACTTGGCGGGCACGGTGCCCATGGCGGCGGCGTTTTTCTGCGGACCGCTGCGCATTGTCACCGTCCTGAGGATGCGTCCGGTGCCGGCGGCAGCAGCCACCTTCTGTGGCTTGGCCTTGGCCTGGGTATCGTTCGTTGCGGCGGAAGATTGCTCGTCTGGAAGTTGCGGTTTTGGCGTCGGTATGGCGGCGGTTTCCGCGTCGTCGTCATTGGCGGGAGCAGCGACCTTTGACAACTGCGTCGTGGCGTCGCCCTGGGCCGCCGGTTCTTCGAATGCCGCGGCATCGGACGGTTTGGCGGCAGCCTGCTCGGTAGGCGCCTGATCGGATGGCGTCGCGGCAGGGTCGCTGTTGGATTGCGCCGCAGTCCAGCGCGGATCGTTGGCCGACAGCGGCGGCATCGCAGCCCCACCCACAGCGACCGTCGATGAAACCGCGTCGCCCTTGCGCGCGGCTTGTGGCGCCGCTACCGCTGCAGCCGTCGCTGCGACCGGGGCAATCTTGGTCGTCTTGACCGGAAAAGTCGGAACGTTCTGCTGTGTGCTGGCGATCGCTTGCCGGTCGTTGGCCGGCAATGCCAGCCAAAGCGCTATGCCTGCCACGCCAAGCAGCGCTGCGGTGCCGACCGCGGCGATCACCAGATGCGAATTCGTGCGCACCCCCTGCCAGAAGGAGGGCCGCATGTCATAACCGAATTGCATGGCGAAGCGCCGACGTTCCGGCGCGCCGAAACTGAAGGGCTCGTTCACTCTTGCCACCTCCAAAAGATGGGCCGGTGTTCTTTCGATCGGCGCCGGCAGCCCGGCATTCGATCGGCATCGGTCCCAACAACAAAGCGGGCAGGCCCGCAGAAATCCCCGTTCAATCGCCCAGAACCGGCATCCTTTGCCCTTGATTGTGGCATCAGTGCGCCCTCAGGGGAATTGTGCGCTCTTGTTAAGGATTCTGCAACGTCTCGCTGCGGCAACCAACAGCTCAATAGAATCAGCTCAGTACCAGCCCCGGCTGATATGAGATACTTTCCCTATATTCGGTCCCTCAGGGCAAACCAGTTCAGTGCGAGGAACAATAATGGCGTTCTAAAGCGCCGGCCACCTGGAAAAGCCGGGATGTTCAGGTCCTCGATCAGCTTCAGTCTTTCGCGGTTGCCCGCGACGGCCTGGGCATAGAGCTTGCCGAAGAAGTTCGACAGCATCACGCCGTGGCCGGAATAGCCTCCGGCCGAGATCACATTGGGCATCACCTCGCGCACGAACGGTTTCCTGGGCATGGTGATGCCGACATAGCCGCCCCAGCCATGGGTGATCTTGACATCGCTCAGCTCCGGATAAAGCTCGGCTATCTGCCGGCGGATATGGACATGGATGTCCTTCGGATTGTTGACGCCATAGACCTCGCGCCCGCCGAACAGCAGCCTTCCATCCCTGGATTTGCGGAAATAACGCACGACGAAACGCGAATCGTCGACCGCCTCGCCGCCCGGCAGCACTTTCGAATCGACGCCCAGCGGCACCGTCGCGCCGATGAAGGAACCGATGGGCAAGATGTGCGCGGCACTCACCGGCTCGAGCGTGCCGCCATAGGCATTTACACCGATCAGGCATTTCTGGGCGGTGATGGTGCCTCTCGAAGTCGTCACCCTGACCTTGCCGCCGCTGGAGGTAACACCGGTCGATAGTGTCTGCTCGAACAGGTGCGCGCCGGCCGCTGCCGCGACCTTTGCCGTGCCGATCACCAGCTTCATCGGGTGGATGTGTCCGGTGCCGGTGTCGCGGGTGCCGCCGAAGTAGCGTGTGGAGCCCAGCCGTTCGGCCGTTTCCCTGGCATCCATGAAGGCGGTGTGCGGATAATTGAAGCGGCCGGCCATGATCTCGGCATGCGCCTTGTAGTCGTCGAGATAACGCGGCTTGTGCGCCACGGACAACTGGCCGGGCATATAGTCGATGTCGATCTGGTTAACGGCGGCGAATTCGAGCAGGTGCGCTTTCGCCTCCTCGGCAAGGTCGAACAGCGCCTTGGCGCGGGAGAAGCCGTATTCGGCCTCCATCTCTTCGGCCCAGGCGCGCTGGCCCGTGCCGAGCTGGCCGCCATTGCGCCCTGAAGCGCCGTCGCCGAAGCGATGCGCCTCGATCAGAACGACGTCGGCTCCCGCCTTCGCCAAATGAGCGGCCGCCGACAGCCCGGTGAAGCCACCGCCGACGACGACGACGTCGCAGCTGCGGTCGCCGTCCAGGGCAGGGTACTCAGGGCGTGGTCCGGCTGTGTCTTCGTACCAGGAGCGACCGGGGGAGATAGGTGATTGGTAAGGCATGGGGACACCAGCCAATGGTGAATGGTGAATGGCTGCGAGACGCACGACGTCTGCGCTCATCCATCCAATATGAAACTACTCACCATTCACTATTCACCATTCACACGACGAAGTCGCCGCTCACACGTTGAGCAACAGATACTCCCGCTCCCACGGGCTGATCACTTCCATGAAGGTCTCGAACTCCGCCCGCTTGATCGCTGCATAGGTTGCGGCGAAGGACTTGCCCAGAAGAGCGCACAGCTCCTCGTCGCCTTCGAAAAGATCGACGGCTTCGAGCAGGCCTCGTGGCAGGTCGATCTCATCGGCGTTTGCGGTGGTCAGCACCGGAGGCTCGGCCTTGATCTTGTTGGTGATGCCGATCAGCCCGCAGGCAAGTGAGGCCGCCAGCGCCAGATAGGGGTTGGCGTCGGAAGACGGGATGCGGTTTTCGACACGCCGCGCCGCCGGATCCGAGCGCGGCACGCGGAACGCCGTGGTGCGGTTGTCATAGCCCCATTTGTTGTTGACCGGCGCCGAGGCCGACTGCGTCAGCCGGCGGTAGGAATTGACGTAAGGGGCAAACATCACCAGCGCGTTCGGCACATGCTTCTGCATGCCGCCGATGAAATGGAAGAAGTGGTCGGTTTCCGAGCCGTCCTTCGCCGAAAAGATATTCAGCCCGGTCTTCTTGTCGATGATCGACTGGTGGATGTGCATGGCAGAACCTGGCTGGCCCTGGATCGGCTTGGCCATGAAGGTGGCATAGATCTCATGCTTCAGCGCTGCCTCGCGGATGGTGCGTTTGAACATGAACACCTGGTCGGCGAGCTCGACCGGATCGCCGTGACGCAGATTGATCTCGAGCTGGCCGGCGCCTTCCTCGTGGATCAGCGTGTCGATCTCCAGGCCCTGGCTTTCGGAGAAATGGTAGATGTCGTCGATCAGTTCGTCGAACTCGTTGACGCCGGCGATCGAATAGCCGGCTCCGCCGCCGATTGCCCGTCCGGAACGCCCGACGGGTGGGGTCAGCGGATAATCCGGGTCGGGGTTCTTGCGCACCAGATAGAATTCGATCTCGGGCGCCACCACCGGCTTCAGCCCGCGCTTGTCATAGGCTGCTACCACGCGCTTCAGGACGTTGCGCGGCGTGAACTCGACCGAACGGCCATCCTGATGGACGAGGTCGCAGATGACGGCGGCCGTCGGGTCTTCTTCCCACGGCACGACGGTCAACGTCGACAGATCCGGCATAAGCTTCAGGTCGCCATCATCCTCCGGATAGTGGAAACCGTTGCCATCCTCGGGATAGCCGCCCGAAATCGTCGTCATGAACACTGCCGATGGCAGCGCCAGCGAGGTGTTGGAAGTGAATTTCTTCGACGGCATCATCTTGCCGCGCGCGACGCCAGCCTGATCAGGCGTGATGCATTCTATGTCTTCGATGCCGCGCCATTCCAGCCAAGCGCTGACTTCCTTCCAGTTCTTCACGCCGCGTTGATTTTTCACGAAGGCAGGCGTTCGGACGCGTCCTCCGCGGGTCGACGGACGGACTTCCTTTTTCGCAGGCGGCATCATTCACCAGTTTGGGTTGCAATTATCACAGTATAGCTGTTGCCGGTGATGGAAGGGAAGGGGAGCCGGCCCGATAGGTGCGGCAACGAGGCTGGACGGCCTCTGTCAGACGGCCTTGCCGGGCAGCGCATTTGCATCCAGCCATCTGCGCAAGGCACCGGCATAGAGCCTGCGCCATCCGCTTTGCGGCGCGGTCAGGAACCAGGATTGGCTGAGGTCCCAGCTGTCTGCGCACAGATCCCTGAGCCTTGTGTTGATGATGCCTTTGCCGGATAGCGGATAGACCGAGAATTCGGAAAAGAAGATCGCGCCGTCGATTTCGTAGAAATCGCAACGCATGTGATCGAACGGCACGGTCAGCCGCTCGGCGATGGCAAGCATGCGCGGGAAGGATGCCGGCAGGTCGATCCGGACCCACTGGGGGCCGCTGCCTGGCGGTGGCGGCGCATAGGTTCCGTCCCGGTCGAAATGACATTTCTGTTCGTTGCCGTGCTCATCCCGACGTGCGGCATAGACATAGGCCGTCGTCCCGTTGGACACGTGGAATTTGTACTCCAAAGCGACAGGCTGACTGTCCTGAAGGAGCATCTCTTCCACAAGGATGCGCCTGCTGGCGTACTTGTAGCCCCATTCGCCGAATTTCCTGCCGTAGCGACGGCGCATCCAGCGAGCTGTACGCCGGCGCAGCCTGGCTCTGTCCACCTCACCGTTGCGCACCATCATGTTCCAGCGGCAGCCATGATTGGCCTTCACCATGACATTGCCGGCAAGAACCTCCGCCGGAATCTTTGTTGCGTCTTCCCCGGACCATAGGACCTCGGCAGTCTTTAGTTCGGGGCAGGTGGACAAAGCGTAGGTTTTCGAGGCGAGCTTGTCGCAAGCTGTCGTGAAAAACGGATTGTGATCGAAAAGCTTTCGCCACAGGAACTTGTCTGCATAGGAAGCCGGTCTCGCCGGATCCGGCAGCATGCCGCTATGGTCGAATGTGCGTTTGCAAATCATGGGATGGCGCACCAGGCACCATGCCCGCGCCAGGGCGAGGATCACTCGATCGCTCTTTCCAAGAGCCGACACGATCAGCCCAGCTGCCGGGTCGAAGATGAACCGTCTCGTCGGGCGACGAACACGTCTCTGGTCATGTTTCGCGAGATGCTCGTGCGGCCGATGACCTCTAGCCGAGGGTCAAGTGTGCGTTCCGCATTTTCAGCCCAAAGCCTGCCTAGCGAAACAGGCTCCCACAAAACGATCTGCACAGTCTCGGCCGCGGTATCGGCGATACGAGACACGACAGCTGCCTTAGGCGAAACCATGCTCGCGACATAGACAACCTGAGCGTCGCTGTAATCATAATCGCATCCGTCGCACAGCTCGGCCCGCATGCGCGCATAGCTGAGCTTGGCGGCGAGCCTGTTTGCCGTTTCGACGGCTTCGGGAACGATGTCGAGGCCGATGATCTCAGGGACAGTTGTCTGGTCGTGAATACGGAACATGGTGAACGGTCGCCCGCCGCAGCCGACCATGACAGCGCGGCGGCAATTATTGAAATCGACATGATCGAAGACTTCGTCGAGGCGGTTATAGGCATCCTTTGATGACAGCACGCCGATGCTTGTTTTCCCCGCTGCGATCTGTCTGAACGATGCCGGACCGCTCAGGTCCTGATCCAGCATCTGCCTGATCTCGGCGGCATCTTGCGCCTGCACCATCTTGCCGAATGCGGCGGTCAGCGCCGGTCGGTGCGAAAGGATCTCCGGGTAGGTTTCAAGCAACGCCTCGCCGGTATCGTGTCCCATGGCGATGCCAAGATCTCGGATGGCATTTATGAGTTCGGTCGGAGCGCGACCTGGCAAGGAGCTCAGAATTTGCTCCAGTTCACGCTTCCAGGCGCCCAATTCCGGCATTGTTGCCCACCATTCCCCTTGCCGTAGCTAGCAGTGCGCGGCGACAACGTCTACATCACTGCCTTCACTTGAAACGGGACAGTCGACCATGCCCCTGACCACCATCGGCTTCGACGCCGACGACACGCTGTGGCAGAACGAACAGTTCTTCCGCCTGACCGAGAAGCACTTTGCAGCCCTGCTCGCCGATCATGGCGAGGCCGAGCACATCTCGGCGCGGCTGCTGGAGGCCGAGAAGCGCAACCTCGCCGTCTACGGCTTCGGCATCAAGGGCTTTACCTTGTCGATGATCGAGACTGCGATCGACTTGACCGAGGGCCGCGTTCCGGCCTCGACCATCGCCGAAATCCTGGCTGCCGGCCGCGATATGCTCGGCCATCCTGTCGAGGCGTTGCCGCATGCGCGTGAGACCGTGGAAAGGCTCGCCGGCGCCTACCATCTGGTGCTGATCACCAAGGGCGATCTGTTCGACCAGGAGCGCAAGCTGGCGGCGTCCGGCCTTGGCGACCTGTTCGATGCCGTCGAGATCGTCAGCGACAAGAGCGCCGCCACCTATGCCAGGATCTTTGGCCGTCACGGCAGCCCGCAGACCAGCATGATGGTCGGCAATTCGCTCAAGTCGGACGTGGTGCCGGCCCTCGAGGCCGGGAGCTGGGGTGTGTACATCCCGCACGAACTGACCTGGGTGCTCGAACATGTCGAACCGCCGGTGGCAGCACCGCGCTTCCGCCAGATTGTCGATCTTGGCGAACTGCCGGCTTTGATCGAGAGCATCGGCAAGGAAGGCTGACCGCCCCGCACGCGTTCGGGCGGATTGCGATCAGCCGCGCCCGAGACTGATCAGCCGGTCGACCACCGGCTGTAGCCTTTCGGTGGTGATCGGCTTGGTTACCACCACATCGACCACGCTCGACAGGCCCAGGCTGTCGGGCGTGCCGGTCTTGGTTGAAAGCAGGATCACCTTGGGGAGCGACCGCCCAGATGTCCGCCGCAAGGCGTCGATGGCCGCCATCAGCGCGCGGCAGTCCTCGTTGTCGGGGCCGCCATCGAGAACGACGGCGCCCGGAATGAGGGTTCGCAATGTCTTGGCCGCCATTTCGGGCGACTCGGAGATCGGCTTCAGTCCGGACTTCTCGACGATCTTCGACACCACCACCCGGTTGATCGGCGATTTTCCAACGACCAGCACGTGGGAGAAATCCGTTGATATCTCGGAGTTCGCGTCCCTGCTTGACGAATTCAGATGTTTGGCGGTGTCGGTCTCGCGGTTCACAGGGCACATGGGCGGGGCGGGCACTCGGCGCTGCTTCAATGCAGGGTTGAAATCCGAGAGCCAATTGGCGTGAGATCGCCCGCCATGTCAAGCTGAAATGACGGACCTGCGAAATATAGCCGGAAATATTAAACCCCCGAGACAAGGTCTGTTTTCGAACTGTAGTTAAGTTTACGCTCAAAATCAAAAGTCACCCGCGCTGAAAACCCGCGGGTGACGTTGAAATCGGCCAGTGAGCGGCGGGGTTCATAGGTTCCACAAGCACAAAGCTTCCGTTAGGGAAGATCAGCCGTGACTCTTCTGCGTGACGATCACCGGGATCAGCAGGTCGCCCCAATTGCCGTCGCCGCCATGATGCCGGGCCGAGCGCACCAGTTCCACCGAGACGCCGGCCTCCACTGCCTTCATCACCGATTGATTGAGCCGGTGCAGGTCGTTGGCCAGCATGCGGATGGTCGCCTGTTGGTCGACACTCATCGTGGTGGACTGCTCTTCTGCACGTTCCTTGACGCGGCTTATCGATGCCATTTTCTTCTCCCTTGCCCTTCGGGCGTTTCCTCTGTTGGTTATGTCGATCGGTTCATTCCGCTGCCGGCTTGAACTGGACGTGCTCGGTCGATTCATGCATGGCGGTGGTCGACGACTGGCCGCCGCTGATTGCCATCGACACGGCGTCGAAATAGCCGGTGCCGACCTCGCGCTGGTGCTTGGTCGCGGTGTAGCCGTGGACTTCGGCCGCGAACTCGGCTTCCTGCAACTCGGAATAGGCCGCCATCTGCCGCGCCTTGTAGCCGCGGGCCAGCTCGAACATGCCGAAATTGAGCTGGTGGAACCCGGCCAATGTGATGAACTGGAACTTGTAGCCCATGGCGCCGAGCTCGCGCTGGAACTTGGCGATCGTCGCGTCGTCGAGGTTCTTCTTCCAGTTGAACGACGGCGAGCAATTATAGGCGAGCAGCTTGCCCGGATGATGCCTGCGCACGCCTTCGGCGAATTTCTTGGCCTGCGCCAGATCGGGCTTGGATGTTTCGCACCAGATCAGGTCGGCATGCGGCGCATAGGCAACGGCGCGCGCTATGCACGGTTCGATGCCGTTCCTGACCTGGTAGAAGCCTTCAACCGTGCGGCCGGCATCGTAGTCGACGAAAGGCTGGTCGCGCTCGTCAATGTCGGAGGTCAGAAGCTTTGCCGCTTCCGCATCGGTGCGTGCCACGACTAGCGTCGGCGTCCCCATCACGTCGGCCGCCAGACGCGCCGCGTTGAGGTTGCGGATATGCGCGGCGGTCGGGATCAGCACTTTGCCGCCGAGATGGCCGCACTTCTTCTCAGAGGCCAGCTGGTCCTCATAGTGGACGCCGGCAGCGCCGGCCTCGATGAACGCCTTCATGATCTCGAAGGCGTTGAGCGGTCCGCCGAAGCCGGCCTCGGCATCGGCGACGATCGGCGCGAACCAGGTGTCGACCGACAGGCCGTTGCCTTCCGAGGTCTCGATCTGATCGGCGCGCTGCAGCGTGCGGTTGATGCGCTTGACCAGTTCGGGCGCCGCATTGGCGGGATAGAGCGACTGGTCCGGATACATGGCCGACGCGGTGTTGGCGTCGGCGGCGACTTGCCAGCCCGAGAGATAGATTGCCTTCAGCCCGGCACGCACCTGCTGCATCGCCTGGTTGCCCGACATGGCGCCGAGTGCATTGACGAAGTCTTCCTCGTGGATGAGCTTCCACAGCCGGTTGGCGCCCATTTCGGCAAGACTCTGGCGTATCTGGACCGACCCGCGCAGCCGCTTCACATGGTCCGGCGAATAGGCTCGTTCGATGCCGTCGAAGCGGCCTTCGGGCGCGGATGGGACAAGATTGTAAAAATCAGTCATTGGTCACTCCAGATCAATCGATGCCAGTGTCTTGAAACGCCGCGCCCTGGGATGGTGTGCGTCGTCTGTGTGTGACATCATTTACATTGCGCCGCGACGAGAGCGAGGAAAACCGCCATTTCCGATAGAAAATAAAAGAAAACCTGTGTTGTGTTTGACTGCTTGCCGCTGTAAATCTGTTATGATTGTAAAAAGATGGTGCGCCGTTCATCGCTCGCAAGCCGTGTAAATTCCTGTCAAAGAAAGCCGATGGCCGACCAGAAGATATTCGCCGGGCCGCGCATCCGCCGCATCCGCATCGCCAAAGGCCTGACCCAGACGGCGATGGCCGAGGGGCTCGGCATCTCGCCGTCCTATCTCAACCTGATCGAGCGCAACCAGCGGCCGCTGACGGTGCAGCTGATCCTGAAGCTGGCCTCTGTCTACAAGGTCGACCCGCATGAATTGCAGGGTGAGGCGAGAGGGTCAATCTCGGCCTTGAAGGAAGTGTTCGGCGACCCGCTGCTTGCCGGTGAACTGCCGGGCGACCAGGAATTGATCGAACTGGCCGAGGCAGCCCCCAACGCATCGGCTGCGATGATAAAACTGTTTCGCGCTTACCGCGAGCAGGCCGAGCGGCTGTCCGATCTCAACGAGCTTCTGGCGCGCGAGGGCCGCGCCACGGCGGCGTTCGGTGCGCGGCTGCCGATCGACGAAGTGCACGAGATTTTCGAGCGCCGGGCGAACCATTTTGCAGCACTCGAGGAAGAGGCCGAGGCCTTCACCTCGGTGCTCGACCCCGGCGACGATCTGTTCGGCGCGCTGAAGGCGTGGCTGAAGCGCGAGTATGGCATCGTCGTCAAAGTGCTGCCTGTCGCCACCATGCCGAACTGGCGCCGCCGTTATGACCGTCATTCGCAACGCCTTTTCCTGTCCGAGCGGCTGTCGCCGTTCGACCAGTTGCGCGAAGTCGCCATGGAGGCCTGCCTGATCCGCATGACGGTCGCGATCGCCAGCGAAATTCAGGCGCTGAAGCTCGGTACGGACGAAGCCCGCCGGCTCGCCCGCTTCGAGTTCGGCCGCTACGCCGCCAATGCCTTGATGATGCCCTATCAGGCATTTCATGCCGCCGCCGTGCGGGCTCGTTACGACATCGATGTGCTGCGCTCGCGTTTCGGCGTCTCCTTCGAACAGGCGGCGAACCGCCTGACCATGCTGCAGCGTCCTGGCTTGTCCGGAGTGCCGTTCTTCATGCTCGAGGTCGACAATGCCGGCAACCGCTTCCGCAAGGCCGGCGGACAGGGCTTTCCGCAAAGCCGCTTTGGCGGCGGCTGCCCGAAACTGCCGGTCCATGCCGCTTTCGCTTCGCCTGGCCAGATCCTGGTCGAGGCGGTGGAAATGCCCGACGGCGCCGAGTTCCTCTGCATCGCACGCACGCTCGAGGGGCCGCAGGGTTCGTTCTCTGAGCGCCCGCGCCGCACCGCGCTGCTGTTGGGCTGCGATATCGGCTTTCGCGACGAGATCGTCTATGGCGCCGGGCTGCCGGCAAAGGCCGGACAGGGCGCCGCCACGCCGGTCGGTCCCGCTTGCCGGCTGTGCGAACGCATCGGCTGCCTCGCCCGCGCCGAGCCGCCGGTGACCCGCCCGCTGGGCCTCGACGAGATGGTGACGGGCCTGAGCGCCTTCGATTTCCAGTGATGCTTCTCGGGCTGGAGGTCGCGGAAGACTGCAGCTGTTTGCGCTAAGCAATAGAGCGCGGCCCGAACCATCGCCGAACCAAATATTGATTAAGCATCGGCGCTGCGCTATCGAAGGTGAGCTGCAGGGCAGCCAAGGGGGGACGGCTTATGAACAGGAAAGCTTTGTGGCTTGGCGTGGCGCTTGCCCTTTTGGCGGGGCCTGTTCTGGCAGAAAAATCCTCGGAATTCTTCAAGGACTATCAACAGTATAGTGACGACGGCAAGGCATTCCTGGACAAGATCGATCCAAAGACCGGCGCGGTCGACCTTCCCGAAGGCATCCATCTCGATCTCAAGGACAAGTTCTATTTTCTGGGCAAGAAGGACGCGACGTCCGTCCTGACCGAGGCCTGGGGCAATCCGGCTGATACCGCGTCCGAAGCAATCGGCATGATCTTCCCGGCCAAGTACGAGCCCATCGCCGGCAACGGTTGGGGCATCGAATTGCGCTATGAAAAGATCGGCCATGTCGATGACGCGGACGCCGCATCCATCGACTACACCGAATTGCTGAGCAGCATGCAGGCGGACACATTGTCGGCCAACGATCAGCGGGTGAAGGACGGCTTTCCCCCGATCAAGCTGATCGGCTGGGCCTCGCCGCCGGTCTATGATTTCGTCCACAAGCGGCTGCACTGGGCCAAGGAACTGCAGTTCGGAGACGATACCGTCCACACGCTCAATTACGACGTCCGTTTCCTCGGCCGGGAAGGCGTCTTCGTGATGAGCTACATCGCTACGGTCGAACAATTGCCGGAGATCAAGCAGAGCCTGGACGAAGTGCTGGGCGTGGCGGACTTCAACACCGGCAAGAAATACACCGATTTTCTGCCAGGCACCGACACGGTCGCCGCGGTTGGCATTGGCGGCCTCATCGCCGGAAAACTCGCGGCAAAGGCCGGCCTGATTGCGGTCGCGCTCATCGCCCTGAAAAAGTTCGGCATTCTGCTGCTGGTACCGTTGGCCGGTCTTTGGCGCTTTATCCGCGGCAACAAGGGCACGTCCTAGAAACGGCGGTGTTTGCCCGTATGGCTGCCGGTTGGCGGTGCGCCAAAGGGAATGCCGGGCTGGATCACGTCCGGCGGTAGCCTATGCGCTAGGCGAATACGGCACGTTTCTGTCGTCCATTGTGCATTATGCCACCCCGAGATAGCCGACAGTCGCACCCCATGACCGATACCGCATCTTCTCCAATCGCCGCACCGCCGATCGTCTCGCCGCGCGAAGAGCGGGTCGGCTTGCTGCTGGTGTTCCTGTCGGCGCTGATGTGGAGCTTTGGCGGCACCATCGCCCGCTTCATCGACACCGCTGACAGTTGGACGGTGGTGTTCTGGCGCTCGCTGTGGGCGGCTGTGTTCCTGATTTGCTTCATGGCCTGGCGCGACGGCTGGCGCGGCATGTTGCGGCTGTTTCGCGACATGGGCCTGCCCGGCCTTGCCGTGGCCGTCTGTTTCGCCACGGCGTCGACGTGCTTCGTTGTCGCGCTCGCCTACACCACCGTTGCCAATATCCTGTTGATGCAGGCCGGTGTGCCGCTGCTGGCGGCATTGCTTGCCTGGGTGCTGTTTCGCGAACGCGTCGCCGTCGCGACCTGGGTGGCGATCGCCGCCGTCATCGCCGGCGTCGCCATCATGGTGTCGGAATCGCTCGACGGCGCCGTATCGCCCATCGGCGACGGGCTGTCGCTGCTGATCGCCGTCATGTTCTCGATTGCCACCGTCATCACCCGGCGCTTCGCCCATGTGCGCATGACGCCGGCGACGTGCCTCGGCACGATGCTGGCAGCGGCTTTCGCCGCATCGCAAGCCACGCAGTTTGCCACGTCGGCCCACGACATGGCTTTCCTGTTTGCCTTCGGCGTCATCAATCTCGGCCTGGGCCTTGCCTTCTTCGCCACCGGCGCGAGGCTGGTTCCGGCGGCGATCGCAGCACTCCTCGGCACGTTCGAGCCGATCCTCGGACCGATCTGGGTCTGGCTCGTTCATGGCGAGGTGCCCTCGGTGCGCACCATCATCGGCGGCGCGGTGGTGGTCGCCGCGCTGCTCGTCCATATCGCGCTTGAATTCAAGCGCCAGGCGAGGCCTGCACGGCCGGGGACCACCGGCCTGCCATCGCCTAATTGACCTGCCTTTCCCTTAGTTGAGCCCGTCTTCCCTAATTACGCCCGTCTTTCCCCAATTAGCGAAGCCGCACGCCCTATTGACCGAGCTTCCCCGCGCGGGCCATTGACAACCTTGCTGCGGCACGGGCAGGCTGGGGGCACGGCAACAACAAGACAGGCTTATCTTGCCAAGTGTCCCCGCCGGTCGGACCAAGACCGGACCACAGCGTCGTATCCCTGCCCGCGCCACGGCGAAAGCCTCTGACGGCGTCAGCGCGCCCGCCATGCGGGCACACAGAGCCATGATCTGCCGCTTGTCGAACCGCCCGGATGGCGCCGGCAGTTCACGCTTGTGGCTGCCCGGAAAGCTCAATACTCTGAAGCAAATGCCCAATCGCGCTCGAACAGCGACGACTTGGCGAAGGAACACTCATCAAAGGAGAACAGCATGATCCGCAAAGCGCTCTGGCTTTCGGCAACCTCGGCATTTCTGACGCTTTTCGCCGTCGGCGGCCATGCCGAGGATCGCGTCGTCAACGTCTTCAACTGGTCGGATTACATCGACAGTTCGATCATTGACGACTTCACCAAGGAGACCGGCATCAAGGTCGTCTACGACACCTTCGATTCCAATGAAATCCTCGAAACCAAGCTGCTTGCCGGCGGCAGCGGCTATGACGTCGTCGTGCCCAGCGGCAACTTCCTGGCCCGCCAGATCCAGGCCGGCGTGTTCCAGAAGCTCGACAAGTCGAAGCTGCCCAACATTTCCAACATGTGGGACACGGTTTCGGAGCGCACCGCCAAATACGATCCGGGCAACGAATATTCGATCAACTACATGTGGGGCACGGTCGGCATCGGCTACAACATCAAGAAGGTGAAGGCAGCACTCGGCACCGACAAGATCGACAGCTGGGATGTGTTCTTCAATCCCGACAGCCTGGCCAAGCTGAAGGACTGCGGCGTCTATGTGCTGGACTCGCCGGCCGACATCATCCCGGCGGCGCTCAAATATCTCGGCCTCGATCCGAACAGCACCTCACCTGACGACATCGCCAAGGCCGAGGAGACGTTGCTGAAGGTGCGGCCGTATATCCGCAAATTCCATTCGTCCGAATACATCAACGCGCTCGCCAACGGCGATATTTGCCTGGCGGTCGGCTGGTCGGGTGACGTCTTCCAGGCGCGCAACCGCGCGGTCGAGGCCAAGCAAGGCGTCGAGATCGGCTATTCCGTGCCCAAGGAAGGCGCCCAGATGTGGTTCGACCAGATGGCGATTCCCGCCGATGCGCCGCATGCCGCCGAGGCACTCGAATTTCTCAACTACATGATGAAGCCGGAAGTGATCGCCAAGTCGTCCAACTATGTGCTGTACGCCAACGGCAACAAGGCTTCGCAGCAGTTCGTCGACAAGGCACTGTTGGATGACCCGGCTGTCTATCCGGACGCCGAGACCCTGAAGAAACTCTATACGGTCCAGCCCTACGATCCCAAGACCCAGCGCCTGATCACGCGCAGCTGGACCAAGATCGTCACCGGCCAGTAAGCAACGCGACTGGTCCCGGCAGTCATCTGCCGGGACCATTCTTCTCTGGGGCAAGAAGCAAAAAACAGGACGGAGTGGGACATGAAATCGCTTGGCAGCATCCGCAGGGATTTTGCGCCTTGGACTGATCCGAATGCCAAGCCATATATTCAATTCGAGAACGTCACCAAGAAGTTCGGTGACTTCACAGCCGTCAACAATCTATCGCTGACCATTTTCGAGCGCGAGTTCTTCGCCCTGCTCGGCGCGTCCGGTTGCGGAAAGTCGACTTTGCTCAGGATGCTTGCCGGCTTTGAGGAGCCGACCGCCGGCCGTATCCTTCTCGACGGCCAGGATTTGCGCGGCATCCCGCCCTATCGCCGCCCGGTCAACATGATGTTCCAGTCCTATGCGCTGTTCCCGCATATGACGGTGGAAAAGAACATTGCCTTCGGCCTCAAGCAGGAAGGCATGCCGGGACCGGATATCGAAAAGCGCGTCGCCGAGATGCTGAAGCTGGTCAAGCTCGAGCAGTTCGCCAAGCGCAAGCCGCACCAGCTCTCCGGCGGGCAGCGCCAGCGCGTCGCACTCGCCCGCTCGGTCGCCAAGCGGCCGAAAGTGCTGCTGCTCGACGAACCGCTCGGCGCGCTCGACAAGAAGCTGCGCGAGGAAACGCAGTTCGAGCTGATGGACCTGCAGCAAAATCTCGGGCTCACTTTCGTCGTCGTCACCCACGACCAGGAAGAGGCGATGACCATGGCCGACCGCATCGCCATCATCGACAAGGGCGAGGTGATGCAGGTGGCGACGCCGGCGGAAGTCTATGAAGCCCCCAGTTCGCGCTTCGTTGCCCACTTCGTCGGCAATGTGAACATGTTCGAGGGCAAGGTCGCCGAGCGTGCGGCAAACACCACGCGCATCACCGGCGCGACAGGGGCCCAGATCGTGGTCGAAAACAGCACCGATACAAAGGCCGGTTCCGACATCGTCTTCGCCATCAGGCCGGAGAAGATCAAGGTGTCGTCGACGAAACCGGCCGACGCCGTCAATGCGCTTGAGGGCGAGGTCTACGACGTTGCCTATCTCGGCGACATGACCGTCTACCACATCCGGCTGGATGACGGGCAGATCATCAGGGCAAGCGCGCTCAACGCGGCGCGAGTCACCGAGGACCCGCTGACCTGGAACGACCGCGCCTGGGTCTCCTTCCGGCCGGATGCCGGCGTCGTGCTGACACGGTAGGGGGCGGCCATGTCCAACATTGCACTCACCGACGCCGGTCCATCGGCCGCGGCCAAACCGTTCCTGATGCGGCTCGGTGCCGGCTTTGTCAGCCGGCTCGTCATCATCGTGCCTTATCTCTGGCTGCTGTTCTTCTTCTTCATCCCGTTCATCATCGTCTTCAAGATTTCGCTGTCGCAGTCGGCGATCGCCATGCCGCCCTACACGCCGGCGCTCGATTTCAGGGACGGCGTGTCCGGGTTCTTTGTCCGCTTCCGCGAACTCAGCGTCGACAATTATGTCTGGCTAACGCAGGACGCGCTTTACTTCAAAGCCTATGTGACCAGTGTTATCATCGCTGCTGTCTCGACGATCCTGACCTTGCTCGTCGGCTTCCCGATCGCCTACGGCATGGCCCGCGCGCCGGCGACGATCCGTCCGACCTTGCTGATGCTGGTTATCCTGCCGTTCTGGACGTCGTTCCTGATCCGCGTCTATGCCTGGATCGGCATCCTCAAGCCCGAGGGTCTGCTCAATCAGATGCTGTTGTCGCTGCACATCATCAATCAGCCACTGATCATCCTCAACACTTACACGGCGATCTTCATCGGCATCGTCTATTCCTACCTGCCATTCATGGTGCTGCCGCTCTATTCGTCGCTGGAAAAGATGGATTACTCGCTGATCGAGGCGGCAAAGGATCTCGGCTGCCCGCCGACATCAGCCTTCTGGAAGATCACGTTCCCGCTGTCGCTGCCCGGGGTCATCGCCGGCTGCCTGCTGGTGTTCATTCCAGCGGTTGGCGAGTTCGTCATTCCCGATCTGCTCGGCGGCTCGCAGACGCTGATGATCGGCAAGACCTTGTGGAATGAATTCTTCGCCAACCGTGACTGGCCGGTGTCGTCGGCCGTCGCCGTCATCCTGCTGCTGCTCCTGATCGTGCCGATCATGCTCTTCCAGCAGGCCCAGGCACGCGCCCAGGAGCAGGACAAATGAACGCCACCTGGAGCCGCTTCAACGTCACCTCGGTCGTGCTGGGCTTTGCCTTTCTCTATCTGCCGATCGTGCTGCTCATCGTCTTCTCCTTCAACGAGTCGAAGCTGGTCACCGTCTGGGGCGGCTTCTCGACCAAATGGTATGCCTCGCTGTTCCACAATCAGGGGCTGATGGACGCCACCTGGGTGACCGCGCGTGTGGGTGTCATCTCCGCCACTGTGGCAACCGTGCTCGGCACGCTGGCAGCACTGACCTTGACCCGCTACACCCGCTTCCGCGGCCGCATCCTGTTTTCCGGCATGGTGTTTGCGCCGCTGGTCATGCCGGAAGTCATCACCGGCCTGTCGCTGTTGCTGCTGTTCGTTGCCGTCGGTCTCGACCGTGGCTTCCTGACCGTGACGCTTGCTCACATCACCTTGACCATGTGCTTCGTGGCTGTCGTCGTGCAGTCGCGCCTGGTGTCGTTCGATCGTTCGCTGGAAGAAGCTGCCTTGGACCTCGGCGCAACGCCGGTAAAGACCTTCTTTCAGATCACGCTGCCGGTCATCATGCCGGCCATCGTCTCCGGCTGGATGCTGGCCTTCACCCTGTCGCTTGACGACCTGGTCATCGCCTCCTTCACCTCCGGGCCTGGCGCCACCACGCTGCCGATGAAGATCTACAGCCAGGTGCGTCTCGGCGTGACGCCGGAAATCAACGCCGCCTGCACCATCCTGATCGCCGTCGTGGCGGTAGGCGTCATCATCGCTTCGGTCGCCAACAAGCGGCGTGAGGTGCAACGCCAGCTCGACGAACAGGCCGCGCAGCGCGGTTGATTGCGTCAAACGAGGGATAGGGCGGTCCCGGTAAGGGTCCGCCTATTCGCCTGAGACGCCGCGGCTGATCGGCGAGATGAACGGCGTGCTCCAGGTGCCGCCGACGAAGAATGACGACTGGTTGGATCCCTGCTGGCCATTGACCGGTGCCGCTGCCGGGTCGGCCTGGGTGACACCCCCCGAAAGCGCCAGCCCGCGTCCGCCGTAAGAGGCGATGCCGGACAGCCAGACCTTGTATTTCGCCGAATTGGCCTCGGCCTTGTCCAGCCTTGCCACACCCTTCGAGATGGTGGCCTTGAGCTCGGCGCCGTCCATCGGCAGTGTCCCGTCCGAGACGTCGTCGAGCGCGAAGAAGCCGCCCTGTTCCGTGTGCTTCAGAAATGCCGGCAAATTGAGCCCGCTCAGCGCGCCCGGCCCGAACGTCGCAGAGACCGAGCCGTCCGCGTTCTCGAAGATCGAGTCCCAGGATTTGCCCGGCCCTTTGAGAATGACCGAGACAGTGCCGGTGCTGGCCGGCACCAGCCGCGTCATTCCGGCCGCGGTGCCGAAAGCGGCGCCGTCAATGTCGGAGGCGAGCAGCCGGATCTCGACCTGCGAGCCCTCCGGTTTGCGGTCGAAACGCAGGCTACTTTGCACGTTGCCGCCAAAGGCCGACGCATCGGAGATATCGAAGACGGCAAGCCCGTTCTTCACCTGCGCCGTAGCGGCGACGTCGGCAAGCTGGATTGCGCCGGCCGAGGCATGTGCCGCTGACAGCCTCAGATCGAGATTGATCCGGTCGGCGAAGCTGGTGTCGATTTCGCCGGGACCGGTCTCGCCGGTCGGCGCCAGCGGCGTGAAGGCCGAAAACAGCGACCTGAGGTCGAGCGTATCGAAGGCGAGTGTGCCTGATATCACCGGCAAGGCGTCGCCGAACGAAAAATCCAGGGCCCCCATTCCCGGGTTGCTGTCGAGCGTCACCGCGGTGTTTTCGAATTTGACGCGGCCGGCGGTCGCCGTGATCTTGCTCGAAATCGAGACCGAACCGATCGCCGTACCAGGGGCAATGCCGGCCTGCGACCATTCCAGCACGCGCCGCAGCGAGGGCGCGGCGAATTTCGCCTGGCCATCGAAATAGGCGTTTTGCGACATGCTGGCCGTGCCATCGAACGAGAAGCTGGCCGGCGCTGCCTTGAACGAAAACGTGACCGGTGCGGCGCCGCCGGCAAACAGCACCAGCGGCTTGGGCGAGGCGGCATCGACGGTGACGCTCTCGCCGCGCCAGATTCCGGTCGCCGACAAGGTCGCGTTGCTGTTCATCGCTGCCCAGCTCGCCTGGCCGGACAGGCTGGTCAGCAATTCGACGTCCTTGCCGCCGATGGAGGCGACCATGCGGCCGTCCCTGAATTCCACTGTGCCGAACGGATCGGCGGGCAGCTTGCTCAGGTCCGGCTTCGTCGGATCGGCGTTGACTAGGCCGCGCGCCGTGTCGATGGAGCGGGTGATGCGTCCGCCCGTTGGTATGGCGGGCAGGAATATGCCGTTTGCGGCGCGCTGGACCCGGATTGTCGGCCGCACCAGCCGCGCCGTCGAAAACACCACATCGCCCTGCAGCGCCGCCATCGCCGAAAGGTCGACCTCGACCCGTTCGGCCTCGATCACCGGCGGCGCGTCGGTCTCGGTCCACTGGGACAGCGTGACGTCGCTCAATATGGCGCGGAACTTCGGCCACACCTCGATGCGCGGCGAACCGGCGATGGTGACCCTGAAACCGCTCCACGCGCTCATCTCCCAGGCGATGCGATCGCGCACGATCCGGGTCGAGGCAAACAGCGGCAGAGCGGCGACGACCAGCGCGATGACGAGCACGGCAACGCCGATCGCCCATATTCCGCGCCGGATCAAAGGTGATGGCATATTGCCCCGGTTGCTTTCATTCCGATAAAAATCGCCTGACGGGTGTAACCGCCAGTTGTCACCACGCCTTCCAGTCGTCACTACGACTTAGGGCTGAGGCATTTCAAGTCTTTATGGCCCGGCGATGGCAATTGCGAACATATGGCCGAGTTTTAGCGGAACAAAATCTTGCTCTGCCGCACGGTGGTAGGCATAAGCGATGCAGCTTCAGCCTGCTACGAGGCGCGGCGTTTTTGGGACAGCGGCGCCTGTAAAGCTGAGGCTAGTGCATGTCGCCCGGAAGAGTGCAGCGGTTCCGGGACAACGACGTGCATCAAAACAAAAGCATATCTATCTTGCGACGCGACGGGCTTCAAGGAGGATCGATCATGGCTGCCGAAGCACCGCTCTGGACCCCGCCGCAAGACCAGATCGACGCAGCACCACTGACCGCGTTCATGAAGGCAGCAGCGGCCAAAAGCGGCACATCCTTCGCCTCCTACGCCGACCTGCACCGCTGGTCGGTCGAGGATCGCGAAGGCTTCTGGAGCCTGCTGTGGGACTTTTGCGGCATTGTCGGCGACAAAGGGACCGATGCGGGCGAGACCGTGCTCGTCGATGGCGACAAGATGCCCGGCGCATCGTTCTTTCCCGATGCGACGCTGAACTTCGCCGAGAACCTGCTGAAGAAGATCGGTTCCGGCGACGCGATCGTCTTTCGCGGCGAGGACAAGATCGAGCGGCGGCTGTCGTGGAGCGAACTGCACCAGCTGACCTCGCGCTTTCAGCAGCTTTTCCTGTCGCTCAAGGTGAAAAAGGGCGACCGCATCGCGGCGATGATGCCCAACATGCCGGAAACCGTCGCCGCCATGCTGGCGGCCGCCTCCATCGGCGCGGTCTGGTCGTCCTGTTCCCCCGATTTCGGCGAGCAGGGCGTGCTCGACCGTTTCGGCCAGATCGAGCCGGTCATATTCATTGCGCCGGACGGCTATTGGTACAATGGCAAGGCAATCGAGGTAGCCGACAAGATCGCTGCCGTTGCGGCGAAGCTCGAAACCGTCCGCAAGGTCGTGATCGTCGACTATCTCGGTACCTCGCGCGATATCGCAGCGATCATCGACAAGGCCGTGGCGCTCGAAGAGGCGCTGTTACCCTTTACCGCCAAAGCGGTCACGTTCGAGCGGCTGCCGTTCGCGCATCCGCTCTACATCCTGTTCTCGTCAGGTACCACCGGCATTCCCAAATGCATCGTCCATTCGGCCGGCGGCACGCTGGTCCAGCATGTCAAGGAACACCGGCTGCATGCCGGACTCATCGAAGGCGACCGCTTCTTCTACTTCACCACCTGCGGCTGGATGATGTGGAACTGGCTGGTGTCGGGCCTGGCCTCGGGCGCCACGCTGCTGCTCTATGACGGCTCGCCCTTCCACCCCGACGGCAATGTGCTGTTCAGCTTCGCAGATGCCGAGAAGATGACCTTTTTCGGCACTTCGGCCAAATTCATCGATTCCGTACGCAAGGCCGGGCTCAAGCCGATCCGCAGCCATGATCTGTCGTCCGTGCGGGCGATTTCCTCCACCGGCTCACCGCTGTCGCCGGAGGACTTCCGCTTCGTCTATGACGGCATCAAGAAGGACGTGCATCTGGCCTCGGTTTCCGGCGGCACCGACATCGTCTCCTGTTTCGTGCTCGGCGTACCGACGCAACCGGTCTGGACCGGCGAGATCCAGGGTCCCGGCCTCGGCCTTGCCGTCGATGTATGGGACGATGACGGCAAGCCGATCCGCGAGCAAAAGGGTGAGCTGGTCTGCACAAAAGCGTTCCCGTCGATGCCGATCGGCTTCTGGAACGATCCTGAGGGCAAGAAATACCAGGCCGCCTATTTCGAGCGCTTCGACAATGTTTGGTGCCACGGCGACTTCGCCGAATGGACCGCGCATGGCGGCATGATCATCCACGGCCGTTCCGACGCGACGCTCAATCCGGGCGGTGTGCGCATCGGCACGGCGGAGATCTACAATCAGGTCGAACAGATGCCGGAGATCCTTGAGGCGCTGTGCATCGGTCAGGATTTCGACAATGACGTCCGCGTCGTGCTGTTCGTGCGGCTGGCCGCCGGCGTGACGCTGGACGAGGATCTGGAAAAGCGCATTCGTTCCAAGATCCGCAGCGGCGCCAGCCCGCGCCACGTGCCGGCAAGGATCGTCGCCGTCAGCGACATTCCGCGCACCAAATCGGGCAAGATCACCGAGCTTGCAGTGCGCGACGTGGTGCATGGCCGCGCCATCAAGAACAAGGAAGCGTTGGCCAATCCAGAGGCGCTGGAGCTGTTCAGGAACCTGCCGCAGCTGGCTGAGTGACGCGGCCGGGATGGTTAACCAGACATGTCGGTCGAATTTACCTAGATTTCATGAGTGGTACACATTCGTAAATTTTTTGGACGGCCGGTAAGGAGTTGTTAAGGCCCGGCGTCGATAGTCGCACGTAACTTGAGGGAGAAATCCCGTTCCTCGTCCCCTGAGGATCAGATTCGCTCAAGCCCCGTTGTGACAGCAAATCCCATTTAAGGCGTCCTGTTGGACGCCTTTTCTTTGTCCGGGATTCTCGCCCGGAAATCGCCGGCCTATTCGGCCAGCACCCGCGTCGACGGGAAGGCGACCTCGACCAGCGTCCCTTCGCCCGGCGTCGAGGTGATGGTGAAGCGGGCGCGGTTGGCTTCCACCATCGCCTTGGTCAGCGGCAGGCCGAGACCGGTGCCGTCGCCACGCCCGCGCTTCAGCGCATTGATCTGCTTGAATGGCTTCAGCGCCTGCTCGATCTCGGCATGGCTCATGCCAATGCCGGTATCGCGCACCCGCATGACAACGTCGCCGGACGTTTCATAGGCGGTCGACACGATCACCTGTCCGCCGGCTTGCGTATAGCGAATGGCGTTGGACAGGATGTTGAGCGCGATCTGGCGCACGCTTCTGAGGTCGGCGACGACTTCCGGCAGTCGCGAGGCGAAGCTGGAGCGAATGATGACACGCTCGCGGTTGGCCTGCGGCTGCATCATCGCCACCGTCTCGGCCAGCGTATCGTTGAGCGACACCGCCTCGTAGTCCATTTCCTGCTGGCCGGCCTCGATCTTCGAAATGTCGAGGAGGTCATTGACGAGATCGAGCACATGGTTGCCCGAGCGGTTGATGTCTCTGAGATAGTCGCGGTAGCGGTCATTGGCTACCGGGCCGAACTTCTCGTCCACCATCAGCTCGGAAAAGCCGATAATGGCGTTGAGCGGCGTGCGGATCTCGTGGCTGATGCGGGCGAGGAAATCGGTCTTCTGCGAGGAGGCGCGCTCGGCCACCGCGCGCGCCTGGGTCAGATCCTCTTCAGCCCGCTTCCACTGCGTGATGTCGCGCACCACGGCGCAGAAGCCGCTGTCATTGGGCAGCCTGCCGATGGTCATGAACAGCGGGATGAAGCGCCCTTGCGCCTCGCGCCCGATCACCTCGCGGCCATCGTTCATCACACTCGCCACGCCGGGCTCGGACAGGCCGTTCAGATAGTCGCGCGCCGCGCGCTGGCTTTCGATGGCAAACAACGAGGCGAACGGTTTACCGGTGACGTCGTCGCTGTCGAAGCCGAACAGCGCCTCGGCCGGCCGGCTGATCGAGCGGATGTCGCCGTCGCGGCCGATCAACACCACACCATCGGTCGCGGTGTCGATGATGGTGCGCATCTCGGCAATGCGCGCTTTGAGTTCGGAGACATCGGGCTGCGTCTGCTCCTCGGCTGCGAGATGCGCAACCATCGGCGGCTCGTTATCGCCGGTACGTCGCACCACCAGCATCAGCGCCTTGCCGGCGCGCCACGGCACCGAACGCAAAATGGCTTCGATCGGAAATTCCTGGCCCTCGCGCGTCTTCAGTTTGAGTGTGTGGTCGCTTTCGCCGGCCGTTTCTGAATAGGGATCGGCAAACAGCGCGTCGAGCCCGCCGGCGTCGCTCAGATCCTCAAGCGTGTCATAGCCGGTCAGGCCGAGGAATTCCTCATTGGCGTAATGAAGCTCGTCGCCCGAATGGATGAGCAGCGGCACCGGCAGCTTGCCGAGGATCGACGTGTCAGGGGCCTTGTGTTCATCTCCGGCCGAGAATGCCGAAGGCATGAACCCCTCAAGCTTGAGCGGCGGCACTTTCAGGCGCTGTGGTTCTGCCGGCACTGTGTCCGCATCGCCGGCCTTGTTCCCGTCTTCCACGGCGGAATCGGTCGCCTCGTCGGACGGCGCCCAATCCTCATTGTCCTCGGCATCGCGGAAGTCGGCCGACGTCATGCTGTCGTCTTCACCGGCATTGGCCGGCGTCTCGGCAACAACCGGCTGTGGCTCTGCGGCCTCGACGATCTCTTGGGCTTGCGTATCATCCGGTTCGGAAGCCGGCGCAAGTTCGTCGTTGGACGACGTTGCTTCCGTACTGTCTTCGGTGACGGAGCCTGGTTCGGGATCGGCATAGTCGAGCAGGGAGCGCGACACTGTCGGCGCCTTCGCCTCGCCTGCTTCGCTGTCCGCAAGGCCGTCGTCCGGCTGCTCGCCGTCAAGCCGCGTCAGGTCCTTTTCGTCCTCGGCATCGCTTTCCGGCGGTTCGGCCTCAGCCGTTTCGCTTTCGGGTGCGGCTGCCGATGGTTCAGCCACGGCAGCCGGGCCGGCTTCGTCCGGACTCGAGACCTCGGCGGGTTGTCGGGCTGGCGCGGCTGTTTCAGCCTGGTTCGCCTCGACATGATCCGGCTTGAGCTCATCTGCCTTGGCCTGGTCTGGCGTTACCTGATCCGGATTGGCCGGTTCGGCCTGCTTGGCAGTCTCCGGCTGCTCCGGCGGGGGATTGTCCTTCTTCAGCCGCTCGCCGATTTCGCGGAAAGCGCTGCGCTCCAGCGTCGACAGGCCCCTCTCGCTTGTCGGCTGCTTGTCGTTGGCGGGCTGCCGATGCTCGGCCAGCCGGATGACCTTGTCGGCAAAACGACGTTCCTGCTTCGGCACGATGGTCAGCGCCGGCACTTCGCCCTCGAACGGATCGGCCGCCTTGGGAGCTTCCGCCACGGGCTGTTCCGGGGCCGGCTCAGCTGCTGCCGCTGGCGCGCCATTGGGGACCAGCGCCATGCCGATTGCTTCCGGATCGACCACCGCATCGCCGGCGCGGGCGACGCCGAAACCACGAAAACCTTCGAAGGCGCGGCTGCGGCCATAGACAGGCAGTGCTGCCAGATCGACCGGTATCTTCAGGTCGGAGCCGGCAACCGGCCACAGTACCGAGCGGCCCGACCAGGTGTCGCGCCGTTCAAGCAGGCCCGCGATCTCGCCCGAGGCGTCGAGGCCGAAAGTTGTCGCGACGTCCTTGAAGCGGCGGCCGATCACGTCGGCGGCGGCTTTGCCGACAATGTCGCCGAATTCCGGCGACAGCGCGCTGAACTTGCCGTCGGCGTCGGTGCGCCAGACGAAGCGCAGCGGCGGCGCCGAGCGGTCGACCTCACGTTTGGCGGGAGGCGTTGCCGGTAGGGCTGCGTCAGACGGCAGGGCGGGCGCAGCGGCACTGCTGTCCAACTGCGCACTCTCGGCCGGGGAAACAGAGTCCGGCTCGGCCTGCGCCGGGCTGTCCGGCTCGCCCGCCTGCGGCTCTTCGCCGGCATGGAAGTACCAATGATCATGTTGCGCCGGCGCGCTGTCATTCGCCGCCTGCTCGCGGCCGGTCGTCTGCTCGCGATGGTCCGCCTTTGTATCGGTTGACGCCGAAGCATCATGCTCGGTGGCAGCCGGACCTGTCTCCCCAACATCAGGCGCGGCCGCGAGTGGGGCGCCCTGATTCCCGCTTGCGGTGGGGTGGTCAGCCACCGCATCCACCGTTACCGCGTTCTCCGCGGCGGCTTGCGCCGGGCCATCGTCGAGCTGCGCTGCAGCAGGTTCGGCATCCAGCTCGCCGACAGGATTTTCCTCACCGAGCTGATCCTCGTCGATGACCACCAGCAGATGCCTGGACTCGGTCAGGCGCGCGAAGCCGGCCGGATAGGACGTGGCGCCGCCGGGGACCAGGCGCTTGACGATGCGGTCGTCCTGGCTCGCCACGTCGGCGACAAGCGCGGCCAGCGTCTCAGGCCGGATGGCGAGCGCGCCAAAGCCATCCGAAGCCGCCTCGACAGTGCCGGCGGCGTCGACAAAGGCGATGAAATGGCCGTCTTCGGTAAAGCCGCTGATGGCGCGGGCCGCAATGTCGGCAGCACTGCGCGAGCCGGCCTGCGCTGCCGGCACCACCAGCATAATGGCGCTTTCGCCGTCCGGCATAGTCACCGCACTGGCCAGGAAGCCGACGGCGCGGCTGGTGATGCCGGTCGCCAGCCGTACCGTAATGGCGCGGTCGCTGCCGATCTGCGGGAAGCCCGCGGTCGCCATGATCTGGCGCCTGGCGATCAGCGGCAGCTGAGCCGAGGCGCCGATGATGGCCTCGATATCGGGATAGCCGAACACCGCAGCGCCCGGGCCGTTGGCCCAGATCACCTGTTCGAGGTCGGCCGACATAATCGCGATCGCGTCGCCGGCGGCGAAGCGCTGGCGAACCGCATCAAGCACGGCGACATCGAGGAAAGAGTAGTTCTCGGAAGGCATGCGCTTGGCGGACCCTTTCGGTGAAACCTCTTGGCGAACCCCTCTTGGCGAACCTACAAGGCGGGCAATTTGCAGTTAACGCTTTGTTAATAAAAGCCCGCGCGGCGAAGGTCCACAAGCCATGGCGGGAAGCAGGTGGAATCTCTGGCCACTTGGTTAACAGCCTCTCGGAATGTCCCTGGATAACCTCTTGGGTGACGCATGGGAAGAAATTTATGGTGCACTGCAACAAAGATATTGCATCGCACAAAAAAACCGCTATATTGCCATCATACATGAACGAGACGGCTTTTTGTCAAAGCCGCTACCACGAAAGGATGGAAAATGACCAAGGCCAAGACCGCTGAGACCATCGAAAACGTCGAATTCCCGAGCTTCGACGCTTCCAAGGCAACCGACCAGATCCGCGCTTTCGCCGAAAAGGGCGTCGAGCAGTCGAAGGAAGCCTACTCCAAGCTGAAGACCGGCGCCGAAGAGACCCAGAAAGTCCTGGAATCGACCTTCGAGACTGCCAAGACCGTTTCCAGCGACCTGTCGCTCAAGACCATCGCCGCTCTGCGCGCCAATGCCGAAGCCGGCTTCTTGCATCTCGAGGCCCTCATCGGCGCCAAGTCGCTGTCGGAAGTGGTCGAACTGCAGACCGCCTTCCTGCGCAAGCGCGTCGAGACCACCGTCGAGCAGGCCAAGGACTTCCAGGCTGTTGTGTCGAAGGCTGCCGAAGACGTCTCCAAGCCGGTCAAGACCGCTTTCGAGAAGGCCCTGAAGGACATCAAGGCCGCCTAATAATTGCGCACAACTCTGCGATGCATCAAAACGTCGCATTTCGTCAGACAAATAGGTGTGCGATAGAGTTGTCCAAATGAATACCCGGCGAGTGGAACCTCCTCCCTCTGCTCTCCGGGGTGACCAGCCAGCACCTTCTCCCGCTGGCTCGTAACAGGAAAAGGCCGGCACCTCCTCCCGCCGGCCTTTTTCTTTTGCCGAAGAAACCAGCGTCTGTTGGCAGACCGGCTTTGCCTTATCAAAGGCCTTGAATTAGTGTCTGATAGACCGTATTGGACGCATCGCCGAACGACAGAGCGGATCTCGGAGAATGAATTTTCACCACGATCTGGCTCAGGCGAACGTGCCGTTGTAGCTCAGATGGTTAGAGCGCCGGATTGTGGATCCGGAGGTCGCTGGTTCGATCCCAGCCAACGGTACCACCGAATTTCCCGCTAAGTATTGATTGCCGATCCCGCGATCCACGAGAGATCAAGACCTGTGTGCGCTGTCGGCAGGGCAGGAAGACCCTGACTGCACACACACCGCGGTGCGGATACCCGCGCCGCAGCTTAGGTTTCATTTTACTCCAGCGGTTCGTCGGTCGGCCGAGGCGTCGTGCCTGCCTGATGAGGACGGCCGGCATTGCGATTTGCAACGCGGCTGTCGAGCGGCGATCTGGACGCTTGCTGGGCGCCAGCGGTCTTGGGCGCCGTCGGCCTGGCGCCGGAATCGCTGTCTTCAGCATCGCGAGGGGGATGTGGCAGGCCGGCGGCCTCAGGCGATCTGACCGAAGGTGTGGCGGCCGGGTTTGTCGATGCGGGTTTGTCCTTGGCCATTTTCAACTCTCGCCTTTTCAGCATGCAGACGGCCGGACAACAAAGTCGGGCCATTGGACAGAACGGTCAGCCGTGCGGGCGCATCACGACTTTGATGCAGCCGTCCTCCTTGTCACGGAAGGTTTTGTAAAGTGCGGGCCCGGCCTTGAGGCCAGCCGATGGGTGATCACGAATGACGGGTCGATATCGCCGTTCCGAACTTTCTGCAGCGATGTCGCGTTCATCCTGGATCGTCGGATCGGCCACCTGTTCGCAACGTATGTCGCATTTGCCGTGCCATGTCAGGGCCTTCATGTGCTGTTCCTTGACGACAAGCTCTGCGAGCCCGAACTTGGCTTGATGTGAAATGTTCCCGCTTCGAACGAGCATCCGGCCTCAACCCTTGGCGGCCGAGCCGGGTTCGGCCATGCCGCAATGCTGCTCGGTCAGGGTGCCGGCCGGCGTGCCATGCGCCGCTGCAACCTGCAGCTTGTTTTTCCAGCCGCTGATCGCCTGCTGCCACGACCGCATCCCTGATCGCTTCGCAGGGCAGAGGTTTGGCGCAAGCGCAGGATCTGCTATCGCGCCAGAATCGCGGCGACAACGAACACGACGGCGGCAACGACGACAAGCGCGACAATGGCCAGCACCGGGCCGTTTTTACTCGGGGCCGGGGCGCGCTCGTCGTCCGGCCGCCGCATCGCATTGGCGAAGCTTGCTTGATTAGCGAAAGCCGGCGTGCCCGTCGCTGCGGGAACCGGCACGGCGCAGGTGTCTGCTGCTTCGGCATCGGTTTCCATAGGCGCCGCCGCCGGGTCGAATCCCGGCGTCTTGTCCTCTGTCACCCCAGACTGAATATCGCCTCTGTCTTCGGCCGGGTTACGTTCGACGTTCATGATGATGCTCCTGCCGCTGGCCCGGGCTTCCCCAACCGCGAGCGGATCAGGATGTTCCATCGGGCGGAATCGCCAACAACGAGGAGCAAATTCAGATAGCCTTCAAACAGATGTCCCTGGTGGCAACGCGGGCCTTGCAACCGGTCAGCACCGGATTGGTGGTCTCGTTGTAGTCGGCCATGGTCGGCAACGCGGCAGATTCGGCAAAGTTCCAGTCTGGCTCGCAATGCCCGCTTACGCACACCGCCGCTCGTTGACCTTGAGCTGGCTCGTTCCAGCCACTCCAACCCAAATTGCCAGTCCGGCTCCCGGCGGCGCGCTGTTTGGATTCCGTGGGAACATCAACAGCGCCAGCGAGTTCGGTATGTGCAGCGAGTTCCCTGTTCGCCGCATGGCCAACATCCGGAGCTCTTGACTGCCCGCGTCTTCGCTCCTGGAGCGCGGGCCACTCCTCTTAGCCCAAGGTTGCGATCATGAGCAGAAACATTCCGGAAAAGCGGGCCAGGCAGGGTGGCTTGGGGCGACCGGTCCTTGGCGTGCTCTTGGCAGGCCTTGTCTTGGCGCTCGTCGCCTGGGGGATCGCTGAAATCTATGGCGAGCAGGCTAAGACACCGGCGACACAGCAAAACAGCCGGGTTCCATCGCCAGATACTTACAGCCCAAATCCTGGCCAAACGGACCCTGCAAACTCCAAGGCCGACGATGTGAATGGCGAACCGGTGGACCGGAATCCCAAGCTCGACAAGGATCCCACGCCGCGATCAAGCACTGGCGGGGATCAGCCAGGAACGCCGCCAGCTCAACCTGCTTCGCCATAGCGTTCGCACTAGTTGATAAACACAATTCAAACAGATGCGGAAATGTGGAGCGGCGATTTCAGCCAATTTCAAGAGCCGGGTCTGTCAATAATCGCCGGCGCTCTCTGATAGCTGGGGAGCCACAAAACCTGGTTGTGTGCGTCAAGTTCTGCAAAATGGGGCAGCCACGATGCTGGTCATGCGGCTTGGCGCAGAGCGAGCTTCTTGTGCTCGCGCAGGTCGTCCATGTTGATGTATCGGTTG
>NZ_AYXE01000019.1:0-93849 GCF_000502235.1 Mesorhizobium sp. L103C119B0 | reverse complement strand
GGCTGAAGGTTTGGAAGGGATTCATCGTGGTCGGCCGCAAGGGCCCGAACAGGCTTCCGCCTCCACACCTTCAGTGGGATTTCGGTGCACGACCAGCGCGACGCGCAGGGCTTCGTCACTGTACACGCTGACTGCTCCCGGGCGCCCCGGCCCATGGCAAGTAGCGGAAACGGGAAAGCGCCCGCCCAAGGGGGCGGGGCGGGCGCGGTTCCGTATGGGTTTTCTGGATCAAACGAAGGTGAAGTCGGACGCGGTCAGGCCCAGGTCTGCCACGGTGACCACACCGCCCAGGTGGGCGAACTCGTGCGCGCTGCCGTCGGCGGTGACATAGGCCAGAGTTGCGAGTTTGTCGGTGTAGCTGCTTTGGTAGACAATGATGTCGCCGGCGTGCTCGCCGGAGATCGCACTCGCCGCCTCATTAGCAGAGTTGAAAGATTCGCCAGTGATCACCACGACGTGTTCGCCGTTCGCACCCGAGGCCGCACCGCTGTAGAAGCTGCTCACCGGGTAGCCGGACTGTATGCTGGCGTTGTTGACGAAGTTCGCGCCAAAACCATCGTTGTAGAGGCCCACCGCATCGAAGGCGAACTTGTCCTCCGCCGGGTTGAAATCGGTGATAGTGGTAATGTCCGACGTCGACCCGACAACCCCAGGCACCGGATTGTGGAACTGGAACACGAACGTGTCACTGTCGCTGCCCCCGGTCAACGTGTCCTGGCCGTCACCCACGTAGAGGACATCCTGGCCGGGTCCGCCGCTGAGCCTGTCATTGTCCTCACCGGAGACGCGCGCGTTGAAGCGGCCGTTGTCGCCGGAGAGATCGTCCCAGCCATCTCCGCCGAAGATGCGGTCGTTACCCTTGCCGCCGATGGCTCGGTCACTGCCCGCGCCACCCGAGATCTCGTCGTTGCCGCCACGACCGTCAAGCCAGTCACCGCCCTGGTAACCCTCGATCCAGTCAACACCCTCGGTGCCGAGGAGTGTTTCGGAACCCGGGCCACCTTCGATAATCTTTGCCATTGAAAATACTCCTAATGATGCCCCTGCCTGAGTCGTTCATATTCGTCATCGGACAATTGGAGAAATCGATTGCTTGGATAGGCATACATTTACGAAATGGATGCATTCTCGTTCACTTCGCCCTTCTGCTGAGCAGTTGCGGGCTCGCAGGCGGCGGGGACACGCCCCAGGCAATCGGCCCGAACATTCACACTCAAAGAACGGTCCAGGAAAACTTGGCAACCGGTCGTCCTGGTTGGGCCGCCCTCGGAAGAACGGGCATGGGGCTGTGTTGCCGAGTCGCGCCGGCACTGCCCATTGCGAGCAATGGAACGTTAGGGAGCGCGTTCGCGCGAGCCGAGATCGGAACTGACAGGCGCACCAGGTAGTACGAAATGCCGGGTTCACCAGGATTTCTCCGACCACCCCGCCAGTCGGGTGCTGTATCTTCTCACTAGGAAACGACGACAAAGTGTCCGGACGCTACAACCGCACCGGAGAGATTCGTGAAGGTCGCCCAGGCTCCGGCTCCTCCCACAAAGATCACGCTCGCCAGAAAGNACAACCGCACCGGAGAGATTCGTGAAGGTCGCCCAGGCTCCGGCTCCTCCCACAAAGATCACGCTCGCCAGAAAGCCCGCCACCAGGTGGCGGCGAATGGAGCTTGAAACGTCATTGTTCTGATCAATGCCGGACACCGGTATCCTCCATGTCAGCGCGCTCTGCCACGTTATCCTGTGTAGACTCGATGGCCTTCAGGACTTTGGAAGGCGCACCGAATGATCGCTGCCGTCCACCTTCCATCACCAACACCAAATCCACGGCGCGGATGACGCTCGGCTGATGGCAGACAACAACCGCAATGCCCTTGCGCTCGCGCACGGAGGCGATCGCCTTAGCGACTGCAGCTTCGCCTTCCGCGTCGAGATGGATATTGGGTTCATCCAGCACAACAAGGAAAGGGTCTCGATAAAGGGCACGGGCAAGACCGATAAGCTGGCGCTGCCCGGCGGAAAGTGCCGATCCGACCTCACCAATCGGAGTTTCGTATCCGTGCTCAAATCGGAGGATCAGTTCGTGCGTGCCCGCTGCTTTCGCCGCGGCGACAATAGCCTCAGGGTCAGGATCATCTTCAAAACGAGCGATGTTTTCGGCAATGGTGCCATCGAACAGTTCAACACCTTGTGGCAGATAGCCGATGTGACGGCCTAGTGCTTCCCGGTCCCATTGATCGAGGCTTGCGCTGTCGATGCGAACCTTCCCGGCGACCGGCGTCCATNAATCGGAGGATCAGTTCGTGCGTGCCCGCTGCTTTCGCCGCGGCGACAATAGCCTCAGGGTCAGGATCATGTTCAAAACGAGCAATGTTTTCGGCAATGGTGCCGTCGAACAGTTCAACACCTTGCGGCAGATAGCCGATATGGCGGCCTAGTGCTTCCCGGTCCCATTGATCGAGGCTTGCGCTGTCGATGCGAACCTTCCCGGCGACCGGCGTCCATGCGCCGACGATGGCGCGCGAGAGTGTCGACTTGCCCGAGCCCGACGGGCCGATGACCCCGAGTGCGCTTCCCGCCTGAATGGCAAACGCAATGCCGGTCACGGTCGGCTTGCTTTCACCGGGCGGAACGATTGTCACGCTTTCGAGGCGCAGTTCGCGTTCAGGTGCAGGCATANCGGTCGGCTTGCTTTCACCGGGCGGAACGATTGTCACGCTTTCGAGGCGCAGTTCGCGTTCAGGTGCAGGCATTAGCATAACAGGAGCGGTTTCAGGAACCTTTTCCAAGAGGTCCTCCAGCCGCGCCCAACCCTGGCGCGCCATGAGGAAGGGTTTCCAGCTTGAAATGGCGAGGTCGACCGGAGCCAGCGCACGCCCCATCATGATCGAACTGGCAATCATGACCCCGGCCGTAGCCTCCTGCCTGACGACAAGGTACGCACCGACGGCAAGAATGGCCGATTGCAGCAGCACGCGCAGCGACTTTGAAATGGCACCCAGCCCACCTGCCACGTCCCCAGCTTTCCGGTTGGCGGCCAGACACTTGGCATTGGCCTTTTGCCATCGGGCAGCGATCCGCTTTCCAAGACCGAGAGCTTGCACGACCTCGGCATTGCAACGCGCTGCTTGCAGCAGACCATTGCGTGCCATGTTGTGGGCAACGGTATCGCTTATCGGCCCTNCGGTCGGCTTGCTTTCACCGGGCGGAACGATTGTCACGCTTTCGAGGCGCAGTTCGCGTTCAGGTGCAGGCATAGGCACAACAGGAGCGGTTTCAGGAACCTTTTCCAAGAGGTCCTCCAGCCGCGCCCAACTCTGGCGCGCAATGAGGAAGGGTTTCCAGCTTGAAATGGCCAGATCGACCGGAGCCAGCGCACGCCCCATCATGATCGAACTGACAATCATGACCCCGGCCGTAGCCTCCTGCCTGACGACAAGGTACGCACCTACGGTAAGAATGGCCGATTGCACCTGCAGGCGCAAGTCGGCATTGCAACGCGCTGCTTGCAGCAGACCATTGCGTGCCATGTTGTGGGCAACGGTATCGCTTATCGGCCCTTGCGAGAGAGTGTTGGCAAGGAGTGTCAGAGATGTGAGACCGACCGCCCCGATAAGTGCCGTCATGCCGATCCAGAAATGAAGGAGGAAGCAAATGCCAAGATAAAACAGCATCCATGGCAGATCGAAGAACGCTGTCGGACCGTTTCCACCTAAGAAGCCGCGAACATTGTCGAGATCGCGAAGCGGCTGCAAGCCGTCGCCCGGCATGCGCGTTGAAAGCGGAAGGCGAACGATCGCATCGTGAACGCGTCCGGAAAACTGTCCATCGAAACGCTCGCCAATCCGCAGCAGCACGCGGGCNCGTGTGCTCTTCCGATCTGTTGAAAGCGGAAGGCGAACGATCGCATCGTGAACGCGTCCGGAAAACTGTCCATCGAAACGCTCGCCAATCCGCAGCAGCACGCGGGCGCGCAAAATGTCGAGCAGGCATTGGAACGCATAAAGCCCCGCAGCAAGCACGACGAGCCCCACTAGCGTGGATACGCTGCCACTTGCCAGAACGCGGTCATAGACCTGAAGCATGAACAGCGGCGAGATGAGCGCAAGCACGTTGACCACGCCGCTGATCAACACAATGCCCCAAATCGCGGAAGTCAGAGGGAAGGGTCTCAAAGCTGAATCCTTTAAGGAATGGTTGTCACGTAAGTCTCCGGAGGCTGGCGACCCAGCTCCCTATATTGCTCCCCGACCGGCAACCGACTGCATCCGCTCGCTGGTTCAGGATCAGTGCTCCCGCCGAATATGTTTGGTCCCGGCATTTAATGGAGCGCGTCAACAACACCGTCCGGCTGAAGGTTTGGAAGGGATTCATCGTGGTCGGCCGCAAGGGCCCGAACAGGCTTCCGCCTCCACACCTTCAGNGGCTGAAGGTTTGGAAGGGATTCATCGTGGTCGGCCGCAAGGGCCCGAACAGGCTTCCGCCTCCACACCTTCAGGCGCGTTCATATTCGTCATCGGACAATTGCAGAAATCGATTGCTTGGATAGGCACACATTTACGAAATGGATTCACTCTCGTTCGCTTCGCCCTTCTGCTGAGCAGTTGCGGGGTCGCAGGCGGCGGGGCATCGCCATCCATGCCTCCTCTCATAGTCGAGGGGGGGGCATTTTCTCAATTTGGGGACAACTGAGACGTCCGGTGCTCTTAGGCAGAGGAATCATACGAGATCCCTCCTGCAACATCATTTCCCGCATCCACAGGCTTGCCGGATCACTATTGTGGAGCGCAGGCCATTGAACGGCCTCCGTGAATGCGGGAGGAAGTGGCGGCGGAAGTTTGACAATCCGCAGGGGTGTTGTTTTTGCGAAATGCTGCGCCAGCCGTAAGGGCATGGTCCCGATGCGGCTGGTGCCTGATACAACGGGCGGGATCAGGCTAAAGCCGTGTACGACAACTTCGATGCGTCTCTCGAAACCGTGCTCGAGCAAATACCATTCCTCCATGGAGAGCTGCCGGGTGTCCCCGAATTTGAACACAACCTGCCCCATCGATAAGTATCGCTCCAATGTAAGTGGCTCTGACAGCTGCTTGTTCGTGCCGCAGCCTACGCACACGAGCATATCTTCGAACAGGGCTGCGCGAGGATGTTTCGACATGAATACTTCCGGCATAATTAGAAAATCAACGTCCCCGCGCCGGAGAAGCTCCTCGGGGTCGTCGGAAATAGGGAGACATTCAAAGCGGACGGCGGGAGCTTCCCGCGCAGCACGTTCTACGATCTTCTTAAAAAATACGAGCGTGATGTAATCGGAAAGGATAATCCGGAAGCGACGATCCGATTGGGCTGGGTTGAAGGCGTCCCAGGAAATAATCGATAGCTGGATGTGCAGCAATGCCTCCCTGACTGCTGGGGCGAGCCCCTCAGCGCGAGGTGTCAAAATGAGCTCGCGGCCGCTCATCGTAAATAGCTCATCGCTGAAATAGGCGCGTAACCGAGCAACGGCGGCGCTCATTGCCGGCTGGCTCAGGTTAATACTGCGGGCCGCCGCGGTGACTTTACGTTCCCTGACCAGAGCGTCCAACACGACGAGGAGATTCAGATCGAGTCCCTTAAAACGCATGTCTTGATCTAGGCGGCGTGTGAATGGGTTGCGACCAAACATTCAATTCGAATGGTGAGTAGCGTCAACGCATCAGCCTTCGACGAAAAAGAGCAATCGAAAAGAAGAAGGGCAAAACTGTGTATATGCAAAGCGCGCCGATATGCAGGCCCATTTTGTCAATCGGACGGCCAAGCATCGCTGGACGAATTAGGTCGATTGCATGTGCGAGCGGTAATAAGGAGGCAGCATACTGAAAAGCGCCGGGCAATTGGTTGACCGGAAACATCGCGCCGCAAAGGAACAGCATGGGTGTAATAACAAGCGTATTATAAAATATGAAATATTCATAACTGGGCGCAAGCGCCGTGACGACCATCGCTAGACTCGCGAAGGCGAGGCCATTGAGAGCGATGACTGGCAGCAAGCAGAGGATGGATGGCCACGATGCGTAGCCGAGCGTGGTAGCAACAATAGTGATTGCTGTGCCCGCCATGAGGGCCTTCGTGGCTGCCCACGCCAATTCGCCGAGTAAGATATCGCCGAGCGTCAGCTGAGTGCATAGCATTCCTTCCCAGGTGCGCTGGTCGCCCATGCGGCCGAAACTCCCGTAGACCGTTTCAGCGGTCGCCGATGCCATCACGCTTGTGGCAACCATGCCAGCCGCGAGAAACGCAATGTACGAAGTGCCCTCAACAGGACCTATCATTGTTCCGATGCCAAAGCCGAGACCGAACAGATAGATCATCGGATCGGCGAGGTTGCCGAGAACCGATGCAAGCCCGATTTTCTTCCATCCAAGATAGTTGCGGCGCCAAACCGCGACCCAATTCCACGCATTGGCGGGCATGCCCGCCGCATAACGTTCGCCCATTGTTCAGTCCTCCATCTCGCGCCCGGTTAACCGCAAAAACACATCCTCGAGATTGGGGGGACGCTGCAGAAGGCGTAGACCCGTGCGCCCGCGTAGCTGCGCCAGCACCTGCTCCGGATCGGGTGCATAGCAAAAAAGCGTCTCACCGCTCACCTCGATGCGCTGTGCGTACGGCCGGATCAGCGCACCTAGTTCATGCGGATTGCCGCCGTAGACCTCCACCACGTCACAGCCGATCTGCTCGTCAATGAGTTCGGACGGGCGACCTTCGGCGATCTTGCGCCCCTCCTCCATAACGCACAGCCGATCGCACAGCCGCTCGGCCTCTTCCATGAAATGGGTAGTCAAAAGAATAGTCTTGCCCCGCGCCAGCAGCGATCGCAGCCGATCCCAGATCAGGTGGCGGGCCTGCGGATCGAGGCCGGTGGTCGGCTCGTCCATCACCAGCAAGTGCGGGTCATTGATGAGCGCACGCGCGAGCGTCAGGCGCCGCTTCATGCCGCCGGACAGTTCGGCGACGCGCGCATCCGCTTTGTTCTCGAGGCGGGCGAACTCAAGCAGCGATGGTATGACCGCATCGATCTGGCGTCTGCTCATCCGGAAGTAGCGCCCGAACACCAACAGGTTCTCGCGTACAGTGAACGCGGCATCAAGATTGTCGAACTGCGGGACCACGCCGATGCGCATACGTGCCAAACGCGCGCGCGCCGGCACTGGAGCGCCGAGCACAGTAATCTTCCCCGCATCAGGCGATGTCATGCCGAGGACCATACGCGCAATCGTGCTTTTGCCCGCGCCGTTCGGTCCCAAGAGCCCGAAGCATTCCCCCGCCGCAACGCGGAACGACAGCCTGTCGACAACGAGCTTGTCATAAGTTTTGCTTACGTCAGTAAGGTCGATCGCTATCATGGACATGGGTTCATTTTACCGAGAGGGACGACAAAACTGGCGGTCGCTTGGTTCCCTGCCGATCTGAAACTGTGACTCGTCTTCGCCATCCCCGCCGTCGATAACGAACTGATCGACATCACAAGGATCTAGCCGCTGCTCCGCTAAAGCGGCGACAATTGCGTCGAGATTATCGATGGATTGGTAACGCGGATCGTTGTGCCGCTTTTCCTGGTCATCGCAGAAGACGAGCCGTCCATCCTGGACCAGGGCGATCGCCCCATCATGGGTCAGCTTGGTACCACAGATGCGCATAGTGTCTCCACGTTAACGGCGATAGATTCGAGATTCATCAGGAAGCGGAAATCGGGTTCCGGAAACGGACGAGCAAGCAGTCTTCGTTGACCGACTCGCCCCGACACTCAAGCCGCTCTACCTCGATCAACGTTTCGTTCAGCATGGCGATGACCGGCTCAGCACCAGCGGCGTGACCCCAGCGACGGCAATTAGCATCCCTTGCCGATCCGAAGATCAGATGCCCGCCTGGCGCAAGCACCCGCACCAGGTTTTTGACGGCCGCGCGCATCTCGGCTATGTCTCCGAGGTAGTAGAGGACCTCCGCCACAACGATCACGTCAAACAACTCGTCGGTCGAAAACTGTTGAACATCGCAGACTATCCAGTTGATGCGCGACGGCTCCTTTATCCGTTGACGTGCTCGAGCAATCGCTTGCGCCACGACATCGATGACGGTGAGCCCTTGGCAGTAGGGGGCTAGTTTTTCCGTGAATGCGCCGGCAGCGCACCCGACTTCGAGGGCATTTGTAATGGAGCCTTGGGCAAGCGCCAGCTGGAGCATTTGCGTGTGGCGCTTCCGCTCGAATGGATTGCCGTCGAGGCCCCACGGATCGTCGGCGGCCAATTCCCGATCAAGCAACTGATGATTCACGTTCTGGGTCAAACTCGTGCACCTTTCGTCCATTAGGTATTTGCGATCAATCGTCGCCGCAAATGTTGTCCGACAGGACTAATTCCGAAGAATCCCGCGCAAGACTGAGCCTGCGAAGCGGAGCCGAATGGGGCGAGAGTTCTGCCCTGCTGGAACCAGTGATCGGAGCTTGGGTGGGGGCCTGTTTTCCCCCAGTGTTCGATGTAGCGACAGCAGAGCTTCGCGACAGCCAATCGCTATTGCTCAAGGTACACAGCGCGTAGGCCTTCAACGGAAGCAAGAGAAAGACGTTGATGAACGTGTGCAGCGAAAAGCCAAGAAATCGAAATTGTCGAGCACGAAATGCTACCACGCTGCATCGGAGCATGGTCATGGACACAATCATCAGTCCTGTCCACCAAGGCACAGTGCCTGTCAGTGCGAAATGTGCGAGGCCCGTTAATACCGATAGGGCGAGGAGTAGCGCGCCGAGATTCTGTCCGACCACGTCCAACGTGAGATAGCTATTTAGGCTAGGCAGCAAGCGCAGCCCAAGCAGTGTGTCCCGGAATGTGCTTCGTGCCCAACGGAGTTGTTGGCGCAGATACGGTCCGAGTCTGTTCGGAACGACTGTGGCCGCGATGGCGCTCGGAACGTATTCGGTTCGAAAGCCTGCTTTCAGCATCAGGATAGTGAGATGGCGATCCTCACCGAAGTCGCTTGGCTTGCCCCGAAAAAATTGCGACTCGTACTGGTCCAGTAACAAAAGGAGCGCAGACCGGCGGTACATGGCACATGGGCCGCAACAGCACATAACGGCACCGAAGCGAGCCTGTGCCGCGCGCTCCTCGTTGCAAGCCAGCCAGTACTCCATGTCTATCAGCCTGGTCAGCCAGCTCTCGGTTCGGTTACTGGCCGTCAACTGACCCATGACTGCGCCGACCGCTGAATCTCGCATCTTCGGTACAAGCTTCGAAATGACGTCGGGCGCGAGTACCGTGTCTGAATCAACGTTAAGCACCAGATCCCCTGATGAGCGTCGTATCGCGGCGATCTGCGCCTTGCGCTTTCCAACATTCTCGGGAAGCAAAATGATGTCGAACCTGGGGTCGCGCGCGTAGTCTTCGTGGACAGTTCCTAAGGCTTCGCGATTTCCAGAACCGTCATCAACCAAATAGACCCGAAGTCTTCCGGCGTATTCTTGGTCTGCAATGGAAGCCAGGCACTCTGAAAGCGTGCGCGGATCCTCGTTGAAGCAGGGGACGATGACATCGACGCTGGGCAGTTTGTCGGAGCCGGCGAGAACCTCCAACGCCGACGAATCCTTTGTCGGCATAGCATAAAGCCCTTGCATGCTCTTATAGGCAGTCGAGAGCAGTGCATAAAGCGAAATGGCCACAGTGCTGGTTGTACCAAGAAGAGTCATGGGATCTCGTTGTTCAGTGATGTTGAGGAAGTGAGCGGATTACAAATCCGCGCTCACGCAGTGCTGGAATCAGCCGGGACAGCGCCGTGACCGTCTGGTCGCGCATGCCGGCGTGAGCGCCCTGGCTCAACTCGCCGGGAGGGCATCCGTCGTGCAAGAGTACAATTGCGCCCGGCCGGACGGAGGCGAGCACTTTATCGATAATCGCCTCGACTCCAGGGCGAGACCAATCTCGAGGGTCGACGGACCAATGAAGGGCCGCCAGCCCGGCGATCTGTGATGCTGTGCAGACTTCTTCGCTCCAGGCGCCGTAGGGCGCGCGAACAAAGCGGACCGAGGCCTGCGGGCACGCTCTCATGATGGCGTCGTTCGCTTCAAAGACCTCACGTTGCACTTCGCCGAAACCGCATTGGTACAGATCCGGATGAGACATCGTGTGGTTGCCTACCTCGTGCCCTTCTGCGATCATCCGTTGGATTAGATATGGGTGCTCTAAGGCGTAGGCGCCGATGACGAAGAAAGTCGCCGGCACCCGCTGCTCTGCCAGCACGTCGAGAATCTCCGGTGTGAAAAGTGGATTGGGACCGTCGTCAAACGTCAGATAAACGCTTCGACGGCCGGTGCCGTCAGAGCACTCACGGCGCACTTCGTACAAGCAATCGGACCGGCTCATAGCTCTGGTCCGTTCCGATCTATCATCGTGCCCGTGGGCCATTCGCTGATCGGCCGTCCAACTGGCAGAACAATTGTGAGTGCGTCATCGATGCGTGTGGGCGGCAGGTCGAGGCGGGCCTCTGGTCGGGTGGAGCGCACGCGAATTCCCGACAAAACGGCCATAGGGCTGTATCGCCGTCCGAACCTCTCAACATGATTCCGCATCGCGTCCCTGACCGTTCCGAAAGCGAATGGAACGCCAAGCTCCTGCAGTATTGGAAGCATGACATGGATTGAATGGGCGATTCCCAGACCCTCAAGGTCCGGACGTACCCCGTACAGGCCCAGTTCAGCCACCAACAGGTCGACCGCGTCGACCTTGATGAAACGGCGCAGTATGCCCATGTGAGCCGCTACACCGCTTGAATCATAGGCGATTACGCGGAGTTCAGGCCTGGCTCCGGCCCAGCTTCGACTACCTTCGAACGGTTCTGCGTTGGACGCCCCAGTCGGCCCGTACGTATCACGAAAGAACTCGGCGAGCTTAACGTGATCGGAGAGCTGCAACTCGTTTTCCCAGCACAACTTCCACTGCACCTGATGGCGCATTCAGGACCTCTCTTCATATTGGTTTTTGTGGCCGCATTACTCGACCAAAGCGGCGTTGGTGGCTGCACTCAGCCGTTGTCGTTGGCGAAGGTGAGCCAGACGCTCTCTCGAGTTCCGGCCCGTGTCGTCGATTTGAGCTTGACGTCGCTCACTTTCCGTTCCTCTAATGCATGGCTCGTAAATTCGTAAAATTGATTGTTTGAATGATACGCATCCACACGTTGGATAGAACATGACATGCGTTTTAAAGGGCTGGATCTAAATCTCCTCGTTGTGCTGGACGCTCTGATGAGGGAGCGTAAAGTCACTGCCGCGGCTCGCAGTATCAACCTGAGCCAGCCGGCCATGAGCGCCGCCGTTGCTCGGCTACGCGCCTATTTCAACGATGAGCTATTTACGATGAACGGCCGCGAGCTCATTTTGACGCCGCGCGCCGACGGGCTCGCCCCAGCAGTCCGGGACGCATTGCTGCACATCCAGCTATCGATTATTTCCCCCGACGCCTTCAACCCGGCCCAATCGGATCGTCTCTTCCGAATCATGCTTTCCGATTACATCACGCTCGTATTTTTTAGGAAGATAGTAGAGCGCGCTGCGCGGGAAGCTCCCGCCGTTCGCTTTGAATGTCTGCCTATTTGCGACGACCCCGAGGAGCTTCTCCGGCGCGGCGACGTTGATTTTCTGATTATGCCGGAAGTGTTCATGTCGAAACATCCTCGGGCAGCCCTGTTCGAAGATAAGCTCGTAGGCGTAGGCTGCGGCACGAACAAGCAGCTGTCGGAGCCACTTACATTCGAGCGATACTTGTGCATGGGGCATGTTGTGCTCAAATTCAGGCACACCCGGCAGCCCACCATGGAGGAATGGTATTTGCTCGAGCACGGTTTCGAGAGACGTATCGAAGTTGTCGTACAGGGCTTTAGCCTGATCCCGCCCGTCCTGTCAGGCACCAGCCGCATCGGGACTATGCCCTTACGGCTGGCGCAGCATTTCGCAAAAACAACACCCCTGCGGATTGTCCAACTTCCGCCGCCACTTCCTCCTCCTGCATTCACGGAAGCCGTCCAATGGCCTGAGCTTCACAATAGTGATCCGGCAAGCGTGTGGATGCGGGAAATGATGTTGCAGGAGGCATCTCGCTTGGCGCCTTTGCCTGAAATTATTGAGCGTCTCGGGCACGCCGATCCGACCTTTCGTTTCTTGGTACCGACTGCCACCTCGAAATCGCGTGCGAAGTCCCGGAAGATGTTGAGCCCCACCTAATCACCGCCTGTAATACAGGCTGATCAGCATGTTCGACAAGCGCCGGCGCGGCGCGTGTAACCTACGTTCTGGGCTGATCTCAGGCGAGTTGCTCGTTGAGGATGTGTGGCAGAGTGATGCCAGCTGCCTTGATTGCCCGCTATGGCCGTAGGTGGTGACGACGCGAGCATTCTTTTCGATGGCGGCTTCTGGAGGCGGACGCGATCGCGTAGGAGCGGTCGCCCTTCGGGCGTCGGGCCTTTGGCCCGGCAGAGCGGCGCAGTTCCTTGCTAAGTGCGAGGGGCCGGAACGAGCAGAACACACGCCCGGGCTGCTACTGAATTGACTGCCGCCTCGATTTGCGTGCGAAGTCCCAGAAGATGGTTAGCCCGGTTAAATTCCTACCTTGCCGGCTGTGCCGCGGCTTTTCACGTGCAGCCAGGCGAGGAGATGGCGGTCGACGAGGTCGACCCCAAATGGACTGTGCTGGCCTCGCTCGGCTCTTGCCGTGCGGGATCATTGACCACACCCCCTGCACGAGAACGTGGGGCATGTTGGCAAGTGAAGCCGGTGGAGGTTGACGCTGCGGATCTAGGCAATCTACCTCGCGCTTCCGCCTTCATATATTTTCCGGCAGATGGATGTCGAACGGCAGAAATGTCTGTCCGGGTGTTTCAGCGGTGCCGGTCTCGATAGCCCGTGTCATCAGCGTTATCAGCTCCTGGCAAAGCCGGCGCATTGGCGTGGCGACCGCCATCGTGACGATGTTATCTGCAAGCGCTGCCCGAGACTCAGGTGTGATTTCATTCACGATCGCGACGAGATCCCGACTTTTGCCCTCTTCTCGGAGCGCGGAGATCGCGCCCTCCATGCCGCCGCCGGCGACATAGAAGCCGACGAGCTCGGGCTCCCGCTGCATGAGATCAAGCGTTGCCTCGTAGGTGATCTGCCGTTTCTCGAGGTTCATGACCGGATCCAGCACCTCGAACGTGGGCGCGTTCTCACGGCAATAGGAGCGAAAGCCGACGTCACGGAGCTCGTGCCCCTGGAAACGATGGCTGCCGACAAACACCGCCACTTTGCCGGGCCGTTTTGCGACCTTGGACACCATCCAAGCGGCCGTGCGCCCCACCTTGCGGTTGTTAAGGCCGATATACCCCTGTCGCACGCCGGCGGCGAAGTCGGAAAGCAGCGAGAAAACCGGAATGCCCTTGGCCTTGAGGTCCTCAACCGCTGCTGTGATTTTCGGGTGGTCCGGTGCCACCATCGCGATTGCATGGCAGCGTGCGCCCAACTCCTTGAGCGGCGCGATCAGGTCGCTCGGCATATGTGACGGGGCGAATTCGACGAGCGGAATGCCGTGGAAGGACTGGGCCAAATTGACCGATGCTTCGACCTCGCGCGCTAAATCTTGGTAGAAATGCTGGGCCGGTTTTCTCAAGATGAAGCCCAGACGGTAGTGCGGTAGGTCTCGCCGCAACCGCTGCTTGATTAGCCCGGCAGCATGATAGCCGATCGCCTGGGCGGCGTCGTGGACCCGCCGCGCGGTCTCCTCGCGCACCGGATGGCGGGCGTTCAGAACCCGATCGATCGTTGCTACGCTGACTCGGGCTTCGCGGGCGAGATCGGCAATTGTGGGGCGCTTGGTCATAGGTCCTATTCTGATTGGTTTTTGACGCGGGCCGGCTCTCTGTCCGCCTAGCGCGTTTCGGTTTCGGGTGGCAAAGTGAAGACGTCCCCATACGAATGGGCACAACGTGTTGGACGAACATCATTGCAGACGTAAACCGGCCGGGTATACTGAAAGGCTCATTCGCTTAAAGTGCGGTGACGATTTGCACTCACACATTTAGCGCTTCTGATACATGGTCCGTGAGGAGCCGTTTAGAGGCTGCGGGTCGGTCGTTCAGTTATGTGACCAGCTAAGCGACTTGACAGGTCGTGGGCCGCCCACCTTACTTGCAGGAGGGTAGCCGGTTTGATGCCTCGGTAAGCTGATGACCGCTGAAGGCAGCTTTCATCTGTGCTCGGTCCAACTCTCCTTCCCAGCGTGCGACGACGAGGGATGCCACTGCGTTGCCGACGCAATTCGTCAGCGCCCGGCATTCGGACATGAATCGGTCGATGCCGAGTATCAGTGCCATCCCAGCAACGGGAACACTCGGAACTACCGCGAGCGTAGCCGCCAGGGTGATGAAGCCCGCACCTGTCACACCTGCAGCGCCCTTGGAGGAAAGCATTGCTACGAGCAGCAGCAGCACCTGATCGCCGATGGACAGATCCGTGTTCGTCGCCTGTGCGATGAAGAGAGCCGCTAGCGTCATGTAAATATTCGTGCCGTCCAGATTGAACGAATATCCGGCCGGGATGACGAGACCCACAACCGAACGCCTGGCGCCCGCCTTCTCCATTTTCTCCATCAGCGACGGGAGCGCCGCCTCCGAGGAGGACGTTGCGAGGACAAGCAGCAGCTCTTCCTTGATGTAACGAATGAGAGAACAAATCGAAAAGCCGTTGTACCGGCAGACTGCGCCGAGAACCCCGAACACGAAGAGGAAGGCGGTGAAATAGAACGTCGCGACCAGCATCGCGAGGTTGACCACCGAACCGATGCCATATCTGCCGATGGTGAAGGCCATCGCGCCAAAAGCGCCGATCGGCGCGGCCTTCATCAGAATTCCGACGAGCTTGAAGACAGGCACAATGAGCGCCTGGAGGAAGGAAACGACAGGCTTGCCCGTCTCTCCGGCCATCGCAAGCGCCATGCCGAACAGAACCGAGAAGAACAGCACCTGCAGGATGTCGCCTTCCGCGAAGGCACCGACGATCGTTGGCGGGATGATGTTCATCAGGAAGCCGGTGACCGACTGCGCTTTGGCTTTTGCGGCATAGGTATTCACGGCCTGGACATCGAGCGAGGCCGGATCGATGTTCAGGCCGTCGCCAGGCTGGACGACATTGGCGACGATGAGGCCGACGATCAGCGCGAGCGTTGAGAAGGTGAGGAAATAAACCATTGCCTTGCCGGCGACCCGGCCGACCTTATGAAGATCGTTCATGCCAGCAATGCCGGTCGCAATTGTCAGGAAGATGACAGGCGCGATGATCATCTTGACCAGCTTGATGAAGGCATCACCCAGCGGCTTCAGGCTCTCGCCGGTCTCCGGATAAAAATAGCCAATTGCGACGCCGAGCGCGATGGCGGCAAGCACCTGGGCGTAGAGCTTGGTGTAGAAGGGTTTGCGGGGCGCGGGACTCGCGCCGCGGACTTGTGCAGCTGACACTGTTTCTCTCTCCCTGACCGGATCGAGGTGGCGTGACTTCTCCCGGGCTTCTCCCTATCGCGGCGCTCCGGTCGAACGCTGCACCAACGCCGCCGCAATACCCATGCCAGATGAATCCGCATCACCTGAACTGACGTGGGCTCGCCAATGATGGAGGAATGCGGTGTCAGACCAGCGGGCAAGGTCGCGGTCCGAACGCCCTTGATGGTCTCTGGCAGAGTGCTGCCGGTCGATCCCTCTGGCTAGCGGTTTGCTGCACAGAGCGTGGTGGGTTCCTCGTTAGCCGGCTTTGGACCGGGCCCCATCGTGTCGCCTGTTCAAGGCCGTCCAGATGACAGGCTAACTTACCCCTGTTCGGAAGCGCTCGTTTCTGGACAGCCTACGACCGTGCAGCCACTGCAATGCACAGAATAAATTCGGACGGTCCTTTGGACGACCCATTTTGCAAATGAACGCCCGCAGCAGGGGCAGCCGTTTTCAAGCGGTCGCATCGTAATCTGTTCAGACTTTTCGATGCGCTCATTGAGTGTGCCGATTTCGGCCCCAGGCCGGTGATGGTGCTGACCACGACGATGCGATTCAGAAGTTGCGAGCACCGCCTACGAAGTCGTACTCGACGCCAGCTTCGCGCCTTCACACCCGACATCGCCGCCGCCTGATCAACTCGAGAAAGATGGCGGTTGCCGCAACCGACCAGTGCCGTTGGCGGTTATCTCGCTCCCGCCCCTCCTTCGCGGGCGCTGGTGAATGGCACGGCCCCGCATTTACACTCCGCGCGGTCAGCCGCTCGGGCAACGCATGGCCGGCCCAGGTATTTCTGCTTCAACGCAAAGATAGAACTGATGAATCCTATCATAGGCCGCGAGGTTTCCTTTCACAGATGAAAGAAAGCTCGATTGACTATGCCGCCTCGCTCCAGTCTTTTGAAAACAACGTGTGTTTGCCCGGGGCAAGCCAATAACATGGCCAAGCTTCGTGGAGGGAGTAGCCAAGCGATGCGTCAGGGCTAGACCCGCTTTGCACTCGACCACACGGCGGCGGCACGAGTTCACGTCGGAGCATATTCGCGCGTGCCCGCGACGTCGCGGGCGCACATGCCGCCAGCCTAGATTTGATGGCGCGAGATCGAGGATCACATGCACCACAACATTAGCAAGTCAGAACAGAATGCCCGCGACTGCGGCATATCGCTGCCGAATGCGATAAAGGGTTGTCCAAAGCCCGACACGAATCCTGCGAATGTGGCATTGCACGAGCGCGCGCTAACCGGCATCTTCGAAATATCGAAAGTACTCGCCGATGCCGCCCGGCTCGAACTCAAGTTGGCCAAGGTAGTCGACCTCCTGCACTCGTTTGTGCAGATGCGGCACGGCATCATCGCTCTCTGCGATGCCGAGGGCGGACTGGACATCACAGTGGCCAGCGGCTGCGGCACGAACGGCAATGAGCCCTCCCGGTCGCGCCTGCCGCGCAACGCCATCGATCAGATTGTGACGACCGACACGCCGCTCGTCGCCGACGACATAGCGATGCATCCGACCTTCACTGCCACTGATATCGAGGTGCTTGGGGCCTCCGACACCGTGTCGTTCATCGGCGTTCCCATTCGTGTTGATGGGAACGCCATAGGCGCGCTGACTTTGGACCGGGTTTTGGAAAGCAGGTCAAGCTATGGGCTCGACGATGATGTCCGGCTGCTCACCATGATTGCCAACATGGTGGGACAGACAGTCAAGTTGCATCGCTTCTACGCGGCCGACAGCGAGCGAGCGCCGGAGCTGGAACATCGGCTGCAAACGAAATTTTCTGATGTTAAGCACCCTGCACCCCGGCGCAAAAAGGTTCACGTCGAGGGGATGATTGGTGACAGTCCGGCGATAAGCGCCCTGCTGGAGAAGATCGCGGTCGTAGCGAAGGCAAAAACCACAGTTCTGTTGCGAGGTGAGTCCGGTACCGGGAAGGAGCTGGCTGCCAAGGCAATTCACGAGTTGTCGCCGCGCGCCAAGCGGCCCTTCGTTAAACTCAATTGTGCAGCGCTCCCAGAGACAGTCCTGGAATCCGAATTGTTCGGTCATGAGAAGGGTGCCTTCACAAGCGCATTCAATTCCCGCAAGGGGCGCTTTGAGCTCGCTGACAAGGGGACGTTGTTTCTGGATGAGATTGGCGAGATCTCGGCCTCGTTCCAGGCAAAGCTACTGCGCGCGCTGCAGGAGCAGGAGTTTGAGCGCGTCGGCAGCAATCAGACCATCAAGGTCGATGTTCGCGTGATTGCCGCCACGAACAGGAACCTGGAAGAGGCGGTTGCAAGGAATGAGTTCCGCGCCGACCTGTACTACCGCATCAACGTGGTTCCCTTGCTGGTACCAGCATTGCGCCAAAGGCGCAGCGATATTCCGCTCCTCGCAGCTGAGTTTCTCAAGAAGTTCAACGACGAGAACGGCTGTACGCTCACCTTCGATCCGCGTGCGATTGAAGTGCTGATGAAATGTGAGTTTCCCGGCAACATTCGCGAGCTTGAAAATTGCGTGCACCGGACAGCGATCCTGGCCGAGGGACTGTCAATCGGGAGAAACGACTTTGCCTGCTCCCAAGGCCAATGCTTTGCCGAGGCGCTGTGGAAGTGCAGATCGGGCAAGGCCGCGCTGCAACCACCGCCGATCCTGCCGGAGTCAGCGAATTTGGCCACGCCCCCGGACGAGGCCGCCAGTTCGGCCGCGACTAACCCGCTTGCCGGCGCAACCCACCCAATTGGCGCGAGGACGCCCGATATAGAGCGCGTCATTGCTGCCATGGAAAGATGTGGCTGGGTGCAGGCAAAGGCAGCGCGCTTGCTTGGGCTGACCCCGCGACAGATTGGCTACGTGCTGAGGAAATACGGCGTCGAGATCAAGCGTCTTTGAAAGCATGACCCTGGGCATGAGCTGAGCCGCTTAGCGCCTTGGCGCCGCGCAGCGATGCAGATCCGCGTGCGCGTCAACTCGATTCGACCGAGGACAGCCTGGCTGAATTCCCATGTCAGCCGGCGCTGCGACCATTGTGTGAAAGGCAACCCTGCCATCGTCAATCCCGTCCGCCATGTTGCTCTCGTTGCGAGCTCATACGGATGCCCCTGTGTGACTGAAACGGAGTTAAATATGTCCGATGCAAAACTGCAAACTGTGCTTTCGGCTCTTTCGCAAGTGACACGACAGTTGGATGCTCTGCCGTCCAACGGACCAGCGCCGGACGCAAATTTTATCAAGCTGAATACGAATGAGAACCCGTTTCCGTTGCCGCCAATCATAATGCAAAGTGCAGTGGCGGCCCTCAAGCGCCAGTATCTATATCCGGATGACGATAACTTCAGATTGAGGGAAGCAGCGTCCAGCACCTATGGCGTTTCCAGGGATCAGGTCATCGCTGGCAACGGGTCGTCTGAACTGCTCGGACTGATCTACAGAGCTTTCCTCGCACCCGGCGACAAGGTTGCGATGATGTCGCCAGGGTTTTCGTTCAACCGCAAACTTGCCATGCTTCAGGGCGCTGAGTTCCTCGAAATCGGATGTCAAGCTCATTCCCTGCCAATGGAGCAATTGCTTTCCGGTCCGGCAAAAGACGCCAAGTTTATTATGTTGGCCAATCCAAACAATCCGACCGGAACATTCCTCCCGATCAGCGATATCGAACGCCTCGTAGCACAATCGGACCGCTTGATTGTCCTTGATGAGGCATACGTCGACTTTGCACCCGATCACGGACTGCGCCTCATCAACCGGTATTCGAACCTTCTGATCTTGAGGTCATTCTCGAAAAGCTATGCCGCCGCCGGCATTCGCGTCGGTTTCGGTTTCGGTCACCCTGAAATTATTGGAAGGCTGCGAAACATCCAGAACGTCTTCAACATGAACGTGATCGGGCATGCCGTTGGTATCAGCGTGCTTGCGCATCGCGGCGCCTACGCAGACAACCACAAGCACATCAAGGATGAACGAGAGCGAGTGACAGTTGCACTATCGCAACTCGGATTTTCCGTAACACCCTCCCGCGCAAATTTCTTGCTGGCCCGTGTGCCCGCGGGACAGGACGGCTCATGGTGGCAAGCAGCATTGGAGAGGCAAAAGATACTTGTCGCGTTTTTTCCGGACAAAGGCTTGGAACACTGTATCCGCGTCAGCATCGGCACAAAAGAGCAGATGGATGAATTTCTTGCTGCCGCTGGCGACATCGCTGGAAGCTTAACGGTGCCAAGCTTCAGGGGCAGGGAAGCGTCAGGCTCTGCTTCTTCGTTACGCTGACGCTAATCGGCGATCACACACATCTCTTCCGACTTGCTTGGTGACCCCAGCAAGAAAACAGCCTGCTTTTAAAATCGGGGACTTAAAGAGTGACAAACGTCTTTCCTTCAAACCTAGCTTTCGGCATCTTCGATCATTTGGATGAGGATGGCCGCGATATAGGCCGGCAGTACGAAGATCGCCTGATATTAGCAGAGGCGTGCGATCAGCTAGGGTTCTATGCCTATCATCTCGCAGAACACCACTGCACTCCCCATGGGAGAGGTCCATCGCCGAATCTGTTCTTATCGAGCGTCGCCCAGCGCACCCGGCGCTTGCGTCTCGGACCCTTGGTGATGCTGCTTGCGCTTTATCATCCGCTGCGTGCGTTCGAAGAGATCTGTATGCTGGACCAGTTGAGCGGTGGCAGGCTCGAACTGGGCATAGGGCGCGGTGCTCTCCCGACCGAATTGGGCTACTTCGGGATTGGTGCTGACGCGGTGCCGGGCCGTTATGCCGAAGCCAGCGAAATTCTTATGCAAATACTTGTTAATTCGAGCGAGGTCGGCACGCTCTGCTATCAAGGTCGCCATTTTGATCTCAATGACGTTCCTTTGACGCTAAGACCTCATCAGCGTCCACATCCGCCCACATGGGTCGCTGCCAATCGACCCGAGTCCACAGCTTGGGCCGCTGCGAATGGAACAAATATCGCGTGTGTAGGACCTTCCTCTTCTGTTCGCAAAACTACTGATGCGTTCCGCGCCTATCGAGAGGACAACGCAGGCGGGGGGGATCAAGGGAGATTTGTCGGATTGCTCCGCATGGTCGTGATTGGGCGTTGTGACACACATGCCTATTCGCTCGCGGCACCTGCTTACGCACGCTGGCTCAAGAGCTTCCAATTCCTTTACGAGCTTAACGCTATCCCCACTCCACCAAACTTGCCGCTGACCTTCGATGCGGCAGTCGAGAGTGAATTGTGCGTGGTAGGATCAGCAGAGTCTGTGCGAAAAGCTCTGCTAGATCAGTTGGAAGAGGCAGGTGCCAACTACCTGCTTTGTCAAATGGCATTTGGAAATCTGCCGCTAGATGCTTCCCTTTACACCGCGAGGACCATTCAATCCGAAATCATGGCTCGACTTGGCTGACCATGTGCTCGAGCTTGCACGTGGTGGGGCGGGCAATCGGGAGGAGGCCAAACTGACGACGAGCAGGCGGCACAGAATACCAGCCTTGTGCGTTGGCTGGCGTCTGGGCCATCGTGTGAACATGCACGATCCTAAGGAGAGGGTAGCCGAGCGCGTCACGATGCCGGCACGCGTCTGCTCGTCGCGCTGGCGCTAGTCGTTGCCCATAGCCAGCCGCAGGAGGTTCTTCTCGCCCGGGGCGGCGTCGGTGCGGCGCCCACTAATCCAGCTTCATCAGCGGCCCGTCGGTGGCAAAGCCGTCACTCGCTACGGCGCTATTGAGGGCGCGCTCGCGAGCGGCTTTGCGACGCCCAGCCAACACCTCCAGCGAGCTCGCCCGATGATGGTGGTGCACCGCGGTCGGATACGATGCTGGAGGAAATCGTTCGCAGCCGGTCTTCACGAATTGCGAGGAGTGCTCGTTCTTGAATGCTGGCTGCTGGCCGGATGCGGTGGCCTGAGTGGTCTGCCGACACGCCCGAAAGTCAACGCCACTACCACAAGGCCGCCAAGATGTCAGGTCTGAGAGCCAGCTTGGACGGTGGTATCGTGTTCGGGAAGGTCGTCGAAGGAGGCGTAGTTGAGATAGTAGAGTTTGGAATACAGTCCGCCCATGGCTATTAACTCATCGTGGTTGCCAGTCGCAATAACTTGGCCATTCTGAAGCACGATGATGCGGTCGGCCCCCCGGACCGTGGCGAGACGGTGGGCGATGACGAGGCCAGTCCGCCCTTCAAGCAGCTTGATCAGAGCCTTCTGAATCTGCAATTCCGTGTAGCTGTCGATATTGGCGGTAGCTTCGTCGAGCACGAGGATCTTGGCGTCAGCGACGAGGGCGCGGGCGAAACTGATAAGCTGGCGCTGGCCGAGAGATAAGTTGTCGCCGCGTTCGCCAAGTTGGGTCTCATACCCGTCGGCGAGGCTCATGACGAAGTCATGCGCGCCGACAGCCTTGGCCGCCTCGATCACCTTGTCGCGCGTGGCTTCCGTCTTCTGGTATCGAATGTTCTCGAAGACCGTCCCGGTGAACAGGAATGGCTCCTGCAGCACCATGGCGACCTGGCGGCCGAGCGATTCCTGGGTGAGGTCGCGTACATCATGTCCGCCGACCAGCACCTGACCCTGCTGAACATCATAGAAGCGGTGGACCAGGGCCATCGCACTCGATTTGCCAGAACCGCTCGGTCCGACTAGTGCGACCGTCTCGCCCGGATTGACCTTGAACGAGACATTTTTCAGAACCGAACGGTTCGGATCGTAGCCGAAGGTGACGTCCCTAAACTCGACCGAGCCGTCCATTTCGGGCGAAAGCACCTCGGCATTGGGTTTGTCCTTAACATCGATCTTGACGTCGAGCACATCGGTCAGGCGCTTGCCTGAGGCCATGGCGCGCTGCATGACCGAATATTGCAGGGTGAGTGAGCGGATCGGGTCAAAGAAGCGCTGGATGTAAAATAGGTAGGCTACCAACACGCCCACATCTATACGGCTATTCATGACCATCGAGCCGCCGACCACAATAACGGCGGCCAAGGCGAGGCCGGTGATGCCATCGACGATGGGCACCATGACCAGTGCATATCTGGCAGCGATCAGGTGGGTCCTGAGGTTGGCATGGGCCCGATCGTCAAAAAGACTGAAATTCACCTGCTGGCGGTCCATTGACTGTATGGTCCGCACGCCGTGAATGGCTTCGGCCAGCGCGCCATTGACGACGGAATTGGTTTCGTGTGCAGCCATGAAGGCGTCGCGGGCACGCGGCAACCAGACAATGCGGACGATCACCAGGATCGGCAGAACCGATAGCGTCAGGAGGCCGAGGCGAAAGTCGAGCCACAGCATTACGAAAACGATGCCGAAGAGAAGCGCAACATCGCCTAGGGAATATACCGAGGTTTCCAGGAACTCCTGTATGGAGTTAACGTCGCCTTGCAGGCGCGACATCAGGCGTCCGACCTCGGTCTTGTCCATGAAAGAGAGCGAAACCTTTTGCAGATGGCCAAACATGGCGCGGCGGATGTCGAACAGGACAGTTTCGGCCATTTTCCCATCCAAGGCTTCCTGCATGTAGCCGGCGGCGAAATTGACCAAAATCGCCGAAAGGAACGCGCCGACGGCCGCAAGCTGGGCTGAGCGATCGGGCCTTGCCGGGTTCATGCCGAGGTCGATCGCGTAGCGGATGATCAAGGGGATGAGAAGCTGCGTCCCGGTGAAGATCAGCATCGCGACAATCGTGACAACTACCTTTGCCCGGTAGGGATGGACGAAGCCCCAGATGCGACGGAGGATGCTCTTGTCGAAAGCCCGGCCGAACATCTCCTCCTCGATCCGGTGCGAGCCGACGACCGCGCGCGGAGGGCGTCTCCCATCGTCACGTTCGGCTTCGAGTTCGCCGCGGCCCTGGTCCATCAGCGGGCGCCCCCATCCTGGCTAATAATGCTATCACCCGGGCGCGTCTGGAGATCGTAAAGGGCCCTGTAGCGTCCCCGCTTCGCCAGAAGCTCTTCATGCGTGCCGCGTTCTACGATTTCGCCTTTATCGACAAAAAGGATTTGATCGGCATGCTTAAGCGCACTCAGCCGGTGCGCGATGATGATCGTCACCCGATCCTTTGCGAAGCGCCGCATCGCCGCGCGAATGCGCAGCTCGGTGCCGGCATCGATCGCGGCCATCGAGTCGTCGAAAATGATGACGGAGGGGCGCAGCATCATGGTGCGAGCAATCGTGAGACGCTGGCGCTGGCCGCCAGAGAGAGAAACGCCGCGTTCGCCCACGACCGTCTCATACCCTGCCGGGAGCCCGAGGATGTAGTCGTGGAGCTGGGCGAATTCTCCAGCGCGTTCAATTCGCTGTCTCTTCGCCCAGGGATCGCCATAAGCGATGTTGTTCTCGATCGTTGTTGTGAATAGGAACGCATCCTGCTGTACAACCGCGACCGCCTTGCGAAGGCTCTCGAGGGTGACATTGCGTATGTCCTGGCCGTCCAACGTGATGGCGCCACCGGTCACGTCGTAAAAGCGGGGGACCAGATGAGCCATCGTCGATTTGCCGGAACCCGGCGGACCGACGATAGCGATCGTCTCGCCTCTCCGGGCCTCAAAGCTGAGGTTCTTCAGAATGGCGCGGTTTTCGGCGTTGGGGTAGGCAAATGAGACATTGTGGAAGCGCAGAGTGCCGTCACTTATCTCAAGCGGTCTGGCCTCGAGAGCATCCCTGATGGTGATCTCCTGATCGAGGAGACCGAAAAGCCGCGAACCGCAGCTAGAAGCGCGGGCAAACGCATTGACCATGAGACCGATCTGGCGGACTGGCATTTGCAGCATGGTCATGAAGGTCAGGAAGGTCGCCATGGTTCCGACGCTGATCTCGCCAGCGACGAGCTTGTTGCCACCGATCCCAAGCACCAATCCCATTGCGAAAAAGTAGGACAAGGTCATCGCCGACGTGTTGGGTACGTAGATGTCAACGAGATCGTTGGCGAGGTCGAGCGCGTTCTTGGAAGCGCCGTCGAACTTCAGCATCTCATAGGATTGAGCCGCAAAAGCGCGGACCACACGGATACCTGCGAGATTTTCCTTCATCACGCGGCTTAGTACCGAAAGGCGCTCATAGAGGTCGAGCCAGGTGGCGCGCAGCCTAAGCTGTGTGGTCGATGAGCGCCAAGCGACAAAAGGCACGAAGCTGAGCGCGGCCAAGCCGAGCATCGGATCGGTCGAGATCATCATGTAAGCGCCAATCCCGATCAGCATCGTCAGCAGGAGCACCCGCATGAGCCCGGTGGAAAAATACATCCGCACGCCTTCGAGATCGAGCATTCCGGCGGTTATCAGATCGCCTGAATGGACCCGGTCGTGAAAGGAAAAGCTGAGACGTTGGATCTTGTCGTAGTAGGCGAGCCGCAATTCGTACGCGACATGATGCCCGACGGCTTCGGCAAAATAGTTCTGCGCCATCGTGAAAACGCCGCGTAGCGCGCTGACGGCGAGCAGCAGGAGAGCCGGGGCCCAGAGCGCTTGTCCTGCCGCAGCCCCCGCGACACCGCCCCCGATAGCTGTCTGGGTCTGGTCGACAGCCCGGCCGAGAAGATGGGGAATGAGCAACTGGAGGATTGCCGCCATGATCGTCGAGCCCATAGCGAGGGCGACCTGCCACGGATGGCGCAGATTCATACGCGTGATGCGCAACAGCGTACTCAAATCCCGGCCCCAGCGCGCCGCTTCAACATGGGCCAACGAATTCAGTGCGTTCGTTGCGCCGCTGACAGCTTCACTGTTCACGGGTGTATTCCCGACTGCATTTTGCGCCTTCGAGGAAAGCCGAAGCAGACATCATCAAAGGCATCCGCCATTGTTAATCCCGTCCTCAACCTGCAGCCGTGCCCGTTCCCACAAGCCGAGCCGCCGCTTGACTTAGTGGCATGTCGATCACCGTGATTCCGCTTGCCGCAAGAAAACGCGCTTCGTTTCTGGTCAGGGTTTCCGCGTCCATTACGGTGCAATAGGGACCGCGGGAGCGCTTCATGATCTGTCTGGCGTAGGTGCGCAGCATCTGATCGTTGAAGCGGCAGCCAACGAAGAAAAATCCACGGGTGATGCGCCGTTCCTTCACAGCGTCTGGGATCGGTGTCTGGATATCAATTTCGGACAGGACTTCGACGTAGTCGGAATCTGCGACGAGAAAGTTTTGCGCGGGCGTAATACTCCCGTGAGGTGAATAGAGAACCGTCTTGGCCCCCAATCGGGGGTCGAGCTCCCTCCCGGACAAATCGTAGGTTTTCGTCCAAATGTCGCCGATTTCATTCGCGCGCGTGACGCCTTGTATCTCAAGGACGTCCGTTCGGCCGGTCTCTACCAGAGCCGTGCGCATCGCGCTGTCATACCAGCTGTCGATGATGAGGGAGAGTGGCAGCCTTGCGAGCCAGGCGTGGAAGGGGGTCGGCCCCACCGGCGCTGCGAATATGTCGGTCATCCAAGCTTGAAGCGTCCGGCGATGCCGGCGCTGTTCGATGAACTGTGCAACCGACCACATATTGGTGCGGATCCTGGAAGGGGCTGGAGCCCGTGCATTGAGTGCCGCGGCAACAACCTCCGGGGTATGCGGCACAGGCGGTTCCACACAGTTCAACTCAAGAAGACCCGGACCGAGATAGGGGATCACCTCATCGGCGGCGAGCGCTTCCTTCGCCAGGTCAAGCAGCTTTTCAGCAAAACTGTCCCGCACAATGACGAGGTGGCCCCATGTCAGGATCGTGTTCATCTCGTTTCCTCGCGACGCACCTAGGGGCAGCATCAGCCCTCTTCGGAAATCTTCCTTGCCTCGACGGTGATCGGCAGACGCGTATCATGTGGGAGATCGGGTAGGAGGAGCCGCCACCCGTTCCTGAGCGTGACCGTTCCGCCCCACAACTCTTCCTTCTCGAGTTTGATGATCGGCTCTTCGAGGTCCTTTTTGGGGACATACGCTGACAAACCAGCATCGGTCCTGCGGATCATGACTTTCATCTGGCCGTCCCTTCATTGGTATTGCTTTCAGCACTGCAGGGCGCCTCGGCCTCGTCGAGGCTCATCAGTTCACGCGCTCGCATACCGACTACGGTGCCACGGTCGATCCACTCGACCGCATAGATGAAGAACTGCTGGAGAAAGGTGCCAATGTCGCGCACATATCCCTCGTCCCCCTTCCGCACGAGATTTTCGCCGATCTCCCTGCCAGGATAGGTGCCGTCATTCTTTATGTGGCGAGTGGCACGTACCCGCTCTCCCGGCATGAATCGTGGAGGCCTGCGGATTTCGATCTCCTCTTCGCGTCCGAGCGACATGTCCGTTCCCTGATTTCTCTTGCGGCTGAGATTGCGAACAAGGCGTTCCAGGCGTCCTGCGTAGGCAGCCCCCAACCATGTCGGCAGTCCAATGTCCGTTACGCAGGAACGCAGGTCTTCGGCACCGGACATACCGAGGCACATTGCTGCGCATCGAAGACCCCCTCGCATTCGGTGCACTTCTGTGACTCGATCACGTAGCTCTCGCCTTTGAACTTGATCGCGCCGGAAGGACATTCGAATTCGCAGGCGCCGCATTGGGTGCATTGGGATGCGATGATCTTGAAAGCCATTTTAACTCCTGGTCCGAATGAATGAGACAGCTCAGGCCGTCGCCGCGAGTGTGGGGGTCCCAGATGCGGCGATGTAAATCGCGCTGATTGCTGTCTCGATATAGTCATGGGCACAGGCGTCGGTGGCTCTGATTCCAGCCTCCGCGAGCTGATCCTGCGGGCAATTTCCAATCTTGGCGCACAGCACGATATCTATGCCTTGAAGCGCTGCGATGACGCCATCGAGGGCGGCTTCTGCGCCCCAGCCGCCAAGGCAATACTTGTCCACCTTCCGATGCCCGACGAAGCTGATCCCTTTCAGCGAGGCTTGATAAACCTGGAATTCCTTCGCATGGCCGAAATGCTCATTGACGCGGCCGCCGCCCTTGGTCGCCACCGCGAAGAGAAGGGACTTGCCGGGGCTCGCTGCCTTGACCAATCCGATCGCTTCTCTCCTAGCCTCGACGTGATCACGGCGCTCCTCCGCGACCAGCTCCCGATAGGCCTTGCGTTTGCTGGAATCGTAGGTGACCTCGCCGGGAATCCGGTCGACTGTGAATTCCTGGCCACGATCTTCTCCGAGCAGGCCCACGGCATCTGCCCGGCACTGCCGGCAGTGGCGCATCAACTGGGCGCCGTTTTCGACACGATCCTGAAGAGCCTTCATCTCCATTGCGTTTGGGCCGCGCTGCCCGCTCAGACCGCAGTGCGTGCCGTGGGCCGGGTCCGAAATCAGCGGCATAAGGTTGTGCAGGAACGCGCCTCGCTCCTTAATCCATCTATTCACCTCGATCAGATGCTCATCATTCACGCCCGGGATCACCACCGAGTTGATTTTGGTGAGGATGCCCCGCGCGGTCAGCATCTCCAGGCCCAACATCTGCCGCTGGTGCAGGATCCGGGTGGCTTCAATGCCGACGTAGCGGCGATGATCGTGAAAGATCCAAGGATAGATCTTTGCACCGACCTCAGGGTCGACCATGTTGATCGTGATCGTCACGTGATCGACATTCATGTCAGCAAGCTCATCGACATGGTCGGGCAGCGCCAGCCCATTCGTGGATATGCAAAACTTGATGTCTGGGATTTCCCTGGCGACCCTGGCGAAGGTCGCCTTCGTCTTCTTCCAGTCGTAGCAGGCGTCGCCCGGTCCGGCGATGCCGAGCACGGAAAGCTGCGGCACCTCATTGGCGACCGCGATCACCTTGCGTAGCGCCTGATCGGGCGTCAGCTTTTCAGAGGCCACCCCAGGCCGGCTTTCGTTGGCGCAGTCATATTTGCGATTGCAGTAGTTGCACTGGATGTTGCAGCCCGGCGCGACCGCGACGTGCATACGCGCGAAATAGTGATGCGCCTCTTCTGAAAAGCAGGGGTGATCCTTGATCTTCTCCCAGACAGCCGGATCCGTGTCGTCGGGCTTTGTCGACGAGCCGCAGGACGAAGACGCGCAGCCCCCGAGTTTCATGGTGCCAAGCAACTGGTCACCGAATGTCGTGCTGAGGCTCTCAAGCGAAATTGCCGGTGCAGACATGAACGGCTCCGTTGCTGCGTGATGTCGCAGTTCAATGCGCAAGAGCTATGCCAGCTCAAAGAGCTGTTTCGGTTCACGAATAGGCTTCTCGTGTCAGATTCCTTCGGATTGCTGCACACCTTTGTCGGGCTTACGACAGTGGACAAGCAAATAGGGTCGCGAGGCTAGCAGCCTCGGGCGCGCAGAGTGTGAGCGAGACCACTCCGGGCTGCTTGCGCTTGACGTCATCGCGACGTCTGGAATTTCTTCACCCTGATACCATGCCGGCGCAGGGCGTAGCCGATTTGCCATGGCGTGAGGCCGAGGATACGAGCCGCCCAGGCAGAACCCAACCGGCCTTGTCAATCGCGTCGATCAGCCGGTTGCGTTCCGTCAGATGCGGGCGACAAGCGGCATGGTTCGGATGCGGCCGTAAGAGGAGATACCTTGCTGCGGAGGCGCCGATGCGACTGGCCGGCAGCTGCAATTCGCTTGATCTGTTACGGCCTGTGATATGAGGCGGCGAGTGCCTGATTGAGGTGCGTGGGTATTGCCGGCAGTGCCGGCAATCTGCGGCTCTCCTTCAGCGTCCAGGACGACGATCGCTCAATTACCCGTCTGCAGAAAGCGGGCAGGACGTTCACGACAATTGGCCAGCGTATGGCGAGCGTAATCTCCAGCTCGCTCGGGGCGGTCGGCACCTTCACATATCGTAGAGTCCCTGAGCGGGTATCTGCTTAGGGCATGCTGGATGGGCGGTTCAGGGCCTCGTCGACCCGATCTGCGGCCCGGTGGCTCATAGAGACGACTTCAGCGGTTGTCGTCCAGAGTGAACCTGCATTTTTTATCTGAGGCTGAATTATGCAAGAACAGTATTCGTGCAATTTCTCTTCATTTAGTGGCGATTAAAGCAAAAATTGGCATGGCCGAGACTCAGCTGTACTGGATGATCGCCGCCTTAAGTGTGCGTGCGCCGGTCATCCGAATTTAAAGAGGATTCCGAAACCGCCGCGTGGATAGTTCCACTCGATCTCACCACTCGCCTCGCACAAAATCCGGCAGGTGCCGCACTCCATGCAGCCGTCGGCAGTGATCTCCACTTGACCCTTGTCGTTCAACTCATAACATTTCGCCGGGCAGACGTGGGTCAGCGCGAGCAAATTCGCGCTCGGCTTCTGGTGCGGTCGCACTTTGATGTGCGGGCGGCCGGAATCCACCAAGTAGCGGTTCTGGTAAAGCTTGTCATCGACACGTGACTTCGTCGCTGCGCTGGTCATATCGTCTCCCCTCAGCGCCACGCCAATGCAAGGCGGACCGCGTCGCTGACCAGCCCCCAGCGCGAGCGCGCCTTGATGAAGGCCGCCGTGGTCGCCTTTTCCTTCTCGATCTTCGGCGTGCCGTCGACACGCATGAAGTTCTGCGCAGCTTGCGACATCAACCGAGGATAAGTCGTGAAATAATTGCTGGAATTGGTGTGGAGCAAGGCCGGCATGTCTTTGTATTTCCTCAGGTCCTTGACCACGAAGGACTTGTCCAGCATGGCTTTGTAAAGGGCGAGATTCCGTTTGTTCATCGGACCGTTGCGGCTCTTGACCTCGACGATTGCCTCAGCCGCAATGCGGCCGGAGGTCATGGCGAGGTTCGAACCCTCGCGGTGAATCGCGTTGTTCAGTTGCGCGGCATCGCCGACCACGACCCAACCATCGCCAAAGAGCTGCGGAATAGCCTTGTAGCCGCCTTCGGGAATGAGGTGTGCGGAATATTCTTTCACTTCCGAGCCGGCGATCAGCGGCCGGATCGAAGGATGGCTCTTCAAGGCATCAAGGAGAACGTAGGGGCTCTCGACCATCGCGGCAAAATCGGAGACGAGGCAGCCAATGCCCAGTGAGATGGACTCCTTGTTGGTATAGAGGAAGCCGAGCCCGGCCATGCTGCGGGAGGTCGTGCCCACCGCCTCGATCACGCAGCCCTCATCGCCCTTTACGCCGAACCGCTGCTCAATGACCTCTTCGGGCAAGAAATGCATTTCCTTGACGGCGAGGGCCACGGTTTGCGGCTTTGGCATCTCGCGCAGGCCGGCTCGAGTGCCAAGCAGTCCGCAGACACCTTCTGCGAGAACGACCACGTCCGCGTAGATGGCCCCGCCCGCCCGGTCTGTGCGGACGCCGATCACCCTGTCCTTGGCATCACGGATGAGTTCCGTCACGGTCGTCTCGCACAGAACGGTCGCGCCGGCCGCGCGCACCTTACGCGAAAACCATTTATCGAACTGGGCACGGATGATCGTGTATCGGTTGGGCTTCGCCTCATTGAAGTCGTCCGACCTATAGTGAATCCCGGTATGGGATGTGTCGTCCATCACCCAAAGCCGCTGTTCAACCAAATGCCGCTCGAGAGGCGCATCATCCCGGAAATCCGGGATGATCTTCTCCAGCATGTTCGCGTACATGATGGCACCCTGGACATTCTTGGAGCCCGGGTATTCACCCCGCTCCAACTGCAGCACCTTCAGGCCATGGCTGGCCATGGTGTAAGCAGCTGCGTTTCCGGACATGCCTGCCCCAACAACAATGGCGTCGAAGTTTTCCTCGATCATGTCCATCCCCTTAGCTCGAAAGCTTATCGCGACTGTGGGGCGACAGCCGCCGGGTGAAGGCTTCCGTCAGTGCGGGCAGGAAGCGGATCGCGTCGGTGACGATTCCGAGGTGAGCGAAATCGAAAATCGGCGCGTTCGGGTCGGTGTTGATGGCCACGATGAGATCCGCCCCCTCCACGCCAACCCGATGCTGGACGGCGCCGGAAATCCCGGCCGCTATGTAAAGCTTCGGCCGGATCGTCTTGCCAGTTTGGCCGATCTGCCGATCAGCTGGCATCCAGCTCTTCTGGACCAACGGACGCGAACAGCCGTGCTCGGCGCCGATTGCTCGTGCGAGGTTCTTCACAAGCTGCAGGTTCTCCGCCGCGCCAAGACCAAGGCCTCCCGCAACCACGACGTCGGCATAGGCAAGGTTTGCCTTCGCCGACTGATTGTCCGGCAGGAAGCCGAGGACTTTGGTAGCGATCTCGTCCTCGGCAAGCGAAAGCTTGTGCCGGATGACACGCCCGACCGGTTTATCCGTCCGCTGCGGCATGGGCATGACCCTCGGCCGCACGGTCGCCATCTGCGGGCGGAAATTGAGCGTATAGATCGTGCACAACAAGGAACCGCCGAAAGTCGGACGCGTGGCGGCGAGCGAACTGTCGGTATCCACATCGAGTTCGGTGCAGTCGGCCGTGAGCCCCGTCTGCAAGGTCGTCGCCACGGAGCCGGCAAGATCCCTGCCCAGTGTGGTGGCACCGAGAAGAAGGATTTCGGGTTTGTGGGTATCGACCAGATCCGTCAGCGCCTTGGTGAAAGGTTCATTCCGATAGTCGGCGAGCAGGGGCGCCTCGGCGATGTAGACAAGGTCAGCGCCATACGCGAATGCTTCGGCAACGGCGTTCCCGACGGCCTCTCCCGGCGGTCCAAGCACGACACCTGCAAGCTGGACCTGAAGCTTGTCTGCTAAGTTGCGGCCTTCGCCGAGCAGTTCGAACGATACCGGATGGACCTCGCCACGTTCGAGCTCGATGAAAACCCAAACGTGCCGGTAGTCCTTGAAATGGGCGGGCAACTCCTTCTTTATGCCGGCGCGGCCGGCGGCAGGGCGAGGGGTTTCTCCGTTCGCGGTCGACATCGTTTTTGCTCCTTGCCGTCACGCGCCGCCGTTAAAGGCGAGCTCATGTTCCAGCGCCGGCTGGCGGGTGAAGATTGCGGTGATGAGTTCGTCAGCGACATCGCGCAAGGCCTTCTCGGCGGTGTCGATTTGTGCCGCCTTTTCAGCTCGAGCAGGAGGGGCGAAAACACGTTTGACGACCGTCGGTGAACCGCGCAGGCCGCATTTGGTGAGATCCTCAATGCCGGCGTCGGCCGCGCTCCATTTCAAGACCTGGCTGCGCGCGGCGCACAAGGCGTCCTGGATCGAGCCCCGGCGGATCTCGTTTGTGCCTTCCAGCATGGTGATGAGGCAAGGGAGCCTGCTCTTCAGCATCTGTGTGCCGCCTTCGGAGCGGCGCTCGACCTTGATCTCGCGTGCAGCAAGGTCGACAGAAGGGATCTTCGCGACATAGGTCAGTTGCAGGAGTCCGAGGCGCTTGGCGATGCCGGGCCCGACCTGGGCGGTATCGCCATCGATCGTCTGCTTGCCGGTGAAGACGAGGTCTGGCGTGCCGAACGTCTCGCCAATCTTCGCGATTGCCTGGGAAAGGGCGAACGAGGTTGCCAGCGTGTCGGAGCCGGCAAAATAGCGGTCGGTCAAGAGCACCGCTCGGTCGGCGCCGTAACCGAGCGCCTTGCGCAGCGCGTCCTCTGCCATGGGCGGACCCATGGTGAGCACAGTGACTTCGCCGCCATGTGCGTCGCGCAGTCTGAGCGCTTCTTCGAGGGCGAACAGGTCGTAAGGGTTGATGATGGTCGGAACACCCTGGCGCATGATCGTGTTCGTGACCGGATGGACCCTTATCTGTGCCGAGTCCGGCACCTGCTTGATGCAGATTACGATGTGCATTGGCGGTTTCTCTAGGCTCCTGTCTGGGTGCGGCATTGCGGTTATCTCCTTGATCCGCATTATTCGTGCCAAGTCTCTTGAGCTCCCCCTTTCCTACAACTTCGGCTGGTTGCTTCTGACGGCGCTGTGGTGATGACCTGATTTGGCGGCTGCTCGACATTGTCGCGTCGCACCCTTGTCGCCGATCATTCCCGTCCGAACCGCTTCAGTACCGAGTCGAACGGAACAAAGGTGTGACCCGGCGCGGCAGGTTTGTTCGGATCGTGGTCCTTGAGCACCTTGAAGATCCGATGCGTGAGCGGCGAGGAAATCGCAAAATCCTCGTAAGCGCGTTCGAGCGTCGCGCGCACCCTCGCGGCAATCACCTGGTCGGGCAGACCGGAGAAATCTTCTTCGGCGAGGTATTGGCCCACACGCTTCATGATATGGAGCCGCGAGACATTCAGTACCTTCGGGTCATAGGCGACGCCTAGGGCTGAGAAGAATTCCTCTGCAGCCGACAAGCGCTTCAGTCGTGCGAGGATGTCGGTGACATCCATGGGGCGGCTGTCAGCGGAACAATTCATTGCATTCTTCCTGGTCGCAAAACTGTGGCCTCTGTGCGCTCGCGCACGGCTGACTTGGACCCGCACAGCTCGATGAGGGATGCCTCGCTGCACATTCCATCGTAGAGCTCGACCAGTCGAGTTGCAGTGACAGTCGATTTGGTCTCGACCGCCTCGCGCCGGACGCGGGCCACCATCGCGGCTGCCAGATCCGGGTCGAGATCGCGACCGCTTTCGCTCAGCACATGGGCAATCGCAGTCGCGCCGGAATGCTTGCCGATGACGATCCGCCGGCAGCGGCCCACGAGAGTCGGATCGAGCCCCTGATAAGTACGCGAGTCCTTCAGCAGCCCTGCGACGTGAATGCCGGATTCGTGGGTGAAAACATCGGCGCCGACGACCGGCTTAGTGGCTGCGGTCTGCCGGCGGGCGGCCCAAGCCACCTGGGCGGCGAGGCCGGGCAATGCGGTCAGCTCAATGCCGGTGTCTGCGCCGTCGAAGATCGCCATTGCGGCGGCCACCTCCTCCAGCGCGGCATTGCCCGCACGCTCGCCGAGCCCCAGGACGGTGACGGAGGCATGGCGCGCGCCTGCGCGGATCGCCGCCAGCGTGTTGGCGCCAGCAAGTCCGAGATCGTTGTGCGCATGAAATTCAAGGTCGATTGGAGACTGCACCACGAGCTGGGCGACAAGTTCGAAGGTCGAAAACGGGTCGAGAACACCGACTGTGTCGGCCAGCCTCACGCGGCTTGCGCCGGCGCGTGCGGCCGTCTCGATGACGCGGGCGAGATGATCCCGATTGGCCCGCGAGGCATCCTCGCAGCCCACCGCGACGAAGAAGCCGGCGGCGGCGGCGCGCCTGACCATATGATCGATGACCTGGAGCGCTCCCGCCTTGTCGAGGCCGAGCTTGGCGGCAAGTTGGATGTCCGACGCAGGCAGCGACAAATTGACCGCTTGGACGCCGCTCTCGATCGCTGCATCGAGATCCAACGACGTCATCCGGCACCAGGCCATGAGCCGAACCGGAAGACGCCGCGCTACCACGGCGCGAATTGTTTCAATCTCGTCGACGCCCATGACCGGCGTGCCGATCTCGATCTCTGTCACGCCGGCCGCCGCAAGAGACTCAGCGATCTCCAGCTTTTCCGTCGTGGTGAAGGCGACGCCCGGCGCCTGCTCGCCATCGCGCAAGGTCGTATCGTTGAGGGAGACATGACGGGTCATGACAGGTAGCCTGTTCTTCTGCGGCTCACGCATAGACCGGATTACCCGGCCCAGAACCGGAAAAGCTGCGCAGCTTCCCCACGATTCCCGGCATGACCTCGAGCACCCGGTCGATGTCCTCTTCGCTGTTGTCCCGCGCCAAGGAGAAGCGGACTGCCGCGTGTGGCGTTTTCATCGCGCTTAGGACATGGCTTGGTTCCAGAGAGCCGGAGGTGCAGGCCGAGCCAGAGGAACACGCGATGCCAATGCGGCTGAGGAGAAGTGGAATTCCATCACTTTCGACATGTTCGAAGGAGATGTTTGCGGTGTTGGGCAATCGTTGCAAGGGATCACCAGTGACACAGGTGCTTGGGATGCGCTGGAGGATCCCGCCCTCCAGGCGATCGCGGAGCGACTTTACCCGTGTGGTCTCGTCGTCCATGAATTTCAAGGCGAGTTCGGCCGCCGTGCCGAGCCCGGCTATGCCGGGCGTATTCTCGGTGCCAGCACGCCGGTTGTGTTCTTGGTGACCCCCCTTGATCAGCGAATGGAAATCGACGCCACGTTTTACGAAAAGCGCACCGATCCCTTTCGGCCCGTGCAGCTTGTGGCCGGAGAGCGACAGCATGTCGATTGCGGTCGACTTCAGGTCCATCGGAAGCTTGCCGACCGCCTGCACAGCATCGGTATGGAATAGGGCGCCCACTTCCTTGGCCAACTCGGAAAGCCTTGCGACGGGGAAGATCACACCAGTCTCGTTGTTCGCCCACATTATTGATACGATTGCAACCTGTGGGGTGAGGGCGGCCATATAGGCGTCGAGATCGAGCCGACCACGGCAATCCACCGGGATCCTGTGCACCTTGAGGCGGCGGGTCTTCTCAAGATGCGCGCAGAGCGTCAGCACGGCGGGATGCTCGACCGCGGACGTGACAATCTCGGTTCGGTTGGGCGCCGCCTCGAGCGCTGAAAGAAGCGCTGCATTGTCGCTTTCTGTCCCACCCGAGGTGAAAGTGATCTCATCCTCGAACTCCGCGCCGATCAGAGCTTGCAACTGCCTCCGCGCCTTTCTCACCGCCGCACTGACTGAGGCGCCAAGAGCGTGTGCCGACGAAGGGTTGCCGAATTGATCCCTAAAGAACGGCAACATCGCTTGCACGACCTCAGGATCGACCCGTGTGGTTGCGTTGTTGTCGAGGTAGACAGGCTTCATAGGTGCGATCCTCAGTTAAACAGAATGACGCGAGCGCTAGACCGACTCGTTGAGCCTCTGGGCATGCCGTTGATGATCATTTGAACTGGCAGCGCGCGCAGGCGCCCGGAGTGTTTGACGTAAACCGGATCTCCGTCGATATGGACATGTTCGCAGTGGCCGCAGGCCAGGACGCGCGAACACGATAACGCTACCGATGAGCCGAATTTGGCAGCGGCGCGATTTGTCCGCAAGCAGCTCGGGTGCCACCAGGAACCGAGCTGCTTCGGGAGGCGACGTTCTTTGAATACTGGGAGCGAATGGCGGTCCCGAGATCGGCTTTGACCTTGTCTTGTTTTTTAGGACGGGGACATCTGTTGTGCCGGCCATATAAGTCTCCTCTGCGCAAAATCAGTGTGTCGGCCGTACAGGCGCTTCGGGCGTTTAACTGAAGGACTTGCCGCAGCCGCACTTTTCGCGCGCATTGGGGTTATCGAAGACAAAACCGGAAGATTGGAGCCCGGTGAGGAAGTCGACGGTCATGCCGGCTACATGGGGTTGGGAGCCCGCGTCCACGAACAGCTTGACCCCATCTGTGTCAGTGATCGCGTCGCCCTCGCGCGACACGCTCTCCAGGCCCATTAAGTATTTGAAGCCGGCGCAGCCGCCGGCCTCGACCATAATGCGAAAGCCGTCCGCCGGCTCGCTGGCGCGGGAAAGAGCAGTCTTGAAGGCAGCAACAGCGTTGTCGGTGAGCGTAATCATGGCTCCATTCTCCTCAGTCCGGGACCTGCTTGCCCATCACGTCGCATGCACCGTGCCAAAGCCAAAAAACGTTTCAACACAGCGCGGCATCTCTCGCACTGGTGCCTCTTGATTGCTGATAAGGTGTCGGCCAATCGACACGTGCTGTCGGGTTTGTCGGGTCCGGCACGAGGGATGTTGGCCTGAGTTCTTGGGTGAACTCACATCACCAAGGACAGAACTTCTTCTGAGCTTGCCTCGGCGCAATTGGCACGGTTTTTGAAGCTCCGTTTGGCGAGACGGCAAGAGCATGCCGATCCACAACCATGCCGTGGGTGCCATCGCGATGGATGGGGCGAAGCAGGGGAGCAACATGTCAGGACCGTGGTCAGATACGCGTTGTTTGGCAAAGCAGCGCCGCCCATGGCATCCGAATGCCCGCTTGGCCGATTGCGACAACATCCACAACTCGCTCACCACCGCCCAGTAGCCCCCGACCGGCTCGATGGCATGCCATCGGCATGTGGCTGGTCGCTGGTTTTCGCATTGGTGCGACGCCGTGCGCACGCTGTCCAGCGACACCTTGTTCATGGGCCAGCAGCAGATCAGGATCGAGCATTTCGGCGCGCCTTATCGGCTGAAGGTTCCCGGGCAGGGCAGATGATCCTCACACGTCGTAGAAACAGGGGTAAGCATGGACCAACGCGAGAAACCGTCGCCCGACGAAATCCGGCGGGCGTGCAAAGACAATCCGAAGATCCGGGAGCATGATCTCGCCGCTCGATTGGGCATTTCGGAAGCCGAGTTGGTCGCGGCGCATTGTGGTCACGGCGCGGTGCGCATCGAGCCGCGCGTCGATGATCTGCTGACCGGCCTCGAAGCGGTCGGCGAGGTGATGGCGGTCACCAGCAACGAAAGTGCCGTGCACCAAAAGATTGGCGTCTACGGCAAAGTGGTCACCGGCAACCAGCATGCCATACTGCTCGGCGACGAGATCGACCTGCGCATCTTCCCGAAAGCGTGGGCGTATGGCTTCGCCGTCGAGAAGCGCGAGGGGGACGAGATCCGCCGCAGCCTGCAATTCTTTGATGCCACCGGCGAGGCGATGCACAAAGCTCATCTCACGCCCGCCTCGAACCTGCAGGCCTATCAGGATCTGACGGCAGAGCTTGTATCCCCCGACCAGGAGCCGATCATATCGCTCGAGGCGAGCGGGGCGCGCGATAACGCAGTGAGTCCAGACCACGCCACCACGGTCGACGACCTACGCGAGCACTGGGGCCGGCTAAGCGACGTGCATCAGTTCTACCATATGTTGAAGACACTGAAGCTCAGCCGCTGCCAGGGGATGCGTATGGCCGACGAGGATGACGCCTGGCTACTCGACAATGATGCCATTGGCGCCCTGTTCCAACAGGCGGCCGAAGACGAGATGCCGATCATGTGCTTTGTCGGCAATCGTGGTTGCATTCAGATCCATTCCGGCCCGATCAGGTCGGTCAAGCAGATCGGGCCGCGGATCAATGTGCTCGAAGAGACCTTCCATCTGCATCTTAGGACCCATCGCATCCGCGAGGTCTGGGCCGTGCGCAAGCCGACGAGGGATGGTCACGTTACGTCCATTGAAGCCTATGGCGCGGACGGCAAGATGATCATCCAGTTCTTCGGCACGCGCAAGGAAGGCGAACGCGAGGGCAGCGACTGGCGGTTTCTGGCCGAGAGTCTGCCACGCGTTCCCGGTCCGACCTCCAGGGGTGTGTTGACTGCCGACAGGTCCTCGGATTGAATTGGCCGCGATAGGACTCAGCACCACGTTCCGACAGCGGCTCGCGAGCAAATCTAGGTCCATGGGCGGAAAGGATGCCGTCGTAGCGCATGCGCATGGTCAGGTGATGCACGCCGGAATGGACCGCATCTATACAGTCAAGCTGGTCGCCGGTCGGCACCGGTGCGCACGAGTGCATCGCCGTCTGCCGGAAAAGCCTTGCAGCGCCTGCGAGCGATAAAACGCATACGCCATCAGCGCCGAACCGAAGCGCGGCTTGACCTTCTTGATATTTCCGATCGTCTCGCGCAAGCGCCGTCGGGTCTTCTCGGACCGCACCCGATCCTTGCGCTGGATCGCGTCATTGCTCAATCCGGGCCGTGCGAGCGATCTACTCGCTCGTCGACCGGCAGGCTGTGCAGCAACAGCCAAGCCGAACAGCCCGATGTCGCGGGCTCGACAAAACCGACCACGGATGTCGGTTGTCGGACGTTGTCATAAGAATGATGGACAGGTGATCATCAGCGGCAGACCCAGCGCAGGCTGGCATTGCTTGGTGCACCGCCATGGCTACCCTATCCGGCACGCGACTTGCTTCGACAATTTGATCAGCAGGGCAGAGGTGATTGACCAGTCTCTCAACCCTAACGGGGAAGCGGCCGCTTTGCTTCATGACCGGAGCGCGGCGGAGATGCCCCTCTGATCGACTTCGCAACCCATCTCATCCGCGCTGGTGCAGGTGGGCTGTATCAGGCGACAGAATCTAGAAGGCGCCCGACAAGAGACGTGCCCATGCTGGAAATCGACTTTATGAACAGCGGTGCAATCTCAATTGAGCCATGAACGCCAATGTAGAGAAAACAAAATGGCGACCAACCCCGTTCCAGATCATGTCCCGCCCGAAATGGTGAGGGACTTCAGCCTGTTTACATCGCCAGGGATGCCACCAACACCCAACGGGGATCCACACGCAGCTGTCGCTTGCGTACATGACGGGCCTCCGATCTTTTACTCCCGCTACAACACGCAAGATGGCCGGGGTACCTGGGTCATCACCCGTGCCGCGGACCAGCGGAAGGTGCTGCAGGACGCAGAGACTTTTTCCAGCCATCGCAGCATCTTCTCCTCCATACTGGGTGAGAACTGGCCGACGATCCCGCTTGAGCTCGATCCACCGGCCCATGGCGTCTTTCGCTCACTGCTTAATCCGCTGCTTTCGCCAAAGCGGGTGTTGGCTTTGGAACCGGCTGTCCGCGAACGGGCGGTCGAGCTGATCGAAAGGATCGCCGCGTCGCGCACAAGCTGCGACGTGATGAAGGATTTTGCCTTTCCTTTCGCGGTGAGCACCTTTCTTCGCTTTCTGGGGTTGCCTGATGACCGACTCGATACATTCGTCGGCTGGGGGAAAGATCTGCTCCACGGCGACGATAAGGAACGACCTGTGGCTGCCCGGACGATCGTGGCATTCATCGACGAACTTGCAGCCATGCGCCGCGATCAGGCGGTTGACGATTTCATGACCTTTATAGTGCAGGCACAGGTCGAGGGCCGCCGGCTGACTGACACCCAAGTCCGCGGCATCGGCGTGCTTGTCTTCGTCGCTGGGCTCGACACGGTCGCAGCAGCTATAGGCTTTGACTTGGCGTACCTCGCACGCAACCTCAAAGATCAGCAATTGCTGCGGAGCGAACCGGACCGCATCCCGCTCGCAACCGAAGAATTGCTGCGGGCCTATCCGCCCATTCAGTTGATCCGCGTGGCCACGAAAGATATCGACTTCGAAGGCGCGCCGATCCGGAAGGGGGACTATGTTTCCTGCGCCACGATGATTGCCAATCGTGACCCGGCGGAATTCGAATGCCCCAACACGATTGATTTGGAGCGGGAGGACAACCGCCACGCAGCGTTTGGCTATGGTCCCCACCGTTGCCTTGGCTCACACCTTGCCCGGCGCGAGATTGTCATTGGCCTGGAGGAGTGGCTGGCGCGCATCCCGGCTTTCAGGATCAAGCAGGGTACGGCGCCGATAACCTCTGGCGGCCATGTGTTCGGGATCGAGAATTTGATCCTAGACTGGTCCTAGGCCCGCCCCGAGCCGGGGCACCGACAATGGAGGCAGCGCCATGCGCATCATCGTCCAAAATGCCAAATGCCAGGGTCACGCGCGATGCGCGGCGCAAGCGCCGGACATCTTCAAGCTTGATGACGAGGGTTACATCCTGCCTGGTGACATTGAAGTTGCGCAAGGGGAGGAGCTGCCTGCATCGCGAGGCGCGCGATCCTGTCCTGAACGTGCGCTGGAACTCACCCGCTGCGCGTTTTGCATCGGACTCATTCAACCGTGAGTCTGGCGGCTTGAACCATGTGGCCGCACTCAGCACGCGACCTCTCTCCCGCACGGTTCACGTCCAACTCTGCGGGGGCATTCCGGCGCCTGTGTTCCCCGTGAGGCGCAAACGGCAGGGCCGGGGTTCGCGAAACGCCTCCTTCTAATCCCAGAATTTGCGACAGAGCCGAGTGGACCAGACGAAAATTTCCGAACTACTCGACCGCGAGGCGATCCGCGACTGCGTACACCCGAAGAACTGCCCGACCCATGTTGCGGCAGGCCGGGTCTCTGCATGAATTGATAGGGACAAACCAGGAGAACGCACCATATTTGCTCAACATTATGCCCGGCTCAGCACCGGCCAATCGCCGCAGATCGAGCTGGACCAGCATGTGCTTGCCTGTGTGCTTTCACGTGCGCTCGAGGAGATCGAGGCCGGCGAGGCGACTGTGACGGAGGCAACCGGACTTTCGCGCGCCGAGCTGCGCGATGTCCTGTCCCGCTGTTTTCCTGCTATTCCAATCAACGCGTTTGCCTTGAAAGAGGTGAGCGAGCCCGAGCCGGATCTGGAGGAAGAACTGCTGCATGGACTGCTGTTGGCGCATGCCCGTCCTGGCGACCCGACGAGCGCCCGCTTCGCCAGGATCATCGCCCGGCGTGCCATGCGCAGTGACCACCTCTGGCAGGAGCTTGGCCTTTTTAATCGGACCGAGCTCGGCCGCCTGCTCGCCTCGCATTTTCCGACGCTGGCGGCCGGCAACACCCAAAACATGAAATGGAAGAAATACTTCTACCGCAAGCTCTGCGAGGCCGAAGGTTTTTCGCTGTGCAGCGCGCCCAGTTGCCGGGAATGCAATGATGTCGAAAGCTGCTTCGGCCCGGAGGAAGGCGAAAGCCGCCTCACACGGATCAAGAACGGCATCGCCTCGGATTAAGAACCGCTTTCGTCTGTCGTACAGCCGCAGCCCTCGCCGCGCCATATGTCTCTTACGAAGACGCCTTCGGGGATTGAATGCTGTGCCTGCTGTCCGATTAGTCGCCATGCTCACTTCGGCGGGCGCCGTCATGATGGCGGTGCGGGATGCGACCCGCACCATCGCCGCCGAGCAACTGGTGTTCTCCGGGCCATTGCTGCTCGCCTGCCTGGCGGTTGCGGCGCCTGGGCGGCCGCGGTTCACCGCCGTCATTGTTCGCGCTGGTGCACAGTTTCGCCTCGATCACCCATTGGGGCGGCCAGATTGTCTCCGGCGTCGCCATCAACTTCGTTGCTGCCGGCTCCGCCATCATTCTCGGCCAGGTTCTGGCGGCGCGCGCGCTGGGGTTCCTGGAAGCTTTTCGAACTTTCTGCCTTGCGCCTCCAGCTGAATTTCGCGCGCTCATGAAGGAAGTTGACGGCCCTGGACATACAGTGATGCGAGCATGATCGAACCGCCTATTCGGGGGTTCGAGTCGGGAGAGGGCTACCGCCAATACAGCGCTGTTGTAGAGATCGTCTGCTAACGGACCATTCGCGGTGAGTTTATGCGGTTTAGATCTGGTTTTGCTTCAACCGAGTCCCGGCGCTGGTATCAAAGGGACTCAGACGGCCGCACCGGCAGAATCGCGTATGTTCGCGCACTCTCTTCGACCTTTCTGAGTTGCACCCAAGCCCGGTAGCGCGGGTCAATACCAGCCCCGAATATTTTACGTTTAATTGGCTGCTTTGCGCCTCATCTGCCCACTCAGGATCAGCGCGTCGGTGAGCGACCACTCCCGGTCACTATCCTCCACCGCTCGGGCATAAGCCCGGCGGCGCATATGTACGCGGTAACTCGGCTCGGGATGATCCTCGGCAAGCGTCAAAATCTCCCGATAGGTTGCTTCGCCTGGGATCGCCGAAAGGAGATTGAACAAACTGTTACGGGCATCTTGGGCATCATCGCGCGTCGTGGGCGAATAGACGCGGCCGTTCGCACGATCGAGGTCTTCCCTCGATCGGATATGTTGGTGCATCAGCACATAGAGCGCTTTGAGAAATTGCGGACTTTTCCAGGCGCTAGTCGACAAGCCCGACTGATAACTGCCGCCTACGAGAGAGACGACGAACTCCTCGGCAAAGCGTGCGTCGTCGGGCGACGAGAGCGATTCGAGATGAGCGTCGAGGACCGGGATCGCTGCGTCGGGAGCGCAATCCACCCACATGGCGAGCCAACTGGCAAACTGGTTCGCGGGAGTAGTCGCGTCCTCAACACGACGACGGGCGAGGGCGGCGAGAGAGGCGGTCGAAAGTCCACCGCTGATCATGATCGTGCATCCATGGCGCAGGCAATCGCCATTCGCGGCACCATGCTCGGACAGCCAATCATGGATCGACGGTGCCAAGGCCGCGTGTAGCCAAGGCGCGTGGTAGACCAGGTCGTGGAGCATGTAATGCATCGGCTTGGCACCGCTATTGGCCAGTTCCCAGCGCGTCTCGCCCCAAATCAGATCGAAACCGGCTTCAGGATGGGCACGGTAGAGCGGTTCAAGCCAGTGCGGAAAACCATTCAACTCGGAGAAGACGTAATGCAGGGCATGCAACGCATCGTCGTTGCCGAGCTGGGTCAGGCCCCTCCCATCATCGCCGGACTCGATCTCGAGCCCTGCCATTGCGAAGATCAACGCATAGGGAATGGAGTTGCTACCGCCATTTTCTGAGCACAGGGTTGGGCGATAGGCGCGCCAATGTAGCTGAGCACCATCGCGAAAAGCCACGGCGACCGCCTCGCCGAATTCGGGAATGAGCATCTGCCATTTGCTACCAGCGCCGCGGCTGATTCGCATCCCATCGCCCTCAACACTCTGCAGCAGATGAGCTTGGTCCCAACTCATCTGTCCGGGTTCTAGGCCAGCCGGCTCGCGCACGAGGTCGGGATTTGCCTTGAGTCGTGCGACGAGCGCCGCCCGGCCGGCCGCCTCATTCTCGTCGCGCCTGCGGCGACGTTGTGCCCATTTGCGCTCATTGGCGCGCCACCGCCTCCGCTCTGGCGACGCCATCGGGCGCATTAAGGTCTTGAGTTTGGATTCCAGAATAGGATCGCCGCCAACCGACCGCCACAGAAGCCGGCGCCAACTACGAGGACGCCGGTTCTGCGCATAGGTACGAAACGTCCGGGACAATGCCAGCGAACGATCATCAGCTAAGTCACGCGTTCTGGTCCAACCAAGCGTGCGCGAGAAGCTTGGTTCGTCAAATGCCCAGAAGTGACCCATCCAACTGACGGTCCAGTCGTCGTCCACCGGCTTGTCAGTGTCCTCACGTGCTTCGCGTACCATCGCGACCGTGTGCCAGAACAGTGCATCATTCAGTGCCGTCCACCGCGGGACTAACTTGTTAAGCTTGGTCCGATGCTCGTGTTCTTCGCTGGCGCCCCAATGTCGCAGGGCAGGCGCCTGGCTCAGTACCGCCAGCGGGGCGGGGTCGAAGCAGGCTTGCGAGCGGCTGACGATTAGGCGTTCGACGGCATGCATTGCCGGCGCCATCAGCCAGCGGAAGGCTTCCGAGATCTTGCATTCGCGTCGTTGGATATGCGGTTCGCGCGCGAGGAAATCGGCCAATCCCTCGATGAGTCGAACTAATGGCCGCTCCGGGGCAGTGTCGCTGGTTAGCGGTAGCCGATCGATCAGACTGCGAATAGCCTGACTAAGGCCTGTGGTCTCGAATCGTTCGTGCGACTCGACCGTTTCTAGTGACGCGAGCAAAAGGTCGACCGAAGCGAGATTTGGTGGCGCCCCATCGACAAGTTCGCCCAAAAGCCGGCGCGGCAGCACTACACCGGATGCATTCAGCGCAGACCATAACTCCCTGCCAGCATCAGCACCGCCGATCGTCGAGACCGCACGGGTCGAAACAATACGCGCGTAGATGCCACGGTCAGGATCACGCGCGACTGGGGACAGTCGTTCGGCGGCGACCGCCATAGCACCCTGCCACACCAACCGGCCGAGGAAGAAGATGACGTCATCATTGTCACCATAGGCGCCGAGCAACGCCAACGTCTCATCGGTAAGGTCGGGTTGTGCGATCCTGGCAATCGCGCTGTTGTCGCCACCGCGTGAGTCTCCAGTGGCTATGCGCTCGACAAGATCGCGCAAGATGCGCTTCCGAACCTCGATCGGCAGGCGGGCTGGATCGCCGCCTTCGGTGATGATCTCCGGTTGCAAAGCGAGAGCCCGATCTCGTACGCGCTCATCGAAGAGGATGAGCCATGGTAGCAGCGGACGCGTGCGCGGCACGACCACGGCTTCCCCGTAGACTTCGCGGAATAGCAAAGCCTCAATCTTGGCGCGAAGCTCGGGGTTCGCCAGCGCGTTGGCCAACTCCTGCGCCGCCAGCAGTTCGCGGCTCTCGCGATGGCGGAAGCGCACCATTTTGTAAATCGCGTCGGTGAACACTCCCCGGCCGAGCAGCTCAAGGATCTCGGCGATCGTCCAGTCATGCAGAACTGCGACGGCATCGATCCCCCCGCCAGAGGCCCCGGGCATCTGAATGTTGGCCTCGCCGGTGAGTGTCGTTGCAATCGCGATGCGGCGGGCGCCTTCCACCGCCTTTTCTAACGATAGTGTGACGAGCCTGCCGGCTGAAGGCGCAAGTCTGCGCCGGAGACCGCGTTCGAGTACCGCCAGGCGACTGTCAAGCGAGCCGGTCTCCCCCCAGACGGCGAGGATGTCTTCCAGATCGAACGGAAGCTGGGCGATGACGAATAGATCGGTGCGTTCGAGCGCCTCGATCAACGCGTCGGCATCGCTCACTCCCCGATGGCCGGCAAAGATGCGGATATCGTCGGGGTCAAGTGGAGCAAGTCGAAAGAGTTCAAGGCCCGGCTTGGCATCGTTCTTGGCCGCTGACACCTCGGGCTCGGCCTCATCGCCGGTCGCCTCGCGTACGGGCGGCTCATAGGGCAGCAGTTCTTCTATCAACGCACCGTCGATCCTAGATCGCCAAGCGTATGGCCGGCTCGAAATATAGACATGCGCGCGCTGCCGTGCATCGTGGATACGGCTGGCAAAGGCGCGAATGGCCGTCTCGAACGCGCGCGGCGCCTCGAGCCTGACCTCGTCCACGGAATCGAGGAAGAACCAAGCTTCGCCGGTTCCCGCTAGCCACGCCTCGAAAGCCTCCGGCTTGCCGACCTCGAACGCGGCCCCAAACGCCTCGTCGATATCCTCGATCCTGATGAAGAAGGCATTGCGGCCACGTGCCGCAAGACGCTCCGCCTCCGCCTTAAGCTCAAACGTCTTGCCCGCGCCGGCATCGGCAAGGATCACGCATCGATAAGCGTCGCGAAGCGATCCCCATTCAAGGCGCTTACCCCGATCGAGGATCGTCCAGATGTTTTCAAGGTCGACATCTGCGTCCTGATAATGGCGGGAGATCGGCGTGAACCGTCGGATAAGGGGGACGGCGCCGATCACGGCCCTGACCCTGCATCGAGCGGATAGAGCCTCGGAAACCAGCGCTCGGCTATATTGGCCGGAAAACCCAGCCGAAGCGGTGCCCGACTGCTCGACGATGTCAGCATGCCCCGATCGATCAGCGCCGAACTGATGATCCGCGCCGCGCGTTCCTCGTAGCCTGTGAGAGACGGCACCCGGCCGCGCTCGACCTCGCCATTGAGCGCTGCCTCTCGGAGTACCACGAAACTACCTCGTGGCAGCCGCTTGGCACGGACTTCTTCCTCGATATGCAGTTCCATCCGGCGCAGTAACACGTCGGGCTCAAGCAACTCGCTCATGAAGGCGATCTGATCGAGCGCGCGTTCAAGAAAGAATCGTGAGAAGGCGACCAAACCGCGCTGTGTCAAGTTCCCGCGCCCGTCGCGGTCGCCTTCCCGAGGACCATCGGCCGCCATCAGCAACTGTTTGTAACGGGTCTCTTCACGCGCAAGGCCGCGCGCGACCGACCAAAGACTTGTGCCAATGCCAAGCCGTTTCAGGAGCGCGTGTGACATCAGTCGCGCAACACGCCCATTGCCGTCGAGAAAGGGATGGATCCAAAGGAAGCGATGATGGACAGCGCCAACAGACTGGACCTGACGTAGGCGCGATAGAGTTGGGGCCGTATAAGCCTGATCGAACCGGGCGAGGAATCGTGGCAGGTCACTGTGAAGCGGAGGTTCGTGACGCCCAACACGGACATCGCGGGTTCTTAACTGGCCAGGCACCACTCGGAGCCGTTCGCCCGTGTCAGGATTCTCGACCCAAAGGAACTCTTCTGGCAGCCGCTCACAAAATCGCTCATGCAGCCAGCGAGCGTAGGTTGCAGTCGCCGGCCAGATCTCCGGATCCTTTTGCTCATCGATCAACTGCTGCACGTAGATATGCGCAACAGCCTCCTGCTGGAGTTCGCGCTGCTTGGGTTCACTCGAAAAGTCATTTGCCAGCGCACGGTCGATGTCGCGCGGATGAGTATCGTGGCCCTCGATCAGGTTTGAATAGTAGCAATTCATCGAGCGCACGAGCGCACCAACAGTCTCCCGCACGATCGGGTGCATGCGGCCGGCAAGGCGGCCGGCATCCAACAGCAACTGCGCTGTCGTGTCCTCAAGATCGCGCACACCCTCTTCGGGTAGCATCGGTTCCATCGCGCTAGTGCCCATGCCGGAAATTATGCCGCATTTCATGCCGCTTGTATATGCCGGATTTCATGGGAAAAGATGCGAATCATACCGCTATCTATGCCGGTTATATTTCCGGTTAGCTCCGTGGACCACCGCATGGGCTGAGAGGAGTTTCGCAAATCGCCCTTTTCAGCGCACCAACACGCGCATCCCGCGTCCTCCTAGCGAGTGAGATCCCGTAAACCTCGCGTTTCAGAGGCAACTAAGGCTGGCAGCAGCGACTTTCTCAAGCCAAATTTTCTGAAGCTTTCAAGCTAACTGACGAATGAAGAACGCATGCTTCAAAGTAGCGGAGCCTGGCGGTCAAGCGGCAAGTTGATTTTACGCCAAACGTTTAGGTAAAGAGTTTCGCTACGTCGTTTTCCTCGTCGAGCGTCAGCTTCTTAACGCGACTCACGTGCGGCGATTGCAAACCAGCATACATTTGAGTGTCGTTGAAGATCAGAAAAGCCATCAGTCTTTTTGTATGACCCGCGATGCGCCGCCAACTGCGCCGATCGACAAAGGACGGTTCGGCTACTCCGCCTGGGTGTGTATGCCATTCGCCAACCCAATCGATCGTCTGCCCCGAGCGCACCCACTCTCGAACGGCCCGAAGCTTGTGACCTTGCTCAGATCTCCGGAAGAGGGTTGGAGTGGCATAGTCCCACCGCCCCGGGAAGGTAGCGCTGTCGATCTGAATTGCATCGTTTTTGCGGTAGCCGAGGAGAAGACCGCCGCGTTCGCTTAGTCTCGGCCAGTTATTTTCGTGTTCGCGAATTTTATCCAAGACCGATTTCGGCACAAGTACCTGCGTCATGCTGACGTTCGTCTCGACGCACATGCGGGGCAGAATTCAGAAGGTCTCGGAAAACGTGGTCCTTGCACCCGCCCGCGGCGCAGATCGACCACAGCGGACCTGAGCCGCGGACCCGGATGGCCGTTAGCCCAATCGAGCGCCGCACGCGTTGTCAGACTGGCTGCCATCATCGGAGCATCGATCGTGAAGGGGATGAATGAGCCGTCCCCACAAGTCGCAGGCTGCAAATTCAGTTCGTCCTTCTCGTCTCCGACCGGAAAGCGCCAAGGTCCATCGAAGACGGGCTTCAAACACCGGAAGCAACTGAACTCGTCTCTTAAATTGAGAAAGCTCTGCACGCCCGCGCCGTTCATAAACACCCAAGAGTGAAGAAGTGCGCTAGTCTGAATGGCGGAGTTATCTAGATACCATTCGTTGATGGCCGACTGTACGTTCCAGGAACCTGTCGCATCGATTATCAGATCATGTTGAGCCAGCACGTCCAAATGTTCGAGCGCATCTTGCTCGTAGGCAGCTACATGCACCTGCGGGTGAAACCGCTCTAGCTCGGCCGCGACAGCTGAGGCTTTTGGTTTTCCGATGTCGGTAAAGCCAAGCAAATGTCTCCCGATGTTGCCTTGGGCCAAAACTTCGTTGTCGAAGAGGCTAAAAGGCTTGCAACTGCCCGCGCCTATCTGGACGAGCATGCGAGCAAGATTGCTACCAATCGTGCCGCAGCCAATGAGGGCTACCGATTTTTGCTGCAGGGTATTTTCGCTTTGATTGTTTCGATTTGTCACGTCAGTCAGACTCGACCATTGACCCGAATATCTGTCCAGAGTGATTTTGGTGGCTAGCGTTTCTGCGATACCAAGCAGCGCCTGTTGACGTATATTACCTTTCGACACTGCATGCTTGAGGTCTTGCGGAAAATTGACGGAAATGCCAAGCAGAGCGTTTGGCGCGGAGATAAAGAGACAGTTGTCCGCACATAGGAACTGCACAAGCCTTCGCCAATCGCGGTGCAGATCAGGATGTCCTACCAGCCACTTCTTGAGGTCTGCGAGCGTCCGCGGCGCCATCATGATACCTATAGGCCCAACGAGCTTTTCCGTTCGCCAGAACTCAACTGCGCGGGGAAATGCTGACTCGTAGCCGCGTAGTTTCTCTTCACTTGAGATGCATAGAAATTCCACCTTGCCTTCACGCTTGGCAAGAAAGAGAGTTGCACGCCTGCCATCTGCAACCTCATCTCGCGGAAGCATGCAGCGCACTGTCAGGTCTGACTTCCAGTAAGATTGGTATTCGTCTATCAACTCGGCGGGGCCTTTCCCTCGGTAGGAAAGCTCCAGTGTCCTGCTCGCTTCTTCGAGCACTCGCAAAATCGCCTCGCCAGGTTGATATAGATCTAAAGGAAGCCCAGCCCCGGAGGCATAGCAAATCCCGGTCTCCTCTTCGATATGCGCGAGAGTTTCGACCGGAATTTGAGTGCGATCTTTGAGTGTGATCCGAGGGCGAGTTGCAAAGCGCATATCGGGGATCGATATGGAAACATCGACGGGCCTGCCATGCACTCTTATCTGGCCGTCATAATCGGCTGGCCCTACACCGGCAGGAGCGAAGCCGGCATTGCGCAAGGTCGCATCGACGATAGCCAGTGCGTCCCTTGAATTCATTAGCCCGAAGTCGAAGCAATAATACGCGGTGCGGGGACAACCGCGGCCGCCGCCTTTTGGATCGCTGAAATTTTTGGCGCCATTTTAATCGCGTCGGGCCGATAAGGAATGCGCGTGCCGAAACGGTTCCGCAGTTTCAGCACAACCTGTTCTGCGTCGCCCGTGCGTTCGAGGGCGGCTTCCATTTCACCTCGAAGCGCGACCGCGCCTCTTACGATCTCGTCGCGATCTTGGTCGCTCCAGTCATTGATGCAAAGATGCCACAGAACCGGGTTGACGATCGTTCCGTCGAATATACCGGGCAGGCGCTTCGCAATGTCCAGTATCAACTCATCGTCGCGATCGCCTCTCGGAAGGCCCGGGAGTTCCGAGAGAGCCATGTCGATTGCACGCATCAGGCAGATCGAGGAGAGCACCGACTTCTCCCAACTGTAGTCGCGCCAGCCCTTGAAGAAACGGCAAAGACGTCGAAACGGCGGCCCGTATCTCTCCGATCGGCCGTCGACCCAATCGTGTATCATCTGCGGGTCGGACTGAACCCAACTCCCGTCTCGTTGAGCCAACATGATCTTATCTGAAGGTAGTTTCCAGCCACCTTTAACGGAACCGCGTGTTGCTACGGCTATATGCGCCTTTGCGAGACTTTCACGAAGTTGATTGAAGCGGTCCTGTGGGATTGAATAGATCGGAATGTCGATGTGAGCACCCGGCCACAATTTCACCCTTGCACAACAAGCTTTGGTCGTATCACGGACCCAGCCTCGCGCGTCGCAAAGCGGTATCAGCACTGAATCCACAAACTCGAACAAGCCTTTCGCGGCAAGTGCGGGTTCGCCGTTGGCGATGAACTGGACGGGCACGTACATGCCGTCGTCAAGGTCGATTTCTTGCTTGGGCTTTTGCGCGGGCTCGTTGAGCGTCCGGTAGGCGAAGCTGCCTTGGGTCATGAACTTGACTTGGATTTCGGGTCGTTGCCGCCAGCTGACTTTCTGACGATACGAATCCTGCCAGTAGCTGTCGGTCAGTTGGATTTGTGATGCCGCGGCCTTCAATGTCGCGCGAATTTCACTGCGCGCTTCCATCAGTTGTGCGCGTTCATCGTCGCTTACATCTAGGTTCGCCAGATAGCTCGGCTCGGCTTTGAGGCCGTAAAAAAGCGCGTGCGCATTTGCTAGAGTCATTCCCCACCTGGCCCATTCTTACTTTGACCTCAACATGGGCGAGGCAGGCAGGGGATTCAAGGAGTATAGGCGCGATATGTACAGGAGTCTGACGAAGGCTTGATTTTTTGCCGTTTTGACTGTTTGTGCTAGACCTTGCGCCACTTTCAGATCCGATCGGGTCCAGGATGGCGCGCCAGGACAGGCTTGGTCTGAAAGACGAATGGATTTCTACCATGCGCCTCTGGACCACCCCAGCTTCAGGTAACCAAAATTGGGCAGATCAGCTCGCACAAACACAATGTTGTAACGGTTTGCATTCGATTCCAAAAGCGCGCAGTTCAGCACCATGACGTCGGCCGCACCCAAAAAATTGATCAAGCAACTGGTGAGCCTTCTTGAGGAAGTCGACGTTCGCGCAGGGTCAGATTTCTCCGGAATTGGGTTGATAGTGGCGGAATCTCCTGAATACTTGCCGATCATTTCGCTGCGCCCGACAAGCAATCTCACCGATGATGCCGAAACTGCAACAGCGTTGGCGGCGATCTCGCATCCTTGGCATGAACTTCATGATGGCTTTCATGTTCTTAAGCCAAACCTCGAAGTGACCAGGGTTGCTCAATATTTTTCGCCACCTATCGTTCCTGCGGCACGCATTGACAGAAAGAAACGCTTCGGTGGGCGTTATCTCGCCGCGTTGTTTGGATCGACGCTCCCCGGGGTGCTGGCCACCGGCATTTCGAGTCGTGACTTCGGCTTGGCCGTGTTCCATCGAGGTAAAGAGGAGTTCTACCGTGCTGCACGCGATCGCGGCCGGGAGTGAGGGGGCTTTGCAATGATCTTCGCAATGAGTCGCAGTCTGATTCTGAGTACGCTCGTGCTGGTAATCGTGGCGTTCTGCGTGGGAATTCTCCATTTTGGCTATGCGGCAAGTCCCCGAGATCTTTTTGAATGGACTTCCAAAATTGCACTATTCATCAGTTGCGCAATCGTGCTGCTTAGTATCCGACCAATTTTACGCGTTCTGCACTGGATAACTTTTGCGAAATACTGGTGGTTTCCATGGCTTGACGGGGAATGGCGTGCGGAAATTCGGTCCAACTGGCCCAAGGTGCAGCGCTTGTACTTGGCCGCTAAGCGCGAAGCTCCTTCCTTCGATGCTCTCGCCACGGGACTGACACAAGCCGATGAATTGGTTACCAAGGCGACTGTCACGATAGAATCGAGCCTGTTCGACATTTCGATCGAAATTACGCCGGACGGAACAAAAAAAGTGAGCCGCACTCGCTTCGTTCGTCCACGCTGGGCAAAGCCAGATCGGCCAGAGCTGAGCTACGTCTATGAACAGTTGGATAACACCAGTCTTGAACCGACTGACGTGAGACAGCATTACGGGGCCGGCATTGTCGAGTTCATCGCAAGGACCGGCGAGCTCTCTGGTCACTACTGGACCAACCGAAAGGCCGAAGCCGCATTGAGTACGGCCGGCACTATTGTCATGCGCCGCGTGCCAAGACCTGGCTTTTTCGCGCGGTTCTTAGGCTAAAAATCCGCGTAGCTTAAGGCCGGACTGGTGGTGCGTGTGTCCGCCAGCCCTTTCTGGCCTGTTTCTCAAACCCTTGGTCTCAAGGGCTGTACAAGCCTGCAGATCTCAAAATGGGTGGTGGCGCCTAGAGACGAACGCGTTGATCCAGATTTCTAGCTTACGGAGGACCGATCGAAAGCTTGCCTCGTCTCGGCAGAAGATGGTGGCTGTCGAGCGATTGTAATCCTCATCTCTGTCGCTCAGGAACGCTTCGGCCTCATCCTTGCTCAATCGCTGTTCAACCGCTTTCCGCAATTTCTGACGCCACAAATTTGCTTCGGCTAGGTTGTCACGGTCAGCCCGTTGGCGGCGTTCAATCGCGGAAAGGATTTCACGCGCCTTCCCGGCGGCGTGATAGAAATGATAGGCGGCCTCCGAAGGCGAGCGACCGTCAAGATCAGGATGTGACTCGTTCAGCCATGAGCCCGGGTCGTTGAGTACCGTTTCGGCGTACTCCGCAAGCTCTTTCTGCCGATTGATTTTGATTGTCTCAGCTTGCACGGCAGCTCTGGCCTTCTTCTCCGCCTCCTTCGTGGCAACAACAGCCAGGCGACGATCGCATTCGTTTGCAATCGGAAGGCCCAAAAGTTCACGTACGTCAGTGCGAGTGCCGTTGCAAAGGCCAACGATGGCGCGCAACTCAGCTTCTACTGGTTGCATCGTGCGCGTGCTTGCCAGCAGGGCTGCGTACGGTTCAGCTGTCTCCGGGTTGATCATGTTCAGCCAATCCTCGACCGTCATACCGCCGCGTTCTTCGTCAGGCAGCTGGTCAAGAAGCCATCGTACCGTTTCTTCGATCCCCGTTCGGGCGGAAGACCTGCTCATCTCTTCCATGACTTGATCGAACCAAGACGAGGCCACGGCCGGCGAAATTGCGAAACCGTGCGTCCAATCCAGCGCGACGCCGACTCCGGTAAGATATTTCAGATAGAATTCCACAGCCTTCCATGGCGCAGCAAAGCGATTGTCTAGCGCCTCGATGGCCGCCTCAAGGTCGTTGCTCATCCATCTGAATTCCGGGCGGACAAGGCCCTTGCTTACAAGGTGCTTCGTCGCTGAAATCGCTGTTGGCAGCTTCTTTCCGAGTCCTTTGCCGTACAGGACATCGGCGAGAACAATCGCTTGCCAGTTGCTGGGATGCGTGGTGAAGCAGCCATACCCGGCAACCTCTAACCCGATGTGTTCGTCCAGGCCGATTCCACGCAAGACATCGATGGTCGATATGGGTAGAGGTTCCGGCATTGAGTCCAGAGCGATGTTGTAGGCGCGGGCTTTCTGTCGAGCGTCGGCCGTCAGTTTGTTCGCAGCGGCCGCCATTGCTGCGGTAGCTTCTTTTTGGAGCTCCACAACAGCGCGGTCGATCGCCTCGTTAAACAGCCATTTCCTGGGGGCCGAGCGGATTACGGCGTCGGCAACCACCTCTAGCGCGGCATCCCTAGGTATGTGCGAAAGGTCGATTTCTATCGCCGCAACGCCGTGTTGGCGGATGCGTCGAATCTTTTCTTCGCCGCAGGGTGGGTCACCGCAATTTCTACAAACAGCTTTCGTCCGCCGAGGTGACATAGAGATCGGGGACCATCTGCTGCGGGTCACGGAATTCGAGAGTCGCCGACTCGAGTTGTATTTTTTCTCGACCTGGAAGGACCCGTTCAACGCTCCCGTGGTTCGCGATCCGCCTTGGGACGAACAAGAGCAGGCGTTCCTTGATGATCCGCTTCCGGTCGAATGCGAACGCAACCCGCCAGACACCATCATCAGCGTCGAAGCGAAGTTATTTCATGTTCGCGAACGACGAGCCATTCAAGGTATCCGCATGCGGTCGCCCCAGCTGGGGCCCGAACGCACCGAGCAGCTTAGCCGAGGCCAATAGCTCATCTTGGACTGTCTGGTGCAAGGCCTCGAACTCCCCATCGAACTCATCGCCAAAAACGACTTCCCAAGTCATATATAGCTCCTAGGCTATGTGGTCAAAATCATCAAGCTGCCGAACGATAGTCTTCGGCCGAAACAAGGTACGCGCGGTCGATGATAATCCGGCCGCCGTTGACACGACTGGCAATTCGCGACCTGTCTGCGCTATCGAGCGGCATCGTCACCGGCGTTCTGACGGGCATGGCCGGCGCGTAGCTGTCGCTTGCCCAGAATGCCGGCTTGTCGTGAAGGATATGACGGCCAGCAAGGGTTTCATCGCGCCGGCAGCGCTCACCGTCGCCAAATGGAAACCGGTGCCGCCAGGTTCACGTGTCTGCCGGCGAAGGCCGCCATGGCCCGGAGGTGAAGCCGGCGAGGCGCTTCCGCTGGTCCATGCAAGCCGAGGATCGCGCCGCGCCGTGCATCGCATCTCTCGTCCCGCTGCGCTGCTGAGATCTCTCCTGTCAGGCGGTCTAGGTTTCGCGCTTCGGGCCGAGCAGGAACACTATGAGGGCAGCGACGAACGTGGCAACAGCACTGTAGGCAATGGCGCTGGTAATCCCCGCATTCTCCACCAATAGTCCGCCGAAAATCGCGCCGGCTGCGATTGCCACTTGGAATACTGTGACCAGCAGCACACCGGCGCTTTGGGCCTGCTCGGGAACGGCCCTCCTTACCATCCACGTCTGCAATCCCACTGGCACCGCGCCGAAGGCAAACCCCCACGCGGCAACAGCAATCGCCGAGGCAAAGGCCGATGCTCCCGCCGTCAGTAGCGAAACAGCGGCTATCGCTATGAGCAGCGGTGCAAGGGCCGCGACTGCCTTGAGACTGTACTCGGCCAGAAGCCCGCCGGCCAGATTGCCGAAGAATCCGCTGATGCCAAAAGCCAGCAACACAAGCGAGATCGTCTCGACATCCAGCGCGGGAATCTTCTCGAGGAAGGCGCGGATATAGGTGATTCCGGCGAAGTGGCCGGAAGCGACCAGCAGGACGACCAAAAGCGCAATTTTGACCATCGGAATCTTGGCCACATCCAGCAGGCTTCGGAAGCTAGCCACTCCAATCGGAGGCAGTCTCGGAATGGTTATGAGTTGCACGAGCAGTGTAGCGGCGGCGCCGGCTGCGGCGAGCATGAAGGCGCTTCGCCATCCCCAGATATCGCCGACATAAGCGCCGATTGGAGCTGCGCAGACGGTAGCTACGGAAACGCCGGTAAGGATGATCGACATAGCGCGCGGCAGGAGGTGGCTTGGAACGAGCCGCATCGCCAGTGCTGCCGACATTGACCAGAAGCCTCCGAGCGCTATGCCGAGCACGACGCGTGCAGTCAGGAGAACCGCCAGCGACCACGCGCCGGCCGCCAGAACATCCGACAGGATCAGCAGCAGCGTCATGGTCCACATGACGGTCCTGCGGTCCAGGCGCTTTGTGATGATGGCCACCGTCGGCGCCGAGATCGCCCCGACGATAGCTGTCGCCGTCATCGCCTGTCCAGCCGCTCCCTCGNCTCCCTCGCTGATACCGAGATCATGCGCGAGGGGCGTGAGCAGGCTGACAGGCAGAAACTCTGCCGTGACCAGCCCGAATGTGCCCAAGGAAAGCGAAATGACTGCACCCCAGGCGGGACCAGACGGTGGGACGGGCTTTTCTGGGTCGTGCAGAACAGCGTCCATGACGCCTGCTGCGGATTGGGTCATGAACGAAGTCTCCACTTTGATGCAATGCAACGTGATGTTGGCTGCCTTGACCCAAATCTAAAAACACAAGCGCATTTCCCGGCGGCGTTGCACGGAGGAGGGGATGTTCATTGCTTCGCGATATTTTGTGACGGTGCGGCGCGCAACATCGATGCCGGTTTCCTTCAGCCGGACAGCGATGTCCTCATCGGAAAGCACGTCGCCGGGAGATTCTGCGGCAATGATCGCTTTGATCCGATGCCGGACAGCTTCGGCGGAGTGCGCATCGCCGCCTTGGCAGGACGCGATCGCGACGGTGAAAAAATACTTCAGTTCAAAAACTCCGCGCGGGGTAAGCATGTACTTGTTCGAGGTCACCCGGCTTACCGTCGACTCGTGCACGCCGATCGCGTCAGCGACGGTTCTAAGATTGAGAGGCCGCAGGTGGGCGACGCCATGTTCCAAAAAGGCCTCCTGCTGACGCACGATTTCAGCCGCAACCTTAACAATCGTCTTGGCGCGCTGATCGAGGCTGCGGATTAGCCAGTTCGCGTTTTGCAAGCATTCTTCGAGAAATGCTTGATCTTTCGAATTTTGGGCAGTCTGACGCGTGACTTCGGCATAGTAGGTTTGGTTGATCAGCAGCTTCGGCAGCGTGGCGGGATCAAGTTCGATCTGCCACCCGCCTTGCGGCGAGGGTGTGACCCAGACGTCGGGTATGATTGATTCAGAGGCACCGGATTCGAATCTGTTCCCAGGCTTTGGATCGAGCGCACGAACCTCATGCATCATGTCGAGAAGGTCTTCTTCATCGACGCCGCAATGCTGCTTCAGCGCCTCAAAATCGCGTCGCGCAAGCATTTCAAGATGGGCAACCAAAGCTGCCATTGCCGGGTCGAGCCGGTTTCGCTGGCGCAACTGAATCTCGAGGCATTCTCTGAGACTTCGCGCAAAAACTCCCGGTGGATCAAATTGTTGCAAGGTTCCGAGAACCCGTTCCACAACAGCCTCATGGACATTTAGGCTCTCGGCCAGCTCCAAAAGGTTTGCCCGAAGGTAGCCAGTGTCTTCCAGATCGGCGGCAAGCTGGCCAGCGATCAGCCGCTCCTGTGGTGTGAACGCAGTGAGGGCGATCTGACGAGCGACATGGTCGTGCAATGTTTCGGCGAGTGTGGCAAACTCGTCGAGGGAAGGGCCATTGCCCGGCGGGTTGTTGGTCGTGTTGCGAAGTGATTTCCATTGCCCGAGCCGTTCAGGCGACCCTGCCCCGGTCGGACCTTCAACGGCGTTTGCCCCAAAGCCGACAGGCTGATCCGCTCCCGAAATCGAAGCATCGTCAAAAGGCCCGCCATCGTTTGACGCAGATTCCAAGAGCGGGTTCTTCTCGATTTCCCCCTCCACGAACTGATGCAGTTCGGTATGCGCCAGTTGCAGCAAGCGAATCGACTCAATGAGTTGAGGCGATGCGACGATGGATTGCTTCTGGCGCTGAAACAGGCTTGCTGAAGATTGCATGGTGTGTGCGATAATCCCGTCGAGGAGCCTCTTGGGGCCTGCAATGGCGCCAGTGAGACGTTTTCTAGGTCATGCGGCGGCTTTCATCGTTTCGAGAACGTTTTGCGGGGATGAGACGCCATACGGGTCGGCCTCGCAGTTGTCGGAGAAACCTTCCTCCTCGAACCAGTGCTCCACCACGCCATTGTTGATCAGGGCGGCGTAGCGCCATGAGCGCATCCCGAATCCGAGATTGTCCTTGGCAACCAGCATGCCCATCTTGCGTGTGAACTCGCCTGAGCCATCGGGGATGAGCTGGACCTGCTTCAGGCCCAAGGACTTCCCCCACGCATTCATGACAAAGGCATCGTTGACTGAGAGGCAGTAAATCGCGTCAATTCCCTGCTTCGCAAACTCATCATAGAGCTCTTCGAACTTGGGCAATTGGTAGGTCGAGCAGGTCGGGGTGAAGGCGCCAGGCAGCGAGAACAGGATGACCCGCTTGCCGGCAAAGTAGTCGTCAGATGTTTTTTCTTGCCAGCGATATGGATTTGGCCCCTGGACTGACTTATCGTGAACACGCGTGAGAAAGGTGACGAAGGGAACTTTGTTTCGAACTGTCATCAAGTTGCTCCTGAAGAAGACTGCGCTGAATTCTGGCAGAGGCTGGCGCAATACCGGGCAATGGCTCGTATCCCCGGCACGGATGAGGGCCTCGCGGCTCGCAACCTCCTTTTTTCCCTCCCGACGTATGGGAACGTCTTGGCGGTTGGTCTTGGCCACCCGAACGCAATCGATCTGAGCGAGCTGGACACCGTCGAGCCGGTTGCTTTCCACGGCTATGGCGCCGGAAGCGGGATCGGTCACTAGCGATAGTGCGTTTGGAAAAGGGATAGCGGCCGGAAGGAGCCAATATCGCAAAGCATGTGGGGGCCTGAAATGTCACTTCACGCAACAGACCCGCTTCACTGGATTCCGCGTCACTGGACTGGTTCAGCATGTTGTCGATATGTGGCAGTGACCCGCCGGCTTTGGCTTGGGTGACGACCCTTTGACAAGGCTTTTCGGCACTCACATGCTGAACAGAACCGGCAAACCGCATTTGCGCGCGCTGCCCGTGTTGGCGTGCCGGCATCGGACCAGCCATGCGCAAAGCGGCCATCCAGAACGGACTTCCGGAGGAGACGATGCCCCGATGTTCAGCTGCAAGGGGCACCGTCTCCTCAGGCCACGGTCTAGAGCTTCGCGTATCGGGCATGGCACAAGTCGCTTTCATCGTGATTTGATGGTGCTCTAACCAGGAGCAGCAAGCGGCGTGCCATTTGGAATAGAGGTGCCGTTGGACCGCCCCTCCTTCTCGGAGGCCGTGTCTTGGAAGATCGGGCGCGCGCTTTAACCGCCTCGTCACACAGGCAACAACGATGCTGTGTGGTGCGGATATTCGGCGCTTCGGCCCCGGCTGGGCAAAGAAGACCGGAAGCCGAGCCGATGCACTACCTGAGGCTGGCGGGCACTCCAGTCATTGCGTAGCGTGTGCCGCTAGCATTCATGGGTGCGCAGGCACCGCGAACACGCGCCTTTCGCGGCAACATGAGCGCACGCTCTTGGGCAAGCGCCTTGGCCCCGTGAGGATCGAATTCCCCAATCGTGTCTGTTTGCTGCCCTCTTATGTTCGAAACTGGACCAGAATGTCGCAAGCCCGACCTAAAGGTCGCCGAGGCGTTCTGTCCGACACTGTTCGGTCGCCTTTGTTGGTCCGCGACACCGGCCTATTTCGCCTAGCTCTTCTCTGGCCTCAGGCTAAGCCCCTAAAAGCATCACAGATTTTTTTCTTCGGTCGGCCAACTTGGCACGAGTTTTGAAGCCTCTTCGTTGCGGGCCGGGAGCCGCCGACCGACTTTCATTTCGTGGATGGCACGAATGGAACGAAGAAAGAAAAGCAAAATGTCAAATCCGCGTCGGATAGCGTCTATGGGCATGGTGTGCTCGGCGAAACCGCCCTTACCCAACAGCTCGCCGCCCTTGTCGACCCTTGCGCAGGAAAGCTTGGCCGGCGGCGGCTCAAATGCCCACCGCGCCGACTTTTTCCTGACCTAGAAGGTGCAAGATAACGTTCCGCATCTCGCCGCGCGATGTGCCTACGCGTTAGCCGTTCTTGATAATCGGTCTGCCTTCGGAGGACGTCATCTATATGCCGTCTTAGGTCTTCGCTGCCGCAGCGCTCGCCGGTCACCTTCCGCCCTCGCTATTGAGTGAAGTGCCACCATGTCCGAACAACCCTTGCCGACGCTGCCGATGTGGCGCCTCGATCACATTGAGCCATCGCCCGAGATGTTGGCGCTACGCACCAATGGTCCGATCCACCACGTGCGCTTCCCGTCCGGGCACGAAGGCTGGTGGGTCACAGGCTATGACGAGGCCAAGGCGGTGTTGATCGACGCGGCGTTCCGGCCCGCGGGAATGCCGCCGGCGGCATTCACCCCGGATTCGGTGATTCTCGGTTCGCCAGGATGGCTGGTCTCGCACGAGGGGGGCGAGCATACGCGGCTACGCACGATCGTGGCGCCGGCCTTCAGCAACGGCAGGGTGAAGCAGCTCGCGCAGCAGGTGGAGGCGATCGCCGCGCAGTTGTTCGAGACGCTGGCGGCCCAGCCCCAGCCCGCCGATCTGCGGCGCCACCTCTCCTTTCCGCTTCCTGCGATGGTCATTGGCGCGCTGATGGGCGTGCTCTACGAGGATCACGCCTTTTTTGCAGGGCTGTCCGACGAGGTGATGACGCACCAGCATGAAAGCGGCCCGCGAAGCGCGTCGCGCTTGGCCTGGGAAGAACTCCGCGCCTACATTCGCGGCAAGATGCGGGACAAGCGCCAGGATCCGGGCGACAACGTGCTGACGGATCTGCTCGCGGCGGTCGACCAGGGCAAGGCGACCGAGGAAGAGGCGATCGGCCTGGCGGCAGGCATGCTGGTGGCGGGGCACGAGAGCACCGTGGCACAGATCGAATTTGGCCTGCTGGCCATGTTCCGCCATCCGCAACAGCGCGAACGCCTGGTGGGCGATCCATCCCTGGTGGACAAGGCCGTGGAGGAAATCCTGCGCATGTACCCGCCGGGCGCCGGCTGGGACGGCATCATGCGCTATCCGAGGACCGACGTGACCATCGCGGGCGTGCATGTTCCCGCAGAGAGCAAGGTGCTGGTCGGCCTGCCGGCGACGTCGTTCGATCCGCGCCATTTCGACGACCCGGAAATCTTCGACATCGGACGTGACGAAAACCCGCACCTGGCGTTCTCCTACGGGCCGCACAGCTGCATCGGCTTGGCGCTGGCCAGGCTGGAACTAAAAGCGGTGTTCGGTTCGATCTTCCAGTGCTTTCCCGCGCTGCGCCTGGCGGTGGCGCCCGAAGAACTGGAGTTGCGCAAGGAGATCATCACTGGCGGGTTCGTGGAGTTCCCGGTGCTCTGGTGATGCGCGGACGCCACGAGGAATCGCGATGTCCTCGAATTGCCGGCGCCCCTGCCGCGCGCCGATCAGATCAGCCAACCAACAGGTGACCAATGGACGTGCAAGAAACCACGGCAGCATGCCGGGACGCCTTCGCCGAACTCGCGTCGCCAGCGTGCATTCAGGACCCGTACCCATTCATGCGGTGGTTGCGCGAGCACGATCCGGTACATCGCGCGGCGTCGGGCCTCTTTCTGTTGAGCCGCCACGCCGACATCTACTGGGCGCTTAAAGCCACTGGCGATGCTTTTCGGGGGCCGGCACCAGGCGAACTGGCGCGCTATTTCCCGCGTGCGGCGACCAGCCTGTCGCTAAGTCTGCTGGCGTCCACTTTGGCGATGAAGGAACCTCCAACGCATACGCGTCTGCGCCGGCTGATCTCGCGCGATTTCACCATCGGCCAGATCGACAAGCTGAGGCCGGCCATCGCTCGCATTGTCGCAGCGCGCCTGGACGGCATGGCGCCCGCACTGGAGCGCGGGGAGGCAGTGGACCTGCATCAGGAATTCGCGCTGGCCTTGCCCATGCTGGTTTTCGGCGAACTGTTCGGCATGCCCCCGGACGACATTCTCGGGCTCGTCACCGGCATCAGCGCCATTCTGGAAGGCCTGAGCCCGCACGCCAGCGATCCCCAGCTCGCCGCGGCGGACTCGGCCAGCGCCAGGGTTCAGGCGTACTTCGGCGACCTAATACAGCGCAAGCGCTCCGATTCCAGCCACGACATCGTGTCAATGCTGGTCGGCGCACACGACGGCGATGCCGAGATGCTGTCGGATACGGAATTGATCAGCATGCTCTGGGGCATGTTGCTGGGCGGCTTCGCCACCACTGCCGCGGCCATCGGCCATGCTGTCCTGGCGATGCTGGCGTATCCCGAACAGCGGCACTGGCTGAAAGGAGATGCCATGGGGGTAAAGGCATTCGTCGAAGAAGCCCTGCGCTACGACGCGCCCGCCATGTTCAGCTCCATTCCGCGTATCGCCCAGCGCGACATCGAACTGGGCGGCGTGGTGATCCCGAAGAACGCGGACGTGCGCGTTCTGATCGCGGCCGGCAATCGTGACCCGGACGCCTTCGCCGATCCGGACCGCTTCGATCCCGTGCGGTTCTACGGCACCAGTCCTGGCATATCGATCGACGGGAAGATCATGCTGGCCTTCGGCCACGGCATCCACTTCTGCCTTGGTGCGCAACTGGCCCGGGTGCAGTTGGCCGAGAGCCTGCCGCGGATCCAGGCGCGCTTCCCCACGCTGGCATTGGCCGAGCAGCCGACCTGGGAGCCCTCCGCGTTCCTTAGGACGTTCCGCGCGCTGCCGGTGCGGCTGCATCGGCAGGAGGGCTGAGATGCGCGTCGTGGTCGATCAGGATCTGTGCGGAACTACCGGGCAGTGCGTGCTGACGCTGCCGGGCGCCTTTCGCCAGCGCGAACCGGACGGGGTGGCCGAAGTGTGCGTGGCGACGGTCCCGCAGGCGCTGCACGCCGCCGTGCGGCTTGCGGCCAACCAGTGCCCGGTCGCCGCCATTCGGGTCATCGAAAGCGATGCTGGCCATGACGAGCGCGCCAGCGCGGACCCTGCGCCTTCTCCGGCGCAGGCCGAGCGGCATGCTGCGAAAGACCAATGCAATTCAGGAGACACGATGGCAAGGTTTGAAGGCAAGGTGGCCGTGGTGACCGGCGCCGGCGCCGGCATCGGCAAGGCATGCGCTCTCGCCATCGCGCGCGGGGGCGGCAGAGTGGTGGTGGCCGACATTGATGGCTCGGCGGCCATCGCCTGCACCGCGCAGATCGCGGCCGAAGCAGGCCACGCGCTGCCCATAGCCATGGATATCGCCGATGAGCAGGCGGTGGCAGCGCTGTTCGAGACGGCGGAGCGGCACTTCGGGGGGGTCGACCTGCTGGTGAACAATGCGAGCGCCATGCATCTGACCCCGCGCGACTGCGCGATCCTCGACCTGGACCTGGCAGTCTGGGACCAGACCATGGCGACCAATCTGCGCGGCACGCTGCTCTGCTGCCGGCAGGCCATCCCACGGATGATCGACCGTGGCGGTGGCGCGATCGTCAACATGTCGTCGTGCCAAGGGCTCAGCGGTGACACGGCGCAGACGTCCTACGGCGCGTCGAAGGCGGCGATGAACATGCTCTCGGCTTCGCTCGCCACCCAGTACGGTCATGCGCAGATTCGCTGCAACGCGGTTGCGCCGGGTCTTATCATGACCGAGCGTCTCCTCGCCAAGCTGGACGAGTGCATGCAACGGCATCTGCGCCGGCACCAGCTCCTGCAGCGCGTCGGCCGCCCCGAGGACGTGGCCGCGCTCGTGGCGTTCCTGCTCTCCGCCGATGCTGCGTTCATCACCGGCCAGGTCGTGTGCATCGATGGCGGCATGCTGGCGCATGTGCCGACATACGCCGACGGTGGCAACAGCTGCGCCGCGCGCCCTGCAGGCGACACCGAATCGGCGGCGGCGGCGCGCTGCTGATGGACATGCTGCTCAACCCGCTCAACCGTCGGCACCGGCTGCGGTGCGACATCCCGGTCATGCCTGGCGCTTTCCCCCTGGTCGGGCATCTTCCCGCCATTGTCTGCGACCTGCCGCGCCTGCTGCAGCGAGCAGAACGGACGCTGGGCAGCCACTTCTGGCTGGATTTCGGCCCTGCCGGACATCTGATGACCTGCGTGGATCCGGACGCATTCTCACTGCTCAAGCACAAGGACGTGTCCTCGGCGCTGATCGAAGAGATCGCGCCCGAATTGCTTGGTGGAACGTTGGTCGCCCTGGACGGCGGCGCGCACCGGCAGGCGCGCGATGCCATCAAGGCAGCGTTCTTGCCCAAGGGACTGACCCAGGCCGGGATCGGCGACCTGTTCGCGCCCGTGATCCAGGCGCGGGTGCAGGCATGGCGCGCCCGCGGCGAGGTACCCATCCTGCGCGAAACCGGCGACCTCATGCTGAAGCTCATCTTCAGCCTCATGGGAATCCCCGCGCAGGACCTGCCGGGATGGCATCGCAAGTACCGGCAATTGCTGCAATTGATCGTCGCGCCACCGGTCGACCTGCCCGGATTGCCTTTGCGGCGCGGCCGCGCCGCCCGCGACTGGATCGACGCGCAGTTGCGCCGGTTTGTCCGCGATGCGCGCGCGCATGCCGCGCGCACCGGGCTGATCAACGACATGGTGAGCGCCTTCGACCGCAGCGACGGTCCGCTCTCCGATGATGTCCTGATCGCGAATATTCGCTTGCTGCTGCTTGCCGGTCACGACACCACTGCCTCGACGATGGCCTGGATTGTGATCGAGCTGGCGCGGCAGCCTGTGCTGTGGGACGCCCTGGTCGAGGAGGCGCAACGCGTGGGCGCGGTGCCGACCCGGCACGCAGACCTGGCGCAGTGTCCGGTCGCCGAGGCGCTGTTCCGCGAGACACTGCGTCTGCATCCGGCGACCACGCTCCTGCCGCGTCGCGCGCTGCAGGAATTGCAACTCGGCCAACGGCGCATTCCCGCGGGCACCCATCTATGCATCCCGCTGCTGCATTTCTCGACCTCGGCGCTGCTGCACGAGGCGCCTGATCAGTTCCGCCTGGCGCGGTGGCTGCTACGCACAGAGCCGATCAGGCCGGTTGACATGCTGCAGTTCGGTACCGGCCCACACGTCTGCATCGGCTACCACCTGGTATGGCTGGAAATGGTGCAGTTCTGCATCGCCTTGGCGCTGACCATGCACAAGGCCGGGGTGCGGCCGCAGTTGCTGAGCGAGGTCGAAAAAGGCCGGCGCTATTACCCTACCGCACATCCGTCAATGAAAATTCGAATAGGCTTTTCATGAGCTGGCATCGCATGCCCTGTGTGGCAAGGCAGCGGCGCCGGCGGGGCGCGGCATTGCTGCACTCAGCGCACGCGCTCGTGTGACGCCGGCGACACCGTGACGGCTTGCGCTCGCCGTGGCCGTCTCAGCTACAAGGACATGAAAACATGCAGACCGGTTCCACTCCACGCGACCGAATCGGCGTTTCCGCATCCGGCGGATTGGGCGCGCAGGCGCGCGGCGCATCTGGCGGGCTGCTCCCGCAGATCTGGATGCAGGACGGCGCAAAGCGGGTCGAACAGGCGCTGGCGCGTCTGCTCTGCGCCGAAGACGACGGTAAGACAGAGCTGATGGCGGCCATGCGCTACGCCACCTTGCATGGCGGGAAGCGCACCCGCGCCTTGCTCTGTCTGGCTGCCGGCGCACTGGCGGGCACGCCGGCGCACATGCTCGACGACGTTGGCGCCGCCATCGAGATGATGCACGCCTGTACCCTGGTCCACGACGACCTGCCTGCGATGGACGACGACGTGCTTCGCCGCGGCCTTCCGACCGTGCACGTAAAGTTCGGCGAAGCCACTGCGATCCTGGTCGGCGATGCGCTGCAGGCCCACGCCTTCCTGACGCTGGCGAGCCTGGATGCGCCGGGCGACAACCGTATCGCGCTCGTGCGCGAACTGGCGCAGGCGGTGTCCGCCGAGGGTGCCGCAGGCGGGCAGGCCATGGATCTGTCCCTGGCCGGAAAGCACGCCGGGCTGGACAGGATCCTAGCGATGCACCGGATGAAAACCGGAGCGCTAGTGCGCGCGTCGGTTCGCATGGGCGCGCTATACTCCATCACGGAGGATGCCGCGCACGCTGCGCTGTACTGTGCGCTCGATCGCTACACCGCCTGTTTTGGCCTGGCCTTGCAGGTGGCCGACGACATTCTCGACGCGACGGCGGATACCGCGACTCTTGGCAAGACCCCCGGCAAGGACGCGGCGGCGCAGAAGCCGACCTGCGCGTCAATCATGGGGCTGCAGGCAGCGCGCCAGTTCGCGCTGTATTTGTTGCACGACGCCGGGGAGGCCATCGCCCCTCTGGGGCCGCGTGCGGAAGGGTTGGCTCAGATGCTGCAGCGGGCCAACGTCTATCTGTCCGCGCCATACGCATGAGCGCGCCCATCCGTAAGGACTCGCCCCTGTGCTGGTGCGATCGGCCGGCGGGCGCTGCATGCTGCACTGTGTCCGTGTCGGCGGCGACGTGCGCGGCGTCTGCCCGTTTCTGTTCTCGTTAGCCCTCTGCAGAAGGAACATCCCCGCTGTCCGAACAGATCCTTTCCGAATTGCGCCACCTGCTGAACGAGATGAGCGACGGCGGCAGCGTCGGCCCGTCCATCTACGACACGGCGCGAGCTCTGCAGTTCCACGGCAACGTCACCGGTCGGCAGGACGCGTACACGTGGCTCATCGCGCAGCAACAGGCCGATGGCGGATGGGGAAGTGCGGACTTCCCGCTGTTTCGCCATGCGCCCACGTGGGCGGCGTTGCTGGCATTGCGGCGTGCCGATCCTCTTCTCGACGCTGCCGACGCTGCCGACGCTGCCGACGCAGCCCAGGCTGCAATCCGGTTCCTCGAGCGCCAGCCCGATCCCTACGCGCATTCGGTGCCGGAAGACGCGCCCATCGGCGCGGAGCTGATCCTGCCACAGTTGTGCGACGAGGCCGCATCGTTGCTGGGCGGCTTGGCGTTTCCGCGCCACCCGGCGCTGTTGCCGTTGCGGCAAGCACGCCTGGTCAAGCTGGGGGCTGTGGCGACGTTGCCGAGCGGCCATCCGTTGCTGCACTCCTGGGAAGCCTGGGGGACGTCGCCAGCCACCGCATGCCCGGACGACGACGGCAGCATCGGCATCAGTCCAGCGGCCACCGCCGCCTGGCGTGCCCACGCCGTGACACAGGGGAACACGCCGCAGGTCGGGCGCGCCGACGGGTATCTGCAGGCGGCATCGCGGGCGACGCGCAGCGGCATCGAAGGTGTCGTTCCCAACGTCTGGCCGATCAATGTGTTCGAGCCATGCTGGTCGCTGTACACCTTGCATCTGGCCGGTCTGTTCGCGCATCCCGCTTTCGCCGAGGCGGTGCAAGTGATCATCGCGCAGCTCGACGCCCGCCTCGGAGCGCGCGGTCTGGGCCCGGCCTTGCACTTCGCGGCCGATGCGGACGACACCGCCGTTGCGTTGTGCGTCCTTCGCCTTGCAGGCCGCGACCCGGCGGTCGACGCGTTGCGCCATTTCGCAACCGGCGAGCTCTTCGTCACCTTCCCCGGCGAGCGCAATGCCTCGGTGTCGACCAACATCCATGCCCTGCATGCGTTGCGAATTTTGGGAAAGCCCGCCGCCGGCACCAGCGCCTACGTCGAGGCCAATCGCAACCCGCACGGTCTATGGGACAACGAAAAATGGCACGTTTCCTGGCTGTATCCAACCGCGCATGCGGTCGCTGCGCTGGCGCAAGGCAAGCCCCAGTGGCGCGACGAGCGCGCGCTGGCAGCGCTGCTGCAGGCGCAGCGCGACGATGGCGGCTGGGGCGCCGGTCGCGCGTCCTCATTCGAGGAAACCGCCTATGCGCTGTTCGCGTTGCACGTGATGGACGGGAGCGAAGAGCCGGCAGGGCGTCGGCGCATCGCGCAGGCGGTGGCGGGTGCGCTGAAGTGGATGCTCGCTCGCCACGCGGCGCATGTATTGCCCCAGACGCCGCTGTGGATCGGCAAGGAACTGTATTGCCCCACGCGGGTGGTGCGCGTGGCCGAACTCGCCGGGTTGTGGCTGGCGCTTCGTTGGGGGCGGCGCGTCTCGGCCGAGGGAGCAGGAGCCGGGCCATGATCCCGACCGATCGCGCGCTGCAGCAGGTGCTGGAATGGGGGCGTTCCCTGACTGGGTTCACCGACGAGTATGGCCTGGAAGCAGTCAGGGGCGGCCAGTACATCCTGCAGCGCATCCACCCGAGCCTGCGCGACACCAGCGCCCGCACAGGCCGCGATCCGCTGGACGAGACGCTGATCGTGGCGTTCTATCGAGAACTGGCGCTGCTGTTCTGGCTCGACGATTGCAACGACCTTGACCTGATCGCGCCGGAGCAGCTCGCCGCGGTGGAGCAGGCGCTGGGGCAAGGCGTGCCGTGCGCGCTCCCCGGATTCGAGGGCTGTGCTGTGCTGCGCGCTTCGCTCGCCGCGCTCGCCTACGATCGTCGCGACTATGCTCAGCTTCTCTACCATACCCGGTGCTACTGCGCGGCGCTGCGTGCCGGACACGCGCAGGCGGCAGGGGCAGAGCGCTGGTCCTACGCCGAGTACTTGCAGAACGGCGTGGATTCGATCGCCTACACGAACGTGTTCTGTTGCCTGTCCTTGCTGTGGGGGCTGGACATGGCGAGCTTGCGCGCGCATCCGGCGTTTCGCCAGGTCCTGCGGCTCATCTCCGCGATAGGGCGCTTGCAGAACGATCTGCATGGACGCGAAAAGGATAAGTCGGCCGGCGAGGGAGCTAACGCGGCGATCCTGCTGCTGCAGCGCTATCCGGCTATGCCTGTGGTGGAGTTCCTCAACGACGAGCTGGCCGGCCATACGCGCATGCTGCACCGGGTGATGGCGCAAGAACCCTTTCCACCGCCGTGGGGACCGTTGATCGAAGCCATGGCGGCCATCCGCGCGCAGTACTACCAGACCTCAACCAGCCGCTACCGCAGCGACGCTGCGGGGGGAGGCGAGCGTGCGCCGGCCTGAACGCGCGGGAAACGCCGGCGTGCGCGCGCTGCCGTCGGTCCGATCCGACGCAACGCCGTCGCGCGATGCGGCGGATGGGGCGAGCATCAGCGACACCAAGCTGAGCCGGCGCAAGGACGACCACCTGGACATCGTGCTGGATCGGCGAACGGCGTGGGCCAAGGCCGCCGGCTGGGAGTGCATTCGTTTCGAACACTGCGCATTGCCCGAGTTGGACCTGACGCAGATCGACCTCAGCGCCTCGCTGCTTGGCAAGACCATGCGCGCGCCGCTGCTGATCAGCTCCATGACCGGCGGCATGCCACGCGCGGAGTCCATCAACCGGCATCTGAGCGAGGCAGCGCAAGCCTTGGGGATCGCCATGTGCGTCGGTTCGCAGCGCGTGAGCCTGCGATCCCCCAACTCCCATGGGCTGACGCGCGCGCTGCGCCGCCTGGCCCCAGACGTTCCATTACTTGCCAACATCGGCGCCGCGCAACTGCGCGAGGCCGACGGCCTGGACCTGGCGCGCCGGGCGGTGGATGCACTGGAGGCCGATGGACTCATCGTCCATCTCAATCCACTGCAGGAAGCGGTACAGCCGGAGGGCGACCGCGACTGGCGAGGCGTCCTGGCGCAGATCGCTCGCGCCGCGCGCAGCGTCGGCGTGCCGATCGTGGCCAAGGAAGTAGGGTCGGGCCTCTCGGCCTCGGTGGCTTGTGCGCTCGTTCAGGCGGGCGTGGCGGTGATCGATGTCGCCGGCGCCGGCGGCACCAGTTGGGCCGCGGTGGAGGGCGAGCGCGCCTGCGATGCCGCCGACCGCGCAGTGGCGATGGCGTTCGCCGATTGGGGGATCCCGACCCCGGCCAGCGTGCAGGCGGTACGTCGGGCGATGCCAGCGGTGAAGCTGATCGCGTCGGGCGGGATCAGCGACGGCGTCGACGTGGCCAAGGCCATCCGCCTGGGCGCGGACATCGCGGGGCAGGCAGCCGGCGTGCTGCGCGCGGCCACCGTATCCACCGAGGCGGTTGTCGCGCATTTCGAGATCCTCATTCGCCAGTTGGCCGTCGCCTGCTTCTGCACCGGCTCGGCTGATCTGGCGGCGTTGCGTCAGGCGCGCTTGTTGCCCTTGGCTCATCTGCCCGCCGGTTGATGCCGGCGTCGCCCGCACGTCGCGGCGGGCGCCTAGTCTTATCTGGGTCGGAAAGTCTCGGAAGCGGGGGGATTCGCGCTGGTCGCGGCTTGTTCGGGTGCTACTTCGTGATCAGGGAGGCGCCCCGCCATGCTCGAACGGACAGCCGAGAGCAAAGGGTATTCGACGGCTATGTCGATGCTTGATCCAGGATGATCGGTCACGCGAACCGCGCTGAGCCCCTGAAAGGGTCGGAACACCAGGTGCGGCGGGAGACCGGCAGGGAGTACATGGTACAAAGCCATTGCAATGAACGAGTAGCGATCCACATTGATTCCGAGTCATGCGCCGGTCGGTCGTATGGACGCGAAGAGACGAGCGCCTTCATCTGCCGGACTGCCTTGATTTAACATGCCGATGGGTTCGGAGCGCTGATCGGGGGTTAGTTTCGGACCGCGTTCACCGTCGGGGACGCCAAGGCAGGAAGATTGATCTCTTAGCGTATCACTCTACCTATGGAAGATACGTTAACAGATCATAGGTCGTTGACCTCGATCGCTAGATAAGATACGCTGCCATATCTTCTAGCATTGGAATGGATCGTTTACATATCATATGGACTCTCAATCGGAAATTCTGCGCGAAATCGGCGGGCTGTTCAGGCAGGCGAGGCTGGCCGCTGCGATGACGCAGGAGCAGGTCGCTGATTTGTCGGGTATATCCCGTCCCCGATATCGCGACATCGAAAAGGGAGCCGCAGCCGCGCGTGCAACGACGCTCATGAATATCGCTCGCGCGCTCGGCCTGGAAATGATGCTGGTTCCGCAAGTCATGGTGCCGGCTGTCCAGGCTCTATTGCGTCCGCATGATGATGACGATCGACCCGCCTTTGTTACTCAACCTGACGATGACGATCATGGCTCCAGTCTTTCGCGCACCTAAGGCGATCCCGTCGCTGGACGTGCTCTTGAATGCAGTGAAGATCGGCACAATCGTCAGGACGCCGGGCGATTTCAATGCATTCAACTTCGATGAGGCCTACCGCGCGACGGGCGGCTTTCCGGTTCTCAGCCTGTCGTTCCGGGCAGCGACGGGAGGATTGCGGAAAGATCCGAAGCCTCTGGCAAGCGCCTTGCCCGCTTTCTTCGCGAACCTCCTGCCGGAGGAGAATTTGCGCGAGGCGATGGAAAGGCACCACGAAGGCAATGTGCGGCCAGGCAATGACTTCGATCTTTTAGCGGCACTAGGCGCCGATCTGCCGGGAGCCGTACGGGCGTTGCCCAGTGACGGCGCGATAGCGGTTTCGCAGGATGCTTCAAAGGATCAGCCCAAGGCACGGTTCTCGCTTGCCGGCGTGCAGATGAAGCTGTCGGTCATGAAGAACATTGGAAAAGGCGGCGGCCTTACCTTGCCGATGGACGACGAGCAGGGCCGGTACATTGCCAAGTTCCCTTCGACGGCCTTTCCGGGCGTTTCCGAGAACGAATACGCCAACCTGGCGCTCGCAGCAGCAATCGGCATCGACGTTCCTGAATGCGAACTGGTCGAGAAGTCCGATTTTGAGGGCGTTCCCGAAGAATTCAACACGCTGTCTGACGGCAAGGTCCTTCTCGTCAAACGCTTCGATCGCGGCGCCGGTGGCGAGAGGATACACATCGAGGATTTCGCTCAGGTCTTCGGTGTATACCCCTTGCGCAAATATGAGGGGGCTGCTTATCACGACATAGCCTTGGCTCTTGGCGTGGCCGTCTCGCCTACGGCGGCTCTCGAGTTCGTCCGCCGCCTGGCACTGATCGTCATCACCGGCAATGGCGACATGCACCTGAAGAACTGGTCTTTGATCTATCCGGGTAACGGCGACAAGCCGGCGCTTGCACCAATCTACGACCTCCTATCCACCGTGCCATATATTCCCGCCGACGCCATGGCGCTGTCGCTTGGAGGAGAGCGCTCGTTCAAGGCGCTAGCAGCACCGCGATGGAAAGCATTTGCGAACCGTGCACGGCTTCCGGAGCCAGCAGTCCTGAATGCAGTGGTCGAGACGGTCAAACTCGTCAACGAACACTGGTGGCATCTGCCTGAGCGCGACCTTGTCGCAGCGAAGGTGCTCGAGCGGATCGACGGACATGTGAAGGCGATGACGCCGATACTGAACTCCTGCGCCGAGAAGTAAACCGTCCCTCGGGTTGATATAGCGGAACTATTCGCCCGTGGCCCCGGATGAGTGGCCGTGGATCGGTGGTATGCTAGGATCGCGCGCAAAGTCGGCGGAGTGTCCACTTGGACACGCGTTGAGCAAGCACGTCAGCTCGCGGGCACAGAAGAGTTCGCAGCATCCCGCAGAGGGTCGAGATGCTGTTCGTCCACCTCAATACAACGATGCGGTTCAACCGAATGCGGTGACTGAGGATCGCGATCCGACGCTTTGTGTCGCCAATGTCGCGTCCGCTACACGGGCTGTTCCGACGATCCTTTCTTGGAACTCAAGCTAAACCCCTGAAAAGCAACCATGAAATTATTCTTGGTTGGATCAGCCAAATTGGCATGAGTCTTGAGATCCTTAGGTGCGAGGCGGCTAGAGCTGCCCGACCGGCATTCAAGTCGCGGCAGCCGCGATGAATGGGAACGAAGGAAGGAAAGCTACATGTCAGGTTTGCGTCAGATCGCCTTTTACGGCAAGGGCGGCATCGGCAAGTCCACCACCTCCCAAAATACGCTCGCCGCCCTGGTCGACCTCGGGCAGAGAATCCTCATCGTCGGCTGCGACCCCAAAGCCGACTCCACCCGCCTGATCCTGAACGCGAAGGCGCAGGATACGGTCCTGCATCTCGCGGCAGAGGAAGGTTCGGTGGAAGACCTGGAACTCGCGGACGTGCTCAAGGTCGGCTACAAAGGCATCAAATGCGTGGAGTCGGGCGGACCCGAGCCAGGTGTCGGCTGCGCTGGCCGCGGCGTGATCACCTCGATCAACTTCCTCGAGGAGAACGGCGCCTACGACGACGTCGACTATGTCTCCTACGACGTGCTCGGGGATGTGGTGTGTGGCGGTTTCGCGATGCCGATCCGCGAGAACAAGGCCCAGGAAATCTATATCGTCATGTCCGGCGAGATGATGGCGCTCTATGCCGCCAACAACATCGCCAAGGGCATCCTGAAATACGCCCATTCGGGCGGCGTGCGGCTCGGCGGCCTGATCTGCAACGAGCGCCAAACTGATCGCGAGCTCGACCTCGCCGAGGCGCTTGCTTCCAGGCTCAATTCCAAACTTATCCACTTCGTGCCGCGCGACAACATCGTCCAGCACGCCGAGCTCAGGAAGATGTCTGTGATCCAGTATGCGCCGGACTCCAAGCAGGCCGGCGAATACAGGGCGCTGGCCGAGAAGATCCATGGGAATTCGGGCCAGGGCACCATCCCGACCCCGATCACCATGGAGGAGCTCGAGGACATGCTGCTCGACTTCGGCATCATGAAGACGGACGAGCAGATGCTTGCCGAGCTTCAGGTCAAGGAAGCGGCCAAGACTGCCGCACAGTAGCGACTGCTGCCGACATGAGGCGCCGCCTGACCTGGTGCGCCTTTCAAAGAACGGCGCCTCGTCTGTGAGGCGTCACCCTGAACCTTGAAAGGGGTCCCATGAGCCTGGAATACGAGAATGACGGTGCCCTCCATGCGAAGCTTATCGAGGAGGTGCTGTCGCAATATCCTGACAAGTCGGCGAAGCGCCGCAAAAAGCACCTCAGCGTCGCAAAGAGCGGCGACGAGGCTGGCGAGGAAAGCGAGGTCCTTTCCGAATGCGATGTCAAATCGAACATCAAGTCCATCCCCGGCGTGATGACGATTCGCGGCTGCGCCTATGCCGGCTCGAAAGGCGTGGTGTGGGGTCCAGTCAAGGATATGGTCCATATCTCGCACGGGCCGGTCGGCTGCGGGCAATATTCCTGGTCTCAACGCCGCAACTACTACGTCGGCACGACCGGCATCGACACGTTCGTCACCATGCAGTTCACCTCCGATTTCCAGGAGAAGGACATTGTTTTCGGCGGCGACAAGAAGCTCGAACGGATCATCGACGAGATCGAGGAACTGTTTCCGCTGAACAAGGGCATGACTGTGCAATCCGAATGCCCGATCGGCCTGATTGGCGACGACACGGAAGCTGTGTCCCGCAACAAGGCCAAGGAGCACGAAAAGACAATCGTGCCGGTGCGCTGCGAAGGCTTCCGCGGCGTCTCGCAATCCCTCGGCCACCACATCGCCAACGACGCGATCCGAGACTGGGTTTTCGAGAAGAAGGAAGTGGAGTTCGAGGCCGGCCCGTACGATGTCAATGTGGTCGGCGACTACAACATCGGCGGAGACGCCTGGGCTTCGCGCATCCTGCTCGAGGAGATGGGCCTGCGCGTGGTCGGCAACTGGTCGGGCGACGCTACGCTGGCCGAAATAGAGCGAGCGCCAAAGGCGAAGCTCAATCTCATCCATTGCTACAGGTCGATGAACTACATTTGCCGGCACATGGAGGAAAAGTATGGCATCGCCTGGATGGAGTACAATTTCTTCGGCCCCTCCCAGACTGAAGCCTCTCTGCGCAAGATAGCCAAGCACTTCGGGCCGGAAATCGAGGCCAAGGCCGAGGCGGTCATCGCCAAATACCGGCCCTTGGTCGATGCCATAATCGCCAAGTACCGGCCGCGCCTCGAAGGCAGGACGGTGATGCTCTATGTCGGCGGGCTGCGCCCCCGTCACGTCGTCACGGCATATGAGGACCTGGGCATGGTGATCGTCGGCACTGGCTACGAATTTGGCCATAACGACGACTATCAGCGCACCGGCCACTACGTGAAGAAGGGCACCCTAATCTATGACGACGTGACTGGTTACGAGCTGGAGAAGTTCATCGAAGGGATCCGTCCTGATCTCGTTGGCTCCGGCATCAAAGAGAAGTACCCGGTCCAGAAGATGGGCATACCGTTCCGTCAAATGCATTCCTGGGATTATTCCGGCCCGTATCACGGCTACGACGGCTTCGCCATCTTCGCCCGAGACATGGACCTGGCCATCAACAACCCGGTCTGGAACCTCTACGACGCTCCCTGGAAGAAAAAAGCCGAGCCGTCGGCGGCGATCGCAGCCGAATGAAACCCTGGCCTCCCGGAAGCCGGGAGGCAGTGAACGCCTGTGGCCGCTTGTCCGCGGGAGACCTGAAACGTTTCGACGTCCCTGTGCCGCCCTATGGCGGGCCAGATGGAAAGAGGTAATCACCCATGCCGCAGTCGGCTGAAAAAGTTCTCGACCACGCGCCCCTGTTCCGCGAGCCGGAATACAGGCAGATGCTCGCCGAGAAGAGGCTGAATTTCGAATGTCCGCACCCGGACCAGGTCGTTACCGACCAACGCGAATTCACCAAGACGTGGGAATACCGCGAAAAGAACCTTGCTCGCGAAGCCCTGGTCGTGAACCCCGCCAAGGCCTGCCAGCCGCTCGGCGCGGTGTTCGCGGCCGCAGGCTTCGAGCGAACCATGTCCTTCGTCCATGGCAGCCAGGGCTGCGTGGCATATTACCGCTCGCACCTGTCGCGCCATTTCAAGGAGCCTGCTTCGGCGGTTTCCTCCTCGATGACCGAGGACGCGGCAGTGTTCGGCGGCCTGAAGAACCTTGTCGATGGGCTCGCCAACACGTACCAACTCTACGACCCGAAGATGATCGCCGTCTCGACCACTTGTATGGCGGAGGTCATTGGCGACGATCTGCACAGCTTCATCGAGAACGCCAAGGACGAAGGCTCGGTCCCGCGCGACTTCGACGTGCCTTTCGCCCACACGCCGGCCTTCGTCGGCAGCCATGTCGACGGCTATGACGTTACGGTCAAGGGCATTTTGGAGCATTTCTGGAAAGGGGAGGAGCGAACGGAAGCCGAGGGGACCATCAACGTCATTCCGGGCTTCGACGGATTCTGTGTCGGCAACAACCGGGAACTCAAGCGCCTGCTCGACCTGATAGGCGTATCCTACACCTTCATCCAAGACGCCTCTGACCAATTCGACACGCCGTCCGACGGCGAATACCGCATGTATGACGGCGGCACGAAGATCGAAGACGTGAGGAAGGCACTCAACGCCGAGGCGACGCTGTCGCTGCAGCATTACAACACCCGAAAAACACTGGAGTATTGCGAGGGGGTGGGGCAGGCGACGTCCTCGTTCCATTACCCGCTCGGAGTCCAGGCAACCGACGACTTCCTCGTGGAGGTCTCCGCGATTTCCGGCAAGCAAATCCCCGAGGCAATCCGCCTGGAGCGCGGCCGACTTGTCGACGCCATGGCCGACAGCCAATCCTGGCTGCACGGTAAGAAATACGCCGTCTACGGCGATCCGGACTTTGTCTACGCCATGGCCCGCTTCATCATGGAGACGGGCGGCGAGCCGAGCCATTGCCTCGCCACCAACGGCACCTCGGCGTGGGCAGCGGAGTTGAAGGAGCTGCTTGCATCATCGCCCTTCGGCAAGGGTGCTCAAGTCTGGGCGGGCAAGGACCTCTGGGCATTGCGCTCGCTGCTCTTCACCGAGCCGGTGGACCTGCTGATCGGCAACTCCTATGGCAAGTATCTGGAGCGCGACACGGGCACGCCGCTGATCCGGCTGACGTTTCCGATCTTCGATCGCCACCATCACCATCGCTTTGCCCTTATGGGCTACCAGGGCGGGCTGCGCGTCCTGACGACGATCCTCGACAAGATCTTCGACAAGCTCGATCGCGAGACAAGCGAGACGGGCGTGACGGACTATTCGTATGACCTCACCCGCTAAGCGTGACGGTCGGCTTCGGCCGGTCGTCTTCCCGAGGGACTTTGGAGACCGACGCAATGTCCTTGCTCAGAGCCAAAATCCAGGATGTCTTCAACGAGCCTGGCTGCGAAAAGAACCGCGGCAAAGATGCCAAGGCGCGCAAGGAGGGCTGTTCGAAGCCACTGACCCCCGGGGCGGCGGCCGGCGGCTGTGCCTTCGATGGCGCCAAGATCGTGCTGCAGCCGATCACCGACGTTGCACACCTGGTCCATGGGCCGCTCGCCTGCGAGGGCAATTCCTGGGACAACCGCGGTACGGCTTCGTCCGGGCCAACCCTGTGGCGCACAAGCTTCACGACCGACCTCACTGAACTCGATGTTGTCATGGGGCAGGGCGAACGGAAGCTCTTCAAAGCGATCCGCGAGATCAAGGAAGCGTATGGGCCGCCGGCCATTTTCGTCTATCCGACCTGCGTGACGGCGTTCATCGGCGACGATATCGAGGCCGTCTGCAAGCGCGCGGCGGAAAAGTTCGGCTTGGCCGTTGTGCCGGTCAATGCGCCGGGCTTCGTCGGCTCCAAGAATCTCGGCAACAAGCTTGCCGGCGAGGCGTTGCTCGAGCATGTCATCGGCACGGCCGAGCCCGACGATGCCGGCCCTTACGACATCAACATCCTTGGCGAATTCAACCTCTCGGGCGAATTCTGGCTGGTGAAGCCGCTCCTTGATAGGCTCGGCATCCGGGTGCGCGCCTGCGTTCCGGGCGACGCACGTTACCTCGACATTGCTTCCGCGCACCGCGCCCGGGCGGCCATGGTCGTGTGCTCGACCGCGCTCATCAATCTGGCCCGCAAGATGGAGCAGCGCTGGGGCATCCCGTTTTTCGAGGGCTCCTTCTACGGCATCGCCGACACCTCTGAAGCGCTCCGACAGATATCTCAGCTGCTCGTGAAGAAGGGCGCCGATCCGGAGATCCTCGGCCGCACCGAGGTATTGATTGCCGAGGAAGAGGCGATCGCTTGGAAGAAGCTAGCCGCCTACCGGCCGAGGCTCGCAGGCAAGCGCGTGCTGCTCAACACCGGCGGCGTGAAGTCCTGGTCGGTCGTCCATGCGCTGATGGAGATCGGCATCGAGATCGTCGGAACCTCTGTCAAGAAGTCGACCGTCGAAGACAAGGCGCGCATCAAGCAGATCCTCAAGGACGACAACCACATATTTGAGCAGATGGCGCCGCGCGAGCTCTACGCCATGCTCTCAGAACGCAAGGCGGATATCCTGCTGTCGGGCGGGCGCACGCAATTCATCGCGCTGAAGGCCAAGACACCCTGGCTCGATATCAACCAGGAGCGCCAACACCCTTACGCCGGCTATGACGGCATGGTGGAACTCGTACGCCAGATCGACATCGCCATTCACAATCCGATCTGGGCGCAGGTGCGGGAGCCGGCACCATGGGATTGCCAGCCTACGGTGAGGGAGGAACGGCCGCGCACGAGAAGCGATACCGTGACCTTGCATGCTGTCCAGGAATTCTCTGGCACGACGGCCGGCGATTTCGGCGAGTGTTGAGGAAGCCAATGGGCCGGATCCTTCCCCAGACCAAAGCGGCGGCGGTCAATCCGCTGAAGTCATCGCAGCCATTAGGTGCCGCCTTGGCCTTTCTTGGCGTCGACGGCGCGATGCCGTTGTTCCACGGCAGCCAGGGGTGCACCAGCTTCGCGCTCGTGCTCTTGGTGCGACATTTCAAGGAAGCCATTCCCTTGCAGACAACGGCGATGGATGAGGTGGCGACGATCCTTGGCGGGGCGGACCATCTGGAACAGGCGATCCTCAACCTCAAGGCCCGCACAAAGCCAACGCTGATCGGGGTTTGCACGACCGCGCTGGTGGAAACCCGGGGCGAAGACTGCGCAGGGGATGTCGCCAATATCAGGCTGAAGCGCATGGAAGAACTCGCAGGTACGGAGGTGGTGCTAGCCAACACACCGGATTTCGAGGGCGCGATCGAAGAGGGCTGGACCAAGGCTGTCACCGCTATGATCGAAGGGATTACGCGGCCCGGCGAGCAGGCGCGGCAGTCGAAGAAGATCGTGATCCTGCCTGGCTGGAACCTGACTGTGGCTGACATCGAGCATTTGCGTGAGATGGTTGAAAGCTTTGGACTGAAGCCGGTGATTCTGCCGGACATCTCCGGCTCGCTCGACGGTACGGTGCCCGACCGCTGGGTCACGACCACCTATGGCGGCACCAGTGTCGAGGATATCCGTGAGCTTGGCACGGCCGAGCAATGCATCGTCATCGGTGAGCATATGCGCCGCCCGGCCGAGCTGCTGCAGAGATTGACCGGCGTGCCTTACGTGCTGTTCCGGTCGCTGACTGGATTGAAGGACGCCGACCGGTTCGTCTCGCTGCTGTCCGCGGTTTCGGGCGCGGCAGCGCCGGCTGGGGTGCGCCGTCGCCGGGCGCAGTTGCAGGACGCGTTGCTCGACGGACATTTCCACTTTGGAGGCAAGAAAATTGCGATCGCTGCTGAACCAGACCAACTCTACCAACTCGCGACCTTCTTCACCGGCATGGGCTCCGAAATCGCGGCGGCGGTCACAACGGCCGCTATGTCGAAAATTCTGGAGGAAGTACCGGCGCAGTCGGTTCAGGTCGGCGATCTCGGCGATTTGGAAGCTCTTGGCGCCGGTGCTGATCTTTTCGTTACTCATTCCCACGGCCGCCAGGCGGCGCAGCGCCTCGGCATTCCGCTCATGCGGGTCGGCTTCCCGATCTTCGACCGGCTCGGCAGCCAGCACAAGCTCACAATCCTCTACCAGGGGACCCGCGACCTGATCTTCGAGGTCGCCAACATTTTTGAAGCCAACCGGCACGCGCCGACGCCTGAGGCGCTTGATCCATTCCGTAAGCGAGAAATGCCAGATGCGCTCCGTTCGTCGCCTCTCGCTCGTCACTGACGAGGTTCACGCACCGAAGCCGGAACGCCAAGCCGGCGCATTGCGCGTGGCCATCGCCACGCAGGACATGAAGAACCTCAACGCCCATTTCGGTTCGGCCAGGCGCTTTGCTGTTTACGACGTGACGCGTGAGGAGTGGAATCTCGTCGAGGCCGTGGCCTTCGATGGCGTTTCCGACGAGAGCGGAAAGCATGTAACTGAGGGGGGCGACCGCATCACGCCGAAGGTGGAGGCGCTGAAGGGCTGTCATCTCCTGTTTTGTCTGGCGATCGGCGGACCTTCGGCAGCCAAACTTGTTTCGGCAAAAATTCATCCGATCAAAGTGCCGCACCCCGAAACCATCCAAGAGGTGCTCTTGCGCACGCAGATGATGCTCAGGACGTGTCCTCCCCCTTGGCTGCGCAAGGTGCTGGCGCAGGCAGGTGTCGCCGAACAGAAACCGTCCTTCGAGGACGAAAGCTGAAATGAGGAGTGGGCGAAATGTTTGAAGCCGCTGTTAGCCCTGCCGCCACCGAGGATGAGGCGGCCCTTGCCACCCCGTTCGTCAAATGCCTCGTGCGGCTGATCCGTGCCAATGATTCCCACGGGTCATGGGAAGGCAAATCGGACGCCGAGCTGCTGGGCGACTTCATCATCACCAGAGAACAGCGCCGTGCGATCCCGATCATCGGCGATCCCGATCCGGACGTGCTGTGGAGGCTCGATAAGTTCTACACCGCCGTCGGGCTTGCGATTGAGGAGCGCTCCGGCCTGATGGCATCGCCGATGATGGAGATAAGCCACGAGGGCTTCGGGCGCGTGCTCTTCACCGCCGGGCGACTGGTCGTTCTGTCCAAGACCCTGCGCGACGTCCATCGGTTCGGCTTCGAGACGTTCTGGAAACTCGCTGCGCTCGGTACCCAACTGGCCGGCGATGCCACCGCAGCCATTGAGGCTTATCCCGAGGTGGCGCGGGCGTGATGGAACCGATTTTGGATCAAGGGGATCATGTCAGGCCTTGAGGACATGCCGTGGCCAGCCCACTCAACCGAGGCGGTCGATGCCGATGTGGTTCTTGGGGTAGCGCTGATGAAGCCACTGGTCCTGATCTGTTCGCAAGATGCTGAGTTGTATCTGTTCCTCAGCCACATTCTGGGAGTGGACGGCTTTACGAGTGAGCCGGCAGGCGGGGTGAAGGAAGCACTTGCATTGGCCGATGAACGGGAGCTCCAGGCGGTAGTGCTGGACTGCGGGCCAGCAAGCGCGACAGGCTCTACAATCTGCGCCCGGCTCAAGGGGGAGCCCCGGACCGGCGGCCTGCCCGTTATTGCCCTGATCGCGCCTGGCGCCGAGAACCAGCACCTCGATCTCTGGAAGGCAGGCATTGACGAGAGCTTTGTGCGGCCCTTCGCGCCGGCCAAGCTGCTTGACTGTCTACGGATGAAGCTGGCGCTGCCAAAGCCGGGTTCAAACGGGATCGAAAACGGCAGCTGGCTCTGTTGCGGCAGCCTTGAGATGAAGCTCGATGCTCACCGGGTTCGAGGTAATGGCCACGACATCCATCTCGGACCTCTCGAATTCAACCTGCTGCGGCAATTTCTTGAGGCTCCCGGCAAGGTATTCAGCCGAGACGAGCTGATCGACGCGGCCTGGCCGGACAATATCCATATCGGTGAACGCACTGTCGACGTCCATATCAGCCGGATCAGAAAGGCGCTGAAGGCGGCCTCGCCAGGGAGCGTCATTCGTACTGTCAGGTCTGCCGGCTACTCGCTCGAGAAGCCGGACGACTGAATAGCGAACGGCAGTGTGCCACTCTCCATCTTCGTTCTGCTGAAGGGAATTCTTACGGCTTCGAAACGCGCTACGGGCCCGACATCTCAGGGGGAAGCAGCCAAAATGGCCTTCAAGAAAATACTCAGTGTGACGGGAGCTGACCATTCCGATCAGGACGTCGCAATAGCTGCTCGCTTATGCGCCGAGGTCGGCGCGTATCTTTCCGTACTAATTATATCGCCTCCGCCGCTCCTGATGTCGCCTCCGCTTATTGGGTCCCCTCCGCCGTTGGGCGGTGGCATCCCCGAGTGGCCTAGACATCGCGCACACCACATTGCCGCACCGGAAAAACGGTACAGGCAAATCGAGAGATTTTCACAGGACACGGCCAGTCTGGAAAAAAGGTCCAGGGAAATTCACAAACTGCTGAGAGCCACGTGGCGGTGCTATGATGTCGATATTGCCAACTGCGATCAGGCCAGCGTCGGTGACGCGGTGCGACAGCGGGCGCTTTGCAATGACCTGACAATCGTCGGGCCCGCACTTCTCAACGACATTAACCTGGGACCCCTAGTTATCAACGGCAGCCTGTTCGACACCGGAAAGCCGGTGCTTGTCGTGCCGGAGGGCGCTGAGGCGACTCTGTCGCCGCGGCGCGTGCTGGTCGGCTGGGATTCACGAGTCGAGGCGTCCCGTTCGGTTCGCGAAGCGCTGCATCTGCTAGCCGGTGCTGAGGAAGTTCGCGTCGCACTAGTCGATCCGGAGGCGACCTGCATCGGAAACGGCGCCAAGCCGGGAGCAGACATCGCTGCCTATCTCACTCGGCACGGTGCTAGGGTGTCGATTGAGCTGCTGGCGAGCGCCGGAAAATCGGCAGCCACGGTGCTCGCACAGCACGCAATCGACACGTCTGCCGACATGATAGTCATGGGCGCTTATGGCAATCGCCGGCTGCGTGAGCGGCTCTTCGGCGGCGTGACGAGATGGATAGTTGGGAAGCCGGCATTGCCGTTGTTTTTGGCTCGCTGACGGATTCCAAAGCAGCACCGACGCTGTTTGACGCTCTACTTCCCTGGATCACCTATCCTGATGCCAAGTCGGAGAAAGGTCGCGGCAAACGCGCAACTTTCGCGGAGTTCCTCGGAGCCAATCTGCACGCGCCCTCACCGAGAACCTTTCGGATGTCTCTAACGCGCGCTCGGGGGTTCTGCTCGCCCGAGTTGGTCCGTAATGCGGAGACCAATGGCCGGGCAGAGGTATGGGCAGTCCTCAATGCAGCCCACACCATAGCATCGCAGGTCGGCGTCAGGTCAAAGAGAGTCGTTTCAGCGCGGCAGGCCGCGTTCGGACCCGTAGCGGCAGCGCATGGGCGCTATCCCGATCTCCTCAATTTTGGCCGGGAGCTGAACAACGCGATGACCGTGCCGTGGCCGGGGCCCGTCAACTTCGAGTAAGGACCGGTCGGGCTCTTGCCGGAGTCGGCGGCAATTGATGGCATCAATCACGTTGTCATCGCGTGGGATGGTAGCCGGGTTAGCAGCGAGGACGGCCGCGTCTTCAGTGCTTTCATTCTGTCCGGCCCGGCCCGCGTGGCGACCGAGCGGCCTTGAGGCCGGTCAATTCCCACAACGCTCACATTCGCACCAGGCGGTCCCTGTTGGACCTGTGCACGGGAATATAGAACAAAAAAGCAGGAAGCCGGGAGAGTTCACCGGCCTGGCACATGCCGGCACACATCCCGGCTCTCTTCGCCACGATCATCATCGTCAATCTGGCGTTATTCGCGACCCGCAGCCGGACATGACCGGCTTCCTCGTGAAACTTCTGCGTTGCGAGCCAGGAAAGCGCAAAGCGGAAGAGGTAGGGCAGGGGCGATGCTCGGGTGGAGCGGCCCCTGCAATCGCAATGGCGTTCCGCTTCCAGCTGAGCGACCGAAACGGCAAGAAGCTCAAGCAAGGCTTGAGGCGGACGATGATCACGAGCCTGGCGGTAGCCAACGCAGTCATGATGTCCATCTGCTCGTCCCTCGGCCAGAATATAAGTCGAGTCGTCCGTGGCCACGCTTCTCTGGCGACGCGAAGCGCCTGATGCGTGTCCAAGACCTGACAGTGGCAGAAAACATGTCGCGTTCAATACAACCGGCTATCTTGGGCACTCCAAAGTTGTCTAAGTATAATCAAGATTTTACTGCCCGCTGAGCGCGCTGGCACGGCCTTTGCGAATTGAGATGCGGCAACACTGAGGGAAGGCTGGCTGCACGCAGACGCGCGCGACGAGCGATGCTCTCCTTTCCCTGCCCGTGTGCCCCTCTCTAAGAGGGAAACAAGCTCGCGCATAAAGTCGCGCAACCTCTGGCCATAGCTTTGGAGAGCAACATGGTATTGCAAATGGAGTCACCGGCTCCTTCGATCAAAGTGGAGAACTGGCTGCGTGGCGAGCCCCTCACGAACTTCCAGCCCGGCAAAGTGTATATCGTCGAATTTTGGGCAACTTGGTGCGGACCATGTGTGTCGGCGATGCCCCATCTGATGCAGCTCCAGGAGAAATACAGGGACAGCGGACTTGAGGTCGTCGGGATCGCGGCTGATGAAGACGCTCCAACGGCCGTCGAGGCCCGAACCAAGTTGGACGCGTGGTTGACCGAAAAGTGCTCGAATCTGAACTATCGGATGGCGTTCGACTACACAGGCGAAATGAACAAGCTTTGGATGGAACCCAGCTTTTCTGTCGCGATTCCGACCTCGTTCGTGGTCGACCGAGACGGCCACATCGCCTTTATCGGTCTTCCGACGGAACTCGATGAGGTTTTGCCGAAAGTGCATAACGGCAGCTGGCGCACCAGCGATCAAGCGAAATCCGCCGATACGGAGCGGATCGCCAAAAACGAACGCATGGCGCGCGAACAAGCGTTGAAGAAGCCGATCGATGACAGATTTTGGGCGGCGGTGAAGACAGAGGATTGGAAGACGGCGCTCTCGGCGATCGAAGAGGGCATTGCCTTGTTGCCGGACAACCTCAATTTCCGCCTGGCTCATGCGACTCTGGTGCTTCACAAAATACACGACATGTGGACCGGCTTGCCCCTCATGCACCAATTGGTTCGCGACGCGATCGACAGAAACTCCGAGGACTGGATGATCGCGGCGCTAAACCAACTCTTCCATCCGAACCTTGACCATTCGCGCTTTCCGTCTCCTGAGCGCTTCGCGATAGGCAAAGAGCTGTCCGAACACGTGCTGGCACTGAATCCCCCGCAAGGCGACAGCCCAAAGTTCTGGTCTTATCCGGCGGTCGCTCGGTATTATCATGAGAGCGGCAACAAAAATCGCGCGATCGAGTTGGTCGAGCTGGCACTGAAGTCGCTGGACGGTCCGGAGCCTATCCCTGACGAACTGAAAGAGCACCTTCTACCGGAGTTGCTACAGGCCTTGGCCAACTACAAGGATGAGAAGGTTTGTCACGGCGCTCTCTGCGCGGCACCGCAAAAGAATTTCTTGCCGAAGGTGTCAAAGCGCCGCCCGTAAAAGGGGGTGACGGTTGGAATGTGTACTGGCCAATTCGTCCATTTCCCTGGCGCGGCCGCAGCAAGTCGGTTCCATGCAGCACAGTGTGGATCGCTTGCAGCGGGTTCGAGGCTCCAATCTTGCGATGACCTCCGGCCGCATCGCGGCGGAAGCGATGCTCGACGCGAATTCCGGCCGGGGTGGAAGACCTCGCAGTCGAGGACGTGTCCAAGGTCGGCCACTGGGACATCCATTGCGTGGAATCGGCCGCCCCGAGCCGGGCGCCGGCTGCGCAAGTGTGGCCGAAGTAGGCGTCCCCGAAAAAAGAAATCGTCCTTCGAGGAAGAGGACTGGCATGAGGAGAAGAACGAAATGTCTGAAGCCGCGGTCAGCCCTGCTGTCAACGAGGACGCGGCGGCCCTTGCCACCCCGTTCGTCAAATGCCTCGTGCGGCTGATCCCGTGCTCAGGAGTCCTACGGCTCATGGGAAGGCAAATCGGACGCCGAGCTGCTGGCGGACTTCATCGTCACCAGAAAACAGCGCCGTGCGATCCCTGTCATCGGAGATCCCGATCCGGATGTGCTGTGGAGGCTCGACATGTTTTACACCGCCGTGGGGCTTGCGATCGAGGAGCGCTCCGGCCTGGTGACACCGCCAATGATTGAGATGAAACCCATGGGGGCTTCGGACGCCTGGTGTTCACGGCCGGGCGGTTGGTCGCTCTGTCGAGACATCCACAGGTTCGGCTTCGAGACGTTCAGGAAGCTCGCGGAGGCCGGTACGAAACTGGTCGACGATGCGACTGCAGCCATTGAAGCCTATCCCGGCGTGGCGCCGGCGTGATGAAACCGATTTCGAGGAAGGATCTATGTCAAAGCTAGATGAGATGGGGAAGAAAGTCCGAAAGCTTCAGCTGCGCGCGGCAGTTGCCAAGATGAAATTGCGCGACCTTGCAGAGGATCTCCCGCGAAAATGGACGGAGATAGAGGAAGTTGCCGAGGAAACGTCGGCCGTTTTTGCCGAGTTGGATGATGCCAAGAGAGAGCTCGCTGCAATGAAGATGTTACGATGAGGAGCACATTCACCACCCGCGACGGCTCCGGATGGATGCCGGAATATCTCACCGCTATAGACGGCACGACCTGCATCGGCTGCGGCCGCTGTTTCAAAGTCTGCTCTCGCGAGGTCATGCATCTTTATGGCGTCGATGACGCGGGTGAAATTCTCGGCGTCTGCGACGGCGATGACGACGATTTCGATGGCGAGCTCAATCGCATGATCATCGTCGTCGACCATGCCGGCCGCTGCATTGGCTGCGGAGCCTGCACCCGCGTCTGCCCGAAGAACTGCCAGACCCATATTGCGGCCGACAAGGTCGCTGCATGATCTGCGGACAAACCAGGAGAACGGCCGTTGCCCTTTAGAATCTTTTATCGCGTCCTGTGGCTGGTCCTATGCAGCAACGCTCTAACTGTCTACTTCGCTTCTCATTCCATCCGCGCAGTAGTCGTCACAACGCTGGCTTGTTCGCTGCTCCTCCAGGTCGCCTATTTCGCAAGCGTGCTCTTTCTGATCTGGCGGTCTAGCTGCGCTAGCAGAGCTGGCCAAATGGCTGAGCATTTCGGCAGTTGCGAGGACGTTGGATGCCAATCGCCAGATCATTATGAGGTGACGAGTGACTCGGCAGATTCGCTCCAAAATCTAATGCTAGCTATATCGCTGCTGCCCCCTTGAGGCGCGGCCGTGACAAGATCAGAGCTCGGATTTCCGCCACTTTCGTATCACGGATATTGGGCTGATCGTTCAAGAATAGGTACGCTTGAAATGGGCGGAGGTGACCGCATCCCGGGACATCTAATGGCGCGAGATGCAGCTATTTGGGTTCCGTAGGCATGGGAGCCGTCGCAGCACGCCGGCATGCGGGCTGCTTCGTCTCCGTGCGAGGCGCTGGAAATAATGATGAGCTCTTCTGCAACGTTGGAGGATGCAGCTAAACCCCAAATCCAACACGCCTTTTAGAATGACCCGTGCAGCTAATTTCAGCTCAACCACGTGTTGCCGGAGAGAACATGCTGGAAAAGTTCGAACGCTATCCGCTCACCTTTGGACCCACGCCCATCGAGAAGCTCGACCGCCTCGGCAGGCATCTAGGGGGAAAGGTGGAGGCGTTGCGGTGTCGCGTGAGCACCCGCGCGCCAAGACCGATCGTCTCGATACCGCAAGCCAGTGCTAATCGGAAATCTCGCGGTGGCTCAGCGGTTTTAAGCGGCAACCTCGGCCCGTGCTACCTACCCAGGATGATAGTGCCATCACTGGCCGTTTACTCGCCCAACCGAGTACGAGTAGAAACAGAGCAGTTGCAATCATGTCCAGTGCGTGCCAACTCCCCGCTCTGGCAGAGCGTGCGATTCCGAAAAGCCTGAACAAACCCTCCGTCCCACAATTGCCTACAGAGGGGAAAAGACAGGCGCGATCGCGGTTCAGATGCCTGAAATTTTCGTAAGAATGCGCGTTTCGTGCCCGTCGTGACGACGTCTTTTGGACGACGTTTTTTACAATTCGATAATTCCCAGGTGTACAGCTTTTATGGCAGCGACCGTTCTGCTAGCGACATTCAATTTCTGCATTACGTTTTTAATGTGAAAATTGGCAGTATTTACAGATATACCTAAAATCTTTCCTATTTCCCACGACGATTTACCTCTTGCTGCCCATAAAATACACTCAATTTCTCTTGGAGAAAGCTTAGGAACCTCCTGGAAGCCGCTCGAGCTCTTAAACTTCGCGACCCTTAAGTGGAAATGAAACGCGGCAAGTTGCAAGTAGGTGACTGTTCTATTTTGGAATTCGCGGTTCCAGGGTTGAGCAAAGCTCATGATCGCGAAGCTGCCATGGGGGCCGTGCAATGGAACGCTGATGCCTGACCTTAAGCCGAACGTCGCAGCCTCATCGAAAACGCGCCGTTCGTCTTCAGTCGTGCCTGTGTCTTTGTACACGTCACTCCATCGAAAGGGGCCCGCCCGCTTTCGACTGGTCTTGATGATAGGATCTATCCTATCATAACCCATTTCGAAGTAGCGCTCCTGCCATTCATCAGGATAATTCAGCATGACCGCCGGACCGCGTCGAAGCGGCTTGAAAAATCTTTGGTCGGGTGTAAGAGAGCTATAGGCGATCCACGGGCAATCAAAATTCAGGGCAAAAGCAGATAACAGGTCGAACAACTGCTCGGATTGAGCAACAGCATCAGTCTGGTCGAGAAATCGGCCGAACGCGACTGCAAACGCCTCCTTAGCTGCCTTCGGTAAATGCATCGACGAAGCGAAAGAAAATTGGTCGGACACTCTGGTTGCCAGCCCGCCAGGTTGAGAGACCGCAGTCATTCGCGGGCGCTCCATGGTCTCTCCTCCGCAGCCAGCGCTGGATGTTTTCACTGATGCACAGGTGCACAAAGCCGGCTTTAAGGCTGCGGCTCTGCGGGCCGTCATCGCCAAAGCTCTATCACATCACCGCAACACACAAAGCTATTTTAAGTTAAGTGTTGGTTGCGCTAGTTTTTCTGAATATGTAACATCGCAACGAACGTTTAATGTCTCCAATGTCTCATCAGTTGACTTCGATGCTTGTATGACGACTGCTGGTTCACCAGACCGCCTCAATTAGCCGGCGTGCCATCGTCCTGCCTCAAACAAGAATACAAACGCAGACCGACCTCACATCGGCATGCGCGAATAGACGTCCGGATGCGGCTGATGCATAGCTGTCTGTTGCGGCTGATCCAGGCAAAGAAGCGTTCCACAGACCCCCGTACAATGTTGCCAAATGTGGCTTTGAGTGGTCGGTATGCGTCGAGCGTCCAAGCCGTAGGTGGCAGCTTGTTGAGACCTGTCGTGGTCGGGATGCGAGTCGATTTGTCGCGGGCGAATCAGGGCCACCACAGGATTTAATGCGCCATCGACGGCCCGGCTGTGAGCCGGCCTATGGAGGCGCACATGGTCCGGCGCATGGATCGCCCTGTGCTGCGCGTGCACGTGTCGTTCGAAGCGACAAGAACCGGCCCCCAACATCTGCTCGAGGCCTATGCTCGGCTTGTGCCGACCATCCGGCGCACGAGCCAGCGGCCAGCACGTCGCACGGGCCTGTCATCGAAGGTGACGGGCGTGACAGCGAGATCGGGAGGTGAGCAATGACCGAGGCGCGATGTGCACTTTATGCGCGGGTGTCGAGCGAGGCCCAGACGCGCGACAACACGATTGCCAGTCAGGTCACTGCGTTGCACGAACGCATTGCCGCCGATGGCTTCGTGCTTGAGCCAGGTTACAGCTATCAGGATGACGGTTACAGCGGTTCGATCCTGCTTCGCCCGGCGTTGGAGCGGCTGAGGGATGCGGTTGCCAGTGGCCACGTCGCGTCTCTACGTCCATGCTCCCGATCGGCTCGCCCGCCGCTACGCTCATCAGGCGCTGCTGATGGGCGAGTTCCGTCGTTCCGGTGTGGAGATGGTGTTCCTGAACCGCCCCATCGGCGGCACCGCTGAAGATGATCTGCTGCTCCAGGTTCTTTGATGATGCCGGCTGCCCCGTCGCACACGACGAGCAGCGGATCGCCGAGCCCGCGGCCGCGCATGTCCTGGAAGAAGGCGCTCACCGTCTGGGCGTCCTGCTTGGAACCCGCCATCAGATGCAGAAGCACTTTGGCGCCAGATGCCGTAAAACCCCAGGCGGCCAGCACCGGCTCGCGCTTCTGCCTGGGGCGGATGCGTTCGGCGATGCCGTCGACGAACAGATAGGCGATCTCATATTCGCCAAGATCGCGCGTGGCGAATTCCTGGTAGTCTGCCCATAGCCGCTCGCCGATCTCGCTGACCGCGGTCTTCGACAGGAGCAGCCGCCCTGTCTCGTCCCGGAAGGCGTCCTCGATGCCGCGCACCGAAAGACCGCGTGCCAGCAGTTCCACCGCCAGGTCCTCGAGCGCCTCCGTGCGTCCCTTCAGATGCTCGCGGATCTCCGGAACGAAACGGCTCGTCGCGGCCCGCCACCTGCGGGGCCGAGTATTCCACAAAGCCTTCCGCCGTCTTCAGGCGTCCGCTGCGCACGCCGTTGCGGTAACCATGGCCGGGCTCGGCGCCATGTTCGTAATAGTCCCGCCCGACCGCATCCCGGCTTTCCCCCTCCAGGGCTTCCTCCACGATCAGGCGGGTCGCAAGCTTCATCAGCTCCGAGCGACCCGCCGGTGTGGAAAGACGCCCTTCAATCAGGTCGGAAAGGGATTGGCGGGTGCGCATCGTTGCCGGTATTCTCGTCGTCATGGGGTGCATCCTTGCTGCCGGCGCCAACCGGCATGGGCTTCTGATTCCTCAGCAGAGGATGCACCCCGCCCTCAATTTCCAGCAAGTTTAGGACTTCACCCGTGCGAGCTGGCGGGCACCGCTCGCGCCTCTATCGCTACATCCCGCGGGATGCGAAGCGCTGGAGCCTGGACTTCGGTCTCCGACACACTGAACGATGGTCGTGGGTTCCGCGTCCGGTGGTCGTCGACAACTCAGCCGGGGATGCCTGCATACGATCGCTACAATTCGCTCTCGGGCGAGCGGGTCGCCCACGAGCTCGATTAGATCGCCGAGCGACGCGGCTACTGCTGATTTCCCGGCGCATTATTTGCGCGGGTGAGCAGCGAACTATAAGGCGAGCACTGTTTAGCCGTTCTCGACCCAAACGGTTCGCCAACCGGTCCAGGGTACATCCGTTCGTGGATCTGGCGCGCCAGGAAAATGGCGCGCTCATAATCGTCCTCCAAGTGGACGCGCAACACTGATAAATCGAGCTCTGTCACCGCGGTTTTTGATCCAATAAAGACCGAGCAAGTGCTCGTCATCTTGACCAACCGTACGGCAAAATCAACGTCGCTTATAATGCATATGCCGGTCCCGCAGTTGTCTTCCATGCAGATCGCGCTGATGTCGTGTTGATCAAGAAGCGCGCGGAGGTTGGCGCGTTCTGTAAGGCTGGCGCACGATATCACCGCTGCATCGCGAGCCACTGTGACGGAACGGGCGTTCCCATGGCCTGTTACGATCGTGCCCGTGACGGCTCCGTCGCAGGTGAGAGATTTGCAAACAATGGTGACCGCCTGCTTCTCGGCGTATTCCACTGCCCTGTGGTGCAGTACCTTTGCGCCATGTCGCGACATCTGTGCGATCGTCCCATAGTCGATCTGCGGAATTAGTAGTGCCCCTGGGACAAGATAAGGGTCTGCCGTATAGACGCCTGGAACATCCGAGTAGATTTCGCATGCGTGCTCTCCTAACATTGACGCAATTACGATAGCTGTCAAATCAGAGCTGTTTCTGCCCAGAAACGTTAACCTGCCGGACTGATCAATTGCTTGGGCGCCCGCGGCAATGGCAATGGGATGCTCCTGCAATGCTGCCATAATTGGCCTAGGGTCTACGCTTTCTATTGACGCGCGACCGAAGTTTGAATTCGTGCGTATTCCAAGGGAATAGCCGTTCAAAGACGTCACGGGAACTCCTAGCCGGCTGATGGCGGCCTCCAACAGGCAAGCACTGAGCATCTCACCGGTTGCAAGTGCCGCATCGAGGTTCGATGGTGATGCTTGCTTGTTGACGTCGAGCATGATTGCTTTCAGGTTGCCAGTTGTTCCCGACATCGCGCTGACCACGGCAACGATTTTGTTTTCGCCAGCCGCCAGTCGGTCGGCTATGTGCCCAGCAACTCGACGGTAGTCTTCAGGATGCATAAAGGAAGAGCCCCCGAATTTCAGAACGGTCGCGTTCATGTTCCACCAATCACGTTGTAAGTAGATGCAAGCTGGGCGATGGGGTGTATGGCCCGCAATGACCGCCCACAAACTATGCGGGGATGGGATTCTCAAAAACTACCAGGATCAGTAGGTGGGCAGCGATGGATGCACTCGCTGCGCCTCACGCTGAAAAACATCCAGGATACGGTGCTGTGTTTGGGAGGTGCATGGGGCGCCGTCGATCATGGCGTCGCATACGCGCTCGTTGCCATGGCCGATATTGGCGGCGACCGCGCCGGACGGCGCCGCACGTATGCGCGATCTCACGCCACGGCGCATGATTTAAGTGCGTCGCGGACGGAAAGAGACTCCAGTTCGAGGAGAGCTTCCTTCAGACGCACGGCTTTCGCCTCGCCGATAATGGGGCTTGTCAGAGTGAGGAACTTGGCTTCCACCTCCGACGGCCCAAAAGCCGGCCCGCCGGGCCCACANCTCACGCCACGGCGCATGATTTAAGTGCGTCGCGGACGGAAAGAGACTCCAGTTCGAGGAGAGCTTCCTTCAGACGCACGGCATTCGCTTCGCCGATAATGGGGCTTGTCAGAGTGAGGAACTTGGCTTCCACCTCCGACGGCCCAAAAGCCGGCCCGCCGGGGGCACCGGTCGGAATCTCGGCCTCGGCGGAGAGAGTTTCGCCACTCTCGAGGGTGACACTGACGCGAGCCGGCAGGCGCTTTTCCGCATAGAACTTCTCGTCGGCGCCGGCGAGTGTTGTGAGACTTATTCGCGACGCTGTTTCTTGGAGGTCTTTGTCCGCCAAGTCGTCTTCGCGCAGGCCCGTCGCGGACGACTTGTCGTGCAGTTCGAGAGCAAGCGCATAGGGGATATGGAACGCGGCCTCGACGGTCGATTGCGGCCAAGGGCCGTTGAAGTCGCGGACGAACTCGCTCACCGTTTCGACGTGAATGCCACTGATGTCGGCGCGGCCGAAACGGTGGCGGGCCAGCAAAGCGCGCAAGCAGTCAACCGCCGTGTGGATCCAGCGGCAGACGCCAAACGGCTTGAAGCCGGTCTCGAGGATGAAATAGCGCTCGCCCCACTGGTCGAGCATGTCCCGGGGTGCGAAGCGATCGGACCCAGCCATGGCCCAGAACCCGTCATCGCCGTCAAAGATGGTGCTATTGCCATGGAAACCGGCGCGTACAAGGTCGACCGCCGTGATGGCGCCCTTGTTCGCCCATCCGTAATTGTTCTTCAAAAGGCTCATCGGCCGCGAGTGGAACTTGCGCAGAAAGGGGAGTGGGGCATGCATTGGGGTCAGGCCATAGGCATCGACGATCTGCGTGGCGGTAAACCGGTACAACAGGCTTGCCGCGGTGCACGCGCCGAAGATTTGCCAAGTGGCGTAGCCCTTGACCTGGCGGTCGCGGTCCTCGCTGGGACGCATGGCGGTGCCAAGGCGCAGGGACATTTCGTAGCCGCCGACAATCGCTGTAATCAACTCCTTGCCGGAGCTGCCGACGTCTTCGGCGACCGCGAGAGCGGCTGGGATAATCGACGCGCCTGGATGGCCGAAGAGGATGTAGGAATCGTCGAGGCTCAACATGCTGACGCCATGCGCGTTGGCATGGGCCGCATTAGCGGGATGGAAGCGCAGCGACGTGCCGAAAACGGTGCTGGGGCCACCTGAATCGATGCGCGCCAGGTAGGGTGTCATCTGATGGGCCCCGCGCGTCGTGCTTCCCGCAATCATGCAGCCTACATGATCGAGGACGAGAAGCTTCGCCTTGTCGCGTACATGATCCGGCAGCTCGTCATATGTGAGGCTGGCGACCGTATTGGCGACGTCTTGTGTCAGCGACATGTTTTCGAACCCCAGTGAAGAATGCAAAGTGGATCTACCTGGCCTATGGGCCGCAGGCCCCCGCTCTTAGGGAAGGTGGTTAGTTCTGGATCCAGGCGTTGCAGCGGTTGATAAGCACTGCCTTATTTGCGTTGATCCCACTCGGCGTCCGGAACCACCATTTCGGAACCGATCTGCTCGGCGGTCGGCATGTTGGCACGCGCTTCCGCG